>CBDBIJ010000035.1:0-58213 GCA_965205655.1 Candidatus Latescibacterota bacterium
CTGCTGGATGTCGATCTCTAAAACCCAGCCCCCCTGAGTGCCCATCAACTGTTTCCACAGGGCCTCCAGTGCCTTGTGCGCCGAACGCTTGGGCCGAAACCCATACGAGCACTCGAAGAAATCCTGCTCGTACACCGGCTCCAACAGCATCACCACCGCCCGTTGCAGGACTTTGTCCTCGAGGGTAGGTATGCCAATCGGCCGGGTCTCCGACGGCGAGCTCGCCTTCGGGATATACGTTCGTCGCACCGGCGGCGCTTTGTAGCGACCGGACTTGGCGCGCTCTAACAGCGACTCGAGGTTCCCCTCAAAGTCCTGCTCGTACTCAGCGGCCGTCTGTCCGTCCACGCCAACGGCCCGATCCTTCCGGGTTCGCCGGTAAGCCTCGCGCAGCCAGTCGAGGTCCATCAGGTGGGCCAGCGAGGTAAATCCCATCTGCGGAGATTGTTTCGCCAGCTGTGCTATCCGTTGCTGTTTCGTTAACACCGTGTTCGAATTCCGATGCATTCGCGATGTGTCCCTTCAACGGGTCCATGATCTGACGTCCCGCTTCCCTCCACCGGGTCCGGCGGATCCCGTTCCCCGGCTTCATCAGTACTATCAGGACGCTACGACTTCCTGCCACCCGTCCCGCCGCGCTTCGTTCTCCTTCGCTTGGCAGTACCACTCGGGACGCCTCGTCATTCGCTTCGATCGGCCCGAGACGTGGAACCCGATCGACCAGGAGTTTTCGGGTGCGGCAACCCCCACAGCCGCGTCTTCCGGTGGAGATGACAGGATCTCCCAAGTTCCTGGGGAGCCCCCATTGCCCGTTTGCCATGTTCTCTGACCCCGGCAGGCCGGTTGTCCCAGACCCCTACAGGACTTCCGTACAGCCCCCGCTTCGTTGAGGACGAAGGCACCCACATTGTGCGTTTCGAGGTTCAATCGCATGGCTTTCGGGCTCGCTGTCTACGCTTCGCCGGATGGGTCTCCCCACATAGCGCAAGACTCGCTTCCAGCTGCTGGTCAGGCTTTTCTGGGCAGGCTTGCTTACCCGCAGGGCTCCTCCGAAAGGTTTCAGAGTTCTATGTTACATCTCATCCCCCTTTCCCAAGCTTGGCTTGGCGCGACAACGACAGGCAAGCCTCTTATGGCTACAGCCACGCTGACCCATCCTCTATCTCGCGACAGCGGAACCATCTCACAGTCACTACCCAGCCAGTAATCCTGTGGCGGCTTGTGGTGCCGGAATCTGGACGGTTGCCTCGGTTGCATCCGACGAGCAGATTCGTTGAATCCCGATACGCGCTGCCCGCCTCAGGCGGAGCAGGTCACCCCCGATGGAGTCTGTGAGCCGATGGCGACGTATAATCCATACATCACCCCGAAGCTGTTCCGCTTCTTCCGCGATTTGAAGAAGAACAACGACCGCGACTGGTTCCAGGCGAACAAGCAGCGCTACGAGGACGACGTGCGCGGCCCACTACTGGCTTTCATCGACGACTTCACCGGGCCTCTTTACAAGATCAGCCCCCACTACCGCGCCGAGGCCAAGAAGGTTGGCGGCTCCCTGTTCCGCATCTTTCGCGACATACGCTTTTCCAAGGACAAGTCGCCGTACAAGACCCACGCCGGTGTGCACTTCCGCCACGAGAACGCGAAAAATGCACACGCGCCGGGCTTCTACCTGCATCTTGATCCAGGGGAAGTGTTCATGGGCGCCGGCATCTGGCACCCCGAGTTGGCGGTGGCGAGGCAGATCCGCACCGCGATTGTAGAGCACCCTGATCGGTGGAAGAAGGCAATGAAGAGCGCCGCCTTCGGCAGACACGGCTTTAGGCTCGAGGGTGAAGTCTACAAGCGACCGCCAGCCGGCTTCGACCGCGAACATCCGCTCATTGCTGACCTCATGCGCAAGGACTTCATCGCCGTGGCGGACCTCAGCGAGAAAGAGGTCTGCACGGTCGATTTTCCCACGGTCTTCGCCGCTACGTGCAAGTCGACAACTGCCTATATGAAGTTCCTTACCGAGGCGGTAGGGCAGCCGTTCTGACCAGCGCCATGTGTCGTCGTCTACATACTCCGACAGCACCTCCGGCCGCTCAGCTCTGGGCCAACCCCTCATCCTCCAACGCCGATTTCTGAGCCACTTCAAGGATATGACCCTCAGGAACGGGAAGCTATCAAACGGTCCTGAGACAGGCATCGATGCAGTGGATTGAGTAAGTTTTCGACAGACATTCACCACAGCGTGCCCGCTTCGAAGACCACCCTCGCAGGGAGGTGACGCATGAACTTCATATCCAGAAATATGGCGATCATTTATGTTGCAGTGAGAGCCTTCAAGCGGATATTCCGGCAGCTGATGAGATTGAGATACAGCTGGAAATGCAAGCTCTTCAGGGTGAGCGAGGCCAGAGCGGCTAACGTGTCAGCTATCCATCTCCTCCGTCACTTGGTTAAGTCCGCGGTCGCAATGGCACCGTCCAGCTTGTGAAGAGAGTGAGTCATGTGGCTCTCCTATCTATATCGTGAACTTATGAACATGCCCAGGGCGGCTCACAAGCCTGGGGGCGATCTGGTATACGCGTGCATGATCTTGCTATCCGCAGCTCCAGCCTTGGCTGTTGCTGTCTACGGTGTCCATATAATTGTGAGCGTCGTCGCGGGCGGCAGGGACTTTGGATTTGGATTCCTGGTCTTCACCATTCCTCTCGCAGCTTTTAGTCTCTTTGCGACAGCAATATGCCTGTGGCGATTTCTGAAATGCATCAACTCAGCACGGCGAAAGCTCTCCGTGACACGACAGATCACTTCTCAGAAAGTTACAGGCGATTTCCTTCGTGACTTGAACGATGACAGCTACCTGAGGGAGTTCTGCGCTTCGAACTATCCCCAGCATCTGACAGTCTCCCTCGGAGACAGCGGCAGATAACGGTTTGACAACGCGAAATGGTCGTTGCCATCGCTTAGATCCGGCCTGGATTCGTGTCGGAGGCCGTCGTGCTGTCGGATGCCCACACCGACGGGCGTTCTTCCTTGCAATCGTAGCAGAATTTGCCTCATCTTCAACCCGATAATGGACACCAACCAAAGGAGGCACCATGGCTACGTATCGGCTGTTTGACGACCTGCTGAGCGCGAGTGTTGCCAGGATTGCGGATCTCCTACACCAGACCACTGAGGAAGACTGCGTGCTCGCCCTCACCGGTGCTCCATAGATGGCCAGCAAGCCGCCCCGCCAGCATGGCGGAAATAGAGTGGAACAAGAGCAGCAGCCGCTGCCCGATCCCAGCCATGCTGATCGGGCTCGCACCCTCGTCCATCTGGGCCGTGTCGGCAGCCTGTCTACTATCTCCCGTAAGCATCCCGGCTGGCCCTTCGGCTCGGTGATGCCCTATGGGCTGGATGAGGAAGGCAGCCCCTGCTTTCTGATCAGCACAATGGCCATGCACACCCAGAACTTGACCGACGAGCCGCGGACCAGTCTGCTGGTCACCCAGACGGAGACCGAAGGTGACCCCCTGGGCGCTGGCCGAGTGACCCTGATGGGCCGAGCCACCAGGGTGCCCGAGGCGCAGCTGGACTCGATCCGGGAGCGTTATCTGGCGCGCTATGAAAACGCCAGTTACTGGGTCGACTTCGACGATTTCGCGTTCTATCGGATGGTGATCGAGGACCTCTATTTCGTCGGGGGTTTCGGCGCCATGGGCTGGGTTTCGGCGGCCGATTACTCTGCTGCCGAGGTCGATCCACTGGCCGACCAGGGGCCGTCCATTCTGGAGCACATGAACACCGATCACGCCGACGCCGGTCTGCTGCTGGCTCAGGGTCTTTGCCGGCGTCGAAGCGAGTGAAGCCAGGATGACTGCCATCGACCGACTCGGATTCCAGCTGCGGTTGGCCACCGGGGAGGGTATGAAGAGTGTGCGCATCCCATTTGAGAATGAGGTGCGCAACAGCGAACAGACCCGCGCAGCATTGGTCGCCATGGTGCATGAGGCGCGCCGGCAGGAGCAAGCGGTTTAGATCTGGTAGGCGTCTCGCAACCAGGTCACCGCCTCCTGAACCGCCTCGAAGGAGCGATAGCGCGGCTGGTAATCCAGTAGGTGTGCTTACACTCCTCCCCTGTGGCCGGCTTTCCAATCGTGACGTGCGGACAGGTAGTCCGACAACAGATGTACCAACTACAGATTGGAACTCGAAAGAGCGGCGGCGTTCTGAGGGTCCAGTAATTCACATTAGGAGGTGTCTGATGCCAAAGTATCTGATCCATGGCTCGTATACAGCAGAAGGCGTTAACGGCCTGCTCAAGGAGGGCTGTTCCTCACGCCGAGCCGCCGCGCTTTCGCACCCCACTCGATGACCCGATCCGATTTCCCGGTGCAAGGACGGGAACCTTCCCGTCGTCGACCGATTGCGGCGGTCCTGGCGATCGGCTTCGCGGCGCTTTTTCTGTTCGCCGGATACGAGTTTATCCGCAGCGCTTCGTCATCCCTTTTCATCACGACCTTCGGTGCTGCTCGGCTCCCGCTCGTCATGGCCCTCGGACCGTTGGGGACATTCCTGCTCCTCTACGGCTACGCCCGGCTCTTGTCACGCCTGGGATCGAGCCTCACCCTCCTGTTTACTTCGCTCCTCTCGAGTGCAGTACTGGCTGGCTGCTTCGTCGCCATCACTTCGGGCGCCTATTTGCTCGTGGGGTTTCTGTACGTCTTCCGCGAGGCGTACATCGTCCTCATGGTCGAGCAGTACTGGTCTTTCATCAACAGCACCCTCGACGAAGAGCAGGCTAGACGCTGGAACGGACCGGTCTGCGGAATCGGCTCGATTGGCGGTATTCTCGGGGGCCGGCTGGTCAGCTACTATGTCGGCAGCCTCGGCACTGAGACCTTCATCCTCCTCGCATCGGCGTCGGTCCTGCCTGCCGCAATCTGCTGCCTCATTGCCTACCGCCTCGCCGGTGAACCCCCGACCCGCGACACGGGTGAAGAGACGAGCGAACGCCGCGGCCGACACTTGGCGTTGGGCCTGTTCAGAACCTATCCGAGGCTCGTGCTCCTCGGCTCGCTGATTGTCGTGACCCAGCTTCTGTCGACGGTCCTGGACCTTCGTTTCCACTGGCTACTGGAAGAAGCGATGTCGAGCCCGAGGCAGGCGGATGAACGAACGGCCTATATGGGCGAATTCTGGTCGAATGTGAACGGTGCCAGTTTCGTGCTGCAGTTTGCCCTTGTCCCGCTGCTTCTCAGAATCCTGCCCCTGCGAGTCATTCATGGGGGCATCCCCATCATCCACCTTGCGGCATCGGTGGCGCTGCTTCTGTTTCCTTCGCTGAGCGTTGGGGCGATGGCGTTTCTCATTTTCAAAGCGCTCGACTACTCGCTTTTCCGAGCCGCAAAAGAAATCCTCTACATTCCCCTCCCCTTCGACGCCCGTTATCGGGTCAAAGAATTCAATGACGCCTTCATGTACCGAGCCTCGAAGGGAGGCGCCTCCGGGCTCATTGCCCTCGCAACGATCCTTGTCGGCCGTTTGCCAGGTGCCTCGATGGCGATCGCTGCTCTGTTCTCCGCATTGATTTGGCTTGCCCTCATCCTCAGGTTGCTTCCAGGTAATCCGAATTCTGAATTTCGCGAATCCTCGAGCATGCCATAATGGCACTGAGTGCCGCGCTATTCACACAGTTCGGGAATCGGACCCTGGAGTCGCTGTGAGCGAGCTCGGCGAGCTGGTTCAGGAAACATTCCGTTTAGTTGAAGAACACATGCTCGAAATCAACACCTTCCACGCCAGAGAAGTGTTCGGGCTTCCTAATCAGAAATGCGAAAAACCTCCTCGCGGTGTACTATGCGGTGTACTATAATGTCCAGATAGAGGCGGAAATGTCTCACGGATTCGCAGTCCGATTGCGCTTTTTGCGAACTGGAGATTCGCATGTAGGACGATTGTGGTAGGAGAGCCAAAATGACCGACTCAAAACCTCCAAGTACGATTCTCAGCAGTGTCTGGGATTCAGTCCTTCGCTCCTTCGTTGTATTGGCAGGAATGCAACTTAACCTGTTTACGCCACTCAAGGATGGCCCTCTGAGTGCGTCCGAAATCGCCGATGCAATTGGCGTCGACGTAATCAAGCTGCGCCCCCTCCTCTATGCACTTGTGGTCGTAGGTCTCCTCACTGTTGAAGACGAACTCTTTGCCAATACGGAAGAAGCCGACCACCACCTGGTAAAGGACCGCCCGGACTATGCGGGTATACACGGCTTTCTCATGAATGATCTGTGCAGTGCGGCCCTCAGGACCGCCGACAGCATTCGGACAGGAATACCTCAGGCGGAACGCGACTATGCGAGTTTATCGGCAGACTACTTGAACTCCTTTTTCGACACCAGACATCCGGGTTCAGTTGATGTGGGACAGATGTTCGCCAAGGAGTATGACTTCTCATCATGTCGAAGCTTGATTGATGTCGGTGGTGGCTCAGGAGGTGTGGCTATTGCCATGGCTGAGGCTTATCCGCAACTCCGGGCGACCGTCGTCGAACTGCCTTCAGTTACCCCCTTTACGCGACGCTATGTAGATCGTTCCGCAGATAGAGGTCAAGGCCCAGTTTCAGTTGAAACAAATCACAGGCTCGGGTGAGTGTGTCAGCCCATCATCGCGAGCTGTTTGATGCCGAGTTCGGCTTGTATGGCTTGCCGGAGCATCGGCAGATGGCGATAGCCCTTGACCCTGCGCAGACGTGGTTCGATGTCGAGCAGTGCCGTGGCTACCCAACGGTGACGCTGTGATGAGTTGGTCCAGCGTCGCACGTTGTGTGTGAGCTGCTCCAGGAGACTGTTGACGTTCTCGATGCAGTTGGTGGTGCGGAAGGAATCCTTGAGCTTGGGTCAAATGGTGTGTAAACGACTCAGGCGGCGATCTTCTTCCTTTGCGCGATGGGTGATCCGTTTTCGTAGCACTCCCCGGCGTAGACGTCAGCCATGAGATGCGGTGCATTGAGTCGCCGGAATCGTTTCTCGGCCACCATCAGTACCCGCCAAATGAGGGCGGTGGCATTGGCCACCTTCCTGTATCGTTTGGCCGCATTGGTTCGCAACCGTACCGAAGCGAAGGGACTTTCGACGACGTTGGTGGTGCGCAGGTGTTGCCAGTGGGCCTCGGGAAAGTCGTAGAATGTCACCATACGGTCCCAATCGCGCTCAAGGATATCGACGGCGTCTGGACACTCGCGGCGAAACCGTTTGGCGAATTGATCGCGACGTTTCGTCGCTTCCTGACGGGTCGGCGCGTACGGGATCTGTGTCAGCAGGTGCCGCCCTTCGACCTGCACGCGTTTTGGTAGCTTATCCAGCACGTTCAGGATGCGGTGATTCCAGCATCGCTGTTCAGCCGTCTCCGGCCAGACCTCTGCCAGGGCCGCCCAGATACCCAGGTGCCCATCCGCCACCAACAACTTCGCCACGCTCAGTCCGCGGTCACGCAGATCGCGCAGTACGCCCGCCCACGACTCCTGTCGATTCGCGATAGCCCGGGACAATCGTCAGGACTTCTTTGCGCCCATCGCTCATCGCGCCGATGACCACCAGGAGAGCGGCTTTTTGTTTCTCGAGACCGGCTTTGACGTAGATCCCGTCCGCCCAGGCGTAGACGAGCTCGCGGTCATCCAGTCGTCGGCTACGCCAGGCGTTGTATTCGACGATCCACTTCTCACGCAAACGAGCGATCGAGGACGCCGACAAAGGCGCTCCCTTGCCCAGCAGGCCGCGCAGCGCCAGCTCGAAGTCGCCCTGAGACAAACCGTGCAGGTAAAGCTCTGGCAGCAGCTGACCTGTTTCTTGGGTGCGCCGGGCGAACAGCGGCAGTACCGCACTCTCAAATCGCTCTTCCAGACCCCGCACCCGAGGGCGTTTCACCTCGATCGTGCCCGAGGTCAAGGACAGTCGCCGCCGCTTCCCGTACCCATTGCGGTAGCCGCCGGCTGCGTCCAACGGTGCCTGTCGCTCGTACCGTGACCGTCCCAGCGCATGGGTGACTTCTTCATCCAGAACCGACTGCATCAGCGACTGAATCTGCGAGCGTGTCCACTCTTCCAGCGTCTCGAACGTGGGCATGGACATCTCCGTCGTGCTCGGCTTAGGGTGTGCCATGGCGATTCTCCTCTTCCTGCCGGGATAGCCCCGGCGTTTGTGATGGCTAATTACAAAGGAAGGGTAGGATCGCCGTCTGTCTATTTCCACACCTTCTGATTATAGCTCGAATCCTTGAGCATCGGCGTCAGTCCCAACCGATGGAGTGTGAGGGTCTCTTCCATGCCTTCCTCGAGGCTGTGTAGGGCGGACTGATTCATCAACTTCAAGCCCGGTTTGAGCGCGTCCAGTGCCGCCTTGGCCGCCTCGTATCTCGGTTTGCCGTAGGCCGCCTCCATCTTGCGACCCATACCGGACTGCTCGCTCTTGGACAGATACGACACGACGTTCTGGCGCTTGTGATACTGGCAGCGCTGCACGCAGGCATGTCCTTTGAGCACCGACATCACCGCCTTGTAAAGCCCCTTGGCGCCGTCGATGACGACCAACAGTCCGGCTTCGTACTGCATACCGCGTTCGACCAGATCGGACAGGAAGCGACGGCAGACGCGCTCGTTTTCCGTGGCCGCCTGCACGAAGCCAAGAGGAATCTTCTGTCCGTCGAGGGTGACGCCCAGGGCGATGATGATCTCCTCGTCCGCGAAGCTCTTGCCGTCGAGGAATAGCGCCACCAGATCATATCCTTCCAGGGATCGCTCCTGGAATTCAGCCAGCTTTCGAGCCGTGCCTTTCACGTAACGACAGGACACCGATGAGGATGACAGACCAAAGGCCTCGGGTACGGCCTCAGCGCAGGCCTCGTAGTTGCGCGTGGCGATGCCCTTCAGCATCCGCAACAGCAGACCTTCGTCCATCTGTCGAGGCGTCTGCAGTGCCTGGTAAACATCCAGCGGGACCTCGGTATGGTTGGCCACGTTGCGCACCCGCGGCACATCGACGGGTAGTTTCTGGTCGGCCAGGTACACCGACCCGAGCTGAGACCCCCAGCGGCGTAACGGCTGATCCGACCCCTTGCGCTGATACCGCGGCCCAGCCAACTCAACGACCGCTCTTTGCAGCTCCTCCGCGACCGCCTGCAGCCCCAAGGGAATCAGCCATTGGATCGCCTCGATCCGGCCATCCAGGTCCTCTACTTGCTCTGCAGTCTCGGGTGCTACCTTGCCGATGCTCACCGTTCGTTTGACGCCCTTCTTCCGTGCTACCAGCTTGCTCATTGCAGGCTCCCCATCGTTACCGATGCGAGACTTCTTCCAACGGGCTTCTCGTATCAAAACGTAACGATTGGAGCCTGTGCTGTTTCAACTAAGATCGGGACAAAGCGCAGATAGAGATCGGATTGAGATAGAATCACTCGACGTTGTTAGAGAGCGACTAACAGGTTCATTCGATTCGGCGGTCAAGGCCCAGTTTCAGTTGAAACAAATCACAGGCTCTGGTGAGTGTGTCAGCCCATCATCGCGAGCTGTTTGATGCCGAGTTCGGCTTGTATGGCTTGCCGGAGCATCGGCAGATGGCGATAGCCCTTGACCCTGCGCAGACGTGGTTCGATGTCGAGCAGTGCCGTGGCTACCCAACGGTGACGCTGTGATGAGTTGGTCCAGCGTCGCACGTTGTGTGTGAGCTGCTCCAGGAGACTGTTGACGTTCTCGATGCAGTTGGTGGTGCGGAAGGAATCCTTGAGCATCGGCGTCAGTCCCAACCGATGGAGTGTGAGGGTCTCTTCCATGCCTTCCTCGAGGCTGTGTAGGGCGGACTGATTCATCAACTTCAAGCCCGGTTTGAGCGCGTCCAGTGCCGCCTTGGCCGCCTCGTATCTCGGTTTGCCGTAGGCCGCCTCCATCTTGCGACCCATACCGGACTGCTCGCTTTTGGACAGATACGACACGACGTTCTGGCGCTTGTGATACTGGCAGCGCTGCACGCAGGCATGTCCTTTGAGCACCGACATCACCGCCTTGTAAAGCCCCTTGGCGCCGTCGATGACGACCAACAGTCCGGCTTCGTACTGCATACCGCGTTCGACCAGATCGGACAGGAAGCGACGGCAGACGCGCTCGTTTTCCGTGGCCGCCTGCACGAAGCCAAGAGGAATCTTCTGTCCGTCGAGGGTGACGCCCAGGGCGATGATGATCTCCTCGTCCGCGAAGCTCTTGCCGTCGAGGAATAGCGCCACCAGATCATATCCTTCCAGGGATCGCTCCTGGAATTCAGCCAGCTTTCGAGCCGTGCCTTTCACGTAACGACGGGACACCGATGAGGATGACAGACCAAAGGCCTCGGGTACGGCCTCAGCGCAGGCCTCGTAGTTGCGCGTGGCGATGCCCTTCAGCATCCGCAACAGCAGACCTTCGTCCATCTGTCGAGGCGTCTGCAGTGCCTGGTAAACATCCAGCGGGACCTCGGTATGGTTGGCCACGTTGCGCACCCGCGGCACATCGACGGGTAGTTTCTGGTCGGCCAGGTACACCGACCCGAGCTGAGACCCCCAGCGGCGTAACGGCTGATCCGACCCCTTGCGCTGATACCGCGGCCCAGCCAACTCAACGACCGCTCTTTGCAGCTCCTCCGCGACCGCCTGCAGCCCCAAGGGAATCAGCCATTGGATCGCCTCGATCCGGCCATCCAGGTCCTCTACTTGCTCTGCAGTCTCGGGTGCTACCTTGCCGATGCTCACCGTTCGTTTGACGCCCTTCTTCCGTGCTACTAGCTTGCTCATTGCTCCCCACAGGCTCCTTTTGTGGGTCAAGTCCCATTTTCAGTTGAAACAGAGCACAGGCTCGGGTGATGTTCTCAGCCCGTCATCGCGAGCTGTTTGATGCCGAGCTCGGTTTGAAGAGCTTGACGGAGCGTTGACAGGTGGTGGTAGCCCTTGACTCTGCGCAGTCGGTCCTCGATGTCGAGCAGCGCCGTGGCTGCCCAGCGGTGACGCTGCGAGGAGTTCGTCCAGTGCCGCACGTTGCGCGTGAGCTGGCCCAGGAGGCTGTTGACGTTCTCGATGCAGTTGGTGGTGCGGAAGGAATCCTTGAGCATCGGCATCAGTCCCAGGCGATGGAGCGTCAGGGTTTCTTCCAGGCCTTCCTCGAGGCTCTTCAGAGCAGATTGGTTCATCAGTTTCAGACCGGGCTTGAGCGCTTTCAGGGTCGCCTTCGCCTCTTCGTAGGTGGGCTTATTGTAGGCCGCCTCAATCTTGCGACGGACTCGGGCCTGTTCACTTTTCGGCAGGTACGACACGACGTTCTTGCGCTTGTGATACTGGCAGCGCTGCACACAGGCATGGCCCTTCAGCACCGACATTACCGCCTTGTAGAGGCCCTTGGCGCCGTCGATCAACACCAGCAACCCGGCCTCGTATTGCAGGCCCCTGTCGACCAAGTCGGCCAGGAAGCGGCGACAGACGCGCTCGTTCTCGGTGGCGGCCTCCACGAAACCCAGCGGGATCTTGTGCCCGTCAAGGGTGACGCCCAGAGCGATGATGAGCTCTTCGTCCGCGAAGCTCTTGCCGTCGAGAAACAGCGCCACCAGGTCGTAGCCTTCCAGGGAGCGCTCCTGGAATTCGGCCAGCTTGCGAGCCGTGCCCTTCACGTAGCGACGGGAGACCGACGAGCGTGACAGGCCGAACGTCTCCGGTACGGTCTCGGCGCAGTCCTCGTAGTTGCGAGTGGCGATACCCTTCAACACCTTCTGCAGCAGTCCTTCGTCCATTTTCCGGGGCGTCTGCAGGGCCTGGTAGGCGTCCAGCGCGACCTCCGTGTCGCTGTCGACGTTGCGTACCCGGGGCACCTCTACGGGTACCTTCTGATCACCCGGATATACCGATCCCCGCTGAGAGCCCCAGCGACGGTACGGCTGATCTGACTCCTTGCGTTGATACCGGCGCCCGGCCAATTCCATGACCGCCCTCTGCAGCTCTTCGGCCACCGCCTCCAGTCCGAGAGGGACCAGCAGCTGGATCGCCTCGATTCTAGCATCCAGATCCTCTGCCACAGCTCCTGCCGCTGGATCCACGGTGCCGATTTCAACCGTGCGTTTGACGCGCTTCTTCCGTGCTGATAGCTTGCCCATTGCAGGCTCCTTTCTTGTTACCCACACGAGATTCTTTCCAGGATTTCTCGTAAGAAGGTAACGATGGGGAGCCTGTGCTGTTTCAACTAAGATCGGGACAAAGCGCGATGGTCTGTTTCGCCGCAGGCATACTAACCTGCCTTGGAGGTCTGCGTGACCAGGCGTTGGCGGGAGCGTGGAGTCAGCCGAAAGGACACTACTACGCCAAGCTCTCGGGGATATTGTACACCTCCGACGAGGTCTACAACGATATGGGGGTTCGCCAGGCTCAAGGAATGGACAACGACAGCTTCGATGGAACGCAGGGGTTCCTGTATGTCGAATACGGCCTGCAAGATCGCCTCACCATCATCGGCCAGGTCAACGCCGGCGTGTTGGCATCGATGAACGACCTGGTGAAGAGCGAGACGACCGGCATCGGCGACTTCGATATCGGCGCCAAGTACCAACTCGTCGACGGGCCCATTGTGCTGACCCCGTTCGTCACCATGAAGATACCGACCGGCTACAACGAGCATTACGACCCCCCCATGGGGACCGGCAACGCCGATCTCGAGCTGCGACTACTGGCGGCGCGTTCCCTCTACCCGCTGCCACTCTACATCGGTGTCGAGAGCGGCTACCGCTTCCGAAAGGGGGAGTACTCCAACCAGATTCCGTACTTCGTCGAACTCGGGGCCACGCCCCAACCCAAGCTGTTCGTGAAGGGATACGTCGCAGGTGTGGACACGAGAGTGGGCTCGGAGGAGAGCATTGGCGAGGTGGGCAACCTGCAGGTTTCAGAAGGGAATTTTGCAAAAATGGGGATCAACGGCGCGTACAACCTCACCGGTCGCCTCTGGATAGACATTCTGGCCGAGCGAACCTTTGACGGAGAGAACGTCGGAGCCGGCGTTTCCTGGGGGTTCGGCGTGTCATACAGCTACTGAACCAGCTATCGCACGAGGAGGACGACAATGCAAGCGCAGAACAGACGACAGTTTCTGAAGACGAGCGGAGCCGTGGCGATCTCCGCCGTCGTGCCATCATTCGGTTGTGACAGCAACAAGGTGACTGTTCGCAGCATGCCTACCTCGCCTTCTGACACGCCGATGGACGATGTGGTGGACGGGATGCACCAGATCCCGATAACGCCGAACTTCCGGTTCTACTTGCAGTCGATCAACGGCAAGAATTACGATCCCCGGATCAAGGAAGCCAATTGGCGACTGCGGGTGGACGGCCTGGTCGACAATCCGATAGCGGCCATGACATACGGCGAGATTCTCGACATGCCGATGACGGAGCTGCAGATGACGATGCAGTGCATCGGCAATTGGATCGGCGGACCGCTGGTGGGGAACGCGTGGTGGGCGGGCACGAAGTTCTCGAACATCCTCGACGAAGCGGGAGTGCAGGACGGGGCAATTCGCGTCAAGTTCACCAGCATCGACGGCTACGACACCTCCATTCCGTTGGATCGGGCCCTGCGAGATGAGGTGCTGCTCGCATGGGAGATGAACGGCAAGCGGCTACCCTCGAAGCACGGATTTCCCGTGCGGCTGATCAATCCCGGCCACTACGGGCAGAAGATGCCGAAGTGGATCACCCGAATCGAGCTGATCGATCACGTCCACCTCGGACATTGGGAGCGACAACCGGAGAGCAGGGATGACGTCAAATGGTCCGACCCGGCCATCGCTACGGTGAACTCTCGGATAGACGCCCCGCTGTCCGTTTGGGACGACACCAAGGATCCAGGCAACGGCGGTGTTACCGTGAGGCCTCAGACAATCAGAGGGACGGAGGGCGACACATTCACCATCCACGGGATCGCCATGGCTGGGGAACGCACGGTCGAGAAGGTCGAGGTGAGTACGAGCGGTGTTTTTGGCCGTTGGCAGGAGGCCCACATCATGACCCGAGCCGAGCCGAACGTATGGGTGACGTGGGAATACGAGTGGCCGCTACCGGCCACCGGAGAGTACAAAATCGCGGCGCGCGCCACGGACAGAGAGGGCGTCACTCAGCCGCGGACAGACGCCGGAATCGATCTGTACGATGGACGTACCGGGTGGCACAATATACCTGTCAATGTGGTGCGGTCCGAGGCGTGAGTACTAGGCGCCGATGGGAGTTCGATGAATAGGAACGGCTCGAGCGTTGAAACCCCTACTCGTCGTCCGGAAACCAGTTGTCGATCCTGTCTCTGACCGCTCTGGCCTGGTTGGGGCTGGAAATCTCGAACTTGCTGCGCTGTAAGTAGCTTCGCTCCCGCTTCTGGTAGCGGCGGATGGAAACCTTTTGGGGGCCGTACTCTCCCGACTTGCGGTCCAGGTCCTGATAGAGGAACATGATCGTCGTCCAGGACCCCTTGCTCAACACCTCCTTGTCCAGCTGCTTCCTGAGCACCTGTCCGTCTTCTTCGTACTGAATTGACAGTTCGTCAATCGTCTCAGCCATAACGCAAATAAAGGCCAACCCGGAGAGCCTGGCAACCGTTTTCTATGGCGAGCGCCCTGAGCAGACCGGCGCGTCGACGTTCGGGACGAGTTTAGGTATACTTCATGCAAGTTCCGCAAAAACCTGTGGATACACCTAATCAAGCGAGGCGGATGGAAGCGCGAATCGAGGACAAGTACAGACGCGAAGAGGGCGTCGTCTTCCTCACGGGCATCGAGGCGATCGTCCGTCTCCTCATCGACAAGCAGCGGCGTGATGGTGCGTTGCTCGGCGACATAAACCAGACCTTTCTTTCCGGCTACGAGGGTTCGCCGCTGGGAGGACTCGATCTGAAGGTTGCGGAGTGCATGCACCTTCTCAACGAACGCGGACGCACCGTTCACCAGTTTGGTATCAACGAGAAGACGGCGGCATCGGCCATGTTGGGGACGCAGTACGCTCCCTCCGGCGATGTAGACGCATTCTGGTACGGCAAAGCCCACGGCGCCATGTGGATCCCGGATGAGGTGTGGCTGGCGAACCTCGCGGGCAGTGGTCGCAGGGGCTCGATGGTGCTGCTGTGCGGCGAGGATCATCGATCCAAGAGCTCGGTATCGCCCGGAACCAGCGATTGGGTCTTACGCAGCAGTCTCGTGCCGATCTTCTATCCGTCGAGTATCGCGGAGATCCTGTCGCTGGGTATGCACGCCGTGCTTCTGTCCCGCTATCTGGGGCTCGTCACGGCCCTGAAGCTGGTGACGCCGATCTGCGACGGAGCCAGCACCGTCGACGTGGGGAGGGCCGCCACTGCGCCGTCGCTGCCTGATGAGGCCTACCGCAAGGCCTTCAGCCCCATCGTCATGGCTCTCGGGGCGGTGCCCATGCAGCGAGAGCTCGTCGAGCGAAAGTTGCCCCTCGCAGAGCAGTACGTCCGGCTCAATGGCATCAACAGGATTCACGACGGCGATGCCGGGATCGACGTCGGCATCATCGCCACCGGAAAGAGCTATACCGATGTGCGTCAGGCTCTCAAGATCATGGATGTCCGGCTCCCGGTACTGCAGCTCGCGGTTTCGTTTCCGCTCGACAGGAAAACGGTACGCGAATTCGCCGCTTCGGGGCTGAAGACCGTCATCGTCGTCGAGGAGCCGGGACCCTTCGTCGAGGACGGCATCAAGGCGGCGTTATGGGGTACGGGGGTGGAAGAGGTGTTCGGCAAGTGGGACGAAGATGGCAGACCGTTTATCCCCGCCCACGGCGAGGTGGAGCCCGAGGAACTGGTGCGGCTACTGTGGCCGAGACTTCGTTCGCGAGCTGGCGGCGATGGCGGCAAAGTCGAACGCCTCGAGCGCATACTCGAGCGCTCTTACCCGGACGTCCCATCGGTGGCACCCATGTTGTGTGGCGGCTGCCCCTACAATTCGTTTCGGGATCTGGACGAAAAGCCCGGTGGGGCCATCGGTTGCAGTTCCATTCGAGCCATGGAGGCCTACGATCTGGGAGTGCTCTACATCCCTACTATGGGCGCGGGAGGATCGATCTACAGCGGCACGGCGCCCTTCAACGCCAACCGGCACATTTACCAGTATCTGGGCGACGGTAGCTACTTCCACAGCGGTAGAGGAGCTGTTCAAAGCTGTGTGCAGGCCGAGGTGAACATCACGTTTCTGCTTCTGTTCAACGGGGCCGTGGCACTCACGGGAGGTCAGCAGCCGGCTGGCGCTCGCTCGGTGGAAGACGTGGCGCAGGAGCTTCTTTCACTCGGGGTGAAGGAGGTCGGAATCGTCAGCGAGGACACGGCCCGGTACGCCTCGCGCTCCCAAGGCGATGGAGTTCGCGTCTATGGCCTCGAGCGTCACGCCGAAGCGCTACAACATCACAAGACGCTTTCCGGAACGACGGCACTGATTCTCGACAAGGAGTGTGCTACCGAGATAGGCAGGCGACGTCGACGCGAGGGCCTCAAGACGGAGAGATTCGTTCTCATCCACGACGAAATTTGCGAGGGGTGCGGGGACTGCTACCGCAAATCCGAAGGCTGTGCGGCGCTCTTCAATACCGACACTGAGTTCGGCCCCAAGACCCAGATCAGACAGACAAACTGCGTGCAGGACGAGCTGTGTCTTGACGGAGAGTGCCCGTCATTCTTAACCGTGAAGACATCGAGAGGAGTGGGGCTCAGACGCCGACGTCCAGAATGTCCATCCGAACTGCCGGAACCACGAGAGAAGGCGAGTGCGGATGGTTCGTACAGCATCTTTGCTGTGGGGCGGGGCGGAACCGGTGTAGTCACGATCTCCCACCTGCTCGCCCACGCGGCGATGGCAGACGGATTGCACGTCTATCTGTCGAACAGCACCGGTCTGGCGCAAAAGGGAGGACCGGTGGAGGCTCCGATGGTTCTGAGCCGGAGACTGCAGCCGGCATTCAACAGACTGACTCCGGGTGCTGCCGATCTCTACCTCGGGTTCGATCTGCTGAGGGCGGCGGAGCCGGAGAATCTCCAGTTTGCCGCCGCCGACAGGACGGTGGCCGCGGTGAGCACCGCACGGTTGCCCACTGCGTCGATGAACCGCGATCCGGAGCGGAGTTTCCCAGACCCGGATCGGCTCGCCGACCTCATCGATGAGTGCTCGAGCAAAACCGACAACCTCTACCTCGACACCTACTGGCTGGCCGAGCAGCTCTTCGGCGATACCCTGTACGCCAATATCCTGCTGCTTGGCGCGGCATATCAGGCCGGCCTCATTCCGGTAAAGCCGGAATCCATCGAGTCGGCGCTTAGGCTCAACGGCAAGGCCGTCGAAACCAACATTCAGGCCTTCCGCTGGGGGAGGTTGGCGGTGGCTGACGCAACGGCGCTCGAAAGACAGGTGGGCGCGCCGAGGCCCGACGGGGAAGAAGCGGTTGCCGCCAATCGCCGGCGACTTGAATCGAAACCGGAACAGCTCGCACTACACGACGAGCTGCTTCGATCGTTGTCCATCGATACTGAGGGCAGGCGGCAGTTGAGCGTGCGGATCGCCGAACTGTGTGACTATCAGAGCACGGCATACGCGCGAGAGTACGGGGAGTTCGTCCTCGACGTGTGGCGTGCCGAGCAGGGGTTCCCCGACCGGGGGTGGAAGCTGACCCGGGCGGTGATCGTCTGCCTCTACAAGCTCATGGCCTACAAGGACGAGTACGAAATTGCCAGATTGGCGACGGGCCCTTCAGCGAGCGCCAGAATTCGCCAGCTCTTCGACGGTCCAGTCCGAGTTTATTACAACCTGGATCCGCCGAGCCTGAGATGGCTCGGCATCGGAAAAATCGAGCTCGGTCCGTGGTTTCGCGGGATCATGACGTGCCTCCGTTGCTTTCGGGGCCTTCGCGGGACGTGGGCGGATCCTTTCGGCAGGACGAGCTGCAGAAGGCTCGAGCGCGAGTTGGTGGGCTGGTATCGACAGGTGATAACGGAGGCGATTGTGGGTCTCGATCAAAATACCTATGGCGTCGTCGTCAACATCGCAGAATCGCCAGATGGAATACGGGGCTACGAAGAGGTGAAGGTGCGGTCGGCGTCCCAAGTTCGGCAGAAGGTGGAGGAGCAACTCGGGCAGTTGCGGAGCTCGGCGGTCGTTCGCATCTGACTTGCCCGAGTCGGACAAGTCAGCCAGCGTGAACGTCGATGTCGACGATACGACTTGTTCGCAGTGACTTCTTCAGCCCTCGCAGAAGCCGCGCTGCCAGAGGAGGCTGGCTGATGGCAAGCCCGGCGCGAGCGTCTGGTGCTCCGGCTTCGTCGTCCAGTGAGCGCAGGAAGCCGCTGAGCATCTCAGGTTCGGCGTAGAGCGATTCATCAAAGCAGAGCGTCGGTTGCGCCGCGGGCCAACGGCCCGCCGGTACCCCGGCGGCGGGCAGGACGGCGACGGCGTTGGCCGCAATCTGACTCGATATGGTGCCGCCGGTGCCAAGCAGCAGGATGTCGGGGGTCGCGGACCAGCTCGACGGCAGCACGCACAACAAACCGGAGGCGCCCGCCCGCACAGTCACGGTCGCGGTGGCATGGCATGAACGTCGATCGCGATTGGCGACAACGGATAATGTGTGAAGCGGTGATCGCAGCAGGTCGAGCGATTGCCCAAGCATGTCCCACAACCCCCACCATGCGGCAACAACGCCGGTCCCTCCGCCTCGCAGGATCCGCACATAGACCGGCTTCCCGAATTCGCTTCTGCTTCTGTGCGTCATCAGCGACTGGTGCAATCTTGAGCTGGCGAGTCTATCGACGACATGCAGCCGCCCTCTGATATCAGCGGCGATAGCCGCCAAGCTCTCCTGCTCCCGGGACGACAGGTTGAGCGGCCCTACGGTGAGAATGTGGGCGCCGCGTCGAAGTCCTGCCATGATCGTCTCGTTCATCGCCCCGAACGGAGTGAGGATGCAGATCAGGTCCGGGCGCGCCGTTTCCAACGCCTCCTCCCACCGCGAGAACACGTGCAGTGCGCCCAGCCCATCAAGTCTCTGTCGCGAGGGATTGAGAACGGCGGCGATCGGGACGGTCCTGCAGATCGCCTGCAGCAAATCTCGTTGTGCCGGACCACCTACAATGAGCAGAGTCCTCAAAAGCTCCCTCCTTCGACCAGCGGCAAGCCGACCGGCCTGCCACGGACGATTGACCAGTATCCGGCCGTGAGAATCTCCACTAGATCGCGGGCCTGTCGCATCGAATAGGCAGGAGGGCGATCGTCATCGAGGGCGGACACGAAATCCTCGAGTCCGGCGGCCAGTCCCGCGGTGTCGTCGGATATCGGCACGGATACGCTCGGCGGGGCCGAGTGCCACTGCATCGGGTCCTCTGGCGATGGGTGGTAGTCGCCGGCGACGATGTCGTGCCGGATGAAGGCATCGACGGCAGGGCGCTTGCTGTCTATCAGGACGCTGCCCTCCGTACCCACCAGCCAGGCCCGCGCTGGCCCGCCAGCCGGATGGGCTGCTGTACCGATACGGCCGGCGCACAAAGAGCAGATGCGGCCCTCGGCATCGACCAATGTGAGGGTGCCGAAGTCATCGGCGCCACGGGCAGCGTGTTCGGGAAAGAAGTGTGCGCCGGCGTGGCCAAGCACCCTCGACGATGGGACCGCAACAGCTCTGAATCAGGCCGACGGCGTAGGCTCCGACTGCGAGCAGCTCCCGCTTCAGGTCGGGAAACTTCCAGCGCCCCGGCGGCAGGAAGGGGAGTGCGGGGTCAGACTCAGGGATGGGGCGCGGCCAACCTTTGCCGAACATGATGTCGACGTGCACGCCAAGAGTCGTTCCTAGCGTTCCGCTCTCGATCGCACGCTGGCTCTGGCGAACCAACTGACCGTACCCGAAACTCGGGATGATGGCGCGAACACCGCTCGATTCAACCGCCGCGACAGCTGCATCGCACTCGGCTACTGTTGCACCGATGTACTTGTCGATCCACAGATGTTTGCCTGCCCTGGCACTGCGCGCCGCGAGATCGGCCCGTCGCTCGATCTCGTGCCCGATACTGACAATGTCGATTCCGTCGAGCTCGAGCGCCTTCCCCACACCTTCGATGTAGGGTACTCCGAGTTCCTTCGCCCAGCGCTCGTTGGCAGCCTTCAATTCCGGCTCGATGTCGCCTTCGTCCGCGACTGCGACGATGTCGGTGCGCGGGTGCCGCTGGTAGAGCGGCACGAAACTGGGCTGGTGGCTGTGCTTGCTGAAGCTGAGGAGGAGAACGCCGTAGGCGCTGTCCGTTGTCATCGGACGTGGCTGTCGAGTGAGGCGTTTGGCGGTTGGCAGGTACCTGGAGAGTTCAAATTCGAAGAAGTCTGACCCATGGAGCCTGTCGACTCCTCGGACTCAAGACACATGGAGTACCGCTGGGGTGTTCGGTGAGTGACCGTCGGAAGCAGGAGAATCTACCAGCGAGTGAGATTCCCCATGATTTTGTCGAGATCTTTCTGTAGCTCTTCCTTTTCTTCCTGCAACCCTCGGATACGATCCTCGCCGCGCTCGATAGAGTTCGCCATCTCGCTCAAGCGTTGCTCGAGCTGGGCAGAGCGTTCGGCCAGCTTTGCATTCTGCTCCGTCACCTCCCCGCGCTGCCGTTGCTTCTCATCGAGCTCTTCGCGCAGCGTGGCGATCCTGATCTCCGTTTCGCGGATTTTCTTGTCGGCTTCTTCCCGAAGTCGCTGCCGTTCAACTTCCAACTCTTTGTCGAGCTGGGCCCGCTTCTCCTCGAGCGAGCGCTCTTTTTGGTCAAGGCCCAGTTTCAGTTGAAACAAATCACAGGCTCGGGTGAGTGTGTCAGCCCATCATCGCGAGCTGTTTGATGCCGAGTTCGGCTTGTATGGCTTGCCGGAGCATCGGCAGATGGCGATAGCCCTTGACCCTGCGCAGACGTGGTTCGATGTCGAGCAGTGCCGTGGCTACCCAACGGTGACGCTGTGATGAGTTGGTCCAGCGTCGCACGTTGTGTGTGAGCTGCTCCAGGAGACTGTTGACGTTCTCGATGCAGTTGGTGGTGCGGAAGGAATCCTTGAGCATCGGCGTCAGTCCCAACCGATGGAGTGTGAGGGTCTCTTCCATGCCTTCCTCGAGGCTGTGTAGGGCGGACTGATTCATCAACTTCAAGCCCGGTTTGAGCGCGTCCAGTGCCGCCTTGGCCGCCTCGTATCTCGGTTTGCCGTAGGCCGCCTCCATCTTGCGACCCATACCGGACTGCTCGCTCTTGGACAGATACGACACGACGTTCTGGCGCTTGTGATACTGGCAGCGCTGCACGCAGGCATGTCCTTTGAGCACCGACATCACCGCCTTGTAAAGCCCCTTGGCGCCGTCGATGACGACCAACAGTCCGGCTTCGTACTGCATACCGCGTTCGACCAGATCGGACAGGAAGCGACGGCAGACGCGCTCGTTTTCCGTGGCCGCCTGCACGAAGCCAAGAGGAATTTTCTGTCCGTCGAGGGTGACGCCCAGGGCGATGATGATCTCCTCGTCCGCGAAGCTCTTGCCGTCGAGGAATAGCGCCACCAGATCATATCCTTCCAGGGATCGCTCCTGGAATTCAGCCAGCTTTCGAGCCGTGCCTTTCACGTAACGACGGGACACCGATGAGGATGACAGACCAAAGGCCTCGGGTACGGCCTCAGCGCAGGCCTCGTAGTTGCGCGTGGCGATGCCCTTCAGCATCCGCAACAGCAGACCTTCGTCCATCTGTCGAGGCGTCTGCAGTGCCTGGTAAACATCCAGCGGGACCTCGGTATGGTTGGCCACGTTGCGCACCCGCGGCACATCGACGGGTAGTTTCTGGTCGGCCAGGTACACCGGCATGGTCCCGATCTTAGTTGAAACAGCACAGGCTCCCCATCGTTACCTTCTTACGAGAAATCACGGAAGAAGCGCGTCAAACGCACGGTTGAAATCGGCACCGTGGATCCAGCGGCAGGAGCTGTGGCAGAGGATCTGGATGCTAGAATCGAGGCGATCCAGCTGCTGGTCCCTCTCGGACTGGAGGCGGTGGCCGAAGAGCTGCAGAGGGCGGTCATGGAATTGGCCGGGCGCCGGTATCAACGCAAGGAGTCAGATCAGCCGTACCGTCGCTGGGGCTCTCAGCGGGGATCGGTATATCCGGGTGATCAGAAGGTACCCGTAGAGGTGCCCCGGGTACGCAACGTCGACAGCGACACGGAGGTCGCGCTGGACGCCTACCAGGCCCTGCAGACGCCCCGGAAAATGGACGAAGGACTGCTGCAGAAGGTGTTGAAGGGTATCGCCACTCGCAACTACGAGGACTGCGCCGAGACCGTACCGGAGACGTTCGGCCTGTCACGCTCGTCGGTCTCCCGTCGCTACGTGAAGGGCACGGCTCGCAAGCTGGCCGAATTCCAGGAGCGCTCCCTGGAAGGCTACGACCTGGTGGCGCTGTTTCTCGACGGCAAGAGCTTCGCGGACGAAGAGCTCATCATCGCTCTGGGCGTCACCCTTGACGGGCACAAGATCCCGCTGGGTTTCGTGGAGGCCGCCACCGAGAACGAGCGCGTCTGTCGCCGCTTCCTGGCCGACTTGGTCGACAGGGGCCTGCAATACGAGGCCGGGTTGCTGGTGTTGATCGACGGCGCCAAGGGCCTCTACAAGGCGGTAATGTCGGTGCTGAAGGGCCATGCCTGTGTGCAGCGCTGCCAGTATCACAAGCGCAAGAACGTCGTGTCGTACCTGCCGAAAAGTGAACAGGCCCGAGTCCGTCGCAAGATTGAGGCGGCCTACAATAAGCCCACCTACGAAGAGGCGAAGGCGACCCTGAAAGCGCTCAAGCCCGGTCTGAAACTGATGAACCAATCTGCTCTGAAGAGCCTCGAGGAAGGCCTGGAAGAAACCCTGACGCTCCATCGCCTGGGACTGATGCCGATGCTCAAGGATTCCTTCCGCACCACCAACTGCATCGAGAACGTCAACAGCCTCCTGGGCCAGCTCACGCGCAACGTGCGGCACTGGACGAACTCCTCGCAGCGTCACCGCTGGGCAGCCACGGCGCTGCTCGACATCGAGGACCGACTGCGCAGAGTCAAGGGCTACCACCACCTGTCAACGCTCCGTCAAGCTCTTCAAACCAAGCTCGGCATCAAACAGCTCGCGATGACGGGCTGAGAACATCACCCGAGCCTGTGCTCCGTTTCAACTGAAAATGGGACTTGACCAATCCGTCAACCGCCTCAGACAGTGTGTTGCGATCCTCTGCCGTGGCCCTCGCCGGGCTGCCGATGACGGCGCGAATCTCCTGGCCGGGAGTCGGTTCGGCCAGTTCGATGATATAGCTGACGAGGTGGTGTATGGCCTCAGCCTCCCGGTCGTCGACGTCGGGCTCTCCTCCGTCACCCTCTTCCCCTGCGGGGCGATGTCTGAATACACCGTGCTCGAGTGGCCAGATCATGTCCACGGCCATGCGGTTTTCGAGGCACTCGTCTCCGATGACGACCTTTTTTTGTAGGAACTTGTAGGAGATGAGGTCCTTGGGCCATCCGACGACGCTCATGACGGTGCGCCGCAGGCCCGTGCTCGTGACGATGGAACTCTGCGACGTGCACAGATCGAGGCCGACGTAGAGGATTTCTCCTTCCTGCGATTCAGTCGCAGCCGCAGCTTCTACGCCCATAAATAGTTAGTAGCTTGGAGTTGGTAACGGGAAATTCGGGATGCCTGTAAAACGCGCTAATTCTCTATTTTGCAACCAAATAAGGGGTGGATCGGCGGAATGTCAAGGAAATTTCGAGGCGTCAAGGCAGCGCTCGCGATGGGGTTCACTGCCCGGATCCTGGCAGGAACCGGGTGGTAAAGGCCCTTCTCGGCTCCACCGCCGCTGAGTCGATTAGACCGGCCTCGACCATTTGCAGAGTGAGAGTGCGCCATCGCAGAAGCGTCATGTGACCGACGCCGAAACCGGACGCCGTAGAGTCCAGAACGAGAGCGCGCGACATGCGGGAACCGGCCGCCAGAATTTCCAGGTCGAGTTCCGGATTGCGGCTGAGGATGTGCCGATTCGTTTCGACCGGGTCTTTCAGGTAGTGTTTCCACCCGGCGACGGAGGCCTCCGTCACGGCCCGCACGAGTTTCGGTCGCTCCCTCACCGTCTGCGCGCTCGCGATCAAGAGACTGGCATAGGGATTGAAGCCCGTATCGGCGACCATGAGGGTGCGGACATCCACACCCTCACGCCGCGCGATGACGGGTTCGCTGAAGACGTAGCCTTGCTGGGCGTAGCGTGAGTCGCCGAGGAATCGGGCGACGCCGCCGTGGTAGGGGACGATGGTAACTCCCTCGAAGTCGTACCGGTGCCGAAGGAAATGAGAAAACGCCGGCCGCTGCGACAGGGCGAGGGTAACGTCAGCGATCTCGGCAATGCTGGCGATGTCGGATTGTGCGTGCACCATTATGCAGCGCGGATTCGTCTGATACGGCGCCATCAGCGCAATCACCGGCGCTCCGGCGGCCCGCGCGTTGATAATGCCGTCGGCGTTCGTGACGCCGAATTCGACCTGCCCTGTGGCCAGGCGCTGGATGACCGGCGCGTCCGGACCTCCACCAAGCACCTCCACTGTGACGCCCCTGTCTTCGAAGTAGCCGTGAACGAGGGCAGCGTAGTAGCCGCCGTGCTCCGCCTCTGGGAACCAGTTGAGAGCCAGCTTCACCGCAGCAGCGGATCCGTCCGGATATTCGGGACGGTCCTCCTTCTCCCCACACGCTCCGAGACCCAACACCACTGAGAGCAGTTCAGCGATTCCGAGACGGCGCGCCGCTGTCCGAGTCACGAGAGATGCCAGTCCCAGCGCTTCATGATCACCCGGCTGACGGCGCTGGCGAGGGTGAAAAACGCCAACCCTAACAACGTCGAACACAGAACGGCGGCGAAGAGGTAGTCGGTCCTGGTCTGGGCGTTCGTGAGGATGATGAGATATCCCAGGCCGTAGTCCTCCGCTCCGTAACCGGCGAAGAATTCACCGACGATCGCTCCGATGACGGACAGTCCGCACGAGATCTTGGCTCCGGCCAGGATGGAAGGCACGGCATTCGGCAGCTGAAGCCTTGTGAGCATCTGCCATCGCGAGGCGTCGTTGAGCGTGAAAAGGTCGATCAGGTCGGGGTGTACGGACGTAAGGCCAGACGTGGCGTTGACGATGATGGGGAACAGGGAGAGGATGAAGGAGACGGCGATGACTCCGATGAGTCCGTGGCCGATCCACAAGACGATGAGCGGCGCCACGGCGACGATCGGCACCGTCTGCAGAAAAATTGCGTAGGGATAGAGGCTTCGTTCGACGATCCTTGACTGCGAAAAGAGGATGGCGACGCAAAGCCCGACGCCAAAGCTGGTGATAAACCCCGCGGCCGCACCGACGGCCGTCAGGTAGACGGCGTGGTTCAGAGTCGCAAAATGGCTGGAAAATGCCTGCGCCACCAGGAGCGGACCCGGCAGGAGAAATGGTTGCAGGTCGAAGGTGGAAACGACCCACTGCCACAGGATGAGGACGAGGAGTAGTGAGGCCAACGGCGGGCAGACGGCCGTCACGAGTGCTGTCACCCTGTCCTTCATCGAGATCCCGATTCGAGCCTTTCAGACACTCTCTGCACGGTGCGGGTGAATTCCGATTGACCGCGCAGCGCGCGGGTGCGCGGATACGGGAATGACACCGATTCCTCGGCGAGGAAGCGCCCCGGCCGCGGACTCATGACGAGAACGCGCTGGCTCAGGAACACCGCTTCACCCACGTTGTGGGTGACGAACAGGCAGGTCCAGCGATTCCTTTCCCACAAGGCGAGCAGGTCCTCGTTGAGCCGCAGGCGCGACAGTTCGTCCAGGGCGCCGAAGGGCTCATCCATGAGTAGCAAGTTCGGCGCAATCGCCAGAGCACGCGCAATGGAGACGCGCATGCGCATGCCGCCGGACAGCTGCCTCGGCGATAGATGGGCGGCGTCGCTGAGCCCGACCATGTTCAGCGCTCCCGAGATTCGCCGCTGTCTCTCGACGGCCGGCATGCCCTGGAGCTCGAGCGGGAGCGCGACGTTGTCCTCTACTTGTCGCCACGGCAGTAGCGTGGGGTCCTGGAGGACGTACGCCAGCGCCACGTCTCGACGACCGCTCTTGGGAGTGCGATCACCGACGGTGATCTCTCCGGATGTGGGAGATGTCAGGCCGGCAACCAGGCGCAGGAGGGTCGATTTGCCGCAACCGGAAGGGCCCACGAGAGACACGAACTCCCCTGCCCGCACGGCCAGATCGATTCCAGTGAGGGCGCGTAGCTCGCCGGCCCCGGGACGGCTGTCCGCGAACAGTTTCCCGACATTCGCCGCGACAATCATCTCAGGCGCAATGGCGACGGGTGAATCCGCGGGCCCTACGCGCCTCTCTCGTTTCCCCACAACTCAATCTGGAGTCTTCCGGTAAAGTTGAGACTCTCTCGCTTGCAAATCGCCGCCACGAGCCGCCCGCGCTCGAGCAGTTCGTCCGCGGTCACAGCTTGCGGCATCAGACAGACCTTGTGGCGCGGAATACGCTGCTCGCGGATGAGATCGAGGATCTCGGGAACGTCCCCTTCGCCTTCGACGACGAATTTGAACTGACAGTCCGCGCTGCTTCCGAGGAAGAGCGGCAGCAGGTCATTTCGGTTGTTGCTCTGATGAACGGCCAGCTCGGAATGGTGTTCCCACGGATAGCTGTTGCGCAGCTTGGGCGATATGCTGAAGAAATCCGGTTTGACGCGGGCGTCGTAAATCGTTCCAGCGGTTTCGATCGTGACGAAGTGGCCGCGTTTCCTCAGGGCATCGACCAGCTCGGCCAGGTCCCGCTGTATCATCGGCTCTCCGCCGGTGATCACCACATGCTCGACGTGACGCCACGGCAGCGAGTCCTCGAGGACCGACTCCACTTCCCGGATGACACCTTCACACGCCCAGGAGGTATACGGTGTATCACACCAGATGCACCGCAGGTTGCAACCGGAGGTGCGGATGAAGACGGAGGGACGACCGGTGTAGAGGCCCTCACCCTGGAGCGCCAGGAATACTTCTGAGATCAGCAGTCTGGTCCTACCCCGCGAGCTGGTTTATCTTTGCAGCGCAGATGAAATCGTTTTCCGACATGCCGTCAATGGCATGGGTCCAGAATTTGACCTTGCACTGCCGGAAGTCGACCTCCAGATTGGGATGGTGTCCTTCGGCGTTCGCCACCCACGCCACGGCGTTCACGAAGGAGACCGTCTGGTAGTAGTTGTTGAAGTCGAACGTCCTCTCGATGTGTCCATCCACGAAAGCCCAATCCTCGATTTGTGGCATCATGGCGTCGATTTCTTCCGACGTCATGGCAGGCATGCCACGTTCGCAGGGCTTGCAGCTCTTGGATGTCAGCTCAGTGATTGCCATCGCAGGATCTCCGGTTCGGGTGCTTTGCCCCACCGGAAGACGGAACTCCACAGCGTTCCGGTCGGTCTTAAAACGAGCGAAAAGGAAGATAGTCGCCACCGCGTATCGGCTCAACTCCCTACAACAGATTCCCTTGCGTTCGACGATGAGGAAGAATAGATGGAGCACTTGATCAAGGATCTCATCCACGCCATGGGAGACGATCCCGAGCGGGAAGGTCTGTTGGAGACACCAGCGCGTGCCGGCAAAGCTATCGAGTTCCTGACAAAGGGATACGGCGAGACGGTGGAGGAGGTCGTGGGGGATGCCATCTTCTCTTCGTCGACGGACGAAGTCGTCATCGTCAAAAACATCGAGTTGTACTCGCTTTGCGAGCACCACTTGCTGCCTTTTTTCGGCAAATGTCATGTCGGCTACATTCCAAAGGGACGCATCATCGGCCTGTCCAAGGTTGCCCGCGTGATCGACGTCTTTGCCAGACGCCTGCAGATTCAGGAAGAGCTCACGCGGCAGATCGCCGAAGCCATCATGAATGCTCTCCAACCGGTCGGCGTCGGCGTCATCGTCGAGGCGAAGCATCTGTGCATGATGATGCGGGGTGTGGAAAAGCAGAACTCGGAGATGACCACATCCTGCATGCTGGGCGCCTTCAGGGACAACGCGCAGACGCGATCCGAATTCCTGAGTCTCATCCACTGACACCTCGGTCTGCAAACCTGCGCCGCTTCGGTCGAAAAACCCCGCTTCAGTCTCTTGTCCTGACGCTGATAGGCGCAGCCCTCGCCTTCTGCCAGCCCGTTCGCGCAGAAGGAAGCGGTGGGACGAGTATCACCGGGTCACCGAAGTTGCAGCACGCGCCGCGAGAAATCCTCGTCCGCCTGCGACCTGAGGTGGCAAAGTCGACCGCGTCGCCGAGGGCCCTGGAGACCCTCAACCGCAAATACGGTCTCGTTTCCGACGCAGCAGTGTTGCCTCCAACCAGATCTGGCGCCGGCAAAGCCATTCCCGGCTCAGGTCGACTCGAGGATTTCCGGGTTCGCAGTTGGAGAAAGCTCGTCTTCAGCTCCGACGCGGATCCGTGGGTGGTGGCGGCAGAATACAAGTCCCTGGACATCGTGGAGGCAGCTCAGCCCAACTACCTCGCAACCCTGGCAGGCCAGCCCAGCGATCCGCTGTTCGCCGATCAGTGGAATCTCGCAGATTTCGGCTACGGCCCCCGATCCGAGGGACCGCGGCGGCGCAGTGACACAGCGGAGGTCCTCGTCGCAGTTATCGACTCGGGGATGGATTACCGTCATCCCGACATCGTCGAGCAGCTCTGGTCGAATGGCGCCGAAGCGGAGGGTCGGGACGGAGTGGACGACGATGGCAATGGCTACGTCGACGACATTCTCGGCTGGGACTTCGCCGACGCACCGTCCTTGCCGGGGGACGGGGATTATCTGAATCCGGATGCCGATCCGATGGATGAGTCCGGCCATGGCACCCACGTGGGCGGTATTATCGCCGCAGGTGTCGACAACGCCATCGGGGTCGCCGGCGTCGCGACAGATGTCCGCCTCATGGTTCTCAGAGCCGCGTTCAATGTGGGGGGCACAAGCTATCTGGAGAACGACGCCATTGCGGCGGCCATCATCTACGCCGTAGACAACGGCGCCCAGGTGCTCAATTTCAGTTTCGGCAGCCCGCAATTCTCGCCGCTCATCCGTGACGCCGTTCGCTATGCCGATGCCGCCGGACTCGTCATGATAGCGGCTGCGGGCAACGAGGGGAACGAGGCCGTCTTCCATCCGGCCCGCCACGAAGAGTGCATCGCTGTGGCCGCGTCGGGCGTCGATGGACGTATTCCATCTTTTTCCAACTTCGGCTACAGCATCGACGTGGCCGCCCCTGGAGAGCACATCTCGAGCCTGGCTCCCGGGGAGTTGTACGTAGCGCTATCCGGCACCTCGATGGCTGCGGCCCACGTGTCCGGTCTCGCGGCGCAGTGGCTGTCGTACTTCCCGCATTTAACCCCGCTTCAGATTCGCGGCGCCCTGTCGACCACCGCTCGTGACGTGGCACCGCCGGGGTGGGATGAGCGTTCAGGTGCGGGCATCGCTCGCTCGCCCGATGTCTATGATGCCAGCCCCCTCGCCGCTCGGATCGAGTCGGCCGAACCCAAGACGGGGGATGCGGTCGAGTCGAGAGTGGTGCGGCTGTCGCTCACAGGCTCGGGCCGGATTTCATATGAACTGAGCTGGGGTGCCGGTGTGGCACCCGGCACATGGACAGTGCTGACGAGCGGGGATACGGTGGTCGAACCGGCCGGCGTCAGCGAAAGCGTCGATGTGTCCTGGGAGACGGACGCTCTTGCGCATGGCCTTTACCTCCTCAGGGCAGTCGTAAAATCGGGGGCTCGGCGTCACGAGGATCGCTTCGCCGTGAACCTGCCACAGCGGGCGCCCGTTATCGAACGACTCACCTGGCTCAGAGCGCTGAACGGTCCAGAGTGGGATTACCTGGTGGAGTGGGCGACGCGCGAGCCGGCTGTCGGCACGCTGCACGTTTTCTCCGAAGGGGAAGACGATCCGACCTACCAGCTGCCCGTCGAGGCACTGCGAAGCCGACAGTCTGTGGCGCTGCCGGCCGATTTGCCGAGCGGTCAGTATCGCGTCGACGTGCGACTCGGTCGGAATTCTGCCACCGCCGGGACACTATCGGTGCCAGTCGCGCCGCGCGGCGTCATAGGCTGGAACTTCGAGCTGTTCGCCGATTTGCCCGACGGCTTTCTGATGCCCCAGCCGGCTGACTTCGACGGCGACGGCCGGGTCGAAGTGGTGGAGATGATCTCCGCGGGCGGTCGCTACAATGCGTCGGATTTCTTCGAGTTCGATGCTGACGGATCATTCGATACGCGGCCCGTTCACACCAGCGCCCGTCTGTTTATACCCTGGAGCCACCACGATCTGGACGGCGATGGAAAGCGGGAAGTCATGGCGGTGGACGCCCAGCGCGTGAGGCTCGTCGAGAGCTCTGAGACAGGTCGTTTTCCCGATCGCGCCATCTGGGAGCAGCGCGATGTGTGGGGAGGGGAGACGGCGGACCTCGACGCTGATGGCAAATCGGAGATGTACCTTCGATCGAGCCGCGCGCGTCAATTTCGAGTTTTCGAGGCGGTGGGCGATGACACCTTCATCGAGACGACCGTACTCGTGAATCCGTGGCCGGGTTCGGGCGAATTCGGCGATCGACAGATCGTCGCAGACCTTGACGGCGACGGCAGGGGTGAGCTGCTCACCGGTGACGGCGACGGCAATCTCTTCGTCTACGAAAACGTTGCAGACGACGTCTTCAGACTGGTGTGGAGCGATGTGGCCGACCAAGGGCAGTCGAGGGGGGATAGGCGTCTCCTCGGTGGCGCTGCCGACCTGGACGCCGACGGCAAACAGGAATTCGTGTCCTGCGAGCTCGACTTGGATCTCTTCGAACTCGATCAGTCCCGCTGGCATGTGCGCGTGTTCGAGGCGGCCGGCGATGACGAATTCGCGGTGGAATGGGACGCCGTCGTCCTCAACGGCAAGGCTGCGGCGAACGGAGTTGGCTTGGGTGATTTCAACGGGGACGGTCGCGTCGAGTTCGTCGCCTCCCTGGTGCCCGATCTGTACGTATTTCAGCATTCCGCCACGGAGGGATACGAACCAGTGTGGCATTTCCCCGTCGGCGATGCGCATCGTCCATTCTCAGGTGACCTGAACGGCGACGGCACCGATGAGCTCGCCTTCAACAGCGGGGGACAGGTGCAGGTCTACTCGCTGCAGCGGCGGAAGTCTGTGGTGCTGAAAGCACCCGGCAGGTTCAGAGGGGTCCCCCTCGGCGAAGATTCTGCTCTCCTCGAATGGGAGGCGGTTGACGGCGCTGCGGCATATCGAGTCTACAGAGGTCTCGATGGCGACGGCGTGCTGCACGCGACGGTCGAGGCCGGAACGCAGTTCACGGATGTCGATGTGCAGGAGGGGGAGACGTATCGCTATTGGGTTACCGGAGTCGACTCGATTGGGGGTGAGGGATATCGAACGCCGCAGGTCGTCGTAGCGCTCGAGCCCAAGCCTGCTCTGGTCGATGTGGGACGAATATCGCGACGCCAGTTGTCCCTCACTTTCGACAGATCGATGGGCAGATCGGTAGAGGACATCTACCGATACCGCGTTGAGCCGGGTGTGGGGGCTCCCTCATCGGCGCTGCTAATTCAGGGAGGCCGCCGAGTCGTGCTCAGTTTTGTCGAGGATCTGCCCGACAGTGGGACCTTCGTCCTGCACGCTCAAGATCTTCGCAGTCTCCGGGGCACGCCGCTGCCGTTTCAGGCAGATGGTCTGGAGTTCGCGCTGCGCGCCATAGCAAGTTCAGCTCGAGTGCTCGGGGCCGAGGCGATCACCGCGACGCGAGTATCAGTGTGGTTCGACCGGCCGGTTGAGCTGCAGGCCGATTCGACGAGCCCCGCATTCGTAGTGGATGAAGGGCGCATCCGGATTCTGCACGCTTTCGCTGGATCGCACGACGCTGAAATTCTACTCGAACTCGATCCAGCAACGCCGCTGCGGTCGGTAGGTCGGCGCTACCGCATAGAAATCGTGAGCCTGCGGGATGAGTCGGGTCAGTCGATCGAGGGCAGTACCTTCGTTCACCTCGAGGCGGTCGACTTGAGTTCCGTGACCGTGTTTCCGAATCCCTTTGATCCCACTCGCGGCGAACTTACCTTCGGAAACCTGCCGGTACACACACAGGTGCATATCGCGGATCTCGGCGGGCACGTTTTGCGGGTGCTCGAAGAAAGGAGTGGAGACGGAGGAGTCAACTGGGATGGTTCGAACGCAGCCGGCAGGCCTGTCGCTGGTGGGATTTACTTTTTTCAGCTCATCCACCACAACGATGCCCGTACTGGGAAGCTCGCCGTGGTGCGCAGTCGCCAGTGAGGCGAGTTGGTTAGACCAGAGAGGGGAATATGGTCGGAATCGGTATCGTCGGCATAGGTTTCATGGGTGTCACACACTTCAGGGCGGTCGAAAAGGTGAGAGGGGGGCGAGTCACCGCCGTATTCACTCGAGATGTGAGAAAGTTGAAGGGCGACTGGCGGCGGGTGAAGGGAAATTTCGGGAGTGTGGTGGCATCCAGAGCATGTCGCAGCAGGGGTCTCCCTGGGAACAGGGCTACGACGTCTACTTCGAAGATGCCGCCTTGAAGTTCAACTCCTCATCGGGACGACCGCCAGCGTTGCTCACGAACGACGGCAGGCGCCGCACGCCGAGGTTGTCGAAGCGGGACGGGTTCGTTGGGGAGCTGCAGGAAGCGGTCAACTCGGTTCGAGACGGCAGGGACTCCACAATTCTGGGCCGGATGAGCGCGCGAAACTCGCTGAGTCTCTGTCTCGGAGAGATCCGTTCCGCTCAGACGGGACGAAAGGTCACGATCAGGGCACCTTCGAGCCAGCGGCCACCAGTCGCTGGCCGAAGATCTGTCGCAGCCTGCCTGGTTTGACTGTCTCACGCCGCCACTCTAGGTTTGCCGGTTACGTGCAAACACACCCGTTGCGCAAAATGCCATGAGCCCGTCCTCGCTTGCCGGTCTCGGGGACGTGCACGTCAAGGTATCCGCCGTAGTCGGTCGAACGGAAATTACCTTCGAGGATGCGGTCAACCTCGACGTGAAATCACTGCTCACCATGGACCGGACCTCGCGCGATCCCGTCGATCTGTGCGTCAATGGGAGGGTCGTCGCCCGGGGGAAGCTGGTCGTCGTCGGGGGAAACTACGGAGTACAGATCACCGAGCTGGTAGATGATCGAGCTGACATGAGGTGAAAGACGAAAGCTGTCGCAAGAGAAAAGGGCGAGGGGAACCCCCCCCGCCCTTTTTCTTTTGTGGGACAGCGCTGCTTAATGGTGGTGGTGATGTCCCCCAGGCGCCGCGGGCTCTTCGTCCTCCTCCTCTTCGGTCACCAGCGCCTCGGTGGTCAACAGAAGCGCCGCGATGGAAGCCGCGTTCTCCAGCGCCGAACGCACCACCTTTGTCGGGTCCACGACGCCCATCTGAACGAGATCGCCGTACTCTTCGGTCTGCGCATTGAAGCCGTAAGAGCCCTTCTTCGAGGCGACATCCTGTGCCACGACCGCACCCTCGTGGCCGGCGTTCGCGGCGATCTGCCGCAGCGGCTCCTGGAGCGCCCTGCTGACGATCTTGATGCCCATGGTCTCGTCTTCCGAGCCGCCCTCGACTCCGTCGAGCTTGCCGATCGCCCTGACGAGGGCCACTCCGCCCCCGGGAACGATGCCCTCCTCAACGGCGGCGCGGGTCGCCTGCAGGGCATCCTCGACTCGGGCCTTCTTTTCCTTCATCTCCGTTTCCGTTGCGGCGCCGACGCGCACGACCGCCACGCCTCCGGCCAGCTTCGCGAGCCGCTCCTGGAGCTTCTCGCGATCGTAGTCCGAGGTGGTCTCGTCGATCTGATGACGGATCTGCTCGCAGCGGCCCTTGATGTCGGCGGCCTTGCCGCTTCCCTCGACGACGGTCGCGTTGTCCTTGTCGATGACGACGCGCTTCGCCTGTCCAAGGTCGGCCAGCTGCACGCTCTCCAGGGCGATGCCGAGGTCTTCGCTGATGACCGTGCCACCAGTGAGGACGGCGAGGTCCTGCAGCATCGACTTGCGACGATCGCCGTAACCGGGCGCCTTGACGGCGGCGACCTGCAGGGTGCCTCGGATCTTGTTGACTACGAGCGTGGCCAAGGCCTCTCCCTCCACGTCTTCAGCGATGACGAGGAGGGGTTTGCCCGCCTTGGACACCTTCTCGAGAAGTGGCAGCAGATCCTTCAAGTTTGACAGCTTCTTTTCGTGGATGAGGATATAGGCGCCTTCGAGGACGGCCTCCATGGCCTCCTGGTCGGTGACGAAGTAGGGCGAAAGATAGCCGCGGTCGAACTGCATTCCCTCGACCACATCGAGGGACGTCTCCGTGCTCTTGGCTTCCTCAACCGTGATCGTCCCATCCTTGCCGACCTTGTCCATCGCGTCTGCGATCAGTTCACCGATGGCTGTGTCTCCGTTCGAAGACACGGTACCGACCTGAGCGACCTCGTTGTGCTCCTTGACCTTCTTACTGAGCGCCGCGAGGGATTCCACCGCGACGGCAACTGCCTGTTCGATGCCGCGCTTGATCTCCATCGGCTTGAATCCGGAAGTAACGGCCCTCAGGCCCTGGAGATAGATGGACTCGGCCAGGACAGTGGCAGTAGTCGTGCCGTCGCCGGCCACATCGCTCGTTTTCGAGGCGACCTCTCTGACCATCTGGGCGCCCATGTTTTCGCACGGGTTCGGCAGCTCGATTTCCTTCGCCACCGTGACGCCGTCTTTCGTGATCGTGGGAGAGCCCCAGCTCTTGGCGAGGACGACGTTGCGCCCCCGAGGGCCGAGCGTCACCTTGACGGCCCGACTGAGTTGAGCGACGCCGGACAGGATTTTCTCCCTGGCCTCTTCTCTAAAGGCGATCTGTTTTGCAGCCATTGATATGCACTCCCTCTCTTGTTACGATATGACTGCCAGAATCTCTTCTTCGCGAAGAATGAGATGTTCCTCTCCATCGAGCTTGACCTCGGTGCCCGAATACTTGCCGATGAGCACCTTGTCTCCCTTCTTGACTTCCGGGGCAACGCGTTTGCCCTCTTCTAGCCGTCCCGGCCCGATGGCGACGACCTGGGCCTCCTGCGGTTTTTCCTTGGCCGTGTCGGGAATGATGATCCCGCCAACCTTCTGCTCTTCTGAGTCTTCGAGTCTCTTTACGAGGACGCGGTCAGCCAGAGGCTGAATCTTCGATTTCGCCATGGGTCGTTTCCTCCTGATAGACGATTGTGTGATGACTGGAGATGTTTTCACTGCAAGTAGCGTACCACATGGGTTCAGTGTTTCATAAACTTTTAATTAACAGAATGTTATCAAAGAACCAGGCCGTCGTACATGGGCGGGCCGATATTCCCAAAATGGGAGGAATATCTGATAGGTAACGGGGTTGACTGTCATAACATCGCGTAAAATAACAAAGTTGAGAAGAATTATCAAATTGAGAACAGAAATAGCATAATTCTCATTTAGAGAGAACTCCTACGCATACGATGACTGAACGATGACTGAAATGCAAGAATCAGCCGAGCTCAAGAACCAGGTGCTCGCCCTGGTTGCCGACCGCCTGAGCAGTGGGGAGGTCCTCATCTCGGAGGCTCAGTTCCAGCAGGCCATGGAGGAGGGATACGCCGAACTGAAAAACAGTGAAGTCAGGGAGCAGGAGAAATCGTGGCTACGCGGCATCCTCACTGAAGTGAACTCACAGAACCCGGAGGTGTTCGTGGTGCCGGGAATGGAAAACTGGATCGTCCAGTCCGTTCTGGCCAATGCGCGCAAGCAGGGCTGGGGCGTGGTGGAAATTCAGGAACAGGGCAACCAGGCGATTCGGATGTTTCTACGCGATGACAAGGTTCAGGGGGTGCTCGCCAAGCTCAACGTCAACGCCTCTCAGCTGAATCAAAAGCGGTGTTTCCGGTCGATTCTGAACACGATAGCCGGCAAGCCGGACCCAGACCAGCAGCGTGCGGCGGAGCGGCTGGCTCAGCTGAAAAAGCAAGCGGCCGCCCGAAGCGCGGCGCCGGCGATAAAGGAGGGCGTCGTACCTGCAAAGGCGGGCCCCGGACTGGACGAGCTGCTCAGTGGACCTGCGGAGATGCCGTCTGAGGAAGAATCAGAGGCCCGTATCAAAGAGCAGAAGAGAGAGCGGGCAGAGATGAGGAAAAGCCAAATGGCGCAGCTCGTCACCCATCTCGACGCCTACGTGCAGCAGGGCAAACTAAGCGCCGAGGACGCTGAGCGGCTGCGAAAAGCCCACAAGGTTGACGAGGCGGTGCGCACTGGAAAGGTCACTCAGGAGAAAGGCAGCAAGATTCGCAACAGCATCCTCGACGGGACCGCCAGAGACAAGGTTGAAAAGCAGGTGAAGGATGCCGTCGACTACGCCGTCGTCTACACGCAGGTGTTCCAGGCCCTGGGGCGCATGGACCCGAAATACGACGACGGGCTGCGCTTCCTGGCCCAACACAAGTACGGGGTCAACGCCGACAAGAAAGAAGGAGAAGAGGCACTGCCCGAGGTCGGGAGGATGGTGGCGGCGCTGATGGAGGATATCGACATCCTTCGCCACGTCATCGACTTGATGGATCGACAGGACTCCGAGGTGCGCATGATCGCTGCGCATCTGCCACCCTACAGCTACATCATGCGGCGGGATCAGGCACGCATAGAAAACATGGTGGTGGAAGAGGAGTTCGTCGACGAACTGCGCGGTTTGTCCTCGGAGGAGCTGTCGACTCGATTCCACTCGGCTGACAAGAAGGTGAGAGCGAAGGTGGCCGCCGACCTGCTGTGCATGACGAGCTTGATCAGTCGACTGATCAAGCCCACGCCGATTCGCAAGGAAATTCGACTCCTCAAGCTCAATCTCATTGTCGAGGAGTTCTATCGCGCCACGGACAACATGGATGAGGCCCGCACAAGAGCTCAGGAATTTCTCCGCACGCGACTCAAGTCGGTCTATCCGGACATGAGCGACGAAGAAAAGGTCGAAATCGAGAAATGCGGGGCCGAGATCATCGAGGCGGTGGAGCAAAAGATTCTGACAGAGCGACAGGAGGCGGCGGCAGCTAAGGGCGAGAAGTCCGGGGACGGAAAGGTCGCGGCGAGCGCGGGCGGCGAGGCGGCGGGCGACAGCACCCTGTCAGCGGACGAAGAAGCCAAGGGCGTCCAGATACACCGGATTTCGATGCGCGTCGCCGGCCGTGAACGTCACGTACCTCAAAAAATCATGCCGGACGTGGAGGACCCGTCCAAATTCATCCTCGTGCAGCGGGATCCGGACACTAAAGAGATGGTGCCGGTGCGTCGCCGTGGTGCCAAGCGATACGTGCACCGGGGCCGCGACGGCTCGTGGCAATTGGAATAGACCGACGGCCGAGCGCATGACGGCGATCGAGGGCGGACGGCAGTGCGGGCTGGCCGCAAAGTCCGAGTGCTTCACCTAGAGGGCAAACGCGTCCTCGTCACCGGAGCCAGCAGCGGGATCGGCTGGCACCTGGCCGACCTGATTGCGAAGAGGGGAGCGCATCTCGTGCTCGCCGCCCGCAGAATCGATCGCCTTCAGGAACTGCGTTCCCGGATCGAGCGCGATGGGCGTCAACGGCCGGTGGTCGTGCGCTGTGACGTCAGCCGGGCGGATGAGGTGGATGAGCTGAAGATGGAGGTCGAGCGGCAGTGCGGCGGCATCGACGTTCTCGTCAACAATGCCGGCAGGGGCGCCTACGGGCCGTTCGAAATGGCCAGCCGCAACGACTTCGAGTCGGTGGTGAACACGAATTTGCTCGGCGTCATCTACTGCACCCAAGCATTTCTCCCAGCAATGCTCGAACGACGACGAGGACATATCGTATTCGTCTCCAGCGTTCTCGGCCAGCTTCCGGCGCCCGATCACGCCGTGTACGGGGCGACGAAATTCGCAGTGAGCGGTCTGGCGGAGAGTCTGGACTACGAATTTTCCGCGATTATCCCCTTGACACGTCATGCCCGCTTACCTATCCCGCTTACCTATATTGTAGGGTTACAAGGAGGCGGACATGACAACATTCTACCAATTCCAGCAGCAGTTTCCTGACGATGAGGCGTGCTTGCGTCACATCATGGTGTCCCGTTACGGCGGTTTTGAGCTTGATTGCCCGAAGTGCAGGGCGCATGGCAAGTTCTACCGCCTGACGCGCGACCGTGCCTTTCTCTGCCAGCACTGCAAGCATCACATTTACCCGTGCGTCGGAACGCCAATGGAGCGGTCTCGCACGTCGCTGCACAAGTGGTTCCTTGCAATCTACCTGTTCACCACCTCTCGCCACGGCGTTCCTGCGAAGGAACTGCAACGCCAACTGGGCGTGACCTACAAGACGGCGTGGCGCATGGCGCACGAAATCCGCAAGTACATGGCCGAGGTTGACGGCGAGACGCCCCTGGGGGGTGAAGTCGAGGCGGACGAAACCTACGTCGGCGGGAAGGTGAGGGGCAAAGGCCGGGGTTACAAAGCCAACAAGACGGTCGTGTTCGGCATGGTCGAGCGCGACGGCGACGTGATGGCCAAGGTCGTTCCAAACGTCAGGAAGCGCACCCTGGAGCCGGTTATCCACGAGAACGTCGAGCCGGGCAGCACCGTCCACACCGACGAACTGCGGTCCTACCTGAACCTCGCGGCGGCCGGATACACGCACGAGACCGTCAATCACAGTGCGGGGGAATATGTGCGGGGTGACTGCCATGTCAACGCTGTTGAGGGCTTTTGGTCCCGCGTGAAGAATTCGATTCGCGGGACACACGTTCACGTGTCGGGGAAGCACCTTCAGAAGTACGTGAAGGAGTTTGAGTATCGCTACAATCGGCGGAAGCAACCAGAGGCGATGTTCGACGATCTGGTGGCCGCCCTCTGACGATCATCGCCTCCAAAAGGGCTTCAAATCTATCCATTGCAAGATTCTCCTAATGTCGAGGTTGTCGCCGTCATGGTGTCTTACCGCTGCTGTACGCCATCTCGTCGATCCACTCCTCAAGAAGCCTTCTGTCATACGTTCCGCCACGCACACCCCACGAGCGCTCATCCTTGAACTTTCTGAGAAGGTGACGGGCTATTTCATCCGCACGGCGGCCCACTTCCATTCTTGAGGTGACAAGGCGGCCCTGGAGCTGCGCGGTGAGCATCTCTCCAACAGTCGTGGTATCGAGTGGGAGCCGCAGCCGCACCAAGGAAGAGGCGCGGATCATGACCAGTGCTTCAGCCTCCGCAATCCATCTTGAGTCGGGGCGGGTAGCCGTAGCGTGGGGTGGCTTTGACGTACTGCTCACATCGAGATCGGATTCCGCATCTGTTTTTCGGACGGTAGCGGGTTGTCTATGTTTATCGGCAGGAACTTCGGACGAAAGTGTATCGGGATGTGCGACGGTTGCCTTCAGCCAATTCTGTGGCCACCAAGCATATAAGAGGCAAGCCGCCCCGGCAGACACCAAAAACACGTCTATGATAGTCATAGCCGCAAAGACGGCCTGAACAACGGTGGCCCAAGATGCGCCATCGTCGATATATCCGGGAATCGACCACAATTCCCGGATCGGCTTGGCCCAGAGCACAATCGTCCCGAAGGAACCCATGCCCCGGCCAACACGCCTGTGGCTTCGCATCCAGGCTCTCTTGAGGATCTCCATTCCCCAAATGATAACACCCCATCACCTGAAGTGTCAAGGGGATAAACACGGAATTTTCGGACAGAGGGATCACAATCACACTCGTCGAGCCCGGGTTGATTCGGTCCGAGTTCGCAGCGGTCAGCGGGATGCCTCCCGAGCGGTTTGAGCAGATTCCCTGGAAGAGCTCAGGGGAGGTAGCCGGGCTCATCGTGGCGGCCATCGAGCGCGAGAAGCGGCGCTGCGTCCCCGATCGGCTCGCCAAATTCGGCATCGATCTGCGCCGTCATTTTCCGACGCTCATGCGGATCGTCTTCGCGAGCGCCGTGCGGCGCCTGCGGAAGGCGACGATTCGAAGCGAGCGAAACGAAGTCGAGATATAGGATATGGAGGCAAGTGCGCCGCTTACACAGACCGCGGCCCGGCAAATGGTCTCTGGCCCGGTCGATCGAGTTGATATCGGTAGACGCCCCCGGTCTCTGCCTCGGCGATGAACAGCTCGTCGTAGTTCAGGCCTCCGAAAGCCATCCCGGTGGGCTGCCCGCCGGGTAATTCGATTGTCGCGGCGACAGCTCCGTCGGGATCGATGACGGTTACGCCGATCCCCTGGCGGGCGATGTAAAGCAGTCCCTGGGAGTCGAAGCGGATCGCCCCGGCCCCAGCGCCATCGTCAAATTCGATGAAGGTGTCCCGGCTCTGCAGCTGCTCCTCGTCATCCAACTCGAGACAGATCACCCGGCTGGCCGCGGATTCGCTGACGAACAGTCTGATGGCGTCCTCGGCCAGAGCGATGCCTGAGGGTGCGGCCAGGTCGGAAGTGACGAGCTCGACTTCGCCATCCAGGTTCGCCCGGTAAACGGCTCCTCCCTCTTCCTCATCCTTGCCGGTATCCGTGAACAGCACATTGCCAGCCGGAGAGAAGCTCAAACCCCGCGGCCCTCTGAAGCGTCGACCGCGGCTTTGACTGGCGTAAACCTCGACGGCCTCGTCGGGGGAGATCAGCAGCAGGTGATGTCGGCCGTTTTCGGCCACAAACAGGTCGCCCGAATCATCGAAGGCGATCTCGTTTGGCCTACCGCCCGTCTCTGCGAAGGCGATCGCCTTGCCATCATCGGCAATTCTCCGAATGCATCCGGACTCCGATTCGGCCACAAAGAGGACGTCGTCGGCATCGAAAGCGAGACCATAAGGTGACTGGAGGCCTGAAATTATTTGATCGGGTTGCATCAGCCGAGGGACAGACTGGGCTGGGTTGGATCAGGGAGACCAGTCCTCCGCTTCCACCATTTCGCGGGCGAGAAGACCGAGCTCGTCGACCAGATCCGGCTGGTCCTGCTGCCGGGCCTTATTGGTGATCTGCATCGTCAGCGCGATGAGCCCGAGACCGAAAATTCGCTGCAGGCTCTCCGGTGTCTCAGGGTCGAGATCAGGGATGAGCTCACTCAGCTTTTTAAGCAGCTGCCTGTGCCTGTGCGAGATGTCGATGACTTCGAAAGGCACGGCCCTCTGTGCGGAAGACGGTGGATGGTCATGAGGACATACGCGGACCAACTGGTGGAATTATATGGAATGGGCACACGCGAGGCAATCAAAAACGCGTCGCTCTGACACGGGGAGGAGGCCGCGCGAGCGCGGCGCGAAAACCGATAACTCGTCCGTGGTTCACGCGCCGTCGTTGACAGCCACGGCGACGATCATGTCCCCCTCGCGCGTAAGGGTGCTGAACGCCATCTCGGCGTCGTGATCCCAGGCGATGATCCAACCTTCGGAACTGGCCCGCTCGACCAGCTCTCGCTTTTTCAAGAGCGTCTCGTACGGGTTCATGTCATATGCCATGATCCAGTATGGGCTGAGGTGGGCCCGGGTCGGAATAAGATCACCGGCGTAGACGAGCGTTTGGCCACCGTCTCTGGCAACAACGGCCTGATGATGGGGAGTGTGGCCGCCCGTTACCTGAACCGACAGGCCGGGTAGAATGTCCGCGTCACCGTGCAGGTATTCGACCCGTCCGCTCCGGGAGAGGGCCTCCAGATCCTCGACGATATAGCTGCTTTTCATGACGCTCTTGCCCGCCAGGGCGTCATCCCATTCGCCGCGCTGAACGAAGTGAGTCGCATTTGGGCAGACGGGGATGAGGTCCTCTCCTTTCATCTCCAGGGCACCGGCGGCGTGATCGAAGTGAAGATGGGTGAGAACCACATGGGTGATCGATTCTGGCTCGAGGCCAAGTTGGTGCAAGGCTGACGACAGGCTCGAGCCACCGATGGCGAAGATGTGCCGCTCTTTCTCTGTGAAGCGATCGCCGCATCCAGTCTCGACGAGGACGAGCGCGTCGGGGCGCCTCAGGATGATGCAGTTACAGGCGAGACCGATGCGGTTGAGCTCGTCTGGTGGACACACGCGCGACCACAGGGCCCTTGGAACGACCCCGAACATGGCGCCGCCATCCAACCTGAAGTCACCGGCCCGAACATGGAGTATCTCCGTGTTGCCGAGCTGTAGCTTCTGCATGTTTTTCAGTGACAGGGAAGCCGGGTTGCTCTCGCGTTGCCGTGCTTACGACAACCCTCCCCGATCCCGCGCGTGCTCCCAGGCCTGTTTGAACTCATCGATGGTTTCGACGGTGCGAGGATGATGACACAGCTGGGGAAGGAACTTGAACGGGGTGGTGACGATGTGAGCGCCCGCCAAGAAGGATCGCTGGATGTCGGCCAGTTGTCGGATACTCCCGGCGATGATACGCGAATTGAAGTCACCTCGATTGATGAATTCTGCGGTTTCCCGAATGACGGCGTCGGCATCGTAACCGAGATCGTTGATGCGCCCCACGAAGAGGCTGACGAAACTGGCGCCGGCCATCATCGCAAGCAGCGCCTGGTTGGAGCTCATCATGCAGGTGACATTGACGCGGATGTCTCGCTCTCGCTCCAATCGGTGGATGACTTCGAGGCCCTCCAGCATCATCGGAATCTTTACGACGACTTTGTTGTCCCACGAGGCGTATTCACACGCTTCCCGCATCATGTCGTCCACCGATTCGCTCACGACCTCAACGCTCACTGGTCCCGCACAGCAGGCGAGTATCTCCCCGATCCGCTTTCGGAAACTCCCCGGTTCGGACTGTGCGGCGAGCTTGGGATTAGTGGTCACTCCGGAGATGACGCCGAGAGCCGTCGCCTTTCGAACTTCATCTATTTCGGCGGTATCGAGGAATAGCTCCACCATTCACGCTCCTTGCTCTTTGATTTTTTGACGGAGACAATCGCAGATCAGGTGTTCGAGAGCGAGGTGGAAGGATTCCACCTGCGGGGTCGACTCGGCCGGGATGACGATGCACACATCCGCCATTTGCCGCAACGCTCCACCGTCGAATCCACTCAAACCGATTGTGCGGGCGCCCCTCGCCTTGGCGAGTTGGAGCGCCCTGAGCAGGTTCTCCGACCAGGGCCCGGCGCTGCCTTCTCCCGAACCTCCGTGAACGCTGATGAGGATGAGGACGTCTCCCTCCGCCACGAAGGGTTCGAGTTGCTCCGCGTACACAGATGCCGGCCCCTCGTCATTCACGAGCGCGCTGAACAATGGCATGTTGTCGGTGAGGGCCATCACCTTAAAGCGCTTGCTGCCCTCCGTGAACGTCCACTTTGCCAGATCGCAGGCGAAGTGGGAGGCAGTCGAAGCCGAGCCACCGTTGCCGGCGACAAACACGGTGCCCGATCGCCGCCAGGTGTCGAACAGGAGGTCGATAGCATTCGAGATAGGCTCGTGCGGCAGCCGCCCGAGAACGGAGGCCATCTCGTCGAAATAGGACCGGATGTAGGATGCGCTATCCATCGCGCTCACACATTCATGAGGACCTTCGCGCCCTCGGTATCGAACTGGAAATTCATCTCCTTGAGCCCCTCTTGAGCCATCCTGTCGCGCAGAGCACCACGGTGTTCGGCCTGACAGTAGAACATCAGAAATCCACCCCCCCCGGCACCGGCCAGCTTTCCCCCGAGTGCCCCGGCCTCGATGCCTGCCTTGTACCACTCGTCGATGGCGGACGTCGACATCATTTCAGAGCGGCGCTTCTTCGCCTTCCAGTGCTCGTCAAGCAGCTCGCCGAAGCGGTCGTGCTGCCCCGCCTCGAGAGCGGTCTTGATTTCGTAGCCGATCTCTTTGACGCGATGGAGACCGTCGACGACACGGGAATCGCCGCGCCGGGTGTCGGCCTCCTGCTGCGACAGGATGTCGAAGCTCTGGCGCTCGATGCCGGTGAAAAAGAGGAGCATGCTGTTGCGCAGCTCTTCCATCGTGTGATTGGACACCTGTAGAGATGATACGGCGACGGAGCCGGAGGTGTCGATGTCCAGACAGGTCAGGCCGCCAAAGGCTGCCAGATAGTGATCGTGCACGCCAACCGGTTGTTCGGCGCGGACCCCTTCGACGTGGTTCGCTTCCCGCGCCAGCTCCTCCCGTGGAATCTGCCCGCGTTTGTACTCGTGCAAGGCAGTCAGCAGGGCGACGGTGAAGGCGCCAGAGGAGCCCATGCCCGTACGGCCCGGCACATCGGCCATCGCACTGATTTCCAGACCGCCTCCGGCGCGGGTGTGTAGAAGCGATTCACGCAAAAGAGGATGCTCGATCTGGTCGGCGCGTTCAACGAGCTCTGTCTGTGAGTATTTGACCCGGATAAAACTCTCGATCTCGAGAGCATTGAGCTGGATGTAGACGTATTTGTCGATGCCCGCACTGAGGATGAAACCACCGTGCTCCCGGTAATAGGAGGGCAAGTCGGTGCCGCCGCCGCCAAGCGGGATGCGCAGAGGAGCTCTCGTCGTGATCAGGCTTCACCACCCTACGGGAGGGCAAAGGCACCGTCAGACACCTGACGACAGGTCGTCTCGTAGCGCTCCGGCGTATCGGTCGAAAGTACCCGACCCACCAGTCGATGTCCATGGATCGCGGCGCCGTCAGCGAGCATGCCCGGAAACAGGTCCCGGGCGAAGTCGTAGGCACAGTCTGGAGGGATCAGATCGATGATGGAGGGCTCGAGGATGTAGACTCCGGCGTTGACGTGGTAGTCGTCGAAGATCTCTTCCGCCCTGGGTTTTTCCACGAACCGCGTTACCCGCGAGCTGTCGTCGAGCTGCACGATGCCCCTGCTGGTGGGATCATCCATGAAGGCGAGACCGATGCTCGCCTGGACGCCCTCACACTCGTGGACGCGCCAGAGCTCGGAGAGATCGACATTCATCAGATTGTCGCCGTAGTAGACGAGGAAGCGCTTATCGAAAAAGGTGGACAGCCGCCGCACGGCGCCGGCCGTTCCAAGCATTTGCTCTTCGTGGGAGTAGGTGATTGCCACGCCGAAATCGCGGCCATTGCCGAAGTGCGCCGTTATCGCGTCTGGCATATGGTGGAGATTGACGGCGATCTGGTCGAATCCGTGCCGCGCCAACAAACGGACGACGTGTTCGAGCACGGGACGGCCGGCGACAGGGATCATCGGCTTTGGCATTGAATCCGTGAGAGGGCGCAATCTCTCTCCCCTGCCAGCTGCGAGGACCATCGCCTTCACTCGGCCACCTCCGCGCCGACGCTGCGAAGAACCCCGGCGGAACGCATCTGGCTCTCGCTGCAACTGTAGAAATCTTCGAGATCGTCCTGGCATCGCACCCATTCCACATACTCGCCCAGAAACGTCTCCAGGGGCACCTGCGGACTCCAGCCCAGCTCGCTCAGTGCCCGGGCCGACGAAGTTGTGTGCCGCGTATCGCCAAACCGATAGTCGCCGGACAGCACCGGTTCCAGCTCGACACCACACGCCTTCGTTACGTGGTGAGCGTACTCGAGAACGGAGGTCGCGTGCCGGCCCGCAACATTGAACGACTTGCCGTTGGCCCGATCGTCCTCCATGACCAGCAGGTTGGCCTTCGCCACGTCGCCTACGTAGACGTAGTCGCGCAACTGACGGCCATCCTCGTAACAGATTGGCGGTTGGTTGTGAAGGGCGCGCAGGGTGAAGATCCGCGCGATGCCGGAATAGGCATTGTAGAAAGAGTTTCTCGGTCCCTGGACGATCGAATACCTCAGGTTGACGACATCGATATCGTACTTTCTGCCCAGATTCAGCGACGTCTGCTCGAGGGCCCACTTGGAGATGCCGTAGGGCGTGTGCGGATTGACGGTGGACTCATCGATGGGTTGCGGCTCAGCCGGGCGCCCGCACTCGCGACAGTCGATGTCCCAGTGGCCGCCGGCCAACTGCTGGGCGCTGCGACACGGTGGGTGAAAGACGCCGTGTTCGTCGCACGAATAGGTGCCCTCGCCATAGACGGCCTGCGAAGATGCCAGCACGACTTTCTGTATCGGCAAACGGTTGGCGACGACGATCTCAAACAGGAGAGCCGTGCTGACGGTGTTCACGCGGTAGAATGTCGAAAAGTCTGGCATGTAATCTTGATAGGCCGCCAGATGGAAGACGGCATCCACGCCCTCCAGGGCGCGGCCGAAGGCCTCTGGCTCACACACGTCACCGACGATGAGTTCGGCGTCATCGGGCAGATAGGCGGGCGTTCCGCGAGGGTGGACCCGCTCCTGAAGGCCGTCGAAGATGCGGACGGCGTAGCCTCTTTGGAGGAGCAGGTCAACCGTATGAGAGCCGATGAAGCCGGCGCCGCCGGTTACGAGGATCCTTTTCACTTGCTCTGGCGGCGCTGAGGCTCCCTGAGGCGGGGTGTCGAATGGGGATTCGAATCGCGGTAACGTTAACGCAAATGTAGAGATATGCGAGATGGCGGGCAATCGGCGATAGCGTTGACAGGCCCATTTTTGGCCCCGTTTTTTGAGCACCTATGACACTCGACATCACGCCAATTGAATGCACCGTTCGGGGATCGGCCCAGCGCTTTGAAATCGCCCGCAAGAAGCAGGTGATGAAGTGAGCGAAAGGCGAGCTGAGATCGCCATGCTGGCAGCGCTGGTCATGGCAGTCGCCGTATTCTTCCGCGACGCCATCCTCCTCCGGGGAGCCTTCTTCGTTCAGGACGTGATGGTTCAGAACTATCCGTTCCGCGATTTCTACTCCGAGGCGCTCAAGCAGTGGAGTCTGCCGCTGTGGCACCCAGGCATCAACTGCGGATTCCCGCTCTTCGCGGAGGGCCAGGCTGGGGTGCTCTACCCGTTCAATCTGCTCACTGCTCTCCTCCTGCCGACTTACGCGGGCCTCACGTTCAACGTCACCTTCCACATCCTGATGGGTGCCGCCGGCATCTACGGGTATCTCCGGGTCCTGGGGTGCGTTCGCCCCGCCGCCCTCGTCGCCGGTCTCACCTATGGACTGAGCGGTTTTCTCATCGTGCGCGCCATGTCTCAGAACTACATCGACGTCAGCGGATGGACACCATTTCTCTTCTTGTTTGTCGAGCTGGCGCTCAGGCGCGCGCGGTGGACGTTTCTGTGGCTCGCAGCTGGCGTCATCGGTCTTCAACTGCTGGCCGGTCACCCGCAGGCGGCGGTCTACGCGGCCGTCGCGGCTATCGCCTATGGAGTTGTACGGGGCGCCAGTTTCGGTATGAGCCGCGGAGTCGTCGCCGCAATCCTGGTGATCGTCCCTGTGCTCGGTGTCAGCCTTGCCGCAGTGCAGATCCTGCCCACGGTAGAACTCGTGCAGCTGTCGGGCCGCAGCGAGGGGCTGGGCTTCGACGACTTCGCGAAAATGTCCCTGCCGCCGGAGCGCCTCATAGCGCTCTTGCTACCCAACGCCTTCGGCAATCCCTCGACCGGGTCCTACTGGGGGACGGAGGTCGGATTCTTCATCCAACTGTGCCCCTACCTCGGCGTGCTTCCCCTCGTGCTCGCCCTGGTGGCGGTGCGCGAGCGACGCGATGCGGTGACGACGTTCTTCTGCATTCTGTGCTGCGTGGCTATCGCCCTTGCCCTCGGCAAGTACACGGGCTTAGCGGGGTTTCTCTACCACATTCCCGGATGGAGTCTGTTTCGCATTCCCACACGGTTTCTCGCCTGGTTGGTGTTAGGCGGTGCGGTGTTGGCTGGCCTCGGGATGGATTCCGTCTTGCGAGACGGGAGGAGGGGTGGTCGCTGTCCGGGCGCGATTATCTTCATTCTACTCATCCCGGTCGCGATCCTCGCGCTGCTGAATCGGCAGATTCTATTCCCAGGATCCGGTGGCACTTCCATCTTCACGGCGCAGCGCGCCGAGCAGTTGTTGCTGTACCGGGCCGATCTGTTCGGCGATCTGATTCGCTGTGGGGTCATGCTGTGCGCCGGGTTCATTCTTCTCTCGCCCCGACTCTGTTCGGGGTGGCGCCGGCCAGCGATCGCGTGGCTCGTACCCATCTTCATCTACGCCGATCTCTACAGCTTCGGGGCCTCCTTCAATTCTGTGATGCCACCGGAGGTGTACACGAACATCCCGGAATCCGCCGAGTTCATCAGATCCGATGCCCAGTCCACGTGGGGCGGGGAGACCGGAGGCCGGCCGGCCCCGCCCTTGTTCGCTCTCGTCCGCGTCGCCGGCTTGGTGAACGAGCGCAACTCCCCCTACGACTGGCATTCTGGCTGGGCGCTGGATTCCTCCTCATATCGTCACTATCCCGAGACGCTCAGAATGTACACTGGCAGCCAGTATGGCATCGCCAACACGCTGCCGGGGTGGAGTCCGCTTCATCTGCGCAGACACTGGCAGTTTGCTACGGGACACCTCCGCTTTTTCTCCCTCGCGAACGTCGCCTACATCATCAGCTACGAGCCACTATCGCTGTCGGCACTGGAGCTAGTTCACGACAACGAGGTTCGTATCTATCGCAACAGGGACGCCTTGCCACGGGCATACGTGGTGCCTCACACCGTGGTCCGACAGGAGGCCGAGAGCCGGCTTCGCTACTTGCGCAGTGGCGCTTTCGATCCCCGTCGCGAGGTGGTCGTGGAGACGCCGGCTGAGACCGAACCGGTCGCCGCGACTCGAGAGGAATCCTCGGGCAAGCGGTTTTCAACCGCCAGAATCGTGTCGTATGGCCCCGAGCACGTCGAGGTCGACCTCGGCAGCCATGGCGGGGGCATGCTCGTGCTGTCAGACACTCACTATCCGGGTTGGCGGGCATGGGTAGACGGCGCCGAAGCGCGTCTGCAGAAGGCCAACCACGTCTTTCGGGCTGTCGCCGTCGAACAGGGGGCCGAGCGGGTCACGTTTAGCTACCAGCCACTGAGCTTTCGGATCGGCGCCTGGATCAGCGCGGCCGCGATCATCACTGTGCTATGCCTGCTGTGGCTGAGCCGCGACAGGACCTTCAGGCGGGACGAGACCCTCAGTGCGGCATCGGCGGATGCCGATTTCTCTCTGCCGGTGCGGGCCTGGACCCTCCAGGCCATGCTCGTGCTTCTCATTCACTCTCTCCTCCGTTTCTGGCCCCTGTGGTCGGCTGCCCTGGAGAGAAGCCGGGTCACCTCCGTATGGGCGGGGATTGGATAACGAAGTGAGCCCGATCTCGACAACTCGACACTGGTCAGCTGTGGCCGCCTTCGGCATCAGCCTCATCGTCTACATCCTGACATTGTGTCCGTCGGTCTACGTAGAGGGTACCGGCGAGCTTATCGGGGCGGCCTATCTCCTCGGCACGGCGCACCCGACTGGGTACCCACTTTTTTGTCTATTCGGCCGACTCGTGTCCGTCCTCACCCCTTTCGCCAGCCCTGCATATTCCGTCAACCTGGCCTCGGCTCTGACCGGGGCTCTCGCCGTCGCCAGTCTGGCCGTCCTGCTGCGCTCCCGAGGCGCGAACAGCTGGTCATGCCTCGGCGCCGCGCTCGGCTTCGCGTTCTCCTCGAGCTTCTGGAGTCAGGTCGTCATCGCCGAGGTGTACGGATTGAGTCTATGCCTCATCGGCCTCGGGCTGTGCGCCGGTCTGAGGGCGATAGAGCGAGGGAACCGGCGTCATTTCCTACTCACGGCCTTCCTGTGCGGTCTCGGCCTCACGGCGCATCTCAACCAGATGCTGATTGTTCCGGGACTGCTTCTCCTTGTGCTCTGCTACTGGTATCGGGGACGGTCGAAGTGGCGCCATTCCACGATGATCCTCGGCATCTTACTCGGGGCCGCCGGATACAGCTCCGCTCTCTACCTGCCCCTCCGGGGTGGCCGGGGACCCGGCTTTCACTGGGGTTCTCTCCACACTTTCGAGCTTGTTCTGGAGCATCTCACAGCTGCGAGCTACACATCTTCCTTCTTCCTGCCGCCCTTCGAGGTCGCAGCGTCCAACGCCGGCCGCTGGATAACGCAGATGGTCAGCGAGTTCCATTTCCTGCTCGTGCCCCTGGCCCTCTGGGGTGCGTTCGTCGCCTGCCGTCGGGATGGCGCTGCGGCCTTTGCCGTGGGCAGTGCCGTCCTCCTCAATCTCGCCGCTGTGCTGACATACCATCGCGATCCGAACGGTTTGGGCGTTTTCTTCCTCGTCAGTGTCCTCGGGTACGCCATTTTTCTAGGGTACGGAATCGAGGATCTCGGCCGGCGATTCACGGCGGCGAACCCGTCGGTGGCTGCCGTTCCGCGACTGCTGGGTCTTCTCGTTCCGCTGGTCGTAGTGGTCGAAAACGGGGAGAAGGCAGACCGCAGCGACAACTGGATCCCTCACCGGTACGGCGTGGAAATCCTCGAACAGCTTCCGTCGAGGGCGATTCTGTTCACCGAGGGTGATGACGCCAGCTTCGCGGTCGATTATCTCCACAGAGTAGAGGGAATTCGGCCCGACATCGATCTCTTCAATCGAATGGGGCGTGGCACCGATTTGCTCGCCGTCGGGGAGGCTAGTCTGCCACCAAAACAGCGGGCGAAAATTCGGCGCCAGAAGGAGGGCGAGCTCATGCGTCGATCGGAGACGTCCGGCAGACCTGTGTTTTTCATGTTCGCGCGAAGAATGCCGGCGGAGGGATTCGCCTTCGTCCCGGTGGGACATCTCTACCGAGCGGTTCGTGAACGACCCTCGGGTGCACCTCTTCAACTACTGGCGCCAGATGTGCCCTTCACTATGGAAAACGCCGAGCGCGAGGATGTTTTCACAGACCCGTGGGTCCGCAAGCTCCAGGCGAACTACTGGTACATGCTGGGGGAGAGGCAGGCTTTCGACGGCCATCTATCAGAGGCTCAAGCGTCTTATGAGCATGCCGCCCGGGTCGGCTCCGATTCGCGTACAATTCGTTACAATACGGCCATCATTTTCATGCGTCGCAACCAGTTAGACAAGGCATGGTCGCATCTGCAGGCCGCCCTTAGGCTCGATCCGATGCAGTCTGAGTTCTATCGTCTCGGAGCAACCATCAAAGGCCGGCAAGGTCGACATGTGGAGGCTCGCGAACTGCACAAAAAAGCAGTTAAACTCCGCCGAATTCCTTGACGCAACACACGCTGAAAGTTAGTTTGCCCGCCCCCCGCCACCAAGGGTAGCCGATGGAGAAATGGGACCGCATCCTGACCGCAGATCACGTTATCGTCGAGCTGCAGTCCGAGCGCAAGTGGGATGCCATCCGGGAGCTGACGGCGGTACTTGAAGGCGATGATGCAGTCGGCGACCTCGATCAGTTGCGCGCAGATGTCATTCAGAGGGAGCGCGAGAGCTCGACCGGCATCGGTAGGGGGGTGGCCATACCGCACGCTCACGAGGACAGCATCCGGCGCGAGACGCTCGCTCTGGGGATTTCCAGGACCGGCATCGAGTTCGACGCCATCGACGGCGAGCCCGTGCACATCGTCGCCCTGTTGGCCACACCGCGGAAGCACCAGAAGCGGCGGATGGAGCTGCTCGCAGCGCTGTCGCGACAGCTGCAAAACGAGGCGGTCCGCTCCAGTATTCTGAGTGCAACGGATGCAGAGGGGGTTATTGACGCCTTCGCAAATCCTGTTAATTAAATCCGTTGCAATCAGTTACGGCACTTATCTGAGAATAGTCCTTATCTGATTGCATGGCGGCGAACCAGTTTCGTCAGGATCAGTAGCGAGGCCGGGTTGTCATCGCAGGGTGCCGAGCAGGGTGTGGGAGGTGGCGCGTTCGATCCGCACGTGGATGAGGGAATTCGGCTCGCCTGCCTGCGGAAACACAACTGTTTTGAAATGGCGTGAGCGGCCGAAGGTGCTGGCCCGGCCGTCGGCCGATTTCCGCTTCGATTCACCCTCCACGAGGACCTCGACTTCACGGCCTACGAACTCTTCGTTGATCTGACGCGAGATCCTTTCCTGCAGACGAATGACATGCTCGAGCCGCTCCCCCTTCACGGACTCCGGTACATCGTCCGGTATGCTTCGGTGGGCTCGGGTTCCGGAACGTTCAGAGTACTTGAACATGAAGGCCGAGTCGTAGCGAACCTCCTCCATGAGGTCGCATGTCAGGCGAAAGTCTCCCTCCGTCTCGGCGCAAAAGCCCACCATGATGTCGGTGGTTAAGGCCAGGTCGGGAATCGCGGCTCTCAACTTGCCCACGAGCTCGAGATACTCCTCAACGGTATAGCCCCGCCGCATGAGCTCCAGCTGGTCATTCGAGCCGGACTGGATTGGCAGATGAAGGGCAGGGCATACCTGGGGTAGCTCTGCCATCGCCTCGACTGTGCGGTCATTGAAATCCTTCGGATAAGGCGACGTAAAGCGAACCCGCTCAATACCCTCCACGGCTGATACCGCGCGCAGCAGCCCGGCGAAGTCCATTTCTCCATCATTGTAGGAATTAACCGTCTGTCCCAGCAGAGTGATCTCGCGAAAACCCTCGGCGGCGATGTTTTCGACTTGGCGGAGAATCTCGGATGCATCGAGACTGCGCTCCCGCCCCCGTACGAATGGCACGATACAAAAGGAGCAGAACTTGTCGCACCCTCTGATGATAGTCACCCAGGCGTTCGTGCCGGTCTTTCTGGTGGGCTCCACCCCGATGTAGCTCTCCGACCGGCTCAGGCTCACGTCGAGAAGAGTTTCGTCGGCGGACTGGGCGAGCGCAGCCGGCAGTCTCCGGTAGGAGTCCGGACCCATGACGAGATCGACGAAGGGCGCTCGTTGTAGCAGCTCCTCGGCCAGATGCTGCGCCATGCAGCCGAGAATGCCGATGGTCAGCGACGGATTCCGCTGGCGGAGCCCGTGGAGTTGGGCGGCGCGGCCGAGGACCCGCTCCTCCGCATTGTCCCGAACCGCACAGGTGTTGATGAGAATGATGTCCGCCCGCTCAGGTTCCCCCACGATCCGGTAGCCGGCATCCCTGAGCAGGCTGGTGACGAGCTCGGTGTCGGCGACGTTCATCTGGCACCCGTAGGTTTCGACATAGACCGAACGGTCCGTTGCGTTGCCCGGGGCCAGGGGCGGGGAGTCCTCAATGGCGAGCAGATGGGGAGTTGCCTGAGTGGAGCTCATGCGGCCAGCGGCTCTGCGAAAACGACGTCTTCCCGCGCGCGCCTCACGCGGACATCGACGAATTCGTTCGCAACGTGATCGGCGCCTGCCGGACCGCGGTCCGGGTCAAAGAGCACCTTGACGTAGTTGTCGGTCAGCCCCGTCGCAAGGCCGGTCGCCCGGTCACTGCGCTCTTCGACGAGGACGCTGACCGATTGGTCGATGAATCTGCGGTAAAACTCCAGTTTCTTGCTCCGGCCCATGGAGATGAGTCGGCGCGCTCGGTCGCGCTTCGTCTCAGGCGACTGGTGATGTCGCAGACGCTCGGCCGGTGTGCCGGGACGCGTGGAGTAGGAGAACACGTGCAGATAGGTCAGCGGCTGGGAGGCGATGAAGTCTGCAGTGCTGTCGAAGTGTCCCACCTCTTCGCCGGGAAACCCAACCATGACGTCGGCGCCGATGGCGCAGTCCGGTATCTGACGGGCAACCTTCTCGACCCGCTCGGCGTAGTAGGCACTGGTATAGCGCCGACCCATGCGCTTGAGGATCTCGTCGTCACCGCTCTGCAACGGGATGTGGAAATGGCGGCAGAGCTTGTCGGACTCGCAAGCGTGATCGATGAGGGCATCAGTGACGCAGGCCGGCTCGACTGAGTTGAGTCGAATGCGTCTGAGCCCGGCGATGCGGTCCAGCTGCTGCAACAAGCCAACGAGCGAGTCCTCGCCGTCTGTCCCGGCTCCGTAGCTGCCCGAGTGCACGCCGGTGAGGGCGAGCTCGCGGTATCCGGCTTCCACCATGCTCCGGGCCTGCATGACTACCTCGGCCGAGGGCCGGCTCACTCCGACACCGCGCACGGACGGTATTATGCAATAGGTGCAATGTTCGTCGCATCCATCCTGGATTTGCAGGGTGCCGCGCGTGCGTCCATGCCTGACGAGTCCATCGATCTCGAGAAAGCGATCGGTCCGCGGCCGCTTTTCGGGATCGAGCTGAGGCACCGATCCCCCGGACAAGAGAGCCTCGACTGCGTCGAAAAGTCCCGCCTTGTCCCCATTGCCCACGACGAGGTCAGCCCCCGCCTCGCTCAGTTCGTCGGGACGTCTCTGGGCATAGCAACCGGTTGCCACGACCGTCGCCCCCGGGCTTTGCCTGCGGGCGCGGCGCACCGCCTTGCGGGAGTCGGCGTCACCGGCGCCGGTGACCGTACAGGTGTTGATGACGTAGATGTCCGCCACCGCCCCAAAGGGAACGGTATCGTAGCCGCCCCCGTCGAATCGATGTTGCAGCGCCTCGATTTCGTACTGGTTCAGCTTGCAGCCGACGTTCCGAAAGGCGACGCGGCGTTTGTCAGCGTTGAGTGCCATGCGATTTTGTCCGGATAAACCCGTGATTTAGCTAAACTAACGACCGGGTGGGGCAAGGGCAAAGTTTACGCCGGCTCCAAATTGGCATAGGCGACGACGATCTTTCTCGGGCGACCACTCGCGAAGCGGACGGTCAACTTGGTGCGATCGCCACTGCCCTCGCGAGCGACAATTTGCCCGCGGCCAAAGGAGTCGTGGAGCACCCATCGGCCAACAACCAGCATGTCGTCGGAATCGACATCGCCAGACATGGAATCGACGTCTGCTTTGACGGCCGCAGACGGCTCGTCCCACTCGTAATGAACGCCGACCCCGTCGGCCGCTTTAGTCCCCGCACTGAGGCCTGCCTCCGCACCCTCCTGCGGGTGCCCTCGTGGCTCGGACGATCTCCGGGGAGCCCGCCGGCGCCGCCTCGCCAGACGCTGGTTCAGCTCCGATTCCATACCGAGCTCGGGTTCGCTATATCGGTGGAGCAACTCTGTGGGGAATTCGCTGATGAATCGGGAGGGTTCGGATTCCTGAATCGCGCCAAAGGTATAGCGGCAGCGGGCTCGAGTCAGCAGCAGATGACGACGGGCTCGTGTGATGCCCACGTAGAGCAGGCGCCGCTCCTCCTCGATGGCGGACTCGTTGAGCCGGCTTTCTTCGATGGCGCGGGAGGTGGGAAAAAGACTTTCCTCCAGTCCGGAGATGGCGACGACGGGAAACTCGAGTCCCTTCGCCATATGTAGAGTCATCAGGGTGAGCGACTGGCGATCTTCCTCTGTCTCGTCCTGGGGGGTCATGAGCGCGACCTCTTCGAGGAAGCTTTCCAGCGTTGCATCCTCCCGGGTTTCGGCAAACTCCGTCATGCGAGCCAGGAGCTGGCCGAGGTTTTCCTCGCGCGCCTCTGCTTCGGGTGAATCCTCCGATCTCAGCACATCCAGGTAGCCAGTCTGCTCGAGAATCTCCGCGGCCACCTGAGGCAGCGCCAGCCCACGATCAAAGAGCCCGGATCGAAGCGAGTTCCACAGCACCCGAAACGATTCCAGACTCTTGCGTGATCTCGAATTCAGGGTCGCGATCTCTTCCAGTTCGTCGAGAGCGGTCAGCAGATTGACTTCGCGGCTTGCCGCGTACTCCCGCAGTCTGTCCACGGTAGTCCCTCCGATGCCGCGCTTGGGAGTGTTTATGATGCGCAGCACGCTGACTTCGTCAGACGGGTTGACGAGGACCCGAAGGTAGGCGACCAGGTCCTTGATCTCCTTGCGCTCGTAGAATCTGATGCTGCCGACGATGGTATAGGGCAGGCCAGCCCGCTGCAGCTCCTCCTCAAACGGTCGCGACTGGGCGTTCGTGCGGTAGAGGATGACGGCGTCGCCAAGCGACAACCCCTCGCTGCGACACAGATCTGCCACCGTGGAAATGGCGTGGCGCGCCTCAGATCGATCGGTACTGAAGTCGGCGAGCTGGATGAGCTCTCCGTCGCCGACATCCGTCCACAACTCCTTCCCCACACGTCCGCGGTTGTTTCGGATGACGGCGTTTGCCGCCGCCAGAATATGACCAGTGGAGCGATAGTTCTGCTCCATCCGCACCGTCACAGCCTCTGGATAGTCCGATTCGAAATCGAGGATATTGCGAATGTCGGCACCGCGAAACTGGTAGATTGATTGGTCATCGTCACCGACGCAGCAGATGTTGCGATGTCTCTGGGCCAGCTGTCTTGCGAGCAGGTACTGGGGGCGGTTCGTGTCCTGATATTCATCGATGAGGAGGTAGGAAAAGCGGTCCTGATACCTGGCCAGGACATCGGGATGTCGATCGAACTGGCGCACCGGCTCGACGATGAGATCGTCGAAGTCGAGGGCGTGGTTTCGGTGCAACTGCTGTTCATAGGAGAGGTACAGCGTGGCGATCTGCATGCGGCGAGGATTGCCGGCCGCATCGCGTTCGAACTGGTCCACGTCGATCATGGAGTTCTTGGCGCGGCTGATCTGACCCACAACCGCCCGAGGGGAGAGGTCCTGTTCGGATATCCGCTCTGCGTCCATCACCCTGCGAATGAGTGAGCGCCGGTCATCCTCATCGTAGATGGTGAAATTCGGATCGAGTCCGAAGGGTTCGGCCTCATAGCGCAGGATTCGAGCGCATATCGAATGGAAGGTGCCGATCCATACGCGATCGGCCCGTCCGCCGACCAGCTGCTCGATCCGCTGCCTCATTTCGCCAGCTGCTTTGTTGGTGAAGGTGACGGCCAGAATGTTCCACGGAGCCACGTCGAGATCGCGAACGAGGTGGGCCACCCGATAGGTGAGTGCCCGAGTCTTGCCGGAGCCGGCCCCGGCCAGCACCAGCAGTGGACCCTCGACGTTCTCGACAGCTTCTCGTTGCGCGGGGTTGAGATCGTCCAGAAGCGACATTGGGTCGGAGGCTGCGGTGGCGGGATGTCAGTTGGATTGAAGTCGCGAGCGACGCCGCTCCCGTCTGATCGCTCTCTTCGCGGCCACGTGTTCCTTATTTGTACGACTGAACTTGTGGGTGCCGTCGCCACGAGCCACGAAGTACAGGTAGTCGGTATCGGAAGGGAACAGGGCGGCAAGGATTGATGCTCGACCAGGGCTGCCGATCGGTCCAGGGGGCAGTCCACGGTGGATGTAAGTGTTGTACGGCGAGTCCACCTTCAGATCTTGATTGGTCAGTCGCTGTTTGTGGACTCCCAGAGCGTATTCGACGGTCGCGCAGGACTCGAGTCGCCGGTCGAACCCGAGCCGTCGCTGGAAGATGGATGATATGATCGGCCGCTCGTTCTCGGCGACTGCCTCCAGCTCGATCAACGAGGCAAGCGTTACCGCCTCATGGAGCGACATACCCATCTCATCGAGACGCTCGAAAAGACTGTCGGTGAAGACGCGAAAGAACTGATCCAACATGGCCGCGATAATTTCTTCCTCCGTGGCGTCCGACTCGAAGAAGTAGGTCTCCGGAAACAGATAGCCCTCCAGATCCGATGCGTTGAGACCAGTGCGTTTGATGAAGTCACCATTTTCGGTCAGCGACAGGAAGCGGGAGGAGTCGACGAGACTGAGGCTCGCAATCAGGCCGGCCGTCTGGTGGCGGGTGAGACCCTCGGGGATCGTCAGCCGTTCCAACAGCAGCGGCGCCTTCAGCAGACTGCGCAGAATCTCATCCGTCGAGCTGCTACCGCTCAACTCGTAGATGCCGGCCTCCAGCTGATGAGCGGTGCCGCGCAATCGAGCCAGACACTCGAAGGCGATGGCGGATCGGATGAGCCCCTGTTTAGCGAGGATATCTCCGATGTGTCGCGCCGTCATTCCCGCCTCGATTTCCACCTTGGCTGCAGCAAGCCCGGTGGGCCGATTGAAATACCACAATCCGGTCGTGAACGCGGCGACCGCCAGAGCGGCGGCGAGAGCGGCGATCGCCGCCAATAACAACACCGACCAAGTGTTCCGAACGTGTGCGGACATGAACAGATGCGAAGCGTGCCTACGAGGACTCGTCAGCGCCTAGCGGGCCAGCGGCCGGGGATTACCAGGTGCTGCAGTGCATGAGTGGGGTGGTTGGTACTACCGGAATGCAGAGGAATCGGGCGTCGAAGTGATGGTACAGGCGAGCACGACCTCTGTCAAGCATCCAGCTCCTGCGACGTGCCAGCGCAGGCAGGCTGATCGGATGGCTATCTCCTGAACAGCCGCAGAAAGAACTGATGAATACCGGCGTTGAGGGGCAGGGGTTGGAC
>CBDBIJ010000036.1:0-35323 GCA_965205655.1 Candidatus Latescibacterota bacterium
GACGACCAATCGTCCCTCTACGACCGTCGTCCCTCTACGACCGTCGTCCGCGCAGCTGCATTATTCGGCATAGGATACACAAAAACAGCAGTTTAGTCAACAACACCTCAGGGCATTTCCAGAGCGCAGACGGAGCGTCATCACGACTTCGCAGTGGGGTGTGTGGGGAAACAGATCCAGCGGCTGGACGAATCTTGCCTCGTATCCCAGACCGGTCAGCTCCTGCGCATCGGCCGCCAGCGTGCCCGGGTTGCAGGAGACGTAAATGATGGTTGGAGCCCCCAGCCCCGCCAAAGGGCCGATGGCGTTCTTATGGATGCCCGACCTCGGCGGGTCGGCAATGACGATGTCGAATCTCCTACTCTCGGACATCAGCTGCGCCAGGACATCTTCTACTCGGCCGGCGGAGAAGGCGCAGTTCTCTAAACCATTGCGCTCGGCATTGCGCCTCGCGTCGGCCACGGCGTCTTCGGACTCCTCGATGCCGAGGAGGCTCTTCGCCGGGCGCGCGAGGTGGAGACCGATGCCACCGGTACCGCAGTAGAGGTCGAGGATCTCTGTCTGTGAATCGACCTGGGCAAGTTGCGAGATGACCTGATTGAGCCGCTCGGCCTGCAGGGTGTTTGTCTGAAAAAACGATTGCGCCGAAATGCCGAACTCAAGGTCTCCAGTGCGCTCGACGATGTTCCCCTCTCCTTTGATGGTAAACTGCGCCTCGCCCGCAGCGACTTGGGCCTTGCCTGTATGAAGGGTGACGATAAACGTGGTTATTTCCGGAAGATCCTCGAGAACGCGCTGGGCCAGCATATCGATATCATCATTCGGGTACCGGGATACGACCAGATTGACCATCGAGTGCCCGCTCCGCTTTCCCTCCCGGATGACGAGGAAGCGGAGCAAGCCGGTGTGCGCTTTCAGATCGTAGGCAGGCAGGTGTGCTTCTCTGGCGTGTCGTCTGACGCTGTGAACGACCCGATTGGACATTTCCGACTGCAGATAGCATTTCTCAAGATCAAATATTCTGTTGTACCGGCCTCTGTGATGGAGACCGAGATGCAGTTCATCATCGATGCCTCTCCCGAAGGAGAACTCCATCTTGTTCCGGTAGAAGACGGTCTCGGGGCTACCGAGAATCTCCGCAATCTGGCTCACATCGATAGCGCACAAAGCATCCCGAACCATCTGCGCCTTGAGCTGGAGCTGGCTCTCGTACTCGAGGTCCTGCCATCTGCAGCCTCCACATGTTCCGAAGTGACTGCAGGGCGGCTGACGGCGCTCCATGCCCCCCTCTAACAATCGCTCGACCCGCGCCTCCGCCCACCCCCGGCGCCGGCGCCGGATGACCGCTTCGACGCGGTCTCCGGGCACGGCACCAGGCAGTATGAGCTCGGATCCCTCCGCTGCGGCCAGCCCGTCTCCCTTGGCCGTCAGCCGATCGACGGTGACGACTATCCGATCACCTCGCCTCATCAGCCGAATGTTCCACTTGTATCACTAAATGAAAAAGCGAGGCAATCGCGGTACTGTCACCGGCCTCGCTTCTCGATGCCCAGCCTGCGGCTGGGCCTGTGTTGTTGAGTGAGAGGCTCGCTCTTACTCCTCGGTAGTCTCTGGTTGGTCGGACGTACCGGAATCGGGGCCAGGTTCCTCCCTACCGGGGCGGTCGACGAGCTCGATGACGCACATAGCGGCACCGTCACCGCGCCGTGGGTCCATCTTCACGATGCGGGTGTAGCCGCCGTTGCGCTCGGCGTACCGCGGTCCCAGTTCATCGAACAACTTGGTCACGACGCGTTTGTTGGCGATGAGCCGCAACACCTGCCGTCGGGCGTGGAGATCACCCCTCTTGGCAAAGGTGATCATGCTATCGGCCGTCCGGCGCAGTTCCCGCGCGCGAGGAGTTGTGGTGTTGATAGACTCGTGCTCGAACAGGGACGTCACCATGTTCGACAACATCGCCTTTAGATGGCTTTGAGTCCGATTGAGCTTAGCTGTTTTTTTTCCGTGTCGCATTGTCGTCAGGTTTCGTTGGCTCTCAGAACTCCTCGGTGAGCGATCCGGCCGGCTCTTCCTCGATCTCCACGTTCTCGTACTGGGTGATATCCATTCCCCACTTCAGATTGAGATTGTCGAGAATCTCGCCGAGTTCGTTGAGGGATTTGCGGCCGAAATTCCGGAACTTGAGCATCTCGGCCTCGCTTCGCGACACGAGCTCTCTCAAGTTGTTGATACCCGCCGCGCGCAGACAGTTCGCCGATCGCACAGACAGCTCTAGCTCCTCCACCGCCATGGCGAGGAGTCTGGCCACGCGCTTCGTCTCCTCGTCCACCTCCTTCTCCTCCACCGGCGCTGGCTCCTCCTCGAAGTTGACCACCAGATTGAAATGCTCGATGAGCACCCTGGCCGCCTGCGCCACGGCATCCTCTGGCGTGAGGGAACCGTCCGTCCATACGTCCATAGTCAGCTTGTCGTAGTCGGTACGCCTCCCAACACGGGCGTGCTCAATGTCATAATTCACCTTGAGGACCGGCGAAAAATTTGCGTCGAGGGCGATGGAGCCTATGGGCTGCTCGAGCGATTTCTGCTCGTCGGCGAAGACGTATCCGCGTCCGTGGCCGATGGTGACCCCCATTTTCAGGGAGCCGCCCTTGCCGAGCGTGGCTACGTGAAGTTCCGGATTCATGATCTCGACACTGGAATCCGCGGATAGGTCGCCGGCCTTGACTTCGCGGGGCCCCTTCGCCTCCACCTGCAGTTCGCGGTCCTCGTCGCCGTGGTAGCGCAGGGCCACCTCTTTGAGATTGAGCACAATTTCCGGCACGTCTTCCCTCACCCCCTTGACGACGGAAAACTCGTGCTGGATGCCGTCGACGCTAATCGACTTGATTGCGGCACCCTGGATCGATGACACCAGCACGCGCCGTAGGGCGTGGCCGAGAGTGACGCCGAATCCGCGCTCGAGCGGCTGCATGATGAACCTTCCGAACGTCTCTGTAAGACTGTCGCGGTCGATCTCGACCAGTCTTGGCATCTGGAGACCGTTTAACGCCATAGAAAATGACCCCTTTGTTGGGTTTAGATTGTGATCACACTCGAGAATAGAACTCGATCACGAGCTGTTCCTCTGCCGTCGTGGGAATGTCTTCCCGGTTCGGGCGCTCCACGACCGTGCCATACATGTTGGCCTTGTCCACCGAAAGCCAGGACACCATCTGCCGAGCTCGCCGGAGCGATTCGTGTATGACGTCGAGTTGGCGGCTCCTCTGGGCCACCTCGATGCGATCTCCCGGCCGAGTGACAAAGGACGGCACATTGACGCGCTCGCCATTGACGGTGAAATGGTTGTGACGCACTAGTTGACGGGCGGCCTTTCGCGATGGCGCAAAGCCCAGGTGGTAGATGACGCTGTCGAGCCGGCTCTCGAGAATCTGCAGAAGATTCTCACCGCTAACTCCAGAAACGCGCGTCGCCTCGCGATAATACCTGCGAAACTGACCCTCCCTCACACCGTAGATCCTGGCGAGTTTTTGCTTTGCCCTGAGCTGAACGCTGTACTCAGACTGCTTGCGCCTGATTTTCTGCCCGTGTTGCCCTGGCGCGTAGCTGCGCCGCTCGAAGGCGCACTTATCCAAGGCACACCGCTCTCCTTTCAGGAAAAGCTTTGTTCCCTCTCGCCGGCAGAACCGACAATTCGCTCCGGTATATCTGCTCACGACACCTACCTCCTCACGTAGTTACTCAGACCCGTCGACGTTTCGGCGGCCGGCAGCCGTTATGGGGGACGGGCGTCACATCGCGGATCGCGGACACTTCCAGACCCGCGTTCTGCAGAGCACGAATGGCGGAATCTCTACCCACCCCCGGCCCCTTCACCCACACCTCGACCCGGCGCAACCCCATGTTGATGGCATCCTGCGCCGCCCGCTCGGCCGCCAGCTGGCCGGCAAATGGAGTCGACTTGCGACTGCCGCGGATGCCGACCTTTCCCGGGGTCGCCCACGAGATAACATTTCCTTCTACGTCGGTGAGCGTTACAATCGTGTTGTTGAAGGTCGACATAATATGAGCAATGCCGAGAGCTTCGACCTTCTTCGATTTCCGACGTCGTCGCTTGGACTTCTCAGGTGGCAATTCTCTCTACCCTCACTTCCTCGGCGTCTTCTTCTTGCCCGCTATCGCCCGCCGCGGCCTCTTCCGAGTTCGGGCGTTGGTGCGCGTCCGCTGACCATTGACCGGCAGGCCTCGGCGGTGTCTCAAGCCTCTGTAGCAGCCGATGTCCATCAACCTCTTAATGTTCATGTTCACCTCACCGCGCAGACTTCCCTCCACTTTATGCTTACTCTCGATGATCGTGCGCAGCTGCGTCAGCTGCGCATCAGTGAGGGCTTGAACCCGGGTATCCGGATCCACTCTCGATTCCGACAGGATTTCGTGCGACGTGGTACGACCGATCCCGTAGATGTGCGTCAATCCGATTTCGATTCGCTCGTCCCTCGGAAGGTCGACCCCAGCGATACGTGCCATTCTGACCTCCTAGCCCTGACGCTGTTTGTGTCGCGGATTGCGCTTGCAGATGACCCGCACGACACCGTTGCGTCGGATGATCTTGCAGTCGATGCAGCGTTTTCCTACCGAAGCTTTTACTTTCATCGTTTACTCGCCTCCCCGTTATCGACGCCCCTGAATCTTTCCCCTCTTCATGAATCCTTCGTAGTGGCGCGTCATCAGCTGAGACTCCAGTTGTTGGAGCGTGTCCAGTGCTACTCCGACCACGATGAGCAGGCCGGTGCCGCCGAAAAACTGCGAAAACGAAGGCGTCACATTAAACTGGCGCATCACGAAAAACGGGAAGATGGCCACGGCGGCGAGAGCGATCGCGCCAGGCAGCGTGATGCGGGTCATGATCCGGTCGATGTACGAGGCCGTTCTCGGCCCCGGCCTCACACCGGGGATGAATCCCCCGTGGCGCTTCATATTGTCAGCCAGCTGCTGCGGATCCATAACGATGGCGGTGTAGAAGTAGCAGAAAAAAACGATCATTGACCCGTAGACGCCCCAATAAAAAAATGAGTCAATGGTGAAGAATGAGCCCACCATCTGCATGAAGTCGCTGCCAGGAAAGAACTGCGTCATCGTTCCTGGGAGAAACATGATCGACTGGGCGAAAATGATGGGAATCACACCGGCCGCGTTCACCCGAAGCGGGATATGCGTCGTCTGGCCACCGTACACCCGTCGCCCAACCATGCGCTTGGCATACTGAACGGGAATTTTTCGCTGGCCCTGCGTCAACAACACGACGAAGGCGATTACTACGACCATCAGGGCGATCAGAAAGATTTCCTCTATGAGGCTCTTCGTGGCACCCTGGTTGATCAGATAGTGATTCCACTCGCTCTTTACGGCGTAGGGGAACTCGGCCACAATGCCCACAAAGATGATCAGCGAAATACCGTTACCGATGCCGCGCTCTGTGATCTGTTCGCCCAACCACATGATGAAGACGGTTCCCGTGGTGATGGTGATCATGATCATGAGGCGGAAGCTCCATCCGGGATCGACGACGGCGTCTATCCCGCTCCCCGGACCCCTGATACTCTCCAGGAAATAGCTCACACCCAGAGACTGAGCCGCCGCTAGAAAGACGGTGCCGTAGCGAGTGTACTGATTGATCTTTCGGCGGCCCTCCTCACCCTCCCGTTGAAGCTTTTGGAAGAACGGAACGACCGCTCCCATCAACTGCAGGATGATCGAGGCGCTGATATAGGGCATGATTCCGAGCGCGAACACCGTCGCCCGGGTGAAGGCGCCCCCCACAAACATGTCGTAAAGGCCGAAGATGGTGGCTCCCGCACCCGCGAAGAATTCCTGGAGAACTGACGCGTTCACGCCTGGAACCGTGATCTGCCCACCGGTGCGATAGACGATCAGGATTCCGATCGTAAACAGAATCTTCTTGCGCAGGTCGGGAATCTTCATACAGTTTTGAAAACTCTGGATCACGGCTCGTCTATTTTCCGATCAGCTCCACTTCGCCGCCTGCGTTCACGATCTTTTCGGCTGCGGAGGCGGAGAAGGCGTGGGCGCGAAGCTTTACCTTCTTTGTCAACTCACCCTCTCCGAGAATTTTTATTGGCTGCGTCGTCTTTCGAACCAGCCCAGCCCGCTTCAACTCTTCTGGGCCAACCTCCCCATCGATCCCACGTGCATCGATGGAACCGACATTCACGACCTGATAGGTCTTCTTGAAGAGCGCATTCGAGAATCCGATCTTCGGCAATCTCCGGTGAAGGGGCATCTGGCCACCCTCGAAGCCGACCCGACTCCCGCGAGTCGCGCCAGAACGCGATCTGGCCCCTTTATGCCCGCGACCCGACGTCTTTCCCGTACCGGATCCCGTTCCCTGGCCGAGCCGTTTTGATACCCGTTTCGATCCTGCGGGCGGACGAAGTTCACCGAGACGCATGACCATCTAGCCTTTTCTCTCCTCCACGACGACGAGGTGCCGAACCTTCGTCAGCATGCCCCGTATCTGTGGCGAATCATCGTGCACGACTTGCTGATGGAGTCGCTTGATCCCCAGGGCGCGAATCGTCTCTTGATGGCGCCTGGAACGGCCAATTGCGCTCTTGCTTTGAGTGATAGCGAGTTTCACCGCAGACCTTTGAGGGCAACGCCTCGCGCGCGCGCCACCGTTTCCACGTCGCGCAACTGCTCAAGGCCGGAGAGAGTGGCCTTGATGCTGTTTTGGGGATTCGACGATCCCAGTGACTTGGTCAGAATGTCGTTAATGCCCGCCAGATCCAGTACGATTCGGATTCCGCCACTGGCGATGACACCGGTCCCGGCCGACGCCGGCTTCAGGAGCACCCTGGCAGCGCTGAACTTGCCGATGACCTCGTGAGGAATCGTGCCCTCCACTACCGGCACTTCGACGATGTTCGTCTTCGCGGCCTCGGTGCCCTTCCGGATAGCCTCGGCCACTTCTCTCGCCTTGCCAGTGCCGACGCCGACATGACCGTTTCGATCGCCGACCACGACCAGAGCCGTAAAGCTGAAGGTGCGGCCACCTTTCCGCACCTTGGCGACTCGCCTGATGCCGTTCTGGACGACGACCTCGGTCAGTTCGAGATTTTTCGGATCGATTCGATTCACTTGCCGCTATCCTTCCGAGTCAGAATCTGAGCCCGCCCTCTCGGGCGCCCTCGGCCACCGCTTTGATGATCCCGTGAAACAGCAATCCCGCTCTGTCGAAGACGACCTGCTCGATTCCCTTCTCCCGCGCTCTGGCGGCGATCATCTTACCCAGCGAACGCCCCTGATCGACCCTGCTCTCGGAAGATTCGCTCTTGAACTCCTTCGACAGGGTCGACAAACCCAGAAGTGATTGACCGAGTTCGTCGTCGACAATCTGCGCCTCGATGTTGCGCAGCGAGCGGAACACTACCAAACGGGGCCGCTCGGACGTGCCTGCCAGTCTCTTGCGAATACGGAACCGGCGGCGCCCGCGGGCAATTGCTTTGCGTTGATGTCTACTTGGCATCTGAGGCTATGTGGTGGCGGCCGCCTTGCCGGCCTTCCATCGAATGGCTTCGCCCTCGTACCGAACGCCTTTGCCCTTGTACGGATCCGGCCGTCTCGTCTGACGGATGTCGGCAGCTACCTGCCCCACCTTTTGCTTGTCGATACCGTTGACGATGATGCGCGCCTGAATCCCCTGAGCGGTCTCAGTTGCCAATTCGATCCCCTCCGGCGCCTCATACACCACAGGATGAGAGTAGCCGATGTGCAGCGTCAGGAGCCTGCCTTGCAGCTCCGCCCGGAACCCTACCCCGTGCACCTCAAGCCTCTTTGAGAACCCCTGCGTGACTCCCGTCACTGCGTTGGCGAGAAGCGATCGAGTCAGTCCGTGTAATGCCATCGACTCTTTCTCTTCTGCCTTGCGATCAACCTTGAGCGTCGAGTTCTCGGCAGACACGTCTATCTTTTCTGTCCGAAACGGCACGATGAGCTCACCCTTCGGGCCCTTCACCGTGACCTCGGCTTCCTTCACGGTGACCTCCACCCCCGAGGGAATCTCCACGGGCATTTTGCCAATGCGCGACATCGATCGACTCTTCCCTGTCCTCTACCTACCTACCACACACTGCACAGGACCTCGCCGCCGACGCCGGCGCGCCTGGCGTCGCGGTCTGTCATGACCCCGCGGGACGTCGACACGATGGCAATCCCCAACCCCCGCAGGATTCTGGGAATGCTCCGCTTGGAGGAGTACCTCCGCAGACCGGGTTTGCTGATGCGGGACAGCCCCTTGATCAGGCTGTCGTCGTCGGTGTATCTCAGATACAGCCGCAGTTGGCCTTGCTTGCCGTCTTCGTATCGGGCGAAGTTGTCTATGAATCGCTCTTCTGCGAGCACCCGAGCGATCTCGCGCTTGAGGCCCGAAGCGGGAACATCAACCCGTCGGTGTTTGGCGTGACAGGCGTTGCGGATTCTCGTCAACATGTCTGCGATGGGATCGGTCATGCTCATGGTCGCGGCTCTCCTGTCTCCACTCTTACCAGCTCGCCTTTGTGATGCCGGGAATCTCCCCGCGCAACGCCAGCTCTCTGAAGCAGATTCGACACAGGCCGAATTTTCGGTAGACGGCGCGTGCTCGCCCGCAGCGGTGACAGCGGGTGTACTTGCGCACCTTGAACTTGGGTTCCCGCGCCCATTTTACTAGCAAACACTTCCGCGCCACATGCTCCTCACTTTCAGTTCGCGAAGGGAATGCCGAAAAGCCTGAGCAAGGCCTCGGCCTCTTTGTCCGTCCTCGCGGTCGTCACGATCGCGATATCCATCCCGCGCACTCGATCGATCCGGTCGTAGTCTATTTCGGGGAAGATGATCTGTTCCCTAAGACCGAGGTTATAACTGCCTCTGCCGTCGAAGCCTCGAAGCGGCAAACCCCGAAAGTCGCGCGTCTGAGGCAACGCCAGATTCACCAGGCGGTCCAGAAACTCGTACATGCGCTCGCGACGCAACGTCACGGCGGCGCCGACAGGCATGCCCTGCCGCAATTTGAAATTCGATATCGCCTTCTTTGACCGCCTCACGGAAGGTTGCTGACCGCTGATCGCCGCCAGATCCGAGACGGCGTTGTCGAGGAGCTTTGCGTCCTGGGCGGCGTCGCCGACACCGGCGTTGACGACCATCTTTTCCAGCCTCGGCACCTCCATGATGTTACGGTAGGCGAACTGTTCCGTCATCGCCGGAACGATCGTCTGCTTGTACTGGTCCTTGAGCCTCGCCATCTTCGCCTGCCGCCTTAGTCTGAGTCGATCATTTCGCCGCTTTTGGCCGCTACCCGTACCCGCGAGCCGTCTTCTAACTGGCTCTTTCTCACGCGCGTCGGTTCGTCGGTCTTGGGATCGACGACCATTACGTTGGAGGCGTTGATCGTCGACTCCCTCTCCACGATCCCCCCCTGAGGATCGCGTTGGGTCGGCTTCGTGTGGCGCTTCATCATACGGATGCCTTCGACGATGAGCCTGTTCGAGCCGCGCAAGACGCGCAGCACCTTGCCACGCTGGCCCTTTTCGTTGCCGCTGATGACGAGCACGGTATCGCCGGTGCGAATCCTCATGATGCTAGACGACCTCCGGCGCCAGGGACACGATGCGCATGAACTGCCTGTCGCGAAGCTCCCTGGCCACTGGTCCGAAAATCCGGCTACCTCTCGGTTCGTTGTTCACGTCCAGAAGTACGGCAGCGTTTTCGTCAAAGCGTATGTACGATCCGTCCGGACGCCGGAACTCCTTTTTTGTGCGCACGATGACGGCCCTGGAAACCTCGCCTTCCTTCAAGGGGCCGTTCGGTGTGACATCGTGAACGGCGACGACGACCAGATCTCCAACCCCGGCATATCTCTTTCTAGAACCGCCCAAAACGCGAATGCAGCGGGCCCTTTTAGCCCCGGCGTTGTCCGCCATTCGCACGACTGAGTATTCCCGTACCACAGCGTTCAGTCCAGTTCGACCTTTTCGAGAATTTCGACCAGCCGCCACCTCTTCGTGCGGCTAATCGGCCTGCACTCTCTCAGGCGGACGAGATCGCCGACATTCGACTGATTGCCCTCGTCGTGGGCGACGAATTTGTTCATTCGCCTCGTACCGCGTCCGTAGAGCCGATGCGCCGTGCGCTGCTCGATTGCGACAACGCGGGTCTTGTCGCCGCTGGCCCCCACGATCCGCCCTTCGACCATCCGCCCCCCGAATTCCCCTTTGTCCTTGGCACCTTCCACAACCACCTCCGTCAACTACCTGATCCGCCGCCGGGCAGCTTCCTGAGCCCCGTGGCGTGCTCTCTGAGAATCGTGCGCACGCGACCGGTGTCGCGCCTCACATCTCGCAGTCGGATTGGACTGCTGAGCTGGCCCAGAGCATGCTGAAAGCGGAGATTGAAGGTTTCCTCCCCCAGCTCCTCGAGCCTGGCTTCGAGCTCCTCGACACTCAGTTGTCTGCATTCTTCAGCTGTCATACGCCCCCGGCCCGCTCGACGAATTTCGTCTTGATAGGCAGTTTGTGCCCAGCCTTGCGCAGCGCCTCTTTGGCCATCTCCTGGGGCACGCCGGACAGTTCAAACATGACCCGCCCGGGCTTGACTACGGCGACCCACCCCTCCACCGCTCCCTTCCCTTTCCCCATTCGTGTCTCAGCCGGCTTCTTCGTGATCGGTTTGTCGGGAAACACACGCACCCACATCTTGCCGGTACGGGATATGGCTCTGCTGATCGCTATGCGCGCCGCCTCGATTTGACGGTTCGTAATCCATCCCGGTTCCAGCGCCTTGAGCCCGTATTCCCCAAAGGAGATCATGGCTCCGCCCTTTGTCTGTCCGCGCATGCGGCCGCGAGATTGCTTGCGCCAGACGACCTTCTTCGGCATCAACATGGCTTGGCGGCGGTCCTATGGCCTGAACTTCGGCTGACCATGATTTAGCCCTGTGCAGCTTCCTCGGCTTCGTCTACGACCTCGCCGTGGCAGATCCACACCTTGACGCCCACTGTTCCGGAGGTCGTGAACGCCGTCGCAGTGGCGTAGTCGATATCGGCCCGCAGGGTGTGGAGGGGGACTCGCCCGGCTGGCTCCGACCTCTCCCTCCGACACATCTCAGAGCCGCCTATGCGTCCAGCGCACACAATGCGGATTCCCACAGCTCCCATCCGCATCGAAGAGGCCACCGACTTCTTTATGGCGCGCCGGAAGGCGACTCGCTGCTCAAACTGGCGGGCTAGATTGTCGGCCACGAGCTGGGCGTCGAGCTCCGGCTTTTTTATCTCCTGGATATTGAGCGTCACGTCCTTCGAGGTGAGGGCCTTGAGTTCGTCTCGCAGCTTGTCCACCTCCGCCCCGCGGCGGCCAATGGCAATGCCGGGGCGGGCGGTGAACACCTCGACCGTCACCCGCTTCGGATGCCGCTCAATATTGATTCGGGATACGCCGGCTCGCTGGAGTCGCTGGCGAACATAGCGCCTCAGCATGAGATCCTCTTTGAGGAGGTCGGCGAAATCCTTCTCCGCGAACCAGTTGGATCTCCACCCTTTGATGACGCCAAGCCTGAAGCCGTATGGATGAGTCTTCTGTCCCACTTTTTGACTATTCCTCCGATTCGGGATTCTCTGTGTCGGCGTCTGAATTCTGGACCTCATCCGCTTCCACAATCATTCCTGCGTCATCCGATCCGTCGTCCACGAAAACGGTGAGGTGACTGTGGCGCTTCTTAATGCGATCCGACGCGCCCCGCGCCCGCGGCCGCATTCGCTTCAGATCCCGACCCTCGTCGGCGAATATGCGACTCACAATCAGGTCTTCCGCGTCGACGGTGCTCTCCTCGTCTCGATTGACGGCATTCGCAATTGCTGAGCGCAAGGTCTTCTCCACGACACGCGCCACGGGTCGGGGCGAGAACTGAAGAATCGTCAGCGCCTCTTCGACCGGTTTGCCTCTGATCTGATCGATGATCTGCCTGACCTTCGTCGCTGGCACGCCAATCTGCTTTTGGATCGCCCTGGCTTCCATAGATTCACTCGCGCACGCCAATCTGTTTTTGGAGCGCCCTGAGTTCCATCCCTTGCTCAGCCTCGCATCCCGGTAGTGCGCTCCGTGGTCCGACCGCCGTGCCCCCGAAACGTCCGGGTCGGCGCGAATTCGCCGAGCTTGTGCCCAATCATATTCTCAGATACGTAGACGGGGATAAACTTGTTGCCGTTGTGCACGGCCAGCGTGTGCCCAAGGAAATCCGGAGTGATCGTGGATCGACGAGACCACGTGCGCACCACGGTCTTTTCGCCGGTTCGGTTCATCTGCTCGATTCGACGCGCTAGCTTCTCGTCGATGAAGGGTCCCTTTTTTACCGATCTCGGCATCCCCAAAACTCCTACTTTTTGCCTCGTCGACGGAGAATCCATCCGTCCGATTTACGATTGCGCTTTCTCGTCTTGTATCCCTTTGTCGGCTTGCCCCAGGGCGTCACCGGATGGCGACCTCCCGAGGATTTGCCCTCTCCGCCTCCGTGAGGGTGGTCGACGGGATTCATGACGACCCCGCGAACCTTCGGGCGGCGGCCGAGCCAGCGGGACCGCCCCGCCTTTCCCAGAACGATATTGCGGTGATCGGCGTTTCCCACCTGACCGATGGTGGCGCGACACTCGACCCGCACCTCGCGAACCTCGCCGGATGGCAATCTCAGCTGAGCCCGGTGGTCGTCCCTGCCCATGATCTGGATTCCTGTACCGGCGCTGCGGGCCAGCCTTGCCCCCTGTCCAGGATTCAGTTCCACGTTGTGGACCGTCGTGCCGACTGGAATCCTCGACAGCGGCAAAGAATTGCCGACTCGTATCGGAGCTTCGGGACCCGAGCTGATGACGTCGCCGACCGCGAGCTGCAGAGGCGCCAGGATATAGCGCTTGTCCCCGTCCCGGTAGACGATCAGGGCGATGAACGCCGACCGGTTCGGATCGTACTCTATGGTGGCCACGCGCCCCGGCACTCCGGGCTTGTCTCGTCGAAAATCTATGACTCGGTAGCGCCGCTTGTGGCCGCCGCCACGGCGCCTCATGGTCATGCGTCCACGATTGTTGCGGCCTCCCGACTTCGACAGGGGCGCCGTGAGGCCTTTTGTGCGGCGCGTCGGCCGTCACTTCCTCGAACGAGTTGACGGTCTTGTACCGCTGAGTCGGGGTGATCGGTCTGAATCTCTTTACCGGCATGGTCGGTGCATCCCGCTTACTAGCTCTCCACCAAGTCTATCGAGTCGCCATCCCGCAAGGTGACATACGCCTTTTTCCAACTCGAGGTGAACCCTGAAAACATTACCGTGGCGCTTCGGCTTCCGGGGCATCGATACCGTCCTGACCGACTCGACGCTGACGTTGAAGAGAGACTCGACCGCCTGGCTGATCTGCACCTTGTTGGCGCGACCGTCCACCTTGAAAGTGTAGACGTTTCGGTCGCGCATATTGGTGGCCTTCTCGGTAACCACAGGTGCCAGGAGGATGCGTCTGAACTGGTTCATTCCTCGTCGCCACCGGTTTGTGTACGCGCCCCCACCAGTGCGTCTACAGCGCTCCGGGTGATCAGAACGACATCGGAAGCCACGACATCGTAGGTGCTGACGCCGGCGGCGTGCCGGATCTTCATACCTGGAATGTTGCGACCAGATTTGACCAGCACTGGCTTGTTTTCCGGCGTCACGAACAGAACCCGTCGCCCCGTCAGCCCACACGCGTCGATAACGCCGGCGAACGACTTAGTGCTCGGTTTCTCGAGCTCGAAATCGTCGACGACGCACACCTGGTCCGACCTCGCTTTGTCCGTCAGAGCCGACGCGAACGCGAGGCGCTTGACGGATTTCGTCACCTTGGAACGGTAGGACCTGGGCTTGGGGTGGCCGAAGGCAACGCCACCACCGCGCAGCAGGTTCGTGGTGAGCGAGCCGCGGCGCGCCATCCCGGTCCCCTTCTGCCTGTGGTGCTTGCGGCCGGATTTGTTGATCTCGGAACGGCCCCTTGCCGAGGCGTTCCCCTGTCGCTGGTTTGCCTCGTAGGCGACGACAGCCCGGTGCACGGCATTCGGCGACACTTTGGCGTCGAACAGCTCCGGCGGCAGCTCGACTTGACCGGCCTTCTTCCCCTCGATACTCAGAACCTCCATGTCCGGCGCTTTCGCTCCTCTCCCAGATCTCAGACTTTGATGTCGATACCGATGCCGGCGGGCAGATCCAGCTTCATCAGGGAATCCACGGTCTGAGGTGTAGACTCGTAGATATCGATGAGCCGCTTGTGGATCCTCGTTTCGAACTGCTCACGTGGATTTCTTGTCCACGTGAGGGCCGCGCAGAACCGTGTACACAGTGCGCTCGGTAGGCAGCGGCACTGGGCCGGCGATTCGGGCGCCACTTCTCCTCACGGTCTGGACGATCTCATCGACAGACCGGTCGAGAGCGGCGTGATCATACGCCTTGAGTCGAATCCTGGATTCTGTCGACGGCCACGTTCGTATCGAATCCCTATTCGGATACTTCGGTCACGACGCCCGAGCCTATGGTGCGGCCACCCTCGCGAATAGCGAAGCGGAGCTGCCCTTCGATGGCGATTGGCTGGATTAGGTCCACGTCCATGGTCACGTTGTCGCCGGGCATGACCATCTCGGTGCCCTCCGGCAGTACGATGCTGCCGGTAACGTCGGTCGTGCGGAAGTAGAACTGAGGCCGATAGCCGGTGAAAAAAGGCTTCTCCCGGCCGCCTTCCTTGGACGTCAGCACGTAGACTTCCGATTTGAATTTGGTGTGCGGCGTGATGCTCCCGGGGTGACAGACGACCATGCCGCGCATGAGCTCTTCCTTCTCCACGCCACGCAACAGCAGTCCCACGTTGTCTCCGGCCTCGCCTTCGTCAAGGATTTTGCGAAACATTTCGACGCCCGTACAGACCGTCTTGCGAGTTTCCCGGATGCCGACGATTTCAACATCTTCGCCGGTCTTGACCCGACCCCGCTCTACGCGGCCGGTGCCAACGGTGCCGCGACCCGTTATGCTGAAGACATCCTCCACCGGCATCAGAAACGGTTGATCTACCGGGCGTTCCGGCATTGGCACGTACTCGTCCACTGAACTGAGGAGCTGCTCGATTGACTGTGTCCCTATCTCGCCGCTGTCACCTTCAACGGCCTTGAGCGCAGAGCCGCGAATGATCGGCACATCGTCTCCGGGGAAATCGTACTCGGACAGGAGCTCCCTCGTTTCCAGCTCGACCAGGTCGAGTAGCTCGGGGTCGTCCACCATGTCCACCTTATTCATATAGACCACGATACGCGGGACATTGACCTGCCGCGCCAGCAAGATGTGTTCGCGTGTCTGGATCATCGGACCATCCGCGGCACTGACCACGAGAATGGCCCCGTCCATCTGCGCCGCTCCGGTGATCATGTTTTTTATGTAGTCGGCGTGTCCCGGACAGTCGACGTGGGCGTAGTGGCGGGCTTCGGTCTCGTATTCCTGGTGGGAAACGTTGATGGTCACCCCGCGGGCCTTCTCTTCCGGTGCGTTATCGATGTCGTCCACGCTGCGCGTCTCGCACAACCCTTTTCCGGCCAGGTGAACCATTATGGCCGCCGTCAGCGTGGTCTTGCCGTGATCGACGTGACCGATCGTACCGATGTTCACGTGAGGCTTGGTGCGCTCGAATTTCTCTTTGGCCATGCTGGCTTCTATCCCCCTTCTCAGCTGCTATCGATGTTTGCGTTGAGCGTAGTCGTGATCGAGGCCGCGTATCTTCGCGACGATTTCATCCGAAATTTGGGTTGGCACCGCCTCGTACTTTCCGAACTGCACGGTAAAGACGGCACGGCCCTGCGTCAGCGATCGAAGCCTCGTAGCGTAGCCGAATGTTTCACCCAGCGGAATCTGCGCGGAAACCACTTGAGCGTCAGACCTCGAGTGAATCGAGTGAACGTTGGAACGATGAGAATTCAAGTCGCCTATGACCTCGCCGAGGTACTGCTCCGGCACGACGACCTCGAGTTCCATTATCGGCTCTGTCAGGTAGGGACCGGCCTTTTTCGCCCCTTCTTTGAAGGCCATCGACCCGGCCACCTTGAAGGCCATTTCCGAGGAATCCACGTCGTGATACGAGCCGTCGAGGAGACTCACTTTGACATCCTCGATTGGGTACCCCGCCACCGGACCGGACGACATCGCCTCCTGGATTCCGTCGCGGACCGAGGGGATGTACTCCCTCGGGATAGTCCCTCCCGTGATATTCGACTCGAAGACGAGCCCCGTTCCGACTTCGCCGGGCCCGACGTCAATCTCCACATGCCCGTACTGACCGCGCCCTCCGGTCTGGCGCACGAATCGACCCGTGGCGTGGACGGCGTTGCGCAGGCCCTCTTTGTATGCGACCTGGGGCCGGCCGATGTTGGCCTCTACCTTGAATTCGCGGAACAGTCGGTCAGTCAGAATTTCGAGGTGGAGCTCCCCCATTCCCGAGATGATGGTTTGAGCCGTATCCTCGTCTACCCTGACGACAAATGTCGGGTCCTCGTCGGCCAGCTTGCTCAATGCCAGATGGAGATGCTGCTGATCGGCCCGGGTCCTGGGCTCGATCGCCACGTGAACGACCGGCTTGGCGAATTCTATCTTTTCCAGGAGAACGGGATGGCCCTCATCGCACAAGGTGTCGCCGGTCGTCGTGTCCTTGAGACCCACCACGGCGACGATGTCCCCGGCGCCCACCGCCTTTTGCTCGGTTCGGTCATTGGCGTGCATTTCGAGAAGGCGGGAAATCCGCTCGCGTTTTCGGGTGCTGACGTTATAAACGTAGGAGCCGGCGTGGAGCGTCCCCGAGTACACCCGCAGGAAGGTGAGGCGTCCCACGAAAGGATCGGTCATCACCTTGAAGGCGAGGGACGCGAAGGGCGCATCGCCTCGTGCCTCGCACTCGACTGTCTGATCCGTATCCGACACCGTGCCCGCAACTGGCGGCACATCGACTGGGGATGGGAGTAGGGTCACAATGGCGTCCAGCAAACGCTGCACTCCCTTGTAACGAAAAGCGCTACCACACGTGACGGGCACCGCCTTGAGAGCGATCGTAGCCCTGCGGAGCGCAAGCAGAATCTCATCAGAGTTGATCTCTCCACCATCGAGAAACTTCTCGAGCAGGTGGTCGTCGAACTCCGCCACTGCTTCGAGCATCTTCTCCCGGTAGTGCATGGCCTGCTCCATCAGGTCATCCGGGATTTCCATCTCGAAGAACTTCGCCCCAAGCGAGGCTTCGTCGTAGGTGACCGCTTTCATCTCGACGAGATCGATGAGACCGGTGAAGGTCTCGCCGGCGCCGATGGGTAGCTGGATGGGCACGAAGTTGCTCCCCAGTCGCTCCTGGAGCATTTCCAGCACTCGCACGAAATCGGCCCCGTTCCGGTCCATCTTGTTGACGAACGCGATCCGCGGGACGCGATATCGATCCGCCTGGCGCCACACGGTCTCCGATTGGGGCTCGACTCCGCCGACGGCGCAGAACACGCCGATCGCCCCGTCGAGGACGCGCAGTGAGCGCTCCACCTCGGCTGTGAAATCCACATGCCCCGGCGTGTCGATGATGTTGACCCTATGGCCGTTCCACTCACAGGCGGTGGCCGCGGAGGTTATGGTAATGCCCCTCTCCCGCTCCTGCGCCATCCAGTCCATTGCGGTGTTGCCGTCGTGGACTTCGCCCATGCGGTTCAGACGCCCGGCGTAGAACAAGATTCGCTCGGTCGTCGTCGTCTTGCCCGCGTCTATGTGTGCCGCGATGCCGATATTGCGGATCAACTCTATACTGCGCTCAGTTGCCACGTCTATCCTAGAATCTGTAGTGCGCGAATGCCTTGTTGGCATCCGCCATCCGGTGGACGTCGTCTTTTTGCCGCACCGCTCCGCCGTCTCCTTTCGAGGCGGCTACCAGTTCGTTGGCGAGGCGTTCCGCCATGGTACGGTCGGCGCGCTCTCGCGCGAAGCGGATGAGCCATTTGATCGACCTCGTCGTGCGCTCCTCCGACCGAACCTCGAGTGGCACTTGGTAGGTCTGCGAACCGACACGCCGTGACTTCGTAATGACCATGGGTTTCGCGTTCTCCACCGCTTTCATGAACACGTCAATGCCCTGCTCTTCCGAACGCTCGGTGACCAGCTCTACGGCGCGGTAGAAAATCTGCTCCGCCTGGCTTTTCTTGCCCTGTTTCATCAGGCAATTGATGAAGCGAGTAGCCAGCACGCTTTTGTACTTCGGATCTGGCAGGATCTGTCGCTTGATGGCGCGCCTTCTCCGTGACATCTACCTCACATCCATTCCTATGAGTCCCGGCGCGCGCCGTACTTGGAACGGCTCTGCTTGCGTTCGGACACACCGCTGGCGTCCAGCACACCGCGAATGATGTGGTAGCGCACTCCGGGCACGTCCTTTACTCGGCCGCCGCGAATGAGCACGATCGAATGCTCCTGCAAATTGTTGCCCTCACCGGGTATGTAGGCGGCCACTTCTTGCCCCGTCGTGAGGCGCACCCGGGCCATCTTTCGCAACGCCGAATTCGGCTTCTTGGGTGTGGTCGTGTACACCCGCGTGCACACGCCCCGCCGCTGGGGGCAGCCCCGCAATGCGGGGGCGTCCCGGCGCTTTCCAGTCTTGCTTCGACCCTTGCGAATCAGCTGGCTGATCGTCGGCAAATCGAATATAGATTTCGACTACGAGAAAGGGCCGTTCACCCAGGGGGCGTGCGGCCGCAGCGCAAATTGCACAAACTGAAGAACATATGGACGATCCATATAATCCGTCAATAGCAGGCTCAGGCAGCGGGCGTCGCTTCGACCGACTCAGTTTCGGCGAGGGACTCATCGTATTCGGCCCTCAGGCCGTCCCCGTTCGGCGCCAGGGTATCCTTTTCCGGCTCGAGATCCGTGTAGCTGACGCCCTGGTACAGAGTCGAACCGGTTCCTGCCGGGATCAGACGGCCGATGATAACGTTCTCCTTCAAACCTCGCAGGTGATCGACCTTGCCCTGCACTGCGGCCTCCGTGAGCACCCTTGTCGTTTCCTGAAACGAGGCGGCTGATATGAAGCTGTCAGTGCGCAGCGACGCGCGCGTGATCCCGAGCAGGATCGGCTGACAGGTCGCCGGATCACCGCCCTCGGAAATCACCTTTTCGTTCTCCCTGTTGAAGCGAATCTTGTCCACCTCCTCGCCCTCCAGGAAGTTCGTATCCCCCGGATCGAGGACGCGAACCTTCTGCAGCATTTGCCGAACGATGACCTCGATGTGCTTGTCGTTGATTTCGACGGCCTGGAGGCGGTAGACGTCCTGAATCTCATTGACGAGATACTCCTGGACCTTGTGTACCCCCTGAACCTGGAGGATATCGTGGGGATTCACCGCACCCTCGGAGAGTCGCTCTCCGGCGACCACATGGTCGCCTTCGTGGACTCTCAGGTGCTTGCCGTAGGGAATGAGGTATTTCCGCTCCTCCCCTTTGGGCGAGGTAACCAGCACCTCGCGATTGCCGCGCACGAGGCCGCCGAAGCTGACCGAGCCGTCGATCTCCGAGATCACCGCCGGCTCTTTGGGCCGGCGAGCCTCGAATAACTCGGCCACACGAGGCAGACCACCAGTGATATCCCGCGTTTTCGTGCGCTCCCTCGGTATCTTGCACAGCACCGAACCGGGGGGCACCTCGGTTTTGTCGTTCACTAACAGCCGTGCCCCGACGGGCAGTATGTAGGACCTCGTCCCCTCTTTTCTGTTTACAACCTCGATCTGCGGACTCAGACTCCTGTCCCGCTGCTCCACAATGCCCCGTGCGCTCATGCCTGTGGTTTCGTCGAATTCCTCGCGCAGGGTCACGTCATCGACGATATCGCTAAACCTTACCTTCCCTGCCCTGTCGGCGACGATGACGTTGTTGTAAGGATCCCACTCGTACATCACCTGGGCAGCATCGACCTGCTCTCCGTCTCCGACCTTGATGTTGGCACCGTAGGGAACGTTGATCCGCGAACGGACTCTGTTCTGCTCATCGCGAATCTCGATTTCGCCGTTGCGGCCGACGATGACAGGCCCGAAGTCGGGATGCTCCACGGCGGCGATGTTGACGAAGTGGACGGTGCCGTTTCGCCTGGCATTAATCTGCGACTGCTCGGCGATGCGACTGGCCGTACCGCCGATATGGAAGGTGCGCAATGTCAGCTGGGTACCCGGCTCGCCGATGCTCTGTGCGGCTATGACGCCCACCGCTTCACCCACGTTCACCCTCCTGCCGCTTGCGAGGTTGCGACCGTAGCACATGGCGCACACACCGCGGGCGGATTCGCATGTCAGGACAGAGCGAATTCTCACCTGTTCGAAGCCAGCCTGGGCGATCATGTTGGCGTCGTGCTCCTCGAGCTGACTGCCCGCCTCGACGACGACGTTGCCATCGGCATCGACAGCGTCCTCGAGTACCACTCTGCCGGCGATGCGATCGGCGAGGGGCTCGATGATTTCCTCCCCGTCCTTGAGTGCTCCGGTCCAAATTCCCTGGGCTGTGCCGCAGTCCTGCTGGCTAATGACTACGTCCTGCGCTACGTCTACCATTCGCCTTGTCAAGTACCCCGCCTCCGCCGTCTTGAGGGCGGTATCGGCCAGTCCCTTTCGAGCGCCGTGCGTCGAGATGAAGTACTCGAGCACCGACAAACCCTCTTTGAATGAGGCGATGATCGGCGTTTCGATGATCTCGCCCACGGCTCCGGTGAGCTTCTTCTGCGGCTTGTTCATCAAGCCCCGCATGCCGCCAAGCTGCTTGATCTGGTCCTCGCTGCCCCGGGCCCCGGAATCCTTCATGATGAAGACGGAGTTGAAGCCCTCCTCGGCGTCCTCGAGCGCCCCCTGGACTGCTCGGGACACGGACGAGGTGGCGTGGGTCCAGATGTCTATAATCTTGTTGTAGCGCTCGCCGTCGGTGATGATGCCGTTAGAATACTGCTCGCGCACCTTCTCGACCTCCTCGAGGGCGGCGTTGATGATCTCGTCCTTCTCGGTGGGCACGACGACGTCATCGATGGAAACCGTCACGCCCGCCATGGTAGCGTAGTGATAGCCCATCCCTTTGAGGTGGTCGACGAATTCGGCTGTGCGGCGATTGCCCATATGACGGTGCACGTCCCCGGTGATTCGCTTAATGTCTCCTTTTTCCACGTTCTGGTTGACGAAGTCGAGCTCGTCGGGCAGGGCGTCGTTGAAAATGAGTCGGCCCACGGTGGAGTCCTCGAGCTGTCCCTTGATGCGGACCTTGATCGGCTGGTGCAGCGTTATCTTGCCCGCATCGTAGGCGGCCCGCGCCTCGATCGTATTGGAGAAGCGGCGCTCGACCTTGTCCGCATCGCTGAAACGAACCTTCGTCATGTAGTAGGCGCCGAGAACGATGTCCTTGGGATCCATCATGATGACGGGCTCGCCGTCGGCGGGCTTCAACAAATTTTGGGCCGACAGCATGAGCAGTCGCGCCTCGATCTGCGCCTCGAAGGAGAGCGGCACGTGCACGGCCATCTGGTCCCCGTCGAAATCGGCGTTGAAGGCGGCGCAGACGAGCGGGTGAAGCTGAACGGCCTTGCCCTCGACGAGAATCGGCTGAAAAGCCTGAATCCCGAGTCTGTGCAGAGTCGGAGCCCGATTCAGGAGGACGCAGTGATCCCGGATGATCTCCTCCAGAATGTCCCACACCTCAGACCGCTCCCGCTCGACGAGCTTTTTCGCGCTCTTCACCGTTTGGACCATGCCCTTCTCTTCGAGCTTGCGAATGACGAAGGGCTTGAACAGCTCGAGCGCCATGCTCTTGGGGAGACCGCACTGGTGCAGCTTCAACTCCGGGCCGACGACGATGACAGAGCGGCCGGAGTAGTCGACGCGTTTACCCAGCAGGTTCTGGCGGAAACGACCCTGCTTACCCTTGAGCAAGTCGCTGAGCGACTTGAGCGATCGGTTGCCGTCTCCGCGCACCGCTCGAGACCGGCGACCGTTGTCGAACAGGGCATCCACCGCCTCCTGAAGCATGCGTTTCTCGTTTCTGAGAATGACCTCAGGAGCCTTTATGCTGATGAGCTTCTTGAGCCGGTTGTTCCTGTTGATGACCCGGCGGTAGAGATCGTTGAGGTCGGAGGTGGCGAACCGACCTCCCTCCAGAGGCACCAGGGGTCGCAGATCTGGCGGAATGACCGGGATGGCCTCCAGGATCATCCACTCCGGACGATTTTCCGACTGACGGAAAGCCTCGACGACCTTGAGTCGTTTGAGCGCCTCTTGCTTGCGCTGGATTGAGGTTTCCATCCTCACGCGCGCCCGCAACTCGGCGGACAACTCCTCGATATCAATCTCCGCCAGCAGCTCCCGTACCGTGGGCGCTCCCATGCCCACGCCGGGATCGAAGCCCTGCTCCTTCAACTCCAGGAGTTCCTCCTCGGTGAGCAGGGACATTTTTTCGACCTCCGCGTCCTTTGGATCCATGACGACGTAGGACTCGTAGTAGAGAACCCGCTCCAGATTGCGCATCGATATGTCGAGGAGCGCCCCGATGCGCGATGGAAGTGATTTGAAGTACCATATGTGCGACACCGACACGGCGAGCTCGATATGTCCGAGCCGCTCACGGCGAACCTTCGCCTGTGTCACCTCGACGCCGCAGCGGTCGCAGACGACGCCGCGGTAGCGGATACCTTTGTACTTTCCGCAGTGGCAGTTCCAATCCTTCACCGGACCGAAAATGCGCTCACAGAACAAGCCGTCCCTCTCGGGTTTGAAGGATCGGTAGTTGATCGTTTCTGGCTTGGTGACCTCGCCCCGCGACCACGAGCGAATCGTGTCGGGAGAGGCGAGCTGAATGCGAATCGAATCGAAATCCGTGGGTTTTCTCGAGTTCCTCGTCGTAAGCACGTCAGTACCCCCTGTTGGTTGATCGCAGTTTGTCGAGAGCCGTTTGTCCGGTCCCCTCTGCACCGTTGTAAACCATCGGCATGCACATCAGAAGGGCTCGACCTCCAACCGGCTGTCCTCGAGAATGACGTCGAGACAGAGACTCTGCAGCTCCTTTACCAACACGTTGAACGATTCCGGGATCCCCGGTTCCGGGGGATTCTCCCCCTTGACGATGGCCTCGTAGATGCGCGAGCGCCCGGCCACGTCGTCGGATTTGACAGTCAGCATTTCCTGGAGGGTATAGGCCGAGCCGTATGCCTCCAGGGCCCAGACCTCCATTTCCCCGAAGCGCTGTCCGCCGAACTGAGCTTTACCCCCCAGCGGCTGCTGAGTGACCAGGGAATAGGGTCCGATGGAGCGGGCGTGGATCTTGTCGGCCACCAGATGCGTCAGTTTCATCATGTAGATGAATCCCACCGTGACTTCCTTATCGATCCGCATGCCCGTGCGGCCGTCGAACAGGATGGCCTTGCCGTTCGCAGGCAGCTCTGCCTGCTGGAGCAGATCCTTGACTTCGTTCAGATTTGCCCCGTCGAAGACTGGCGTCGCCACGTGGACACCAAGCGCCCGGGCGGCCCAACCGAGGTGTGTTTCGAAGATTTGCCCCAGGTTCATTCGAGAGGGCACACCGAGGGGGTTGAGAACAATGTCGATGGACGTACCGTCCTCCATGTAGGGCATGTCCTCCTCGGGGACGATGGCCGCGACAACTCCCTTGTTGCCGTGCCGCCCCGCCATCTTGTCACCCACCGAAAGCTTGCGTTTCTTCGCCACGTAGATTTTCACCAGCTGGATGATACCGGGGGGTAACTCGTCACCTCTCGTGAGGCGCTCTACCAGACGTTCCGTCTGCTCTTCGATGAGCTTCATCTGTTCACTGGCGTGGTGCAGCAGCGTGTCGACCTTGTCGTTTAGGGTCGCCTCGCCAGTCCATCCATCCTCCGGCGCCACGGCCGAAAAATCCAGCCGCTCGAGGAGCCGTTCGCTGATCACCGTACCTTCGCGCACGACGATACTGCCGTCTTCGGCGCTGCGCAGACGGCCCAGCTTCTCATCTCCGATCAACCCGATGAGCTGCCGATTCCTCTCCTCCCGAAGGCGCTCGATCTTGCGGTCCGCATCGCCGCGAAGCTCGGCGATCTGCGCTTTTTCCTTCTTCTTGGTGGCGTCGCCGCGGTCCTTTCTGGAGAACACCTTGCGACCGATCACAACCCCCTCCATACCTGGAGGAGCCTTCAACGAAGCGTCGCGCACATCCCCGGCCTTCTCGCCGAAAATGGCCCGCAGGAGCCGCTCTTCCGGAGACAGTTCCGTCTCGCCCTTCGGCGTGACCTTTCCCACGAGGATATCTCCCGGGCCAACCTCCGCGCCTATTCGGACGATACCCTCGTCATCGAGATTGCGCACTGCCAGCTCGCTCACATTGGGAATCTCGCGGGTGATCTCCTCTTGCCCGCGCTTCGTGTCCCTCACCTGGAGCTCGAACTCCTCGATGTGGACGGAGGTGAAAACGTCCCTCTTGAGCAGCCTTTCGCTGATGACGATGGCATCCTCGAAGTTGTAGCCGTTCCACGGCATGAAGGCGACGAGAACGTTCATTCCGAGGGCGAGGTCCCCCAATTCAGTAGCTGGACCGTCGGCGACCACCTGACCTTTGCCGATTTTGTCTCCCACCTTGACGATGGGGCGCTGGTTGATGCAGCAGTCCTGGTTCGATCGCGCGAACTTCGTCAGCCGGTATTCGTCCTCGTCGGCCGTGTCGAGCGGTGAAAGCGTCGTGCTGCGCCGCTTGTCACGCCTCACCACGACGCGATCGGATTCGGACTCTACCACCTCACCCGGATTGCGCGCCAGGATCACCGCACCGGAATCCCGGGCCACCTTCGTTTCCATCCCGGTGCCCACCAGCGGGGCCTCCGTGAACAGGAGCGGCACCGCCTGCCGCTGCATGTTCGAGCCCATCAGTGCCCGGTTGGCGTCGTCGTGTTCGAGGAAGGGGATGAGGGCCGCCGCCGCACTCACGAGCTGCTTCGGTGATACATCCATGTACTGCACCTCCTCGGGCGCCAGCATGGGATAGTCATCGCGGCGGCGAGCCTTCACGAGCGGATTGACGAAACTGCCGTTGTCGGCGAGGGGTTCGTTGGCTTGAGCGATGGTGAATCGGTCCTCTTGATCGGCGGACAGGTACTCGATTTCCGTCGTCGCTTTGCCGTTCACAACAGTTCGATATGGCGTCTCCAGAAATCCGAAGGCGTTTACCCGCGCGTAGGTGCTCAGGGATGAAATGAGGCCGATGTTCGGTCCTTCCGGCGTCTCGATCGGGCATATGCGGCCGTAGTGAGTGTAGTGGACATCGCGCACCTCGAAGCCGGCGCGGTCCCTGCTCAGACCCCCGGGCCCCAGAGCGCTGAGCCTGCGCTTGTGGGTGAGCTCGTCGAGCGGATTGTTCTGCTGCATGAACTGAGACAGCTGGCTGCTGCCGAAAAAAGCCTGCACGACCGTTGAAACCGTGCGGGCGTTGACCAAATCGTGGGGGGTCACCTGATCCTCGTCGCGAAGGCTCATACGCTCCCGAATCGTGCGGGCCATGCGCGTGAGGCCGATGCTGAACTGGTTGGCCAGCAGCTCCCCTACCAGGCGGATACGGCGGTTGCCGAGATGGTCGATGTCGTCGGTGAATCCCTGGCCCATCCTCAACCCGAGCAGGTAGTTGATGATGGCCATGAAATCCTCGAGATGGAGAACGGTGCTCTCCGCGGGAATGTCGAGAACGAGCCTTCTGTTTATTCGATGGCGCCCCACGTCGCCGAGGTTGTATCGCTTCGGGTTGAAGAACAGCCTTTCGAGCAAGCCGCGGGCGGTCTCGATATTGGGCGGATCGCCGGGGCGGAGTAGATTGTAGATGCGCGTCAGAGCGTCCTCTTCCGATTCTGAGGGGTCTTTCTTGATCGTGTTCTCCAGCACTCCGGGATCGTTGGGATCGGGGCCCTCGAGGACTTTGATTCTCTTGAAGCGGGTTTTCTTCAGTGCCTCCAGCAGCTCCTCGGTAATCTCCTGGTAGGCCTCGACAACGACCTCGCCCGTTCTACCATCCACCACGTCCTGGCTGCCCACGAAGCGGCCAAGCATGTCATCACCGATCTCGAATTCCTCTTCTTCCCGGAAGAGAGCGAGTATCTCGCCGGAGCTGGAGAACCCGAGGCCGCGCAGCAGCAGGGAGACCGGCAGTTTTCGGCGCCGGTCGATGTGGACGTACATGATGTCGTTGATGTCCATGCTAAACTCGAGCCACGGACCCTTTGAGGGCAGAATTCGGGCCGAGAACAGCCGCTTGCCATTGGGGTGAAGCGTCTCGTCAAAGAACACCCCGGGCGAGCGATGGAGTTGGCTCACCACCACCCGCTCCGCGCCATTGATAACGAAGGTCCCCTGCTCGGTCATGATCGGCAGTTCACCCAGGAACACGGACTGCTCCACAACGTTCTTCACCGGCTTGTCCGGGCTGTCCTTGTCCCGCGCAATCAGCCGTAAGGTGGCCCGCAGCGGCGCCGCAAACGTCATGCCCCGCTCTCGGCACTCCTCTACGTCGTAGCGTGGATTGCCGATTGAGTAATCCACGTACTCCAGGGAGTAAACACCGTGGACGTCGGAAATGGGGAACACGCTCTCGAACACGGCGTGGAGCCCGCGCCGCTGGCGCCTGCGCGGTGCCGTCTGCAACTGGAGGAAAGACTCGTAGGAGCTGATCTGCACCTCCAGCAGGTTCGGCATTGCCACCACTTCCGGGATCTTGCCGAAGGAGAGTCGACTGATGCCACCGTTCTTTGTCTGCGTAGTTTCGCTCAAACTGAGTGCCCCCCCTCTTGCGGAATGAAGCGACAAAAGCCCACAGGCCGGCCCGCCATCACTGCCTCGTCTCGGCAGCCCGGCGATGGCGGACTATGAGCTTTTGAAAAAACTCGTCCGTTCCTTCGATTTGCCGTGGGACCATGCTCGCCAGGAATCAATACTGCGTCATTGAGACACGGTATTCGGACTCCTTGCGATGCCTTCACAGAGCCGATGACTACTTGATCTCGACGGAGGCGCCGGCCTCTGAGAGTCGAGCCTGTATCTCCTCGGCCTCCTGCTTTGTAACACCTTCCTTGACTGACTTCGGGGGCTTCGTCGACGAGGGCTTTTGCCTCTTTGAGACCCAGGCTCGTAATCTCGCGCACGACCTTGATAACCTGAATCTTCTTGTCTCCCGCGGCCGTGAGTACGACATCGAACTCGTCTTTCTCGACAGCCGCCTCGGCCCCGTCTCCGGCGGCAGGAGCGGCCCCGGCCATCATGACCGGCGCGGCTGCCGAAACGCCGAACTTGTCTTCTAATGCTTTGACCAGATCCGCGAGCTCGAGGACGGTGAGACCCGCCAATGGTCTCGATGATCTCCTCGACTTTCGGACTGCCATTCCCTTCTTCGCTCATCTGTCTGCTACCTCCCTATTGGGCATTCGCCTGAGGACTTCATGGCCTCGCATAAACCACAATTCGCATACACAGCTACATGGACACGTCGGACTCTTGGCCGCTGGCATCGACATCCCTTGACTGGGCGGCGTCGCGTTCCTCCTGCACCGCGGCGAGCACGCCCGACCAGATTCCTCAGGAGGCCCGCACAGGACCCCCGAAAAACCGTACAGGGGATTCTGGACCGCCCAGAGAAACTTTCCGACCAGCTCTTCTCTGGATGGCAGGGAGGCGATCTGAAGGACCTGCTCCGGCGACAGTAATTCCCCGTCGAGAAAACCGCTCTTGATGGTGAGCTTGCCGCCGCCGTCGATGAACTTCTGGAGAATCTTTGCTGGTGCCAGAGGATCGGCATGGCCGAAAGCCATGGCCGTGGGACCGCTGAGGGAGTCTTCCAGCGAGTGCATGCCCGCCTTCGCCGCTGCCAGCTTGGCCAACCGATTCTTCACGACCTCGTACCGGATCGATGCCTGGCGCAGCGATCGCCGCAGCCTGAGTCGCCGACGCCACGTCGAGCCCGGTGAAATCGGCCAGGTAGAGAGACGTCGCCCCGGACATTTTTCGGCAGAGCTCTTCTACTTGTTCGCTCTTTTCTTTCGTCGCCATGACCTTCGCTCAATCGTGAATTGCGACCACTCAGGCTGCGACAGCGGCGGGATCGATCTTGATTCCCGGGCCCATCGTCGTTGACAGGGTCAACTTGCGGACAAACTGTCCTTTGGTCGCAGCCGGCTTGGCGCGCACAATGGCCTCTGAGAACACCTTGGCGTTGTCCATGAGCGCCGCATCCTCGAACGAGAGTTTTCCGATGGCGGCCTGGGCGTTGTTCCCCGACTTGCTGTCGGCGCGGAACTCGACACGGCCGGCCTTCGATTCCTTCACCACGGCCCCGACGTCCCTGGTTACGGTGCCGGTCTTCGGGTTCGGCATCAATCCCCGGGGCCCGAGTATGCGTCCGAGTTTTCCTACCTGTCCCATCATATCCGGCGAGGCGACGACGAGATCGAACTCCAGCCAGCCCTTCTGAATCTTGTCGATCACGTCAGCTCCGCCGACGTGATCGGCGCCAGCCTCCTCTGCTTCTTTCACCAGCTCGCCCTGGGTTATCACCAAGACGCGCACATCTCTCCCCGTGCCGTGGGGAAGACTCACCGTGCCGCGAATGGCTTGATCCGCGTGCCTCCCGTCGATGCCCAAGTGGAAGGTGAGCTCGACGGATTCATCGAAGGACTTTGTGGGAAACGATCTCAGGATCCCAAACGCCTGTTCCCAGGAATGGGCACTCCGCTTGTCGTAGGATGCAGCCGACTCCTTGTATTTCCTGCCGCGACGGGCCATGGACGAAAATCCTCTCTGCTTTGAGCTCGGCCTAGGCCTGTCAGTCCGGCGTGGAGGCGTCGCTGGCTGGAGCTCGGGTCGAAAGACTCGTCGCCGACAGCAGCCCCGTCGACGAGCAATCCCATACTGCGCGCAGTGCCGGCGATCATCCGCATCGCCGCCTCCACGTCGTTCGCGTTCAGGTCTTCCATTTTCGCTTCGGCGATCTCTCGCAAGTCGGCGCTTTTTACTGATCCCACTTTGTCCCTGTTCGGGACCCCCGACCCCTTGTCGATGCCCGCCGCCCGCTTCAGCAGCACCGACGCCGGGGGCGTCTTCATGATGAACGCGAAGCTCCGGTCGGCGTACACGGTGATGACGACGGGAATGATTAGCCCCTTGCCTATCCTGGGTGCTGGCGTTGAAGGCCTTGCAAAACTCCATGATGTTGACGCCGTGCTGCCCGAGCGCAGGACCCACCGGCGGCGTCGGGTTCGCCTGCCCGGCGGGAATCTGCAGTTTGATGAGCGCGAGTACCCTTTTTGCCATCGAAAGACTCTCCTCGGTGCCTACGCGCCGGGCAGGTTCCCCTCGGTCACCGGCTCCACCTGGAGAACATCGAGCTCTACCGGCGTGCCGCGCCCGAAAATGCTGACGATAATCTTCAGCCTCCGCTTCTCGGGGATGACCTCCTGTACGGTGCCGATAAAATCCTTGAACGCCCCGTCATTGACCTTCACCTGGTCCGCCACCTCAAAGGGTATTTCGTCCACCTCCTGCGACTTTCGACGGTTTATGTGGCCGAGGATGTGATCGACCTCGCCCTGGGTGAGAGGCTGTGGCTTGCGCGCGGGACCGACGAAGTTGGTGACGCCGGGAATGTTCGTAACGAGGTGCCACGCGTCCTTGCCCATTTCCATCTCCACCAGCACGTAACTGGGCAGAAACCGTTTCTTGGATACTGTCTTCTTGCCACCCCTCATCTCGACCACTTCCTCGGTGGGCACGACCACCTGCGAAATGGAGCCCGCAGCTGCGTCGGATTCGATCAGTGATTCGAGGTATGATTTCACCTTGTTTTCGTGCCCGGAATAGGTATGGAGCGCGTACCACTGCATGGCTCAACCTCTGAAGGACATCCCCGTGGAGCGGCCATCCGCAGCGGACAACTGCGGACATCGATAGAATTTACTTTCCCCGTCATCACAGAAGCACTGCCCGGACGTAGGAGAGAACGAGATCGAAGAGACCGATGAATATGGCGAAGGCCACCGAGAAGAAGACGACGACTGTCGTGGAGTTCACGAGATCGTCTCGAGTCGGCCAGATAACCCTGTCGAGCTCGGATCGAACTTCGCTCAGGAACGTCTTGATTTTCTCCAGCATCCCGAATGCCGGTCCACCCCTCTCGCTTTGTCAGCCGTTGGCAGGTCTGGCAGGACTCGAACCTGCAACCCCCGGTTTTGGAGACCGGTGCTCTACCAATTGAGCTACAGACCTACGCCCACTCCTCAGCTCGTGCCCGCTGCGATCACCGCGTTTCCTTGTGGAGCGTGTGCTTGCGACAGAAACGACAGTACTTTCTGGCTTCCAGCCGGCTCGGATGGGTGCGGCGATTCTTCGTGGTATTGTAGTTCCGCCGACTGCAATCACCGCATTCGAGTGTGATCTGCTCTCTCGGCATGCTCGCTGCGTTGAAGACGTGAAAGTATTGCTAGGCCGCGACCGTTCCGGCCGTCGCCCCATCGAACAATCGTCTGACTATCAACGGTTTACGTGTTGAATTGAGTCTGGAGCCGATGACCAGGGTTGAACTGGTGACCTCGTCCTTACCAAGGACGCGCTCTACCGACTGAGCTACATCGGCCCTGCGATAGGTAGCTAACAGTGCATTAGTTGGAGCGGGAAACGGGACTCGAACCCGCGACATCGAGCTTGGAAGGCTCGCGCTCTAGCCAACTGAGCTACTCCCGCCTCATCGCCGACCACCTGCAAGCGCCAGGCGAATGTCGCTGCAAGCTGTATAAGCTAAGGCTCCACCCCGGAGGCTGTCAACCCGCGGATGGCGATGTCTCAGCGGCGATCCGCACCGAGCGGCCGAAGAGACGCTTTGAAGATGTATAACTAATTGTTTACAATAAGGTTGAGCTATCTGGATATCTTCACGATACGATACTCCAAGCGACCGGCCGGCACCTCGATCTCTACCTCCTCACCCTCCTCGTGTCCGAGCAGTCCCTGACCGATCGGTGAGACCGTTGAAATCTTTCCCTGCTCAAAGTCGGCTTCCTCAGGCGCCACAAGCGTGTAGGTGAATTCCTTTTTCTGCTTCAAATCCAGCAGCTCGACGGTGGCACCGATGTACACCTTGTCATCGGGGATGTTCTCATTCTCGATCAGCGTGGCCCGGCTCAGGGTCTCCTCAAGTCTATTGATGCGTTGCTCGAGAAACATGAGGCGCTCCTTGGCGGCCGCATACTCCGCATTCTCGGACAAATCCCCGAACTCGCGCGCGTACTGCAAGGCAGCTCTCACTATTGGACGCTCGGTTCCCTTCAGCTCCTTCAGCTCGGCCTGGAGCTTCTGATACCCCTCTCTCGACAGATATACCTCACTCATCTCCGACCGGCCTCCGCTGTCCAATCGCCCACGCAAAAAGCGGAAGCGTCGATACAACCCACCGCTTCCGCTACGTCTGATTCCCTCGGTTTAGCGGAATATAGCAAAAACGAGCGTGAGGTGCAACCTCAGATGGGTGACGCCCACCCCGCTGAACGCGATGCCTGTGGTCGCTTGCCGACACGAGGCTTTGCCGGGTTCGATTCGGCGCCTATCTTTCCCCAACGACTTCACTACCCCGCCCGTGCGCCCGAGGTGGATCTCCATCTCGCCGCAACGTTCCCTCCCCGCAGCTCTCCAGCCTCCACCGCAACCGGGAGACACCCGTGCGCCTTCTCCACTTTGCCGATCTCCATCTCGGAATCGAGAATTACGGCCGCATCGACCCGGCCACCGGGCTTCACACTCGCTTCGCCGATTTCGTCCGCAGCTTTCGGTTCGTCGTCGACCTGGCTCTCGAAGAGCGCGTCGATGCCGCTCTGTTGGCCGGCGACGTCTACAAGACCCCGAGCCCCAACCCCACCTGGCAGCGGGAGTTTGCCACCCAGCTCCACCGTCTGCACGAGGCAAGTATTCCGATCGTCCTCGTGGTTGGGAACCACGACGCGCCGGCGTCTTTCGGCCGAGCGACGTCAGTGGACGTGTTCAGCGCTCTCGAGCTGGGCAACACCTACGTCGTCCGGACGCCTCAGTTGCTCACGATCGAGACGGCGAGCGGTCCGCTCCAGGTTGTCGGCCTTCCATGGCCGACGCGGCACTTCCTGCGCGCCGACGAACGCTACAGGCAGTGCGACGAAGAATCGCTCAATGCCGCTATTGAGCAGATGTGCAGCGAATCGATACGGGAGTTTGCCGCTCGTATCGATACCTCTTCGGCGGCTGTGCTCGTCGCTCACGTAGCCGCCACCGGAGCGCTGTATTCGGGAAGCGAGCGCACCGCCGTCATCGGTTCCGATCCGACTCTGTCGACGAGCTCGCTCGCCAATCCCGTTTTCGACTATGTCGCTCTCGGACACATCCATCGGCACCAGGACCTCAATCCGAAAAACTCGCCGCCGGTGGTGTATGCCGGCAGCGTTGACCGTATCGACTTCGGAGAGGAGAACGACGAGAAGGGATGCTGCCTCGTGACCATCGATTGCGGCACGCGGGCGAAATCGACAACCTACCGATTCGTACCCACACCGGCTCGCCGGTTCGTCACGGTCAACGTCGAGACCGAGGGTGACGGCTCGGATCCCACCGAGGCCGTATTGGCGGCACTGTCCGACACCCGGGTGACCGACGCCGTCGTCCGCATCATCTACGAGCTCAGCGAGGATGCCGACAACGAGAGGCGTGTCGATTGTCAGCGGATTCTCGGCGCCATGACATCGGCGTATCACGTAGCCGGCATCTTTCCCAAGCCACGGGCAAGCCAGCGGCAGCGACGGGCGGGCGTCAGCCAGGACATGGATCTCGCGCAGGCCCTCGACCGCTATATCGACAACAATCCCGCGTTGGAAAGCAGTCGTGCGGATCTGCAGCGCTACGCCAGAGAGCTCGAGCGCTGCAAAGATCTGGCCCAACCCGAGGAGTCGCCGTAATGGTGCCGGTCCGGTTGAGCCTGCGAAACTTCCTCAGCTACGGCGAGGAGGGCTGCGTGCTCGATTTTACCGGCTTCCATGTAGCCTGTCTGACCGGTGATAACGGCCATGGCAAGTCCGCTCTTCTCGACGCGATTACCTACGCCTTATGGGGAGAGGCGCGAAAAGGTCGCTCAGATCGCAAGCCCGACGACGGACTGCTTCGCATCGGCGCCACCGACATGCACGTCGAATTCACTTTCGATCTCGATGCGGGACGATTTCGGGTCATTCGACGGTTTCGCCGTCGGCCTCGATCGAGCGCGACCGAGCTCGATCTGCAGATCTTCGACGAGGCGAGGTCGCGCTTTCGCTCTCTGTCAGCCGGCAACCTGACCCTGACCCAGAGCAACATCATCGAACTGCTGTCCATGGACTACGACACATTCATCAACTCCGCCTTCATCGTCCAAGGCCGCGCCGACGAGTTCACGCGCAAGAGCGCCAGCGAGCGCAAGCAGGTGTTGGCGGAGATTCTCGGTCTATCGCGGTATGAGCGACTCGAGGAGCTGGCGCGATCCAGACTCCGGGAAGGGGTACAACGAACGGAGGCTGGCCGGCAGCAACTCGCCAGCGTCGACTCCGAGTTGGCGCAGCGAGATGCGCACGAGAGCGAATTTCGCGATCTGGGTCGGAGACAGACCCTGCTCGACGAGGAGGTGGCGGCTCGAGAAGCTCGACTCGAGCGACGACAGGCGCAGTGGAAGTCGCTCATCGAAGGCCGCGAGCGCCTGGATCAGCTCGCCGTCGACCTCGCCGCCGAAGACGAAGGCGCGCGCCAACTTGAGGCGCGGCGTGCCTCCCTCGAACAACGGCGGCAATCGGACGACGAAACCCTGTCATCGAGCGAGCAGATCGAGGCCGATTTTCAAGAGTTTGAACGGTGCACTGCTCTGGAAAAGGAGCTATATGAAAAGGCGTGCGAACTGCGGGAGCTGGAAGCGAGACGGTCGGGGCTCGAGGATCTCGTCAGAGAGGCCCGCCACGCGTTGGCACAGCGTCTGAGCGGGTTGGAATCGGAGAAACAGAGCCTGGAGGGACAAAGGCAGCAGACTCAGTCCGTGCTGCAGCGCGCCTTGACGATCGAATCCGAGCGCGCCGAGCTTGGCGAAGCGCTTCGTTTGGAGGAATCACTCGAAGCGAAGCGCGAGCGGTTCGAATCGGCGTGTCGGCGACGCGACGAACTCCGTGCCGTCCTGGAGCAGGAGTGCAGTCGACTGGAGGCCAGGCTCGAAGCCATTTCCGAGCGGCGTACGGAGCTCGATTCGCGGTTGCGACACCGGGTGTCCGCCGAGAGGCATTTCGATAGGATCCAGGAACGCCTTGGCAAAGTCGGCGAGCAGGTGAGTGAGCTCGAGAGACTGAAGGCTCAGGAAGCGAGTTCAAGGGCCGCTCTCGAGCAGATCGGCAGCCGGCTCGGCGAGCTCGAACAGGCGCGCGATGCCCTCGTCGAAAAGCGTAGGTCTATTATGGGTGACCGTGGAGGAGGGGAATGTCCGCTGTGTGGCAGTGAGCTCGACGAGGCCCACGTGCTCGAGCTCGATGGTCGGCTGGCTCACGAAGAGGAGGAACACCAGCGTCGGATTGTAGAGGAGCACCGAGCGTCGAAGGGAACTCAGGCCCGACTTGCCGACCTCGAGGTTCGATCTCGCGAGCTCGAGCGCTCCCCCGCTTCCCTCGAAAAACTCCAGCAGTCAGCTGCCGAGGTGCGGGCTCAGGTAGCGAGACTCGAGGAGGAGAAGGGCTCGCTCCGCGAGCTCGAGCACCAACTTCGGGAGTTGGGACGCACCGTGCGGGACGAAGACTTCTCGCATGCTGAGCGCGCCCGGCTCGGGGATATCGAGGAAGAGCTCGCCGGCAGCGACTTTCGAGCCGATGACCTGCTGCAAGCGCGGGAGAAAGTGCGTCGGCTTTCCTCGGCCGAGGGACAGTACGCCTTGCTACAGGAGGCGCGGACGAGGCATGACCGGACCGCCTCCCAACTCGCCGACGTCCGCCGCCAGATAGAGGAGGTGCGTGAGGGTATCGAGCGTCGAGAGTACGCCTCGCGAGAGCAACGCGAACTCGACGCCATCGCCAGCGCGCAGCGCAATCTGCAGTATGACGGCGGCCACCATTGTTGGGTGAAAGGCCGGCTCGACGTCCTCCGCCAGGCACCCGAGAGACGTGCTTATCTGGCAGCGGCGAGGCTGCGAAGGCGGGATGATTCAGAGGCGCTTGAGCAGC
>CBDBIJ010000037.1:0-50561 GCA_965205655.1 Candidatus Latescibacterota bacterium
GCCATCCCGATATCTGCTCAGGTGACCACTTCAGGCGTAGCTTGTCCGCCACGACTCGCCGCAAACGAAGATTGGATGCGAGTCGGCAGCATTTCGGCCGGCTGGCGCGCGTCCAGGCTGCTTGGTCGGCAACGTTTGCTCGGTACCTTTGCCGCCCGCCATTGCGGGCAATCTCTCGGCTAACCGTCGAGGGTGCACGCTCAACAGCGGCCGCAATTATTCGTATCGATTTTCCCGCAGCGATACCTCGAGAGATCTCTTCACGCTCTTCCCAGCCAAGAGCCCATCGAGAGCGTCGACGCGGCATTGGTACGATGCCCCCATTGGCGGTGATGACACCATGAATCGACGCCGGATGCTTCCCGAGCGCCCGACCAATATCGCTATGCGACTGGCCGCTCTTCCATCGACGCCATACCTCCAACTTCTGTGACGCGGACAATCCTGGTCGTCCCATTTGAGCCATGTGCAACATCTCCTATGATTAGATTAGTGGGGAGAATGTTGCATTGACCGATTGAATATACCGTGGCTTTGTTTGGAAATGCCGAGATCGCTGCCCAGGAGATCGCCACACCGTAGCCCCGGCGACGAAACTCCGGCAGGGTTGATAGGGCGTATATACCAACTGACCTTTCGCCCTCATAGGCCATTGATCCGCAAACAATCTCTTCATCGACACGCCCTGCGAACACATGCATCTTCGGGTCGGCAAGGATGTCCGGTGCGTGATTGTTGATCTTCGCTCCCACCGTCGGCGGCTTCTCCCTGAAACCCCACAATGACCGGTATTCCCACGCTGCCAATTGATCTGGGTCCTTTACCATGGAGATTGACAGTTCGGCGGGCATTGCAGGTTCGTGCTCGGTGCTCGGAGCGCGAAAATACCAAAGGCGTTCTGCACCGAGGGTGAATCCGTGGCGGTCCAGCTCGAGATTGGACCAAGTGTCGCATACGTCGAATCCTGGACCATTCCACCGATTCAAGCCGGCAAGGATCTCGGCTGTCTGATTCTTAGCCGAGTCGGGTTCGCCAAGTGAAATGCGGGAGAAGTAGATCCAACTGACAGGGGCCTCGTGGCCCCACAAGGTTTCGGTACGGAACGTGTGTCTGCCAATCGCTTAACCCGTGGTCTCAGACCAGGCTCTCGTATTTACGGCAGTCGCAACTCTCAAGATAGTCAATCTCAGCCTCGAAGAACGGAGCCTCTGTCAGACCTGATGTCGGTGTCCGCAAACGATAGCATTACGAACGTACATCAGGACACTCGTCGGTCTTACCAATCGGCCCGTAAGTGAAACCGTCGTTCGTTTGCTCAATCCGCACGACCATGCCGTCGGACTATATAAACGAACGACGGTGCTGGCTCGAGCGGTGAAGGCATATCCCACCGGACTCTGTGACATCAGTCCACCCGCACCCGGTCCACGTATATATCACAGGCCTGGACGAAATAATAGTCCTCTGCGTGTGTGTATCCGCTATAGGTTTCGCCTCCAATCTGGCGCTCCAGCGTCACCGGGCGAAAACTTAGCCCTGGCCGGTCCACGCCCCCGTAATAGGAGACCAGCACCTCGTCGTCGCTGCCAGGGACCTTGCACATCCCCGGATAACCGCAATCCCCGTCCGGATACAGGATGAGTGGCTCGCTGAACGTACCGCTTTCGAAAGCGCGCAGCGTCGTCTGCCGCCCCGGCTTGAACAACTGCTCCACTCCGGCCATCAGCAACTTCCCCCCTGCCTGCGCCAGCACCGGCGAATGTACGGTGAAGCCTAGTTCGTCAGTACGCCACTCCCGGTAGGGCGGCTGTGCCCGACGCAGTGTGTCCAGGTTTCTGAAATTTCCGCTCTCCCGCGGCGATAGTCCCAGCGAGACCGCCTCCCCCTCCTCGTCGAAGAGCAAATCCGGCTGGCTGCCGTACCAGCGGGCCACCTCCTCCCATCGGTGCACGTCCTGACTGCGCAAGAGCCAGATATCCCGATTGCGTTCGTAGGAGATCTCGAAGGTCGTCGCATAGAGCCAGCCATCGCACTCCTGCACTCGCCACAGGTACTGACCCCGGTCGAGAATGGGCCGTGGCTCCGACCATACCATGCCGTCCGGAGAGCGCATGACGAACGCCTGAGACCTGACTCCCCTACCGGGCGGCACTGCAGTATTCGGATCGATCTGGACCGCCATATGCACCACGGCCCAAAGCTGCTCCTGCCAAACAAAGAACTTGGCCGGTCCCGCAGCCATGAGCTTTAGATCGTCCAGCGGGGCAATGCCGCGCGGCTTCTCCCACTGCGCAGCCGTCAAGTCTGTGGAGCGTGCGTACACATGCCGGTGGCCGGGCCCCGCATGCCACCAGCCGCTTTTGAAAAACACGTACCAGCGATCCTGAAAATGCGCCAGATCGGTCCACGCATTATGGTGCCCGTCTCTGTACACCACCTGTGTGCTTACAACTTTCATACACATGCTCCCATATCACGCCACCCGATCGCGTATCTCCGGGCTGCATCACCAATTGCAACGGTACGACGGAAACACTCTATTGTACCTTCGACCTTAGAAGCGACAATAACGAGCACAGGTCAGACGACGGCAACGGCATTCAGGCATGACAGGTGAGCTGAACGACAGAATGGAGAGTGCCGTGGAGGTGGACGTCCAGCGCCCCAGGGTTTTCTTGGACACATTAGAGGGTCCACATGGACCTGAAAGGAGTGTTTGAGATGACTAAGCAGAAGAAGGGTGTTCGGGTCGGCCGATTCTCCGCTCGTCGAAAGCAGGAGGCGGTGTTGCGCCTGCTGCGTGGGGAGGACCTGGAGGTCCTGTCCCGGGAGTTGGGTGTGATGGCAGCCACGCTGAGTGAGTGGCGCGAGCAGTTCCTGGGTGGGGGTGAGTCAGCTCTGCACAGCCGTACCCGTGATGAGCGGGATGAACAGATCGCCCGCCTGAAAGCGAAGGTGGGGGATCTGACGATGGACAACGAGTTGCTGGAGTCCAAGATCCATCGCCTGGAGGATGGACTCCCTTTGGCATCCCGGAGGTCGAAGCGATGAGCCAGACCCAGTCGCCCTCCAGGAAGCGGCCGTACAGGCTGCAGCGTGTGTGTCGGGTCTGGCAGTTTCCTCGCTCCACCGTCCACGAGCATCGGCGTCGGGCGGCTCTGCGTCCGGAGGAGCGTCTTGAGCGGAAGAAACGAGGTCCCCAAGGGCCGTGTACCGACGATGAGCTAGCTGAGAAGATTCGCGAGTTGCTGAAGGCGTCCCCCTTTCACGGGGAAGGCTACCGCAAGATGTGGGCCCAGCTGCGGGCGCAGGACATCCGCACCTCGAAGGAACGCGTACGCCGTGTGATGCGCGAGCACGGCCTGCAGGTGCCGCAACGCGCCGGCCAGCCAAGGGGCCCGCAAGCACACGACGGGACGATCACCACCGATCGACCAGACCAGATGTGGGGAACCGACTTGACCACCACCGTGACCACCGGCGAAGGCACAGCTACGGTCTTCGTGGCTGTCGACCACTGCAGCTCGGAGTGCATCGGCATTCATGCAGCGGCCACAGGCGACCGTTTCGAGGCCCTGGAGCCGATCCACCAGGGAGTCCGCGAACACTTCGGCGGCGGCGACAAGGGTATCGCCGGGGGGCTGCAGCTGCGCCACGATCATGGCTCTGCGTACATGTCCGACCACTTCCAGAAACAGATCGACTTCCTGGGCATCGAGTCGTCGCCCAGCTTCGTGCGTGCCCCGGAGGGCAATGGCTGCTCCGAGCGATTCATCCGCACCCTCAAGGAGAATCTCCTGTGGGTCCGATACTTTGCCACGGTCGAAGAGCTCCGTCTTGCCCTGCTCGAATTCAAGAGAGTCTACAACGAGAAGTGGCTCCTCGAGCGACACAACTATCAGACGCCAAACCAGGTGCGCCGGAGCTTCCAGCAGGAGTTGTCCAAGGCGGCCTGACCATCCGCCAAATCAGTGTCCAGAAACCCAGGGCTTTACAGACGGGTTCAGCGGCAACGTGCTGGTCGTGCGTGACGGGGAGCCGCTGTTGAGCTGCAGTTACGGCTGGGCGAACATCGAGCTCGAGGTCCCCAATTCACCTCAGACCCGGTTTCGGATCGGCTCGGTCACGAAAACGTTCACGAGCATGGCGGTCATGATTCTGGCGGAACGTCGACAGTTGACCATCGACGACAAAATCGAAGCCCATCTGTCGGGCCTGCCCCCGCACTGGCACGGCATCACGCTGCGTCAGCTCATGACACATACAGCCGGGATTAGGCACTGGTGGGATTTCCCCGGTTTCGTCGAGACGATGGCTGTGGAGGCCACATCTCGAGACATCATTCAGCGGTTGGGGGAGGCGCCCCTCCTGTTCGAGCCGGGCACGGGGTACTCCTACAGCGGCGTCACTTACGTGACGCTGGCGCTCGTCGTGACCGCGCTGTCCGGTCAGTCGTTCGAGGGTTTTCTGCAGCAGGAGATTCTCGGACCCGCCGGGATGGAGGAAACCGGGGCGGACCGACCCGACATTCTCCTGCCCAATCGCGCCGCCGGATACATGCGCACGGACGACGGCATCGTCAACGCGGCGCCCATTTTCATGCCGATCCTGAGTGGCTCTGGCGACCTCTGCTCAACCACAGCCGATCTGGCTCAGTGGAACCAGGCGTTGACTGCGGGCAAGTTCGTCTCCGCGGCTACCTACGATGATTTGTACAGGCCGGTGCTGGAAGACTACGGATGCGGATGGCGCACGACCGCGTACGCCGGCCTTCGCCTGCACGGCCATGGAGGTGATGTGCCGGGTTTCGTGACGTATTTCCTGCGCTGCCCGGAGCGGCGGCTCTGCGTTGCCGTGCTCGCCAATATCAAACCGCCACCGGTACGGGAACTGGCGGAGGATCTCGCGAGCATCGCTATAGGCATCGATCCGGCTCCCTGACAAGCGCCACTCCCACCAGGGCAACTGTTGTCGTCCTACAATTCCGTGCGTCTCATGGTCGCTGAGGGATTGCGAATCGACGCAAGAACCGAATCGAGCACCGCGTCTGTCCCACCCGCTGCCTCGTGAAGCGGTCCCTCTATCGATATGTCCGGGATGACTCCCCTTCCATCATCCGCCCCGCAAGCGCTATACCACTTCTTGCAGGAAACCCTGAAGTTCACACCCATTTTGGGTGTCGTGAACGCGAGTTGCTCCCCGTAGGACACCGTGTTTCCACCCGTCTCCTCGCCGAGGATGAGCCCCACTTCGACGCACTTGAAGGCTGCTGCGAATGATTGTGCGCTGGAGAACGTGTAGGCGCTCGTCAACAGATACGCATTGCCGTCAAACCTGTAGGGATTCTCCCGCAGCGGAATTGGAGAGCCTCTATTGGTGATCATCTCCCCAATCCGCTCCGACGGGCCGAACCCACTCGCCGCGGAGGCCTCGCTGACCTTCACCAAACCGGAATCAAACTGTGCAAATGCCGTCGGTGATATGTATTGAAGTAACTCGTCACCCAATCTGGAGTTGCCGCCCGAATTGCGCCGAATGTCAATCACCAGATGTCGGATTTCGTTCTCTCTAATTGTCCGGAATGTAGATGAAGTGAATATCCTGAATGCTTCGAGATCGGCGAAGGAGCGAAAGTCGATATATCCCACGCTGTCAGCAATGACCTTGTAGGAATAGGGCGCCTGCTGGGTGCTTCCGACATTCTGCAGAAAGGCCAGCTTCTCCGTGAAGCTGCTCTTGACGACCTCCGAATTCAGCTGGCCGTCTCCTGTTTCGTACGTGACCTCGGGTGCGTGAAAATTCGTGAGTATCCCAAAATAGGCGGGAAAAAGCAGAGCAAGCGCATAGTCGCGATGTCTGTCGGAGTCATAGGAAATGAGCTCTCGCATCCGGACCAGGAGTTCATCCGTCGGGATGCCATTGACACTCAATATTCTGGCTCCAACGGGAATCTGGCAGTGCTCACTATGGCATTTCGTCACTTCCAGGGCACTATCGACGATTTCGACCCCAAAAGGCACGATCTGCTTGAGGATGAGCGGCATGACGAAGTTGTCCACCGCAGCCTCGGTGTGCCCGTCATGAATGGTTGCAACGAGAGACATGAGCCTTCGAAGAAGATCATCCCGGTCAACTTCATCTGGCAGACCAGACCTGAGCTCGTCAACCTGCCGGCAAAGTCAGCTGCCGTGGCCTTCACTTGTTATACCACCCCAAACTCTAAAACTGTCAACAGTATTACGACATCGCTCAACCTAGTGTGACGTCGCGGAAATTTGTTGCATTAGTCTCGAGCCTCAAAGCGGTTTGGCCCGTCGGCTTACCAGAGAGAACGTGCAGCCTCAGGGCCTACAAACTTATTAAAGTAATCTCTGCGACAGCACACTAGTGTGGAGACGAGGAGGTCAATATCTTCCAGGACATCGGCCTTTGAAAATCGCTTCGCCGAAACGGCGTACAGCACCCCTGTCAGTGGCAAAATCTGCAGGAAAACGGCTACGAGGATCCATCTCCAGAGTAGTTGCCACCCACCCCAGGATTGCCGAAGAAGTCTCCTCACGAGCCTGACAGCGAAAAGGCAGATCCCAACCAGGAGCGCTGGGACCGCGTACACGAGTGCTATGTCCGATGCTGTCCATATGGAACTAAGAAGCCAGACGTAGCAAGCTAGTACGGCCACGCTTGCTGTGATACTGTAAATCAAGCTCCGCATTTCACTGAGTAACCTGACAGACACTCACAGTGATATTCGCCTCCGTCAGGAAGCGTTGCTGCACTGCTCGTCTGCCTTCACGACGTCAATGGTATTATCCGACTCCACGTCGATGCGGCCTGCAGCGATTGCTTTTCGGACGGCCTTCTCGCTGCATCCTCGATAGCGGGCATATGCCCTTCTGCTCAGTCCCACGATGCACTCCTTTCTGAGAGTGTAGATGTACTAGTGCTCTGTTAAAGAGTCGGCATTGAGTTTTGGACTTTGGTCAGCTTGGAGTTGTCCGTGTTCTTGTTTCGCCATCTCAGGTACTCCTGGATGCGCTGGCCGACTTCTCGATGATCGTTGGGATCGCTGTTTTTGATGACGAAATAATGGGCTGCCGTGAGGTGACATTCGAGCCGATTCATCCATGACGCGTTGGTGGCGGTGAAGACCGGCGAGACCTGGTTTCGTCTGCACCACTGCAGGATCGGCGGTGTCTTGTGCGTCGACAGATTGTCCATGACGACGTAGATCCGTTTCGCCTTGGGATAGCGCAGCCGAATGGCCTTGAGAAAATCGAGTACGACCGATGCGTGCTTCTTTGGTTTGTGATGCATCCACAGGATGTCCTCATGGACGTTATAGGCTCCGAAGAAATAGCTGACGCCGCCGTGGCGGCTGTAGGTTGCCCGATGCCGGACCGGGCGCTTCTGCGGGGCCCAGGAAGCGCCGGCATGCGGCTTGATCTGGACCGGTCCCAGTTCGTCGAAGCAGACTACGACCGTGCCTTTCGGCGCCCGCTTGTAGAGTCGGTTGATGCGTTTTTTTTAGAGGCAAACTCCGGGTCCTTGGATTCCTTCCAGGTGCGCGTCCGTTGATAGGTCACCTTATGCTGATCCAGGATTTTCCCGATGGTCACATGCGAGACCTCAGGAATCATCTGCCGTCCCACCAGGCAGTCGGTCAGCTTGCGCAACGACCACTGATTGAACGGCTGACCGAACGCACGGGGAGGCATCTTGGCGATTTCCACCACCACGGATTCGTCTTCCGGCGTCAACTTCGAAGGACGCCCCGGACGTGCCCGCGTGCGCAACGCCGTCAATCCCCCTTCGTTGTATTGGCGAATCAACTGGCGAACGTACTCCTCGTGCAGATGCAGCGTATCCGAAATCTCTTGGACCCGCATTCCCTGGACGCTGAACGAGATCAACTGCCCACGGCGCATCTGCACGGCGCTGCGAGGCCGCTTCAGCCATCGCACCAGTTCCTTCGACTCCGCCACGTTCGGTGAACGAGCATGAAGACACATAGCTTGACCCTCCTGAAGAATTCGCCATATATCTCCATGATACCACGACTTACGACAAAGTACAAGCTCCATTTCTTAACGGAGAACTATTGTATTGTCGTATAAATAACTTGTACTAGTACAGTTGTGTGGTTAAGTTTCATCCAGACCTATTCCACAAACAAGGAACGGAGGAAACTCATGCCACGCGGACGCTTTCTTCCACCTCTCGAAATGACGGGGCAAACTCGGCAGCAATTGGAATCAATGGCCAAATCTCGATCCCTGCCGCACGGTTTGGTGCGACGCGCCGAGATCGTGTTGCTGGCCGCCGAGGGATGGCCCAACAAGGCCATCGGCGAAGCTGTGGGGCTGTCACAAGTGACCGTCGGCAAGTGGCGTCGTCGCTTCGTGGAAAACGGCCTCAACGGGTTGTACGACGAGCTGCGACCCGGTGCGCCCCGATCGATCTCGGACGAACAAGTGGCCGAGGTGGTATACAAGACACTGAAGACCAAGCCGGAGGACAAAACCCAGTGGACGGTGCGCTCCATGGGCGAGGAGACCGGCCTGACCAAGGACGCGGTCCATCGCATCTGGCGCACATTCGGCTTACAGCCGCACCGGACCCAGAATTTCAAGCTGTCCACTGATCCTTTCTTCGTGGATAAGGTGCGCGATGTTGTGGGCTTGTATCTCAACCCGCCCGACCATGCCGTCGTCCTGTGCGTTGACGAGAAGAGCCAAGTGCAGGCTCTGGAGCGCAGTCAGCCGTTGCTGCCGCTGGGCCTGGGCTACGCGGAGGGCGTCACCCACGACTACAAGCGACACGGCACCACAACGCTGTTTGCCGCTCTGGATGTGGCCACCGGTGAAGTCCTGACTCAGTGCAAGCCTCGTCATCGCCATCAGGAGTTTTTGCAGTTCCTACGCCATATCGACGCGAACGTGCCTGCGGATCTGGACGTTCACTTGATCGTCGACAACTACGGCACCCACAAGTACGCCAGCGTCAAGAAGTGGTTGGCCAGCCGGCCCCGATTCCACCTCCACTTTACTCCGACCTACGCCTCGTGGCTCAACCAGGTCGAGATCTGGTTCAACATCATCACGCGGCGAGCCATCCGGCGTGGCTCATTCCGCAAGGTCAAAGAGCTCATTCAGAGGATCGAGCGCTACACCGACAAATGGAACGCCAACGCCCATCCCTTTGGGTGGACGGCCACGGCCGACTCGATCCTTGCCAAGGTCAAACGAATATGTCACTGTATTTCTGCGACGGAACACTAGCGGGTCCTTTCTGGAGAAAAACCGTAGTTGATGCGCTCAGCAAAATGACGCGCTAGCGGCAGGCGAGAACACTGGGGCCGCGGGCAGCTCAGGCCGCAGCACACAAAATGGCGGGCCAGGATAGATATCAGTGAATCGACAGGAAATCAACTGGGGCAATCACGCGAGTTGTATCACTGAATGGATTTCGCGGTATCACGAGTCCACCGGATAGCAGGCCCACAGCGCCGCGGCCCACCCGGCGGAGGCACACCGCCTCCGCCTCAGTCGCATGTTCACCTGTACCCCTATTGTACCCCCGGGCGAAAATGCGAAGCGGTTAGGGTGCCCGTCGGCCTCGCCAGTGTGAGTCGGCGAGGCGTCCTGTTGGGCGATAGTTTTGAGTCTATCGGGCAGAACCTCTGGACCCTGCGCCTCCGCGGCTACGGTAGGACTGTTGGTAGGACTTTTCGCCACCACCTGCCAGAGTCTACGCCCAGGGATTTCTTTTTCTTGGCCGGGGCTTTCTTCTTAGGTGCGGCTTTCTTCTCGGGTGCACCTTTCTTCTTAGGTGCAGCTTTCTTCCTGGCCGGTGCTTTCTTCTTAGGTGCAGCTTTCTTCTTGGCCGGTGCTTTCTTCTTAGGTGCAGCTTTCTTCTTGGCCGGTGCTTTCTTCTTAGGTGCAGCTTTCTTCTTAGGTGTGGCTTTCTTGGCCATATTCGCCCCCTTTGTTGGTGAAAAACTACCCTCGCGATATACAAAAAACACAGACGATCCGTATTCCAAGTTTACCCGGTCGCGACCGCGGAGCAGAAGCCCGATCGCCAGATCCGCGAGCTCCGTGCCTATGCCCGGAAGCGAAAGTCCGGGTTCAGGGGAATACGTGGACACGGCGTCGGGGGCCGCCAGGCAGCGTCCAGAGCTCGATCGGCTCATGGGAGTTATCAAGTGAGAAGGGCAAGGTCGATGTCGTTCTCGTGTGGGCCTTTGACCGCTTCGCACAGTCTACTTTTCGCCTGGTCTCCACCCTCGAGGAGTTCCAGGCGGTCGTTCGAGTACGTGCCAGGCCCTCCATCCCCGTGATTTCAAGGTGGCGCGCTCAGAGATCGCGTATGGCTTTGTACGTGACGTCAAAATTCGGTAGGTCATGCGGCCGCGGCCTTATGCCGCACCTGCTCTATGTCTTCCTGCAGCTCTTCCTGACGCTCGGTGAGCTTGGTGGCAATGAGTCGGTTGGCGAGATCACGAAACTCCTCCGTTAACATACTTTTCATCCCCGGTTCGGGAGGCACCACGCGGACAGGGCCCTTGAGTCGGAGCATCCCGTGCCCGTGGCGGTGAGGCGCTCGGACGGTTACAGTATACACATAGAGCCTCATTCCAAGAAGCGGACAGCCATGCCAGCCGTCGTGCTGTACGTCGCGAGCCTGTTCGCGATCATCGTCTTCCTGGTCTCGTTCACCTGCTCCGTCCCCATCGGTTTGTGGATCGCGGCCTAATTCGCCGGCGTCAAGGTCGGGATCTTCAAAGACTTGGTGGGGATGCGGCTGCGGAGGGTGCCGCCCCCCCATGCGATCGTGCGGCGCAAGATCAGCGCCACGAAGGCCGGTCTCGATGTGGTGCTCGACCGCATGAAGCGCATTCCTGGCCGGCGGCAACGTCGAAGCCGTCATCCTGGCGCTCATCATGAAGAGCTACGGGTCCGTCACCCAGAAGCGGTAGGCGCCCTCCCGACGAAGCAGCGGTTTGTCGGGGGCGTTTGTCCGGAGAAAATATAGCGACCTCTATGGCTGAGTTTGTGAAGGATCCAGAAAGGGCCGTCATCGCCTATTGTGAGGAGCGGGCGGTGGTCACCTCCACACCGCTGTCCCGAGAGCGAGAAGCCGAGCTGTCCACCCGGATCCAGCAGGGCGATCTGGAGGCTCGCGACGAGCTCGTGGAGGCGAATTTGCGCTTCGTCATCGACGTGGCCAAGCACTACCAGCACCGCGACCTGTCGTTCGCCGAGCTGATCAGCGCCGGCAACCTGGGGTTGATGACGGGGGCCGAGCGCTTCGACGGCACCCGCGGCTTCAAATTCATCTCCTACGCCGTGTGGTGGATCCGCCAGTCAATTCTGCTGGCGCTCGCCGAGCAGGTCCGCACCGTGCGCCTGCCCATCAACCGACTGACCATGCTCAAGAAAATCTCCACGGTCTCGAACCGGTTGGAACAGGAGCGCGCGGAGGCCCCCGACGCGGAAACGATCGCCGCGGCCCTGGATGTGCCGGTCAAGGAGGTGGTAGAGACTCTGACCAGCGCCGGGGCGGTGCGCTCGCTCGACGAGGCCATGGGGGAAGACGACGAGCGTTGCCTGGTGAATGTTCTGGCCGATCCCAGCCAGGAATCGCCGGATGTCAACCTGGCGCGCGAGTCAATCGAGGAACAGGTGGAGGTCGTGCTCGAAAGCCTCGACGCGCGCGAGCAGCGCATCCTTCACCTTTACTACGGTCTCGCCGGCACAGAGGCCTTCACCCTCGAGCAGATCAGCGGGCTGTTCGGAGTGACCCGCGAGCGGATACGTCAGATCAAACAGCGGGCACTCATCAAACTCCGGGATCCCTCGCGCGTGCGCACCGTGCAGGCGCAGGAGCGGACGAGGTCGCACCCTTGAGAACGAACGGGAGGTATTTCCTCCTGGCGGTGACGGCGCTGGTCAATTTCGATTAGAGTGCCCTTTGCCGGTCTCCCCTGTGCGGACGCGAATGGCCTGCTCGAGAGGATAGGCGAAGACCTCACTGACCAACCATCCCCGAGGTTGATGGGGATGAGTAAAAGCGTACAGTAGTTGTCGTATCGAGTTATTGATCCGGCAAACCTCGGGAGAGCGGGAAATGACAGGTGCCTTGTTTCCGGTCGCAATTCTGCTTGCGATCGTCGTCTTCTTCATTCTCTTCACCTACTTCGTCCCCATCGGTCTGTGGATCAGCGCCTACTTCGCGGGGGTCAAGGTGGCTATTTTTCGAGACCTCGTAGGGATGCGGCTGCGCAAGGTCCCGCCGGGGTCCATCGTCAGGCCCAAGATCAGCGCGGAGAAGGCAGGCTTGGACGTGATGCTGGATCGCATGGAGGCGCACTATCTGGCCGGCGGGAATGTGGATACGGTGATCCTGGCGCTCATTTCGGCGGACAAGGCCAACATCCCCCTGACCTTCGAACGGGCGACGGCCATCGACCTGGCCGGTCGCGACGTCCTCGAAGCGGTCAGGATGAGCGTCAATCCGAAGGTCATCAACACGCCGCTCATCGCGGCCATTGCGAAAGACGGCATTCAGTTGAAGGCCACCTGCCTCGTGACCGTACGGGCCAACATCGACCGGCTCGTGGGTGGCGCTGGCGAGGAGACGATCATCGCCCGGGTGGGTGAGGGCATCGTCTCGACGATCGGCTCGTCGGATACCCACAAGCAGGTGCTGGAGAATCCGGACGCCATCTCAAAAACCGTGCTCGGCAAAGGTCTCGATTCGGGCACGGCATTCGAGATCTTGTCGATAGACATTGCGGACGTGGACGTGGGCGAGAATATCGGTGCCAAGTTGCAGACGGATCAGGCCGAGGCGGATCTGAAGATCGCCCGAGCCAAGGCCGAAGAGCGCCGCGCCATGGCCCAGGCCCGCGAGCAGGAGATGCAGGCCCTCGTCGAGGAGATGAGCGCCCACGTCAGGGAGGCGGAAGCCGAGGTGCCTCGCGCCATGGCAGAGGCATTTCGCGCCGGGCACCTCGGAATCATGGACTACTACCGCTTGCGGAATATCCAGTCGGATACGGAGATGAGAACCTCGATCTCTGAGAACGGTCAAGATGAACCCGAGCAACCGAGCTGATGAGCCGAGGCTGAGCCATGGGTGGTGAGCAACTCCTCTTCCTGCTCTTCGTCCTCTTCAGCGTCATTTCGGCGCTGCTGGGGAGGAGAAAGCGCAAGAAGGCGCCGGAAGCTGCGCAGGGTGGGGTGCCCGTCGAAGCTCGAGAAGAGCGCGTAGAAGAGGATATGGAGGAGGAGGTCGGTGGCTGGCCCTTTCCGATGGGAGGCGATTCCTTCGAGCCCCGACCGAAGCGACAACCGCCACGGCAGACACCGGCGCCGGACGAAACCGCTGACGGAGACGCGGAGGTCGTACCGGTACCGGCGTCGCGAGAGCCCGAGCCGACGTGGATCGAGCGGCTGAAACGAGCGGCGCAGGAGGTAGACGGCCAGGCGCACGAGGTGGTGGAGCGCGCCCAGGAAGCCGCTACCGAGGCCCAGAGAATACAGCCGAAACAGAGAGTGGAGGAGCTGATTCAGAAGCGGCTCGCCGCCGCCAAGGCCCAGGAAGAGCGAGTGGTCGAGGAAGCGAAGAGACGGAGGCGACGAAGGCGGTGGACGCTCACGCCAGACACGGCGAAAGAGGCCATCGTCTACGCCGAGATTCTCGGACCACCCAAGTCCGAACGCAGAGAAGAATTCCCCTGAGAGTTTGCTGAAGTCGCGGAATTGGGTACAAGCCCAATCGGGGTAACGCTGCTCGACTGATGGCTGATGACAGGATTCAGGCGAGACTCCGGGCACTGCAACAGTCTGTGCAGCTTCGAGTTGTGCGAAATCTGGTCTACAATGAACTCTCGGTAGTACCGGGCGTTAAGTACTATCACCCGGTAGATGTAAGCCAGCCCCCTCTCACGTCGTCACCGGCACCACCTCATCCTTTTACGACGATACATCCGCCAGCGAAAAGATTGTCCGGCGCCAGTTCCTGTAACCACTACGAAGCCGTTCGACTTGCTCCCGCAGCGCCACTTTGTCCGCGCTCATGTCGTGGACTCTCGCATAGAGACATCTGGATGGTGTGTATCCCAAGGGGCTACTTATAGAACTTTCACGTTCTCAGCGCGCGGTCCCTTGGGCCCCTGGCCCTCGTTGTACTCCACTCTTTGACCCTCCGTGAGGGAGTCGAAATTGCCGTTCTCCACATCGGAGCTATGGAAGAAGAGCTCTCCGCTCTCCCCTTCAATGAATCCAAAGCCCCTGTTCGAAATCAGTTTCTTGATCGTCCCTTCAGCCATTCGAGGCTCTCCTTGAGAAAAAATGAGATTGCTGCGTTTTGCTCCGCTTAGCGGCACCACTCTCGTGACGTGTCTCGAAGCTCCACGTCGGACGCGGCCCCAAAAAATGCGCGTTCTGCACTGTAAGTGCTCCATGAAGTCGAGGTCGGGCTCGACCTCCTCGATGACACGACGCGCGCGCTGCCGCCCCGTCGTGCAGCTGGCCGGCTGGAGGCAGGGAGGCCGGCGCCGACAAGGTTTGGATGTTGAGCAGCGTCCGGATCGCAGTGTTGGAGCAGGACCGCCTGGTAGGCCGGAGGAATCTCACCTCCAGCCCCCCACAGATCAAGCGTGAGCCTCTCGACTCATACGGCTCCTGCCAGCCCTTTTCATTGGTGCCGGGAGCCGGATTCGAACCGGCACGACCGTTAACGGCCAACGGATTTTAAGTCCGTCGCGTATACCAGTTTCGCCATCCCGGCACATATATGGGGCAGGTACAAAGAATTGGAGGCGACGCCCGGAATCGAACCGGGGAATAAGGGCTTTGCAGGCCCCTGCCTTACCACTTGGCTACGTCGCCTCCCAGGGGTCGGACCCCAGAAATGCAGAAAATAGCCGCTCGCCCAAAGGGTGTCAACGCGTTGAGAATACACGGAGTTGCGCAGGGTTGTGCCAGATTTTCCGTCGGTCTTTCCAATTCGCTATATTAGCTGGTCGATCGCTCCCCTCGCTCGAGCGCACGCGGTCACGCCGCCGCCATTCACCTGCTCCTGATCGGTCGAAGAATCCATGAAGCAGTACCTCGATCTCGTCCGGCACGTCCTCGACGAGGGTGTCTCCAAGCTCGACCGCACCGGCACCGGCACACGTGCCGTCTTCGGCTACCAGATGCGTTTCGACCTCGCAGATGGCTTCCCGTGTCTGACGACGAAGAAGCTCCACCTCAAGTCCATCATCCACGAGCTTCTGTGGTTCCTCAGCGGCGACACGAACATCGGTTACTTGCGGGACAACAAAGTTCGCATCTGGGACGAATGGGCGGACGAAGCCGGGGACCTCGGCCCGGTGTACGGCAAACAGTGGCGTTCGTGGTCCACTCCCGACGGCGGCGCCGTCGACCAGATACAGCGCCTCGTCGATACGGTTCGATCGGACCCCGACAGCCGGCGGCTTCTCGTCTGCGCCTGGAACGTCGGCGAGCTCGAGCTCATGGCGCTCCCCCCCTGTCACTGCCTGTTCCAGTTCTTCGTCGGCGATAATAAACTGAGTTGCCAGCTCTATCAAAGAAGCTGCGATGTCGGTCTCGGCGTCCCTTTCAACATCGCCAGCTACAGCCTCCTCACCATGATGCTGGCGCAGGTGTGCGAGCTGGAGCTGGGCGAATTCGTCTGGACCGGCGGCGATGTCCACGTCTACACCAACCACATCGATCCCCTGCGGGAACAGTTGCAGCGCGAACCGCGCGGGCTACCGCGGATGATTGTCGCCAACCGGGGCCAGGGCATTTTCGATTTCCGTTTCGAAGACTTCAAGCTCGTGAACTACCGGCCTCACCCGACCATTCCCATGGAAATAGCCGTATGATCCGGCGGTGGCCGCATAGGGACTGATTTCGATGCCGCACAGCGGGCAGTCTCCGATTGTCGCCATACAGGGCGAGCTCGGCAGCAACAGCCACGTGGCGGCGCGTCTCTACTTCGCCCCCGACGCGCCGACGATCGAACCGTGTCGCTCATTCGCGGATCTGTTCGCCAGCCTGCGCCAGGGTGGCGCGAGCTTCGCCATGGCCCCGGTAGACAACTCGTTGGCCGGCACCATTGTGGAAGTCTGGGACCTCCTTTGCGCCGATTCCGACGATCCGCCACTCGTACGCGGTGAAATTCTCCTCCGCATCAGGCACTGCCTCATCGGTCACCCCGGCAGCCAGCTCTCTGAGATCGAGCGCGTCTACTCACACCCGCAGGCGCTCGCCCAGTGCCGCCGATTCCTTGCCTCTCTCGACGGCAGCGTCGCCGAGGAAGAGTACGACACCGCAGGTGCAGTCGGGATCATTGCCGAGAGAAACACGAGAGGAGAGGCGGCGATCGCACCGGCTGAGGCGGCGCGCAGCCACGGCATGGAGATTCTGGCCACAGACATACAGGACCGGCACGACAATTTCACCCGATTCCTCGTCGTCGGGTGCACATCCCCCGCTTCAGAGCAGCCGCATCTCAAGACCTCACTTGTGGTGACAGTGCAGGGCGCAACGCAAGCCCTGCCGGAGATCCTCGAACTCTTCGACCAGCGGGATATCGAGGTGCTGCGAGCTGACTCCAGCTCGCGCGAGAAGGCGGATGTATGCTACGTGGATATCAGCGGTGGAACTGCGGAGGCGGCGGTGTCAGAAGCGCTGTCGGAGCTCCGTCAAAAAGCGCTGGATCTGTGTGTCGTGGGTCCATACCCCAAAGGCGACAGAGTGGAGCCTGTGCCACCGGAGTAGTCGATTCCTCAACTTGGCGGTCCCGATCGCAAGTCAGTCCGCAACCAGACGGCGAATTTCAGAGCTGGTCTCGTCGATTCGCCACACTCCGATTTCTCCGTCTTCATCGAGATCAGCCCTTACCACGGCGACGAAGCTGTTCTCTTCCGAGCGTAGATCGCAGTCGTACTCGTCAATCCATTGGAAGTAAGCCTTGAAACGAGGCGTCGTCGGATTGAAATACCTGCCGCTCTTCTCATAGTGACTCTGCTCGAACTCGTACAGCTGCTCCAACCGGGCCTCGAGCTGAATCTCCCTGACCTGCTCCTCGGTAACCCGAGAAAACTTGACGATCCCCAACAGCAGAAGAATGAGCACGATCGCGGCGATCTCCACGTAGCCGAACAGTTCCTGTGATCTGTTCATAACTATCTCAGTTCGAGATCCACTGACTCAGCGCTTCCTCCGCGGGACAGAGAAACGACCTCTCCATGGGCAGAGTACGGTTCCGCCGCCACGAACGGATCCAACATGCCATCGTCGAAGAACTCGTTTTCATTGTCGTCCTCGTAGGCGGAGACGCGGTAACTTCCCGGCAGGAGACCCTCGATGGCGTATGACCCGGTCGAATCCGCCAGCGTGTGCGCGGCCCTTCGATCCGCTGCTGTGGCCGTCACCCTGATAGGTTTCCGCCCCCCATCGACAACCCGTGGCCGCGTCGCGTCGTCAGCGAAGGCGCCGCCGCTGATGCCACTCAACTCGAGTGCGTCAACGACCTCAAACTGAAACGTGACGGTGCTGTCCGCGCACGCGTTCCCGGCGACGTCCGCGAGGTCGTCCAGACGGCCCTCGAGCCGGCGCGCCACCGCCGCCATCGGCGAGGACGGCACGAACACGAGCTCGTTTGCGGAGTGCCATGTCCATTCGCCGTCGAGCACCAGCGTCGAATCAGAGGCGATCCAGAAATCGCCGCGAATGGTCAGCGGCTTCATCGCCTCGCTGAACACAATTCTGAGGGAGTCGTCAGCGACGGCGAAACCGGAGGGTGCGCGACGCTGCAGTGTGGGAGGCTTGCGATCCGCGCGCCCGCTGCCCCTGATCGCATCGACTCGATCGGCGGAATCGCTCCACTGCACGCGCTCTCCCTTTATGGTCAGGTCGGACAGCGAATACGTCTTCCCGCTTTCTTGCGTCGACGTCATGATGTAAACGCGTTTTCCGTCGGCGTTTCCGTACATACCCCGGAGGAGAAGTCCTTTCAGAGAAACGGCGACATCCCGCACCTCGACTGCTGAATCGAAGACGAGCAGAACGCTGCTCGCGTTGAGAGACTGCGCTCTCGTCAGCCGCGGCGCCGCGGCCCTGCGGTCGGTTAGGGCGAGGTCGGCGGCCCGCGCCTTTTCCTCTTCTGCCAGCTCGACATCCCGGGACGGAACAGCCAGCGCCTCTCCGGCATCGTACTCCCCGTTCTTGTCGGCGTCGTCGAAGGCGAAGATTCGGAATCGCCCCGTGGCAAGCCGTTGAAACTCGTAGGTTCCGTCAACCCCGGTCTGGGTGCGATACGCCGGGGGATCTTTTCCGACCGTGCCGCTGAAGCGCGTCATATCATAGGCCCACACGTGGACGGCTGCGGCCGGCTCTGCCCGGCGGAACACGCGGCCGGAGATATGGCCCGAGTCGAGCTGCTCGCCGGTGGCGAAAGCGACGGTGAACGACTGATCGAGTCGGTTGCCCCGCAGATCCCTGGCGTCGCTTCCAACAGTTACGACGTAGGTCTGCCCCGGTTGTAGCCCGTCGCCCGGTCGGATCTCGAGCTTCGACCCGCGCCACCTGAAACTCGCCGTCGTGTGGGGTGTGATGAAGAGCGCGTCCTCGGTGTGCCGCCGATCCATCCCCTCGCTGAACTCGATGGCCACGACCTGGTCTGGCCCGACAGAAGTCGCGTCGGCATGCGGCCAGGTATCGACGACGGTTGGCGAAACGCGGTCGACCTCACCGCCTGAGGGTGGTCCGAGTTTGGCACAGCCCGCGACGCCGAGCACAAGTAGCGGCAGCGCTTTCATGCAACCTACAGGATATATCGGCTCAGGTCTTCGTCCTCGAGGATGCTCTGGATTTTCTCTCTCACGTACTGCTTGGTGATGCGGATCGTCTTTTCTTCCAGCGACGGCGCCTCGAAGAGGATCTCGTCCAGCAGGGTGGACATGACCGTGTGCAGTCTGCGGGCGCCGATGTTTTCCGTACTCTCGTTTACCTGGAAGGTAAATTTCGCCGTCTCCCGCACTGCCTCCGGCGTGAACGACAGCGACACACCCTCACTTTGCAGCATGGCGGTGTACTGCTTGACGAGGGCGCTCTTCGGCCGCGTCAGTATCTCGACGAATTCGTCGACGCCGAGGCTGTCGAGCTCGACCCGAATCGGAAAACGCCCCTGGAGCTCGGGAATGAGATCGGCTGGCTTGGCTGCGTGAAAGGCGCCGGCGGCGATGAAGAGCACGTGGTCGGTGTTTACGAGACCGTACTTCGTCGTCACCGTAGAGCCCTCGATGATTGGCAGCAAATCGCGCTGAACCCCTTCCCGCGAGATATCCGGGCCTGTCTTGGTGTGACTGGCGGCGACTTTGTCGACCTCGTCGAGAAAGACGATCCCCGACTGCTCAACTCGGTTGATCGCCTCTGTCACGGCGCGATCCATGTCGATGAGCTTTTGCGTTTCCTGCTGCACCAGCAGACGCCTGGCTTCGCCGAGCAGCAGTTTCTTCGTTTGTGTCGATTGCTGCGACATACCGGCGACGATCTCCTGGATGTTGATGCTCATCTCTTCGAGGTTGGCGACCGGCGAAAACACTTCCACCACCGGTGGCCGCTCCCGCGGCACATCCATCTCCACCTGTCGCCCTTCCAGCTCGCCGGCGCGCAGCTGCTCGCGCATGCGGCGGCGCACTTCCTCAGCCGTGGCGATCGACGGACCGCTCCCTTTCGGTGTCGGCGCTACCGGCGCTGCCTCTTGGGGCTGTGGAGCCCCGAGCAGATCGAACAGGCGATCCTCAGCCAGCGACTCCGCCTTTTTCTCGACTGCCTTGGCGTGCTCCTGCTTCACCATGTTGACGCCCAGATCGGTGAGGTCCCGTATGATCGCCTCTACGTCTCGTCCGACGTAGCCCACCTCGGTGAATTTCGACGCCTCCACCTTGATGAACGGGGCATTGGCGAGATCGGCAAGGCGGCGGGCTATTTCGGTCTTTCCCACGCCCGTTGGACCGATCATGATGATGTTGTTGGGAATGATCTCCTCCCGCAGCTCGCCCGCAACCTGTTGTCGCCGCCAGCGGTTGCGCAGGGCAATTGCCACGGCGCGTTTGGCCTTGTCCTGACCGACGATGTGTCGATGCAGCTCTTTGACGATCTGAGAAGGCGTGAGCTCCTTCATAGCTCCACGATCTGAATGTCTGAATTGGTGTAAATACAGAGGTCGGCGGTAATCTGCAGTGAGCGTTTGACGATTTCGGCGGCGCCGAGCTTTGATCCGTCCACGTAGGCTCGCGCCGCCGCCGTGGCGTAGGCCGATCCCGAGCCGATGCTGATGATGTCGTCGTCGGGTGCCAGCAGGTCCCCTTCTCCGGAGATGAGTAGCGAGCGCTCGCCGTCCATGGCGGCGATCATCGCCTCGAGCCGGCGCAGCATGCGGTCGGTTCGCCAGTCGCGCGCCAGTTCGTGGGCGGCTCGATCGAGTTGCCCGCTGTACTCCTCGAGGCGCGACTCGAAGTGATCGAGTAACGCCAGCGCATCGGCCGTGCCGCCGGCAAATCCGACCAGGACGGAATCGTTGTAGAGCTTGCGGATCTTTGTCGTGCGATGTTTGAGTACGACCTCGCCCAGCGTAATCTGTCCGTCGCCGCCCATCACCACCTTCCCCTTGCGGCGAACCCCCAGAATGGTTGTGCCGTGCGTCCGTGCTTTCATAGAGCCCGGGGATGTGCCTGGGAGTATCCGCGTTGCAACGACTCGATTGTCGCATCGCGACGGTGCGACACTGGAGCGGGAGTCTGCCGGCCCAGCAGCGTTCGCACTGCCTCGGAGTCGGCGCCGGCATCCAGGAGGTGATCGGCGAAAGCCTGGCGCAGCGCCTGCGGCCCTGAGCCGCCGGGTCTCCCAGCCGGCGTCGCCACCTCCTCTTCGGCCTCGTCCGCAGCCCGTCTGAGATATCGCTCTACGATGCGCTGCACCGAGCGCCGATGGAGTCGGCGGCCCTCGGTGTTGACGAACAGGGCACCGGCGTCGATCTGGCCGATCTGTCTGCCGACCAGCAGATCGGCTCGCGAGTGGAGGTAGGCCTTCAGAGCTTGCACGGCCGGTGGGCCGATCGGCACGGCACGCGCGCCTTTTTTACTGCTCACGTTGACGATCCCTTCGTCGAGAGCCGAAAGTGCGGACAGGTTCAGCTCTACGACCTCTTCGAGCCGCACCCCGCAGCTGTAGAATACCTCCAGAATGGCGCGGTCTCGCCTGCCCGCGAAGTCATCACCATCAGCGCCATCGAGAGCCGCCTCCACCTGCGCGCGTTCGAGAGCCGGGGTTCGTGTCCCCGTCGTCGTCGGCGACGCCCTCAGCTCGCCAGCCGGATTCCGCGGCAGCAGACCGAGCCTGCACAGAAAACGGCAGAACCTTCTCAGCGCCGCCATCTTTCTCGCCACTGTCGCCGGTCGCAGGCCCCGTCTTCTCAGGTTTTCGTCGAACTGGGCGACGATATCGGCCTCGATGCATGCCACGGTGGGTAAACCGTCGCGTATCCGCGGGTGAAGAAAAAGGGCGAACTGCTGCAGGTCGCTGCAGTACGCCGCGATCGTTCGGGCGGCGTTGTTCGTGCGCTCGAGGGACCCGGCGAATCGATCGATCGCCTCCTCGACGCTTGAATTCTCGCGCAAGTCCGCCGGGCGCTGTGCCGACAGCGTAAATGCGGATGGGTTTTCAGGGCTGGACGGAGGGGTGGTGTACGGTGAGACCGATCGTCGCCGACTCACGCTGCCTGCGTGTTCTCGAACCGGGTCTCGCACACCTTGCAGTACATCGACGGCGTGCCGGTACGCGAGGCGCGCTCGTATAACATCGGAGCCTCGCAGTGCGGGCAGACTTGCTCCACCGGCTTGTCCCAGCTGGCGAACTTGCAGTCCGGGTACTGGTTGCAGCCGTAGAATACCTTGCCCTTGCGCGACTGCTTCTCCACCAGGGTCCCGGAGCAATTCTCCTCGGGGCAGGCGATGCCCAGAGAAAGAGGCTTGACGTTGCGGCAGTTCGGATAGCCGCTGCAGGCCAGAAAGCGACCGTAGCGGCCGGTCTTGACGACCATGGGCGATTCGCACAAATCGCACACTTCATCGGTCTCCATCTGTTCCTGGTCCTGCTCGAGCGGCTTCGTGTTCTTGCACTGCGGGTACCCGGGGCAGGCCAGAAAGCGTCCGTTGCGGCCCCATTTGACAACCATGTTGCGCCCGCACTCCTCGCACACGACGCTGGTCTCTTCCTGCATGGCCTTCTTCAGTTCCTTGCGCCGATCGTTCGCGTCCTTGAGCGAATCCTTCCACCCTCCGTAGAACTGCCGCACCGTCTCGACCCAGTTCTCCTTGCCCTCCTCGATGCGGTCGAGCTCGTCTTCCATCCGCGCCGTAAATTCGACGTCGAATATGTTCGGAAAGGTGGCAACCAGAAATTTGTTGACCGTCTGGCCGCGCTCGGTCGCTGCGAAGGCGCGCCCGTCGATCTTCTCGACGTACTGGCGATCCTGCAGGGTGCTGATGATCTGGGCGTAGGTGCTGGGGCGGCCGATCCCCTTGGCCTCCAGTTCCTTGACGAGCGAGGCTTCCGAATATCGCGCCGGCGGCTTTGTGAAGTGCTGCTCGGGCAGCAGCTCGCTCAGCTGAATGGCCTGCCCGGCCTCGATATTCGGCGGAATGGCAACTATCTCCTCCTCTTCCTCGTCTTCCTTTTCCTTGCTCTCGGTGTAGAGCAGGCTAAAGCCGGGGAACTTCGTGGACGAACCTGTCGCCCTCAACAGGTAGTCGCCTGCCTCTATATTCACGCTGGTGACGTTGAGCACGTGCGGGTTCATCTGCGAAGCCACGAACCGTTTCCACACGAGCTCGTAGAGCTTTGCCTGATCGGCGCTCAGCCGCTTCGCCATCTCCTCCGGGTGAAGCCCTACGGCCGTCGGTCGGACGGCCTCATGAGCATCCTGGGCGCCCCGCCTCGTTTTGTAGGCGTTCGGCTTGTCCGGCACGTAGTCGGCGCCGTAGCGCTTCTCGATCTCCTGGCGCACCTCGCCGATGGCGTCGTCGGACACCCTCACCGAGTCGGTTCGCATATAGGTGATGAGCCCCTGCGTCTCGCCTTCCACTTCGATCCCCTCGTAGAGCTGCTGCGCCACCGCCATGGTGCGCTTGACTGAAAACCTCAGTCGCCTGGCGCACTCCTGCTGCAGAGTGCTCGTGATGAAAGGCGGGGACGGCTTGCGGCGCTGTTCGCGATGCTTCACCTCCGCGATCTTGAACTCCGCCTCTGTCAGGTCGGCGACGATTTTGTCGGACGTCTCCTCGTTGTCGATGGAGATCTTCTCACCGCGGTGCTCGAGCAGTCGGGCCTTGAAGGTGGCCGGCTCGATGCCGTTGACCCCCTCGGCATCCCCGCCGCCTTCGCGCCTGAGCAGGGCGTCGAGCGACCAGTACTCAACCGGCTCGAAGGCGTTGATCTTGTCGTCCCTCTCGGCGATGATGCGCAGCGCCACCGACTGCACCCGGCCGGCCGACAGACCGGCGTGGATGACCTTCCATAGAAGGGGACTGATCTCGTAACCCACGAGCCTGTCCAGAACCCGGCGGGCCTGCTGCGCGTTTACTTTCTGCAGATCGAGGGTCGTGGACTTCGCGAGCGATTCACGCACAGCCTTCGGAGTGATCTCGTTGAACTGTATTCGCTTGACTTCATTTCGTGGTGAGATGGCGTGGGCCACATGCCAGGCGATCGCCTCACCTTCCCGGTCGGGGTCGGTCGCCATGTATATGGTATCCGCACCCTTTGCCGCCTTGCGCAGCTCTGTGAGGATTTTTCCCTTGCCCCGAATCGTCACGTAGCGGGGCTGGAAATCGTGCTCCACATCGACACCCAGTTCCTTGGGAGGCAAGTCGCGCACGTGACCCATACAGGATTTCACCACGAAATCTTTGCCGAGGATCTTGTTGATCGTCGTCGCCTTGGCCGGAGATTCGACCACGACGAGTGATTTTCCTTTCGCCATTACCTGCCTTTGAGGAGCCCGCTCACGGGTTCCTATGGTTTCTGTGTGAAACGCCACGGCTCCAGAGTATACACGCGCTGAACACATGTGCACCCTAGAGCCGCAACTTTCCTCAATATAGACATGAGCCCGCTGCTCCGCAACGAGATGTCGCTTGACACCCGCCCTCCTCTTGGCTTTCGTAGCTGTGCAAAAGGCCAACTATAACAGGGGGTTATGGCTTGATCGCGGTACGGTCTCAAGATGAAATCCAGCTCATACGGGCGAGCTGTGAGATCGTCTATTCCGTTCAGAAAAGCCTCGAGGAAGCGGTTGCGCCGGAGGTTACCACCGGCGACCTTGACGCCCTTGCCGAGAAAACGATCCGGGACAGCGGCGGCCGGCCGGCCTTCAAGGGCTACAGGGATTTCCCCGCCTCCATCTGCACGTCCGTCAATACCGCAGCCGTTCACGGGTTCCCCGCCCGTGCGGATCGCCTCGTAGAAGGGGACATCATCAGCATAGACGTCGGGGTCGAGCTCGATGGCTTTTTCGGCGACGGGGCGTTCACCCTCGGTGTCGGCCGCATCTCCACCGAGTGCCAGCATCTTCTGGAGACGACCCGGGCGGCGTTGCGCGACGGTATCGAGCGCGCCCTTCCCGCCGGCAGGTTGTCGGACATCTCTCACGCCGTCCAGGCGCGCGCCGAAAGCGAGGGAATGTCCGTCATTCGCGAGTTCGGCGGCCACGGCATCGGCCGCGCCCTTCACGAGGACCCACACATCCCGAATCACGGGGTCCCGGGCAAGGGTCCGCGATTGAGGCCCGGGTTCGTGTTCGCCATCGAACCTATCATCAGCTTCGGCGGTCCGGAATTGCTCGTCGGCGAGGACGGCTGGACCACGACGACGCGAGACGGCACTCCGGTCGCCCATTTCGAGCACACCGTCGCCATCACCGAAGAGGGTCCCGAGATCCTCACCCTGCCGGCCCCGAACTGATCCATGGCCAGGGTCACTGTGCTCGGCAGCGGCACCTCTGTCGGCGTGCCCCGCATTGCCTGCGACTGCGCCGTCTGCACCTCCGATGATCCGAAAAACAAACGCCTCCGCTGCTCCATTCTCGTAGAGCATGAAGGCTTTTCAGTGCTCGTGGACACCACTCCGGATCTGCGTGCTCAGGCTCTGCGCAGCGACATCCGCAGAGTCGATGCCGTCCTCTTCACTCACTCCCATGCAGATCATCTCCACGGGCTCGACGATGTGCGCGCCTACTGCTTCCAGCGCGACGACCCCATACCATGCTACGGCGACAGCCTTACCCTCGAGCGCATCAGAACCATCTTCGATTACGCCTTCGACTCGCCCTACGCCAGCGCCCTCCCGCAGATCGAGCTCCACCCCATCGACGGCATTCTCGAGCTCTTCGGGCTCGCCGTCGAGCCGATCACCGTTTATCACGGGAAACTCCCCGTGCTCGCCTTCCGCATCGGCCCGTTCGCTTACGTCACCGACTGCAATGCCATTCCGCCCGAATCGATGCAGCGGCTGCGCGGTCTCGACACCCTCATCCTCGACGCCCTGAGGCATCGCCGGCATCCCACTCATTTTTCGGTCGATGAGGCGGGCGAGGTAGCGCGTCAGCTGGCGCCAAGGCAGACCTACTTTACCCACATCGCCCACGACCTCGATCACGAGGCCACGAACGCCGCCCTTCCCGATTCGATCGAGCTGGCCTACGACGGCCTCGTCATCGACTTCGACCCCGCCTGATCGTCACGAGCCTAAGCCCCATACGCGAAAAGCGCGGTTGTTATGAGAACAACCGCGCTCCCCAAGATCCGAACGGCACCCGTCGAGAGAGAAATCGACGAAGGCGACTTCTCTAAAAGATCCCGGAGGACGTTTTGTCCCGGAGGGATCTTCTTTCTCTAAACGGTCGCGAAGCGACCGTCAGCATTTAGACCATCCGCAGCTCTTGCAGGTGAGACAGTTCGCTTCGTGCACCACGGTGGCGCCGCATTCCGGACACGTCACCGAGGTCTTTCCGCCCCCGCTCCCGACACTCTCGCCACCACTCCCGGCAGCCGCCGAAGGAGGCGGGAACGCCGGGCTCCACCCCTGTTCGCGGCGCTGCAGATATCGTTCAATAGCCCGGCCGATCGCGTCCGGCGTGGAGAGGATGAGCTCGCCGTCCTCCCATACTGGGGTCGGTCCCGAGATTCCATTCAACATCTTGACAATCGCGTGCGGATCGATGCTCGATCGCAGAGCCAGGGAGATCAGTCGGCTGATCGCCTCGGACTGGGCCGCCGCGTTGCCTCCGGCCTTGCCGATCGTGCTGAACACCTCGCACAGACCCTGCTCGTCCTCGTTGATCGTCACGTAGATGTTGCCCTCGCCGGTGCGGATTCGCTCCGTGACGCCGTGGGTCACCGTGGGCCGGCGGCGCGGACGGCCGCCCTCGGCGTCCGCCGTTTCGCTCTCCCGGGAGGCTGCGCCTCCTTGTGACGCCGACGCCGACGCGGTATCCGCCGATGCGTCGTCGGTCTGCAGAATTCCCTGGCGGCTCCCCTCCCGATATACGGTCACGCCCTTCAGCCCTTCCTTGTACGCCGTTATATAGATGTCGGCGACGGTCTCGGCGGAAACGTCTTCGGCCAGGTTGATGGTGGAGGAGATGCTGCTGTCCGTGTACCTCTGAATCACGCCCTGCATCTTGACGCGGAAATACGGGTCGATCTCGTGCGCCGTCACCACTTGCTCCGGTAGATCGTCGTCGTCGTCGAATAACCGCTTGATGAGCGGGTGATAGACCTTGTACTCGCGAAAAGTCTCGCCATCGTGCTGCTTCACCCGTCGCCTGTAGCTGGTGCAGAAGATCGGCTCGATGCCCGACGTCGTCTGCGCCACGATGGAGCCGGTGCCCACGGGTGGCACGGTGATGAGGGTGCTGTTTCGCAGCCCGTACTTGCGGATCCTGTCCTGGATTCCCTTGGGCAGACTCTGGATGAACTTGCTCTGTGAGACCCCCTCCCAGTCGTAGAGCGGAAATGCTCCCTTTTCCCGGGCCAGGTCGATGGAGGTCTCGTATGAGAAGTAGCAGATGGTCTGCATGATCTTCTCGACCACGTCGAGGGCCTCGTCCGAGTCGTAGCGCAGATTCATCAGCACGAGGGCGTCGGCAAGCCCGGTGATCCCGAGGCCGACGCGCCGGTCCGACGCCACCGCCTCCGCCACCTTCGGAAAGGCGTGGTTGTCCATGTTGTAATCGATGACGTCGTCCAGAAAGCGGGACGCCACCTTGGTGCTCTCGGCGAGGTCTTCGTAGTCGAACGTCCCACTCTCGTCGACGAAAGCGACGAGATTGAGGTTGCCCAGGTTGCAGGCGGTGTACGAGGCCAACGGCTGCTCCCCGCACGGGTTCGTGCTCGTCAGCGGATTGGCGTACTCGACATTGTGGTACTCGCGCATCGTGTCCCAAAAGATGATGCCGGGCTCGGCGCTGGCGTGGGCGCTGGTGATAATCTTGTTCCACAGCTCCCGGGCCCGCACCGTGCGGTAGACCTTGCCGTCCCACCCCAGATCGAAGTCCGTGTCCTCGAGAACGGCCTCCATGAATTCGTCGGTGATGAGTACGCTGACGTTGGCGTACTGCACCTTCATGCGCTTGGCGTCACTCTTGATGCTGATGAAATCCTCGACATCGGGATGATCCACCCGCAGGGTCAGCATCAGGGCGCCGCGCCTGCCGGCCTGCGACACCGCGTTCGTGCTCTCGCTCAGCAGATTCATGAACGCCGTGCACCCCGGCGATTGATCCACCGTGGCGTTCACCGGCGCTCCCTTCGGACGCAGAATCGACAGGTCCGTACCCACCCCGCCTCCGGTGCGGTAGACCATCGCCGATTCGCGAAGGCATCGGTAGATGCCGTCGAGGCTGTCTTCCTCTATGGGGATGACGTAGCAGTTCGAGAGCGTCGGTTTGCGCCGCGCCTCCTCCCTGCCGGCGCCGTGCATGACCCTGCCGCCCGGGATGAATTTGAAATCCAGCAACAGCGAGAAAAAGCGTTCGTACCAGTGCTCCTCATCTTCCTCGACCGAGGCCATCGCCTTGGCGATGCGGTCCCACATCTGCAGGGGACCGGTCTCTCCCGGCGCCAGATACTTGCTTCTCAGCACGTCGATGGCCAAGTCGTTGTCACCGTAGTAGGTCTCGGCGTCGGCCGCTTTTTTGAGCAGTTCCTCGCGACCGTTCTTGCGATATCCCTTCCCCTCGAGCTGCGCGAGTAGGTCTTCGAGACGATGGACGCCGACCGGTGTGCCGGAGGCGTTAGGAGCACTGGATTTCGACTGATCTGATGACATTGAGCCTTTCCTTATTCGCGCAAAACGCCCCCCACCGAGGCCATTTTTCAGACCTGACCCCGGCATCTCACGGGTAAAGCGAGTATTTAAAGGAGGTTACGTGGGGAGAGAGCGGCGAAACAGTCCTGCCGTGACCACAGGATCTCTGGCTTTAGAAGCTCGCCACATACAAGATCTTGTGCTCTCAGGTCCGAATATACACTTCGCCCTTCGCCCTTGTCAAGGGTTTTTCTGGAGCCGCGGTTTGAGGGATATTTTGGCGAATGAACGGCGGTTTGAGAGCCCGTTGACCGCTCTTATTGGGCCATCTGTTCGAGCTCGCGCACGAAGTCGGTGCGGTCGCGAAACTGGCGGTAGACCGACGCGAATCGCACGTAGGCGACTTCGTTGAGAGTGCGCAGTCGCTCCATGACGAGCTCGCCGACTCGCTTTGCCGGTATTTCTTTCTCCGCCATGTTTCCGAGCTCGGCTTCGACCTGGTCCACGAGCTCCTCGATGCGGTCGGCAGAGACAGTCGTCTTGTAGCATGCGAGCCTGATCTTCTGCAAGAGCTTGCCGCGATCGAACGGTTCGCGGCTGCCGTCCCGTTTGATGATGGTGAGCGGTGCGTGCTCGATGTACTCGTAGGTTGTGAAACGCTGAGTGCAGTTGATGCACTCGCGCCGGCGGCGAATGGCCTGACCGTCCCTGCAGGACCTCGAGTCGACGACCCGATCATCCTGGTGATCGCAATAAGGACACCGCATTGACTTCGTGTTCCTCCTGAATCTCGTCCCGCAAAAGAGGACTGATCGGGAAGTGAGGGAGGAGGGGTAGGGCGCAGGATGAGGGGAGGGTGGAACCGACAGAGATACCTTCATATTAATAAAAACACGGGGATATGGCAATCAATGCCGCTGTGCGACCGCGGAATCAGCGGAACTCGAATTTGAACGGCAGGCTGACCCACACCTTGACCGGCTTGTCGTTCTGGATGGCCGGCTCGAATTCCCACTGCAGGGCGGCGGCCCTGGCCGCAGCGTGGAAGATCTCGTTGCCCGAAATCCTTCCGACATTTTCCACTTTCCCCTGCCTGTTGACCAGAACGAGCACGGTGACGTTGTCCTCGATCCCCGCCTTGCGGGCGATATCGGGATAATCCGGCTTCACCTTCTTGGTCGGCACGGGCTGCTTCTCCACTTTCCAGATCTCGACGATCTCGTCCTCCTCCTCGAGCTCCACCTCCTCGCCGAAGTCGACAGCGGCGGGCGGCGGCGGCAGATCGTAGAGATCCAGCTCCGTCATCTCGATTGTGGCATCGTCGGGCACGTCCGGACTATCGCTGGCGATTGGCACCACGGGCCGTATCGGCGGCGGCGGTTTCCTTTCCTGGCGGGTCTCGGGAATCTGTTCCAGCTCGATAATGGCGGGTGCCTGGGATTTGTCGTATGCCTTGACGTCAAAACTGGGGAAGAGGACGAACACCGCCGCGTGCAGCCCCGCGGAGACGGCGCTTGAAACCCACAATGTCTTGCGGTAGTCGCGACGCAGATTGGCCTCCGGCTTCTTGCCCCGAACCATGAAGCCAGGACGGCTTGGAAGCGTTGGCGTGCCGGTCATCGTCAGTCGACCTCGCGATCTTTCTCGCGCCCGGTGGCGAAATTGACCCGCAGGGCCTCGGCTTTGCGCAGCTCCTGAAGCACGTCGGAAACGATGCCGAACTCCGCCTGTCCGTCGGCCTTGAGGGAGATGATGAGTCTCGGATTTGCCGTCAATTTGGCGTTGATGATCGGTCCCACCTGGTCGATAGCCAGGCTTTGATCGTCGATATTGATCGCCCCTTCGCGGTCGACCCAGATACTGGTCACGTGGCGCCGCATCTCCAGCTTTTCGATTTGCTCGGCGTCCGGCAGCTGCACCGGCACACCACGGTAACGCACGAACACGGTGGAAACCATGAAGAAGACAAGCAACAGGAACGAGATATCCGCCATCGACGCCGTGGGGATCACGCTCACGACCTTTGAGCGGCGCGAAAACCGCATTATCCCCCCCTTTCCGGTTCGGCGATGGAGATCCGCTTTGCGCCGGCGATCTTCAGCTCGTCGAGGACATCCACGAACATCCGGTAGCTGGCGCCGCGTTCAGCTTTGAGAGACACGATCAGTTTCTCGTTGTCAGCGAGTCGCCCCTCCACCCGTTCGCGCAACTGTTCGAGAGGGACGGGCGTCAGTTTTTCGGATTCGAAAAAGGCGATCCGATCCTGGTCATTGATCCACACGTTGAGGATGTTCTTCGTCTTCACCTGCTTCGTCTCTCCGACCTTTGGCAGGTGCAGAGACAGGCCCTTGTCCTGGTTCATCGTCGTCGTCACCAGGAAGAAGATGATCAGAAGAAAGGCGATGTCGGCCATGGAGGCAGTGGGGATCTCTGGCGAGACGCGCCCACCTCTGCGGAATTTCACAGCTCTCGTCTTCCCCTAGTCGGCCTTCGCTCCCGTACCGATCTCAGCCAGTACGTCGATGAAGCCCGCTGTGTGCTCCTGCATGTCGGCGATGATACGGTCGATTTGAGAGGCGAAATAGTTGTGGGCAAACTGGATGACGATTCCCACCACGAGTCCGGAGGCGGTCGTGATGAGGGCCTCGGAGATACCGCCGGCGACCATCGAAGGCTCCACGTCCCCGGCAATCTTGATCGCCTGAAAGGCGTTGATCATACCGCTCACCGTACCGAGGAAGCCGATCATCGGAGCGAGGTTCGCGATCGTCGACAGCCACACCATGTTCCGCTCCAGGAAGGCCATCTCTACCGCGCCGGCGTTCTCGATCGCCTTCTCAACATTGTCGATGCCCCGATGCAGACGCAGCAGCCCCGCGTGGATGACGGTGGCTACCGGTCCCGGCGTGCTGGCGCACAGCTCAGCCGCCTGATCCGGCCCTGAGCTCTTGAGGCGGCCCTCCAGATCACCGAAGAACCCCTCCGCGTCGATCGCCGCCTTCGTCAGGCTGATGGCTCGCTCGATCGTGATCGCAATCCCCGCTATCAGCAGGAACAACAACGGGTACATCGCCCATCCACCATCTTGAAAGAGGTCTACCATGCATTCGCTCCTTTGGAATGATCTGTCCTTCTAGTCTGATTCTCCGTCGCCTTCTCCGGTGCCGCCGAAGAACTCCCGTTTCAACTTCTCCTCTGCCGTTTCCGGGGGTCGGATCTGCCAGATCCGCTGCTGCGCCACATCCTGCCAGCGCGCGTCGCCCCTCGCCTTCTCGAAGGAGCTCAACGCCTCCTCTTCCTCGCCCTTCATGACGAGCAGGTCTCCCATCAACAAGTGGAGATGGGCGTCGTCCGGACTGGCTGCGAGCCCGTGCCCGAGCCACTTTGCTGCCGTATCCAGATCCCGGTTCGACAGGTAAAATTTAGCCAGCGTCGCCACGGTTTCCATGTCGTTCGGGTGGGCCCGCGCCATCCCCTCCAGCCCCTCGAGCTCTGCTGTCCGGTCGTTCTTTTCCGTTGCCAGTTCGACCATGCGGTGGAAGTAGGCGTAGCTACTGCGCGGATCCAGCTTCGCCAGCTCTCTGAGGGCGCCGTAAGCCGCCGTTGCATCGCCGGCTTCCGCGAGCAGCTCTACCATGTCGCTCAGTGTCGCAACGTGCTCTGCGACCGCGGACTCCTCCAGCGTGTCACCTTTCGATGACGAGCGCAGCTCCAGCAACCTTCGCCGCCATGTTAGTGCCGCTTGCACGTTACCGGACTGTCGCTGCAGATCCGCGAGCAGATCGTAGAGCTCTGCTTTTTCCCGAGGATCAGTCGCGGACTCGGTCAGCCGTGTGTAGTGAGGTATCGAGGGGCCGATTCCGCCACGGCGTCGGTACTGATCGGCAAGGCGTCGCCTGAGCTGACGCACCCGCGCGCTCGCGGGTTTGAGCTGCGCCGCGTGGCGCAGGAAGTGCCCGGCCGAGTCCGCCTTCTCCTCATTGAGGTAAATCTGGGTCAGTGCCAGATTCGTGTTTACGTGAGACGAATCGAGCGAAGCCGACTCCATGAACGCCACTTTTGCGACTCTGTGCCGTTTCTGTTTGAGCAGACACGTCCCGAGAAAGTAGTGGCGCTGGGACGGTCACGGTACGAGCGACAGGCACCGTTGGACGCAGCCGGCGGCTACCGCAATGGGTACGGGAAGCGGCGGCGACTGTCCTTGACCTCGGGCACGATCGAGGTGAAACGCCCTCGGGTGCGGGGTCTGGAAGAGCGATTTGAGAGTGCGGTACTGCCGCTGTTTCGCCCGGCGCACCCAAGAAACAGGTCAGCTGCTGCCAGAGCTTTACCTGCACGGTTTGTCTCAGGGCGACTTCGAGCTGGCGCTGCGCGGCCTGCTGGGCAAGGGAGCGCCTTTGTCGGCGTCCTCGATCGCCAGAAATCGATACTTGCGCAGTGAGTCCGCACTCGTCCCGTCACCCACTATTCGAGGTGGTTGGCGCCGTGGCGCTCCCGCGGTGGCGTCATCGGCGACGGCCCGCTCGACTGAAGACTGAGCGCCGACGAGACGAAAAGGATGGAGAGGGGGGTCAACGGTCTCGGTTTCAAGGGCGGAGATTTCGGTCTCAATCGAAGTTCCTCACAGGGCACAGAATATATCGCCACGGTCTGGGAGGCGTAAACACACCGAGCTGCTCGCAATGCGTATCTTAACGAGAGTGTTGATTGGGTGGTTACGAATGGCGAAGAGGACGTTTCGGTTTGGTGTCTGATAGAGCAATGGACGCAAAGCGGCTCAAACTACACGTTGCCGGCGAAGAGCAGCGCATACGCCGAATCGTGGGCGGCAGCGGCGAGGCTTTCCGCTCCCTCGTGGTGGAATTTCACCCTCTGGCATACAGTCTGGCCTTCAAAGTGTTGGGAGACCACACCGATGCGGAGGAGGTCGTCCAGGATGCTTTCGTCAAGATTTTCCGCGCCCTGCCCCGGTTCCGCGGCGACGCCTCGCTGAAGACCTGGATTCTCCGCATCGTCATGCGGCTGAGCCTCAACCGGCGCCGGGACCGCTCCCGGAGCGCCTGGCAGCGCCTCGGCCTTCACGCCGGTGGCGAAGAGGGTCAACCGGACGGCCCCGATCGATCGCCGGATCCTGAAACCGAGTGCATCGCCGCCGAGACCCGGCGTCTCGTACTCGCTCACCTCGAGAAACTGCCGGCGCCGCTGCGGGAGGCGCTCTTGCTCAACAGTTTCGAGGAGCTGTCGTACGAGGAGATCGCCCGGGTGCTGAACGTTCCCGTCGGCACCGTGAGCTCGCGCATCTACGCCGCGCGGAAGAAGCTGTACGACAAGCTCGTGCAGTCCAACCTTTTGTAGGAGCAGACGAATGCCCCGATTTCCGTGGCGGAAGCGCCGCACCGATCGCGACCTGTCGGCCTATCTCGATGGCGAGCTGGGACCAGAGGATATGGACCGCATCGGCGAGTCCATCGCCTTCCAAGCCTCCGCGCGGGAGCGTTTGGACAGCTATGCCAGACTCACCGAGCTGCTCGAAGATGCTATCGCGCCGCCGCACATTCCGGACTCTTCCCCCTTCGCCGACGAGCTCACCGAGCGGCTGATGGGGGCGCCGGCTGAGGACTCGGCAGCCGCCGTGGCAGCTCGAACGGCGGTCGATTCAAAGTCCGCTTCCTCCTCCCTGCGACGCCGACTGCCGTCCGCCAGGACGTCAGCAACGGTTCTGGCCTCCATCGGTATTCTCGTCACCGCTGGAGTCACCATCGCCGGGCTTTGGCGTCGCGGTGTCGTGTAGGCCGCTGGGGTGCCGACTCGAGCTGGTGAGACGGAGGGAGTCGTGAACTGGTTCGAGAAGATGAAGTCGGGGATCCTCACCCGCATCAAGAGGGACATCCCCGAGGGAATCTGGTCCAAGTGCGATCAATGCGGTGAGGCGACCTATCACAACGCCCTCGAGCGCAATCACTGGATCTGTCCCCAGTGCAGCCACCACTTCCCTATCCCGCACGGCAGGTATGTCGGCCTGCTGGCCGACGACGGTACCTTCGAGGAAATCGACGCGGGCATTTCCGCCGCGGACCCCCTCAAATTCAGAGACCACCGGCGCTATGCCGACCGCATCAAGGACGCCAGGAAGGCGAGCCGTCTGAACGAGGCGATTCACACCGGCGTGTGCCGCATGGGCGGCCAGCCCGTCGCCCTGGGAGTCATGGACACGCGCTTCATTCTCGGCAGCATGGGCGGCGCCACGGGTCACAAAATCTCGCGACTCGTCGACCGCGCCCTGCACGACAGACGGACCCTCGTCATCGTCTCTCAGTCGGGCGGCGCCCGCATGCAGGAGGGTACCTATTCGCTCATGCAGATGGCGAAGATCAGTGCCCGCATCAAGAGACTCTCCGACGCCGGCCTCCTCTACATTTCCGTGTTGACGGACCCGACCTACGGCGGCGTCACCGCCAGTTTCGCCATGCTCGGGGATGTTATTCTGGCGGAGCCCGGTGCCCGCATCGGCTTTGCGGGCCAGTCGGTCATCAAGCAATTCCTCGGCGCCGAGGAGCTACCCGAAGACTTCCAGATCGCCGAAAACGTCCTCCAGCACGGCTTCGTCGACCGGGTCGTCGCCCGCGGCGAGCTGGCCTCCACGATCGCGCGCCTTATCGCCCTGCTCGCGCCCGCCGTTGGAACTGGCGGCCAATTGCCGCCGATTGCGACACCGGTGGCCGCTTGGTCGTAGACTGCTACCGGCGCAGTTGAAAACGGCTGCCGAAGAAAACCTCCCGCCTTCACCGCAGCACGCCATGGTCCAGATCGGGCTCATGGCCGCCCTCACGGCTGTCGGCGCGCAGTTGAGAATACCGCTCCCGCATATCCCGATCACGCTGCAGATGACCTTCGTCGGTTTGGCCGGCATCTGGTTGGGGCCCTGGCGCGGCGCCACAAGCCAGTGCGTCTACCTTGCCGCAGGGCTGGTCGGCGCCCCGGTTTTTGCCAAAGGTGGGGGGCCACAGTACGTGCTCGAGCCCACCTTCGGATTTTTGCTGGGGTTCGTTCCCGGTGCGTGGGTGACGGGCTGCCTCGCCAGACGCTCCTCGTCGTATCTGGGGTGCTTGCTGGCGGTATACGCCGGCCTCGTCGCGGTGTACGCGGCGGGCGTTCCCTACTTCCTGTTCATTTTTACCCGAGTCCTGGGGGAACCGCTGCCGGCTGAGACTTTGAGCCGCATCCTGCTCCTGCCGCTGCCCAAAGATCTGGCAGTCGGTCTCGCCACGGCCTTTATCGGGTTCCGCATGCTGCGGGCCCTCAGAAGATATTATGGTATTTGACGCCGCTGGACATCTGCTCTGACGAAAACCCGACATCCATCCTGATCACGAAGTCCGCATTCCAGTAGAGCCGCAGCCCGACACCGCCGGTCCAGTGGACTTCGCCGGCGCTTAATTGTGCGAAACCGGGCGCCACCTGGCCGGCGTCCAGGAACAGGGCGCCATGCCACTCGAGGTCCTGGCGGAAGGCGCGCATGTGATCGAGCCGGTAGCGGACTTCCGTGTTCGTGAACATGCGGATGTTGTCAGTGAACCGTTGGCTGTCGAATCCTCGCAGCGAGTCGCTGCCTCCCAGACCCTTTATCCTCCTGCTGCCGCCGATCTCGCCATATGCGTACAACGGCACGGAGAGCCCCTTGAGCGCCTCGACGACGGTGCGATGGGCGAGATTCAGCCGTTCTGTATAGGGATAGTAATGCGCGTCGGTGAAGGTGTAGCGCCTGAAGTCGATCTCCTCGAAGAAGAGCCCGAGCAGTGAGTTGCGCGAGGTCTCGTAGGACCATTCGTGGAACGTTCCCGACTTTGGAATCGTGGGATCATCACGGGTGTCGTACTGGAGCGTGAGGCTGATGAACCCCGTGGTGCCGTCCACCGCCGTGTAGGCCGGGGGCTGCTCCTCGAAAAACGATCGGGCGCCGCGGGCGTCGACGTCCGTGCTCTCGAGCCCGAAACCGGCCGACATCGAGACCGGGCCGTGTATGTGCCTCAACAGACTGAAGAGAAATCGCGGCAGTTTCAGGACGTAGTGGTAGTAGTTTTCGTCGGCATCGATCAGCTCCTGGTCTCGCTCGCTGTTGTTCGAGAGCCCGTAGTAGCGCGCCCGGATGTCCTTCCTGATGCTCCCCATCAGTCGCACCCCGAACCCGGTCCCGGAGATATTCGGCACTTTGAGCCGCAGGGCGGAGCTGGCCCTGCCTTCCGACGATCGCACCCAGTAGACCGTCATCTTGTATCGGTAAGGGGCCCGCTGATAGTCAGCCCAGTGTGCTTTGAGACCGTAGTTCCACCCCGTGTTGGGACTGAAGAAGACAATCGGCAGCCCCGTGAACCCGTACGGAATGCCGTTCAGGGTGAACTGCCGGCGCTTTGAGACCCAGCGCGCCGTACTTCCGATGGCGGCGACCGGGTTCGCTATCGATACGAGGCCGCGACCGCGTCTCTTCTCGCCTGGCTCCGGCTCGCCTTCGGCACCCCCATCCCCCCCACGCTCGCCCGCCTCGGACACTGCGGAAGCGGACGCTTGGGACTCGACGGAATCCTGCTCGGCCGTGGCCGCCGCCCATGCGGGACTCGACGCCGCGAGTGCGGCGGCGACCGAGACGATGGCGAGCCAGACAATGAGGAAGGTGTGAAGCGAGGTCCGATTCATCTCGGTTCCATCAGCCGCGTTCGAAGCGGTGCCGATCCACGTCCGTGGGCTCGGCCTCGAGCCCGAATCGAATCGGCGTGATCGCTACGACTCCCCGTTCAAGTACTTCGACGTCTCCGCAGCTGTTTGGCTCCCGAATTTCGAGCCCGGAAAACTCGTGCACGAAACGTCCTGACCCGGTGCGGCGGAAAAAGCGGCCGTATTCGGTCTTCGTGATCTCCGTGAACTGGCGCGGTGTCGAAGGGGAAGTCTCTGGAGGCATGTTGACGCTGACAAGGGATGCTCCCTCGGGGAGACCGCGATCGAGGATCTCAGCGACGATCTCGGCGGTGACCACGGCTGCCGATTCCCACAGTTGCGCCAGCGAATCCAGGTTTCGCTGTTCGCGCCAGCGGTCGTAATCCTGTTTGTGCAGCTGCGCCGAGAACGCGGCTGCCGCCACGCCGCTCAACACCCCCTCGATTGCCGCTCCCACGGTTCCCGAACTCAACATGAACGAGAGACCGGCGTTGGCTCCGATGTTGATTCCGGAGACGACGAGGCGAGGTTTGGTCGACTGGAGATTGTGGATCCCGAGGTTGGCGCAGTCGGCCGGCGAACCCGTCAGTGTCCACGCGGCGAACCCGTCGAGCCCTGCCTCTTCGAGGCGGACCTCGCCAAACCTCGTCATGCGCTTTGCGGTCCAGCTGCACTCACTCGCGGGCACCACGGCCCGCACGGCGCAGCCGCTTGACAGACAGCGCAGCAACGGCACCAGGGCTGGCGAATCGGGACCGTCGTCGTTCGTGACCAGTATCCAGGGCGCCCCATCATCTTCGATCGAGCTCATCCGCACCACTTTCTCTTGCTCGACTGCGGCCGTGACGGCCCCCCCTGCCGCACGCGATGCGTGCGCGGCATCGTATATTATCGAAACTTGCACCGGCGTCCAAGACGGGTCGACGGCGATTTCGAGTGCCGTGCCTCGACGGCACTGCTTATCTTTGGGTATGCCGATGGAAGACGCGATCATCCTGCAGGAGCTGGAAGCTCTGGCGGCAGAGTTGTCCGTCGATCTGCGCTTCGAGGACCTGCAAGGGGAAAGCAGTGGCGGGCTGTGCCGCCTGGGCGGACGGGTTTACCTCTTCCTCGATCGCACTCTGTCCGTGCCCGCGCGGGTGCAGCTGCTGGTCCGGGAACTGGCCGATCTACCACTCCACGGTGTTTTCGTGCGGCCCGGAGTTCGCGAGCTGCTCGAAGCCCATGGGCAGTCGCCCACGGCTGTTTGACATCGTCCTAACCCCCAGATATATTTTAACTTCTGTCAAAAATTGCTGCTGGATTCAACTCCGGAATCGGCCGTTGCGACGGCGAGGTCAGTTGACTGTCATAGATGCCTAAAATCAAGACACACAAGTCCACTGCCAAGCGCATAAAGAGGCGCGGCCGCAAGGGTCTCAAGCGGCAGAAGGCCTACGGCACCCACTACCTCGGCAAGAGGTCGGCCAAACGCTGTCGGGCGCTGCGCAAGAATGTGGCCGTGTCGAGCGCTGACGAGGACAAGGTCAGGCGCGCCCTCGGGACGGCCTAGTCGCATGGCGAGGGCGAGAAACAGCGTTGCCTCGAGGCGCCGGAGGAAGAAAGTACTCAAGCTGGCGAAGGGGTACTTCGGGGCTCGATCCCGCCTGTTCCGCACGGCTCGGGAGGCTGTCGACCGGGCTCAGCAGTACGCCTATCGCGACCGTCGCGTGAGAAAACGGGAGTTCCGCAAGCTCTGGATCACCCGCATCAACGCTGCAGCCCGTCTCAACGGTCTCTCATACAGTCAGCTCATCTGCGGACTGACGAGGGCTGAAATCGCCGTCAACCGGAAGATTCTGGCCGACCTGGCTGTGCGCGACGAGGCCGCTTTTACGGCCATCGCGAATCAGGCAAAGGCGCATCTCTAAATGGCCAACTCGGGCCTTGGAGAGGCTCGAGTCGACCACCACTCAGCCTCACACCTCCCCATAATCCAGCAGCTGTCGAACTGGCCGGCGCTTTTCAGCCTGTCGCCGTCGCTCGCTTTCCGTCAGTCATGGGCATTCCCGCCGCTATGCTAGACGAAATCGAGACCCTTGGCCGTGAGGCCGTCGCCGCCATCGAGGCGGCCGATGATCCCAAGCTCCTCGAGGAGCTGCGGGTGCTCTACACCGGCCGTCGCAGCCGGTTGTGCCAGATCCTCGGCGCCATCGGCGATTTGCCCGCCGACCAGCGGCCCGCCGTCGGCAAGGCGGCCGGGCAACTGAATAAGGCCCTCGAAGCCGCCCTGGACGATGGCCAGCAGGCCCTCTCGGGGTCGGCTGAGGACGGCGCCGAGTTCGATGTCACCCTCCCCGGCCGCCGACTCCGAGCCGGCAAGCTCCATCCCCTCACCCGCACCGCCGACGAGCTCGTCGACATCCTGCGCGGCATGGGGTTCGTCGTGGCCGACGGTCCCGAAGTCGAGGACGAATATCACAATTTCGATGCCCTCAACACCCCGGCCGATCACCCGGCCCGGGACCTCCACGACACATTCTACCTGACAAACGGCAACCTGCTGCGCACTCACACCTCGACGGTTCAGGTCAGGGTCATGGAGCGTGCGAAGCCTCCGGTGCGCGTCATCTCGAGGGGCCGATGCTACCGTCGCGACACCGTCGATCCAACCCATCACATGGTATTCCACCAGCTCGAGGGGCTCTATGTGGACGAGTCCGTTTCGCTCGCAGAGTTGAAGGGCACCCTCACCCTGCTGGGCCAGCGGCTGCTGGGCGAGGGGACCCGCACCCGACTTCGACCTCACTTCTTCCCGTTTACGGAACCGAGCGTGGAGTACGATTTTTCCTGCAGTCTGTGTGATGGCGCGATGAGGCCGGCGACCGCGAGCGCCTGTCACATCTGCAAGGGCACTGGCTGGATCGAAATCGGCGGAGCCGGCATGGTTGACCCCGCTGTGTTCGAGGCCGTCGGTTACGACGCTGAGCGCTACACTGGGTTCGCCTTCGGCCTTGGGCTGGAGAGAATCGCCATGATTCGATACGGCATCGGAGACATCCGGCTCTTTCTCGAGAACGACCTCCGCTTCACCCGGCAGTTTTAGGTGCCCGATGAAGATCACCTGCAACTGGCTTCGGGACTACGTCGAGTTCGAGTGGGATTGGCGTGAACTGGTGGATCGACTCACCATGTCCGGTCTCGAGCTCGAAGGCGCGACAGATCTCGCAGCCAGGTTCGAGGGCGTGGTCGTGGGACGGGTGCTCGAGTGCGGTCCCCATCCCCGGGCAGATCGCCTCTCTGTCTGCCGCGTCGATACTGGCCGCGATGCCGCTACTACGATAGTCTGCGGCGCCCCGAACGTGACCGCCGGGCAGCTGGTGCCCGTCATTGAGCCGGGCTATCGCCTCCCCGACGGCACGCAGATAGACGAGACCACCATCCGCGGCGTCGAGTCAGCCGGAATGATCTGTTCCGAGGTCGAATTGGGACTCGGCGACGACAGCTCCGGAATCCTCGTCCTTCCCGACACCCATCGAGTCGGTGCCGCCTTCTCCCAGGAGTCGGGAATGGCCGATGTCGTGTTCGACTTCGAGGTCACCCCGAACCGACCCGACTGTCTCAGTCTCGTGGGCATCGCCCGCGAGGTGAGCGCCCTCAACGGGGCCGAGCTGAGGCCACCTCCGCATACTCTCAACGAGACCGGAGAGCCGGCAGGCTTGGCGGCCGCCATCGATATCGACGACGCGAACGGGTGTCCGCGCTACGTCGGCCGTCTCATCCGAGGCGTTCGCGTCGGGCCATCCCCTGCCTGGCTGAGCAACCGCCTCCTCGCCGTCGGTCTGCGCCCCATCAACAACATCGTGGATGCCACCAACTACGTCATGATGGAGTTGGGCCAGCCACTCCACGCCTTTGACTTCGCTCGCCTTCAGGAGGGACGCATTGTCGTGCGTCGGGCGCGGAAGGGCGAAAGCCTGCGGACGCTGGACGGTACCGAGCGCGAACTCGATGACGATATCCTCGTCATCGCCGACGGCCGCCGACCAGTGGCGCTCGCCGGCATCATGGGCGGGGCCGATTCGGAGGTGACAAATGAGACCACCGATATACTGCTCGAATCGGCTTTCTTCGCCCCGGCGCTCGTGAGGGCCAATGCGGCCAGGCTCGGCCTTCACACGGAGGCATCCGTGCGCTTTGAGCGCGGCGCCGACTGGGACATGCCTCCGGTGGCCAGCGACCGGGCCGCCAGCCTGATCGCCGAGATAGCCGGCGGCGAAGTAGCCCCCGGACGCCTCGACGCCTACCCAACCCCCTTCAGCGCACCACGATCCCCCTGCGAGTCTCACGACTACAGTCCCTGCTGGGCATCCAAATCGAAGCTGCCGAATGCCACCGAATCCTCATCTCCCTAGGATGCGAGCTCATCGAGAGTGGCGAGGCCACCTCGCCAGACGATGCGCAAGCATCGTCGAAAGACCCCGCGCCAGCGGGGTCTTCAGCATCGCCAAAAAACACGGCGTCAGCCGTGTTTTCAGCGCCCAGCTTCCGCCCGGATCTGCAGCGTGAGGCCGATCTCGTCGAAGAGGTTGGCCGCGTGTACGGCTACGACAAAGTGGAGGGGAGCTGCGGCCTCCGCGGCCCGCTCGTGCAACCCGGCGGCGACGACGACCTGCATCGCGCGGTAAAGCAGCGACTCGTCGGCCTGGGCTTTGACGAAGTGGTGACGAACAGCATCGTTCAGCGTGACTGGCTCGGCAACGAAAATGGCAGCGACCGCCTCGTGGAGCTGGCCAATCCCCCGAACGAAAATCAATCGGCTCTGCGCCGGTCTCTCATCCCCGGGCTGCTCGACGTAGCGAGGCGAAACTTCAACCGGAGAGCGGATACCGTCTCCATCTTCGAAGTGGGCAGGCAATTCTCGCTCCGCGAAAACGGGGAAGTGGCAGAGGGCCTCTCCATCGCCGGGCTCTGGTCCGGATTTCGCAGCGCCTCGACCTGGAGGGCCGAGAAGCAGCGCGTCGACTATCTCGATCTGAAGGGGGTGTTGGAAGTGTTTCTCGAGGATCTGCAGCCGCGGTTTGTTGCCGACGACGCCCCCAGTTTTCGCCCGGGGCTGTGCTCGTCGATTCTGGCCGACGAGCACCTGCTCGGGTACGGGGGGAGAGGTCGCTCCGGATCTGGTTGAATCATTTGATCTGCCCAACTCGGTTTATATCTTTGAGCTTGAATTTGCTGCTCTCGCCCGGGCGTGGGGAGGAGATGTCGGCTTCAAGCCTCTGCCCAAGTTTCCCCCCATCGAGCGCGATCTCGCCGTCATCGTCGGTCATGGCGTTCCGGCGGCCGAGGTAGTCGACACCATTCGGGCGGTCGAGCCGGAACTCATCGAGGCTATCGATCTCTTTGACGTGTACCGCGGCGACGCCATAGCTGCAGATCGCAAGAGCCTTGCTTTCTCCATCCGCCTGCGCTCCTCGCAAGCGACTCTCGAGGACCGGCGTGCGGACGAAATCATGCAACAGGTACTCTCGCGCCTGAGCTCGGCCTTCGGCGCGAAGCTTCGCGAGGGATGAAGCCGTGGGCGTCGATGGCAACTTCGAGCGGCTCGAGGAGGAGGTGAACCGGCTTCTGGAGGTGCTGGATGACCTGCGCCGGGAGAATGCCTCGCTTCGGAGTCGCATCGATGGATTGGAAGCGCAGCGCGTCGAATTCCAGACGCTTGCGCAGAGACTGTCGAACCTCGAACGGGAGTACGAAAGGGCGATCGAGGGCAGGGAAGAGGTCAAGCAGCGAGTGGAGCGCGTACTCTCCCGCCTGGAAGAGGCTCCCCTGTAGGAGCTCGTTGAGGACTGAGATCATGGAGAGTTCGACCGATGGATTCGCCGTTGAAATCCACGGCAAGAAATACGTCTTCGCCGCCGAGTGTAGGGCGGAAGAGGACGACATCCGCGATGTCGCCAACCTGGTGAAAGAGAAGATCTCTCAGGTCAGCGAGCTTCAGCAGCTTCGCTCACCACTTCACCCACCGTGCTCGCCGCCATGTCGCTGGTCGACGAGCTGCTGAGGTTGCGAGCCGAATACGACACCTCCGCAGGGGAGCTCACCCGGCGCACGGCGCGACTCACGACGACACTCGGGGAGCTGTTTCAGGGGGTGGAAGCAGTTCCGGAAAGGCGGTCGGTCGACGAGCGTTCGGACGTTGCCGAGTCCGCCGATGGGGCATGAGGTAAGTCCATGTCGTTAATCGTTTGGATCGCCATCACCGGCGCCTTTCTGGTCGGGGGCTTCGTCGCGGGCTGGTTCGTGTCCGCCCGGGTTCGTGGCGGCAAGTTGGAGGACGCCCGGCAGGTTGCCGAGGGTATCGTTTCCGAGGCTCGCTCTGAGGCGGAAGCCCTCAAGCGCACAGCTGCCCTGGAGGCGCGTGACGAGTGGCGCCGCGAACGCGAACCGCTGGAGCGCGAGATCGAGAGCTCCAGGAGATCGCTGCGCGAGTTGGAGTCCAAGCTGCTGGCGCGGGAGCAGCAGCTGGACCGCAAGGTCGACGTCCTCGAGAGCAAGGAGCGAACCCTCATCAAGACGGAGGAGGAGCTCTCGGCCCGTGAGGAGAGCGTTGTCAGCGAGGAGGCCAGGGTAGCGGAGCTTGAAACGCTCCAGCGCCAGCGGCTTGAAGAGCTGGCCGGCATGAGCCGCTCCGATGCCGTCGGTATGCTCGTTCGGCAGCAGGAGCAGAAGGCTCTGAGAGCCGCCGCCCGAAAGGTCAGGGAGATCAACGACAACGCCATCGCCAACGCCAACCGCGAAGCCAAGGAGATCATCGCTCGCTCGATCCAACGCTTCGCTGGCGAGCTGACGCCCGAGAGCACCGTGTCCGTTGTCGGCCTGCCCACTGACGAAATGAAGGGCCGCATTATCGGCCGCGATGGTCGCAATATCCGCTCATTCGACATGATTACCGGAGTGGAGGTCATCGTCGACGACACGCCGGGAATGGTGATGCTATCGAGCTTCGATCCGCTCCGACGGGAAGTCGCCAAGAACACCCTCGAAAGGCTCATCGTCGACGGCCGGATTCATCCCGGCAGGATCGAGGAGGTGTACGAAAAGTCCCACGAGGACGTCGAAGAGCTCATTCGGGAATCCGGATCGAAAGCAGCTTTCGATCTGGGGATTCACGACTTGGCCGGTCCCCTGCTCGAGCTACTGGGGCAGCTCCGCTTCCGCACGAGCTACGGGCAGAACTTGCTCTCACACAGCAAAGAGGTCGGGCTACTTGCCGGCATGATGGCGGAGGAGCTCGAAATGGACGCGGGGCTCGCCCGCCGGGCGGGGCTGCTCCACGACCTTTCCAAGGGACTCGATCACGAGCTCGGTAGCAACCCGGCGCAGTCCGGTGCCGCTCTTGCCAGAAAGTGTGGCGAGAGCGAGGAAGTCGTGGAGGTTATCGAGACGCACGACAAGGAGATTCCCACCAGGCCGGCCATCGCCATCCTCGTGCAGGCGGCCGACGCCATCTCCGCAGGGCGTCCGGGAGCTCGCAAGGAAAAGGTCGAGGAGTACATCAGACGTCTCAAGCAGATCGAGGAAATCGCTTCCGTTCACCCGGGAGTCGATGGGGCATACGCGCTCCAGCACGGCAGGGAGGTTCGCGTTCTCGTCGACAGCACCAGTGTCGACGATGACTATGCCGATCAGCTGGCCGACGAGATTACCGAGTCGCTCGAAGAGGAGCTCGGACAGGCCGGACAGATCAAGGTCTGCGTGATTCGCGAAGTCCGCGCCATCAACTACGCTCGCTAGCGGGCTCCAGGTCCTGTGCTGCGAATCCTCTTTGTGGCCGACATCTTCGCCAAGCCGGGGCGGCGGGCGGCGGCCGAGTTCATTCCTAAGCTCATTCAGGAGCGCGAGATCCATTTTTGCATCGCCAACGGTGAGAATGCCGCCGGCGGCTTTGGCCTGACCCGCAACCTGGCCGGCAAGATTCACAGCTACGGCGCCGACGTCATCACCTCCGGCAATCACATCTGGAATCGCCAGGAACTGTTCCCCCTGTTGAAAAGCTCGGATCGCATCCTGCGGCCCTTCAACTATCCGCCGGGTACGACTGGCTCGGGATCCGCCCTCGTGGAATCGCGAAACGGTATTCCCGTGGCCGTCCTCAATCTGCAGGGCCGCACCTATATGCCCAGCATCGACTGCCCCTTTCGCTCGGGCCGCCGGGAAGCCGAGCGGCTCAAGCAGGAGACCCCCGTCGTGTTCGTCGATTTCCACGCCGAAGCCACGGCTGAAAAGATTGCTCTAGGCTGGCATCTCGATGGCATCGCCTCTGCCGTCGTCGGCACCCACACCCATGTGCAGACCGCCGACGAGCGCATCCTGCCGAAGGGCACCGCCTATCTCACCGACGCCGGCATGACTGGTCCGCGGGATTCCGTCATCGGCGTTCGCCCCGAGATTGCCGTCGAGCGCTTTCTGCAATCGGTGCCGATCCGATTCAAACCCGCCGACGGCGCCGCCGTGCTTTGTGGCGTCATCGTCGATGTCGATGAGGCCACGGGCCGGGCCACCTCGATCGAGCGACTGCACCTTCTCGCCAGCGCAGATGGCGAGGAGGCGGCCGATGACACCGACTCGTGACCACTTTCGACCTCTTCTCTTCTGAATCGGACGACTCCCTCGCCCTCACTGTCTCCGAAATCACCGCCCAGGTAAAGGACGTGCTGGAGATGGCGCTGCCCGTGTGCTGGGTGGTCGGAGAAGTCTCCGAGTGCACGATGCCGGCCTCCGGACACTGCTACCTGACACTCACCGACGAAGAGAGTCAGCTCAGCTGCGTCATGTTCAGGTACTACGCCAGCCAGCTCACCTTCACTCCGGCACCGGGCACGAAAATCCTCGTTTACGGTTCCGTGTCGGTCTACGAGCGCGGCGGGCGCTATCAACTCTACGCTCAGCGCCTGCGCCCCGCGGGCGTCGGCGAAATGGCACTGGCATTTCAGGAGCTTCGCGCCAAACTCGAGCGGGAAGGCCTCTTCAGCCAGGAGCGCAAACGGCCGCTGCCCGCCTACCCCCGCACCGTCGGCGTCGTCACCTCTCGCACCGGTGCCGCGGTTCGCGATATCATCAACGTCGTGTCCCGACGCTCGCCCGGTACTCAGATCGTGCTGCGACCGGCGCGGGTGCAGGGGTTCGGGGCGGCGGAGGAAATCGCCCGCGCCATCGGCGACTTGAACCGGTTCGGTGGCGCGGATATATTGGTCGTCGGCCGCGGTGGCGGATCTCCCGAGGATCTGTGGCCTTTCAACGAAGAGGCGGTGGCGCGCGCCATTTTCGCCTCCGAGGTGCCCGTCGTTTCGGCGGTCGGTCACGAAATCGATTTCACCATCGCCGACTATGTCGCCGACTGCCGCGCTCCTACCCCATCAGCAGCCGCCGAGATGGTTACCCAGGAGTGCGGTGTCGCGCTCGAAAGGGTGGCGGAACGCCGGCGACGGCTTCTGGCTGCGGTCCACAACCGACTCGATCACTTTCAGCAGCACCTGCGAACCATCGATCCGCAGCGACTGGTGGATCGGCTTCGCCATCATTTCGCACAGTCGAGCCAGTACCTTGACGAAACTCGGCAGGTGCTCGTGTCGGCTTTCGGGCGCCGCGCCGTATCCAAGGCGCAGAGCTTTCGCGATGCCGCCGTGCGTTTGGAGGCGCTCAATCCGCTTGCCGGCCTCGCCCGGGGATTCGCTTTCTGCACGACAGAAAGGGACGGGCGGCCTGTGCGCACGAGTCGGGACCTGTCGCCGGGCGAGCGCGTCGCTCTGCGCTTTCGTGAGGGCGGTGCGGTATGTCGAGTGGAGGAGGTAGACGATCGAGCGGACATTGAGGGATGACGAAACAAGACAAAAAAAAACAACCCGATAGTGAGCCCCCAACCTTCGAGGAGGCAATGGCGCTGCTCGAGGACAGCGTGGGACAGCTCGAGTCTGGTGAGCTGACGTTGGCCGAGTCCCTCGAGATCTTCGAACAGGGCATCGCCGCCTCCCGGGCGTGCACGCGCCTGCTCGATCAGACGCGCAAGAAAGTTCAGCTGCTCACCGAGAAGGACGGAGATCTCGAGCTCGACTTTTTTGACGTCGAAGACGGCGATGATGTGGATGAGTGAGTTGGTGAACTGAAGCCGTCGAACCGTGCTATCCCGCCTTTACATCGAGAGCTTCGCTCTCATCGAGCGGGCCGAAATTGAGTTCGGTCCGGGTCTCAACGTCATCACCGGGGAAACCGGTGCCGGCAAATCCATTCTCATGGGTGCCCTCAACGCCATTCTCGGGGCCCCCGCCTCGGCCGATCTGGTCCGCAGCGGAGCCGAGAAGTGCATCGTCGAGGGGCTGTTTGAGACCGACGTCGACGATGCAGGGGAAGACGGCGGCGGTTCCCTCTTCGAGGACGGTCAGCTGATCCTGCGCCGGGAGATCCGCGCCCACGGGCGTTCGAGGTCCTTCGTCAACGGCGCGGCGCTGCCCTTCAAGAATCTTCACCGCCTCGGTCGCCTGCTCGTCGATTTACACGGGCAGCACGAACATCAAACCCTCCTCGATGTCGAGAACCACCGACGCTTCCTCGACGAGACCGGGCGGCTGACCGATCTCGCCGGCAAGGTTGCCCGCGGCTACCGAGACTTCGTCGAGAGTGACCGGTCGCTGCAGCGGCTCGTGGCGGAGCGCCACGACCTCCACAAAGAGTCTGAATTGCGCCGCTTTCAGCTCGACGAGATTCGTCGAATCGCCCCCGAACCGGACGAGGAGGAAGCCCTCGAGCAGGAGGTTCGCGTTCTCGAGAACCAGGAATCCCTCGTCGAGACGACTGCACAGCTGCGCCACGTCCTCTACGAGGATGAGGATTCCATCGTCGACCAGCTCGGCAAAGCCAGGCGTTCACTCAGTCAGCTTTCGGAAACCGATCCGGCCCTGCAGACTCAGGCGCAGAGCCTGGACGAGCTCATAGCCGGCGTTGGTGATATTGCCGGGCAACTCTCGGAATATGGGCACCGCCTGCAGGCCGACCCGCACAGGCTCGAACAGACTCGGGACAGGCTCCACTCGCTGCGGACGCTGCGGCGCAAGTACGGCGACACGCTCGCCGATGTGATCGCCCTGGCCGATCAGCTCGAGGACGGCGAAAGCCGAAGCAGGCAACTGGAACAGGAGATCGACGGGGTAGAGAATGGGCGGGATCGCTGTCTCGAAGAGTTCAGTCGATGCTGCGTGGACTTGTCTCGCCGGCGGCGGGACGCTTGTGGCAAGCTGGCGCGCGCGGTGGAGGAAGGGCTGCGCTCACTGGGGATGGCGCATGCGGCGTTCTCGGTTGGATTGCAGCGGCGCGAAATACCGGACGGGCTGATCGAAGAGGACGGCCGCCGGTTCGCGGCGGATGAGAACGGCCTCGAGAAAGTCGAGCTCTCCGTGTCCGCCAACGCCGGAGAGGAGCCGCGACCACTCGCGCGCATCGCTTCGGGCGGGGAAATCTCTCGCATCATGCTCGTGCTCAAAGAAATCATCGCCCACCGGGACCTCGTGTCGACGCTCGTCTTCGACGAGATCGATGCCGGCATTTCGGGTCGCATCGCCGCCGCCGTCGGCCGCAGGCTTCAACGCCTGGCCGAGTCTCATCAGGTCGTCGTCATCACCCACCTGCCACAGATCGCCAGCCTGGCTGACCGGCACTTCGCCGTTCACAAGCGCGTTCGCGACGGACGCACGGTAACGGAGGTGGAGCTGCTCGACGAGGCTGGCCGCGCCGACGAAATCGCCGCCCTTTTGGCCGGCGACACCGTCTCTGATACTGCCAGACAGCACGCCGAGGAGATGCTGAGGTAGAGGGGTTCCATGCTGGCGAACTCGCTGAGTGTTCTGAGGGTCGGCCTCGTCCCCTTCGTACTCCTGAGTCTCCACCGGGACAGCGACTCCCCGTCCTGGACCTCGATCGCCCTGCTCGTCGGCGCCGCGACGACAGACCTGCTCGACGGGTTCGTCGCGCGCCGACTGAATCAGGTGTCCCGCCTGGGGTGCATCCTCGATCCGGTGGCCGACAAGCTCTTTGTCGCCGGGCTCGCTATCGCCCTCGTGCTCTGGCGCGACTTCCCTCCGTGGCTGCTGCTCATGCAGTTGCTTAGAGACGGGGCTATCGTCGCGGTCGGCGTCTACCTGTTCAAGGCTCGCGACTTCGTGCCCGCCGCTAGTCGCCTCGGCAAGTACGCCACCTTCTGCATGGTGCTCACCATCGTCGCCTACGTTTTCGCCGCACCTTCTCCTGTCACGGGGACACTCGTCATCGCTACCACCGCACTGCTCGTCCTCTCGAGCATAGACTACGCACGCACCTTCCTGCGCATCCGGAGTGGGCAAACAGATGAAAGTGGCGGGTCAGTCAGAGACGCTTCGGAGAAAGGCCGTGAATAGCGGGGTCGTTTCGCCAGAAAGCCCGTGAATCGCGACGTCGTTTCGCCGGAAACGACAAAACGTCGATTCTAAAAATCGACGAAGCTCGACTTTAAGAGTCGAGTTTCTGACGCCAGAATACCCTGTAGGAGTAGCGCCAGCCATAGGTGACGAACGCGTCTCGCTCTGTGAATGGCCGCTCGAAAGACCGGGGCCTGATGAGCGTCTTCCAGTTGCGGATCTTCTTGAAAGGGACGGGCGCCTTCCTCTGGCTGGTAGATCCCCATCATATATCGAAATCCCACCGGGATCGGCTCGGGCAGGGCCATTCGATTGAGTCCCAGCTGCCGCGGCACCACCATCCCGACCCTCCCCGACGAGCTCCAGCTTGCTCTTGCCGTCGCTCCAGCGAAAAATGAGCAGCTTCACAGGTCGCAGCGCTGCGGCGTAAAACTCCCAGGCAAACACCTCGCCGCCGTCCGCTGATGGCGGAAGCACGCGCGTCGTTTCGATAATGGTGAGATTGCGGTCGAGGTTGAGGGTATCACCCTCGGCGAGGTTGAAGACACCGACGGTATCGACTCGTGTCCCGGCTGCCAGAGCCAGAGCCACTGGGTCTGATGCCGCGGAGTCCGGCGACCGGGGGGGGTCGGGCTCCGCGCAGGCTATTAGCAGCGCCGCCAGCAGGCTCAGGGTGAGACGCACTAGTTGGGGAGGATGAGGCGTCGCCAGTACCGAGGCGCCTCTTCCATTTCGCGGCGCCTGGTGTACAGCTTGATCATCTCGACGACTTTGAGCCGCAGGGCCAACTTGCGCAGATCGATTCGAGACACGTTACCCTTTCTACGGTCGAGGAGTGCCCATCATATTCTGGGCACATTGAATCCGAGGCCGAAGTAGTAGCGGAACTTGTCGACGAAGACCGGATCCCAGCGACGGGGAATGTCTGCCTCTGTTTCCAGTCCCAGTTCCTCGCGCACGCCTTCGGGTGTCCATCTCTCCAAGCCGAGGAAATCTGCCACCTCTTGCCGTTCCCACCCCCTGACACGGTTGCGGT
>CBDBIJ010000038.1:0-33197 GCA_965205655.1 Candidatus Latescibacterota bacterium
GCGCCACGATGGGAACCTGCCGCGTCTCGGAAACACAGCCCCAGATCAACAGCCCAGCAAAGAGAGCAAGAGGGAATCTCATTTCAGACGACTTCCCGCATGATGTTCCTGGCCTTCTCGAGGCGCTCCTGCTCGTCGGTGGCGCGGATGAAGGCCTCGACGACGAGCGCGTCGGCCACCTTGAACTCGAGCTGGGCCGAGCTCTTCTCCACCAGCCGCTGAATATCGGCCGGTGCCGGTTGAACCTCCTCGGGAAAGATCATGCGGAAGCGAGACTTCTCCAATTGCACCGCCGCCAGACCGAGCTGGCGCGCCATGATCTTGATCTCCATCAGCGCCAAGAGGGATTTCGTCTGATACGGCATACGGCCGAAGCGATCCTCGAGCTCCTCCTGCACGCCGAGCAGCTCGACGAGACGGTGCGCCTCGGCAAGCCGCTGGTAGAACTCCATCTTCAAGTCGGTGTCGGGGACATAGTCGTCGGGGATGTAGGCGGTGACGGCGATCTTCATCTCCGGTTCGACGACGTGCTCGACCTTTTCTCCTTTCAATTCCCGAACCGCTTCGTCGAGGAGCCGGCAGTAGAGATCGAATCCCACCGCCGTGATATGGCCGTGTTGCTGGGCGCCGATGATGTTGCCGGCGCCACGGATTTCCATATCGCGCATGGCGATGTTGAACCCGGAGCCCAGGTCGGCGAACTCCTCGATGGCCTGAAGCCGCCGGCGGGACTTTACGCGTCAGGCGCTTGCCCTTGGGCACCAGCAGATAGGCATAGGCCCTTTCCTTGGAGCGCCCCACTCGACCGCGAATTTGATAGAGCTGGCCCAACCCCAGCATGTCAGCCCGGTTGACGAGAATCGTATTGACCGAGGGTATGTCGATGCCGGACTCGATGATCATAGTACTGACGAGACAGTCGTACTTCCGTTCCAGAAAGTCGAGCATGATCTTCTCGAGCTGACGCGAGGGCATCTGGCCGTGGGCCACGGCAAAAACGGGTCGAGGGAAGGAGCTCTTCGAGGTATTCGGCGAGTCGATAGATGGACTGAATCCGGTTGTGGACGAAGTAAACCTGGCCGCCTCGCTGGACCTCCCGGACGATAGCCTCGACGATGCGGCCCTCGTCGAAGGCGAAGATCTCGGTGTGGATGGGGAGTCGGTCCTGCGGCGGCGTGTTGATGACGGACATGTCCCGCGTTCCCATGAGCGACATGTGCAGGGTGCGCGGGATGGGCGTGGCGGTGAGCGTGACGACGTCCACGAGCCGCTTGAGCTGCTTGATCTGCTCCTTGTGGCGCACGCCGAAGCGCTGTTCCTCGTCGACGATGAGAAGACCGAGGTCGCGGAAGGTCACATCCTTCGATAAAAGGCGGTGGGTGCCGATGAGGATGTCGACTTTGCCGGCTTTCGTGTCGCGGGCGACGTCCCGTTGTTCCTTGGGGGTGCGGAAGCGGCTGAGGACCTCGATGCGCACTGGCAGGTTGGCCATGCGCTCGGTGAAGGTCTGGTGGTGCTGCTGAGCCAGAATGGTTGTCGGCACCAGCATCGCGACCTGCTTGTGATCCGCCACGGCCTTGAACGCCGCCCGCACCGCCACCTCCGTTTTTCCGTAACCCACGTCGCCGCAGACGAGGCGGTCCATGGGATGAGGGGCCTCCATGTCCTTCTTGACATCCTCGACGGTCCGCAGCTGGTCGGGCGTCTCTTGAAAGGGGAAGGCCGCTTCGAGCTCGCGCTGCATTGGCGTGTCTTCGGAAAAGCGAGCCCCCGGCAGCGCCTTGCGCGCGGCGTAGAGCTGGATGAGCTCGCTCGCCATTTTGAAGATCTCCTCCTTCGTGCGCTCCTTGAGCCTCTCCCAGGCGTTCGAACCGAGCTTGTTGAGAATCGGCGGCTCGCTTTCGGAACTGGAGTATTTGCGCAACCGGTCGAGCTGTTCGACCGGGATAAAGAGCTTGTCTTTACCCTGATAGGTGACTTCGAGGCAGTCGTGATCTCTGGCCGAGAGCACGAGGCGCCTGATGCCGCGGTAGCGCCCGATGCCATGATCTTCGTGGACGACGAAGTCTCCCACATGAAGAGCCTCGAAGGTGGAGATCGGTTTTGCCGCCTTGAAACGACGATAGCGGTAGCGCTGCTTCTGGCGGCTGAAGATCTCGTGATCGTTGAACAGGGCGATGGCGGCTTCGGGAAACACGAAGCCGCCGGTTCAGGGTACCGAGCCCGAAGGAGGCGACGTCGGACCAGTCGCTGAAAATCTCCTCGAGGCGACTGCTCTGACCCTGGGTCTCCGAGAGGACGTGGATCTCGTATCCCTCTTCACTCAGCGCCGCGACTTCGTTTCGCAGGATGCCGAGTTCGCCCTGAACGGCCCCGCGGTTCGCGGGCACCGAAGCGGATGGCGCCGTCCAACTCGCCAAGGGGGGCTGGCTGAAGCAGCGTATGCTCCGCAAAGTGGGTCCGCAGCCATGCGGCATCCCGCAGCAGGCGTTCGGGCGGCAGATAGGTACCACGATCGGCGTGGCGTCGATAATCGCGCCTCGAGGGAGCGACCGACTTCTCGATCTCCGCCTCGAGCTCGTCGAGTTCATCGCAGTAGAGAATCGGGCCATCGAGGTACTCGAATAGCCCTTTGTCGCGTCCGTAGAGGATCGACATGTAGGTCTCGATCCCCTCGAGAGAGGTGCCGAGTTCGATCTGGTCCTTCAACGCCGCAAGCTCGACCTTCGCTTCGGCCTCGACGGGTTCGATCGCCCGCATGTAGTCTTCGGCTGAATTCGGGGGTGAGGATAACCTCTCGGGCCGGCAGAATGCAGGCCTCCTCACAGGCGGTGAGCGAGCGCTGCGTGGAGATGTCGAACTGCCGGATCGAGTCGACTTCGTCACCGAAGAACTCGAGGCGCAGCGGGTGCTCGACGCCCAGGGGATAGATGTCGACGATACCGCCGCGAACGCTGAATTGGCCGATGCCGTCTACCATCGGCACACGCTCGAAGCCGACGTCAACGAAATGAGAGTTCATCCGGTCGAGGCGATGCTCCTGACCGACCCGGCAATGAAAGGTGCCCAGCTCGAGGGCGTGCGGTGGGATGAGGGGCGAGATCAGGGCCGCAGCCGGAGTCACGACGATGGTGGGGTCGCGGCGGGCGAGTTGGGCCGCCGCCTCGATCCGCAGCCCGGTGATCTCCTGGGACGGCGACCGACCTTCATACACGTCCATATCCCAGGCGGGGAAATAGCGCACGATCTCATCGCCGGCGATGGCCTGCAAATCGTCGCGCCACTGTTCGGCGCGGTCTTCATCGGCGGCGATGACGAGCAGGGGCCGGGGGATGGAGCGCTGAACCTTCGTAAGCAGAAAGGCGGCAAGGGTCGAGGGCAGGGCGTGCAGCAACACCTGCCGCTCCCCACTGTTCAGGCGGGCGACGATGTCTCTGAAACTCGCCGTCGCGGCCGTCTTGCGGGCGATGTGATCGAGCGACGGAGCGGTCATTGCGGTTCGAGCCGGTTGAAGCTAAAGAGCTGGGAGGGTAGGGCAGTCGCGTGGGGGAATCAACCAAAAATAACCGGCGTCGAGCAGGGCTGTCAAAATACGACAGCTCCGGCTGTCAAAATGCGACAGCTGTCAAAACGCGAGCAGCCCTTTGTTCGACAGGCTTACTCAACTCGGCGGCGCTTCGCCGGCTTTTTCTTCTTCGCGGTCTGAGCCTCCTCCGCCCGCATCTCTACGGCCATGCGGTCGAGATCTTTCAGTTCGCGGCGGGCGGCGAAAAATAACCAGATACTGACTACGGAAGAGGCAATGAGCATGCAGAGCAGGGCCATGCGGGCGTAGAACCACTAATGCTCCTCCTCGCCGCCGATGAAGATGACCCCGCTGCTGCACAATAGCCAGATCATTCCGGTGGCGCCACCGAGAACTCGCCTGAAGCGCTTCCACTGGACACGCATCCAGGCTATGTCGCGCAGATCGATCACGGGGCGCAGAAGGTAGCGGTATATTCAATCGGTCAATGCAACATTCTCCCCACTAATCTAATCATAGGAGATGTTGCACATGGCTCAAATGGGACGACCAGGATTGTCCGCGTCACAGAAGTTGGAGGTATGGCGTCGATGGAAGAGCGGCCAGTCGCATAGCGATATTGGTCGGGCGCTCGGGAAGCATCCGGCGTCGATTCATGGTGTCATCACCGCCAATGGGGGCATCGTACCAATGCCGCGTCGACGCTCTCGATGGGCTCTTGGCTGGGAAGAGCGTGAAGAGATCTCTCGAGGTATCGCTGCGGGAAAATCGATACGAATAATTGCGGCCGCTGTTGAGCGTGCACCCTCGACGGTTAGCCGAGAGATTGCCCGCAATGGCGGGCGGCAAAGGTACCGAGCAAACGTCGCCGACCAAGCAGCCTGGACGCGCGCCAGCCGGCCGAAATGCTGCCGACTCGCATCCAATCTTCGTTTGCGGCGAGTCGTGGCGGACAAGCTACGCCTGAAGTGGTCACCTGAGCAGATATCGGGATGGCTGAAGCGGGAGTATGCGCTTTTAGGAAATATGCAGATATCCCACGAAACGATCTATCGAACTCTCTTCATCCAGGCACGCGGGGCACTCAACAAGGACCTCATTGCGCATCTGCGGACGCGAAGGATGATGCGGCGATCCAAGAAGGCAAGCACACGCGATCAGCCGAGAGGCCGGATCGTCGACGCCGTATCCATCAGCGAGCGGCCTGCCGAGATCGAGGACCGCGCCGTTCCCGGCCACTGGGAGGGAGACTTGATCTCGGGGTCGAACAACACGCACATCGCCACGTTGGTGGAGCGGCAGTCTCGGTTCACGATGCTCGTGAAGCTCAACGGCAAAGACACCGAGACCGTTGTCAGAGCGCTGATCAGCCAGGTGAAACGACTCCCCTCCGCGGTGCGGTTGTCCCTTACCTGGGATCGAGGAATGGAGCTAGCTCGGCACAAGGAGTTCTCGATCGCAACTGACGTCGAGGTGTATTTCTGTGATCCTCAGAGTCCCTGGCAACGAGGCACAAATGAGAACACGAATCGCCTTCTTCGACAGTACTTCCCGAGGAAGACCGATCTGTCGCTATTCTCCCAAGCCGACCTGCACAGAGTCGCTCTTCAACTGAACCAGCGCCCGCGGAAGACGTTGGGGTTCGTTTCACCCGCAGAACGCTTCAATGAAGGTGTTGCGTTGACGAAGGTGTTGCATTGACTGGTTGAACTCGCGGCAACACGATTACGTACCGCCAAATCTGGACAACTATAGTGAGAATGGGACAACTGATCCGTCACCATTGCGAGTGCCACCTCCTACCGGACGCCGGGGTGTATGACGTATCCTCTCGCGTCGGCAGTAGCCTTCATGCCATTATCCTAACAGGTCTACGATCGTGCAGCCAACAGAGCGATCTCGATGGACGCCGGGAAACGGCCTGGCGTGGGCGGTGTACGCGGCTGGAATGGCCGTGCTCGCAGCCCTCGTTTTCGGCGATCTCGGAGATCGCGCCGTCGCCAACTACGATGACTTCCACTACCTGCTTCAGAGCGAGAGGATAAGCGGGGATTTCCTAGCTCTCCTGTCTCCGGAATACCACGGGCCACGGCCTGTGACCGATCTGGTGTTTTGGCTGGCATTCGAGTTGTGGGGCAAAGAGCCGAAGGGGTACTACGCGCTCACGATCTGCATTCACAGCCTGGCGAGTATCTTTCTGGCCATCCTTTGCCAAAGGATTGGATCGAGCCGCGATACTGCCTTTGTTGCCGGCGCCTTCTTCCTGACCACCGTCGCCCATTTTCGCAATCTGTTCGTCATCTCCGGCCTGGCGTATCCCCTGGCCCTGTCGTTCACTTTTGTGGCAGCCCACTGGTTCACGATTGCCCGACAGCCAGGTCAATCCAGATGGTACGGTGCCCTCTCCGGGGCCGGCTTGTTGGCAGCTCTATCCCACCCGGCTGCCATAGCTGTCTTTCCGTTCTGTATCTTCGTCGGCTTCAACAGACGTGACCGTATCAGCGCTATCGTCCCGAGGGTCATCGCCTCCGGCATCGGCGCTGCCGCAGCGATCCTCAGTATGGTCTACTTCTATCCGCACAAGATCCAGTCTTACCACTCCGCCCACATACCCGACATCGCACGTATTTCAGAGCACCTTCTGTGGCTCCTGGGTCGACTGCTGGCGACGGCACATTGGCTGGCCGCACCAGTCTACGGGTATCAATCCTGGGAACTGGGCCTCGGCCTTGTCGGCCTGGCGGCAATTGCGTTCCTGTTGTTCCAACGAGGAGCAGCGGCAGCGGAGTGGTCCTTCTGGGTACTCATCATGATGCTGCCGTTCGTCAATCGCCTGCCGACTTCATTCATGCTCGGTGATTCGGGCCCTTCCCACTATCTGTATTTTGCCAGCGCTGGCTTTGCCGTCCTGTCGGCCATGCTCTTGCGGGAGGTTGCAATGTTCACTTGCCGACGAGGCGGACCGCGGATCGGCAGACTGCTGCTCTTCGCGCTGAGCGCCGGGATCGTCGCCTACAGCGCTGCTGCGATAGATGAGTTAGAAGCCTTTTCGTTCCATCGGTCGGGTGAGTTCTACCTGCGTCAGCGGGATGAAGACAACGCCGTGCGGCAGCTTTCGCTCGCAGTGGATCGACTCGAATCCGACAAGGTCATTGACGGAGAGCGAGCATACGTGGCGCTGTGCTATGCCCTCTTGCTAAAAGGCGGGCGGATCGCGCCAACGATGAATGAAGCGCGCCAGAAATATCCGGATAGCTACCGACTCGCCGCCTTGTCGGGCGCGGTGAATTCGATGAACCCCGACTCCACGGTGCGCCGACGTGGCTCCGAATTGATTCGGCAGGCACAGGAGAGTGCAGACGGTCGAAACCAGGGCGAGCAGTTCAATGCACAGATGGCAGAGACCTACGAATGCCTCGCCGACGCTCTCAACGGAGAAAGAGACTTTCGGCGTGCAACCGAAGCTGCGAGACGTTCGCTCGCCTACGGCGAGTCTGCCCGAACCTACTTCGCCCTCGGCAACCGCGCATACACTGCTGGGTGAATACGAGCAAGCAGCTACGGCTCTCGAAAACGGAATCTCGCTTGGCCCCAACATCGCGGAACTTCACCACAACCTCGGACACGCATACCGCATGACCGGCGAGTTCGACAAGGCGGAGAAAGCGCTCCAGAGAGCGACGGAACTGAAGCCACGCGGAGCTGCCTCCTACTACGAACTCGGGCTGGCGCGTTCCCGGCTCGGCGACGACGAGGGCGCCGTCGAGTCTTACATGCAAGCAGTGCGATTGGATCCGGTCCACGACAGGGCGCGGTTCGAATTGGCCATGTCTCACGTCCGGCTTGGAGACCCCGGGGCAGCCAGAGCCGAGTATGACTCGCTGAGACGAAGCGCCGGCGGGCAAGTCGGGGAACAGCTTCTGCAGGACCTCGAACAGGCTATCGAGGTCGAATAAAAAACCCTCTTTCAGACGCGAAGTACAGGCACAGATCGCGTCCTGGAAAGAAGGGTGTTCGGTTCGCATCGACTCTTTACAGAGCCGTCATATGTATTGCTGGTGGAGCTGAGGGGAATCGAACCCCTGACCTCCTGAATGCCATTCAGGCGCTCTCCCAACTGAGCTACAGCCCCGAGGGCCTTGAAACCTAAGAGGCGCTTCGGCGAGCGTCAAACGGTCTGGCCGGCAAGTGCGCACAGGCAGCACCTGGCGGATGCTAATTGACGACGACACCGAGACTGAGCTCACTCGCCTCGTAGATGTCGCGGCGCTCGGACCGAGGTCCGAGCGACAGGAGGAGCACGGTGATGCGGGCCCGGGTAAGGCTGTTGAAGCTCTCGCTGGTGGCGAGTCTCAGCGTCCCGAGGGTGTGGTCGCCCTCGACGTCCTCGCTAAAGGTAGCGCCGCCAATCCTGACATGATTTCCCTCGTCGACTTCGACACCGGAGCCGAAGGTCGTGAATGGCTCCCCGACTGCGAATGAGGCGCCCGTCAACTCGAAGGCGGAGGACGGCAGCGGTTCGAGGACAAGCTCGAATTGTCGGACCCCGGACAGTCCGGCGGCCAAGAAGGTGAGGGAAATCTGCTGAGAGGGGCGAGTGGCCTGCCAGCCATTTCCGACGATGCGAATCTCCCCGATATACTGTCCGTCGAGCTCAGCCCGCTGCCGGTACTGGATGGACGTGTCGCCGCCGCCGGGAATCGTCACGCCGCCGCCGGCGTCGGGATCGGCGTCTCCGCAGTTCAGAGCGCACAGAGCCACGAACAGAAGTGCGCCGGAGGCGGTTTGCCCAGAGGACGGGAAGCGAGGTTCGTTCAAAAAAGTGCACTCCTTCGACGACGTTTTTTTCGAGAATCGCTTCGACGGGCGCAAAGGTATATGGGTTCAACGCTGGTCACAAGCGCAGGAGCGGCCGATGGCGACGGCATGGCTGGGGCCAAGCGTCGCGTGGGTTCGAACGCCGTATCCGACGAAATGAGCGCCACGCTCCGAGCCCCAGCCGACGGCAAACTGGCGCGGTGAAGACGACGTGCCGAGAGAGAGCCTGAATCGCGGATCGAACTGCCGCTCGGCGGCCATATGCAGTCGTGGCGGTGAGTGGCCGCGGCGGTCCACCACTGCGACGGCCGAACCTTCTCCTGAGAGATAGCGGTGGAACCGAATGGCGATGCGAGGCTGGACGTGATCACCGGCATCCGTTCGACCTGCCACGAAAAGAGAGAACGACTCGCTCAGCGCCAGCCGAACCGAGAGTGACAGCCCATACGTTCGCGAGGTGTGGTGAGACTGCTGAAGATGGTATCGGGTGAGGGCCGCAGTTGTGGAGAGACGGCGGCTCATCCTCCAGCCGCCGCCAACACGAGTGGAGATCTCCCTATGTCGAGCCGGACCGCGGAGTGTTAGGCCGGCTTCGACGCCGTGGAAACCGACGGTCAGGGAGTGACCGGCGAGCTCCGGCAGGCCGAAGGGGAGATGGTGGCCGAGCCGCCAGCGAAAGCAGGATCCCCGGAAGAGGTCCGGCGTCCCCTCCCGGCCTGTCGAGCCGGGTAGGGCCGAGCCGGGTTCAACCTCGAAAGCGGCAAGACAGGGTCCGCCATCGCCACAGCTGATTATGACGACAATCGAAAACGAGACGAGTCTGCTCACTGGGACCTCGAAGGATCGCGGATATTACGACCAGGCCCAGCAATCGACACGCCAACGGCGCCGCTCTCTCAGTACGGAGACCGCGCTGATTTGCGCAGCGCGGAAGCAGTTGGATTGGTGGCGCTAAATGGACGCAGAAGTGTGTGGGATGTGGAACGGTGCAGCCGCTACAGCGACGCCTTCCAGGTCAGGCGGGCCGAGAGACCGTCGGCACCCGGCAGGATGTCGATGCGAGGTCTCTCGCCGACGCTGCTGAGATGCGCATCCACAAAGGCCTCGAGAGCGGCGAATGTAATGGTGGCAAACAGACCCAGGAAGTAGGTGTTTCTCCGGGCCGCCCCGTCTTCGTGCGCACCCTCGAGCTCTTCGACCGCAAGGCGCAGCGCCGTGATGTCTGAACTCCCGCCCTCGTCGGTCGCCCGGCGCAGCTCGTCACGGGCGCGTCGGGCCCGGTCGCCGATGCGATCCAGGTCGCGCACCTTCAACACACCACCCGCCAGAAAAGCGCCGGCCGAGGCCCCGAACAGGATGGCCCTGGCAGGGCGGTCGTTCGAGTACTGACCCCACCCCGGCAGCAGAGCCGATCGCAGCAGCGCGCTCCGCGGTGTCACAGCCGAAACGACGCAGGCGCTACCGGCGCTCGCGGGAGCAGTAGCTGTCTGGCCCTCGAGCGCGCCGGCCATCACACCGAGGCTCACTGAGATGGCGACGGCGATTGCCTTCCACGTCGGGCGCGCACGGGGTTGTTCGAATCCGGCCGTGTCGCTGCCGGTCATCACGGTTTCACCGGTCCGAACCTGGACCCAACGGCGATGGGATGGCCCCGCAGGAAGGCGGTCCCTTCCATCTTCGACTTTCCTGAGGGCTGCACCTGGGTGAGCTCCAGCGAACCGTCGCCCGCGGCGATCACCAGCCCGGCCCCGGAGTCGGCCGCTATGACGACGCCGGGTGCGCCAGTCGGTGGCGTCTGAGACAGGCGGGCGCGGTGCACTTTCAGGGTGCCGCCCTCCCACTCGGTAAAAGCCCCGGGCACGGGGTTGGCACCCCGAATTCGGTTGCACACGGTAACCGCCGATTGTGACCAGTTCAGGCGGCCATCTTCCCTGGTGACCTTCGGCGCCCGGCTGACACCCGCCTCACCTTGCCGACGGGGAGTGATGTCGCCGCGCTCGAGTCCGTCCAGGGTGTCGGCCAGCAACTCCGCGCCGATCTCGCGCAGGCGGAATTCGAGCTCGCCCGCCGTTTCATCGGATTCGATGGCGACCCGGCGTTGCAGGAGAATGTCGCCCGCGTCGACGCGGTCCTCGAGCAGAAACGTCGTAACCCCCGTTTCCGTCTCGCCATTGAAAATTGTCCAGATAATCGGAGCGGCACCGCGATAGGCCGGCAGGAGCGACGGATGAAGATTGACCGCACCGCCGGGCGCAGCGGCCAGAAGGTGCCTCGGAAGTATGGAGAAGGCGACGACGACGAAGACATCGGCCCCCAGGCGCGCGAGCTGAGCGGCGAAGCGCTCGTCTAGCAGCGACGAAGGCTGCAGGACGTCGATGTCGAGCTTGCGCGCAGCGGTCTTGACGGCGGGTGCGGCGGGACGCCGCCCGCGACCGGCCGGTCTGTCCGGGTTGGTGACAACAGCGACGATGTCGTGAGTGCTGCGGGCGAGTCGTCGGAAGGAGGGGACGGCGAACTCAGGCGTCCCCATGAAAATCACTTTCATAGCGGCTCAGCAGCGAGCCACATTCTCGAAAAGCTCTCTATGACTTGTCCCCACCGCCGTTCTTGATGCGGGAGACTGCCGTCCTCGACAGCTCGACCTTCACGTTGTCGGCGATCTTCACGACGATGATGTCGTCCTTCATGTTGGAAATAACGCCGTGGATGCCGCCGCTGGTGACGATCTGATCTCCCTTCTTTAGCTCGTCGACCATGCGCTGCTGCGACTTCTGCTTCTTGATCTGAGGACGCAGGATGAGGAGGTAGAGAACGCCGAACATGAGAATAAAGGGGAGGAGCGACATGATCGGGTTCGCATCCCCTCCATCACCGGGCGTGGATCCCAGGGCATAGGCGGTATCGACTAGAAACAGCAGCACAGCGGTATCCTCCGAATACAGTCAGGTCGCCCGAAAGTACGAAAAACTACTCATCTTGGTAAGCTGCGTCCCGGTAGGCGGTGAGGAAATCGACCTTCCACCGGGGGAAGCGGCCAGCGGCGATGACGGCCCGCATCTGTCGCATGAGATCGAGGAAGAAATGCACGTTGTGGCAGGTTGCCAGGTGGAGCCCGAGCAGCTCGTTGGTTTGAAACAGATGGCGCAGGTAGGATCGGTGATAGTTGCGACAGGTCTTGCATTCACAGTCCTCCACGACGGGACGTCGATCGGAGGCGTAGCGCGCGTTCTTGATACGCAGCCGTCCGCCCGGCGTGAACAGGGTGCCATTGCGAGCGTTGCGGGTCGGGATGACGCAGTCGAACATGTCGATGCCCAGAGCGACGCACTCGACAAGGTCGTGAGGCAGTCCCACCCCCATGAGGTAGCGCGGCCGTCCCGACGGCAGATGCGGCAGGCTGATACGGGTCATCTCGAGCAAATCCGAGCGGGGCTCGCCCACGCCCAGGCCGCCGAGGGCGTAGCCGTCGAAGTCCATGGCGGCGAGCTCTGCAGCACAGCGGCGACGAAGGTCCGGGTAGACGCTGCCCTGGACGATGCCAAACAACGCCTGCCGGCGCTGACCCACGCCCGCGGAGAGCTCCTCGTAGCTGGAGCGGCAGCGCCGGGCCCAGCGCACAGTGCGGTCCATGGAGTGACTCGCGTCCTCCAATTCACACGGATACGGCGTGCACTCGTCGAAAGCCATGATGATGTCGGCGCCGAGTTCGCGCTCCACGTCCATGACCTTTTCAGGTGAAAAGAAGTGATAGGAGCCATCCAGATGCGATTGAAAGCGAACACCCTCTTCTTCGATGCGGGTGAGTCCGGTGAGACTGAAGACCTGGAAGCCGCCGCTGTCAGTGAGCACGGCGCCGGGCCAGTTCATGAAGCGGTGCAGTCCGCCGAAATCGCCGATGACGCGGGTTCCCGGCCGCAGATAGAGATGGTAGGCGTTGGCCAGAACGATGCCGGTGCCGAGCTCGAGAAGATCCTGCTGCGACAGCGACTTGACGGTCGCCTGAGTGCCCACCGGCATGAACACTGGTGTCTCCACGGTGCCGTGGGGGGTGTGGAGCAGCCCCGCGCGCGCGCCGCGGCGCTCGTCCCCGGCGACGATTTCGAATCGAATCGGCGCGCCAGAAGCCGCAGACGTCACTGGACGAGCTCGGAGACGGGGACGAAACGATGGCCCCGGGATTCCAGACGGGGCAGTACGGCCTCCAACGCCAGCAGCGTCTGCTCGCGCTCGTGCCCGATACCGATGGCCTGACCATCGGCCACGGCGATGGCCGCCAGCCGCCACAGTTGGCCCTCAACCGTTTCCGACTGCACGCGTCCGTCCTCGTCCACCGGGTCGATGAACAGATCTCGCTGAGCCGCAGGCAGCTCGAGGGCGCTGGCCACGGCAAGGCAGAGCGATTCAGCTGTTGTGCGGCTGTCGAGGAAGAACAGGTTGTGATGCTTGACTTCGGTGAGCACCTGCTCCATGACGCGCCAGTCAGCAGTGGCGCGGGAGCCCATGTGGTTGTTGACGCCGACGGCGCCCCGGACCCTCGCCAGGGCCTGTCGCACGAGCCGCCGAATCGTGTCGCCGTCCTGGTTGGTGAATATGGCGCCCGCGCCCGGATCCTGTTCGGGATAGTCGCGGGGCTCCATCGGCAGGTGCAGAAGAACTTCGTGGCCGTGCCGATGGGCCAGATCGACGATCGTCGAGGCCTGACCCTCATTCGGCAGCACTGCCATCGTGAGGGACTGCGGCAGGGAGCAGAACCGGTGGAGGAGGTCGTCGCCGGAGGTATAGCCGAAGTCGTCGAGCACGATAGCAATGCGGCCGGTCCGGCGCTTCAGCCTGCGATCATGCCGCAAGCTGAACAAAGTCGTCTCGACCGAGTCGAGGCCGCAACGCACATCCACCCTGCGGGCGTTTCTCTGAATCCCCTCGAAGACGCGTCCGCCGTGCCACCGAACGAAGCGCGACAGGCTCAGGTTGACCGCCGTCAGAGGGAGATCCGCCGGCACCCGAACAGAGATGTAGTCCACGACCGTCAGCGAGTCACTGGCGGCACGCTGCTTGTGGATCAGTTCCGGCCAGATGCCGAGCTCGGCGAGCGCCGAATCTACCTGGGCATGGAGACTATCGGCGAAGGCGTGGGCGTCTGTCGTTGTTGCAGGCGGTAGAGAAGAGAAGATAGCGTCGGCTGCCGGCTCCTCGTCGTGCCAGTGAACGACGAGGCCGGACAGCGCCGCGCCGGCCAACAGCAGCGCCGTCAAGCCGAGGTGCCAGTGCGCCCTTCGTCGCCGCGCCATGCGCGGGTGCGCTGATGCTGATGGGGTACGGCGGTTTCGACCCATGCTGATCGGGGCGCGGCAGCTACAGGCGGCTCAGCGAATGGACTGCTTGATGACGGACCATGGAGCGGACGCGATCGGTCCTGCCGCAACCGGCTTGTTCGCCTCCTCCCCACCGCCCTCGTCTCCGGCGCCGCCGCAGTCGCCGGCCAGCGGATCGTCGGCCCAGCGGATGATCTTCCAGGTGCCGTCCTCATCTTCGCGCAGCTTGAAGGTCATGACCTGGTTGACGCGGAACCCGTCGTCCTCCTCGACGAGTAGGAGAATGCGCACGCGGGCGCGGAAAATCTCCCAGTCCTCGTCGGGATGACCGTCAATGTCGTTCTCATCGGCCTTGGGATAGTCGCGCCCCAGCTCAGTGCTGCGGCGAATGAGCTCGAATTCGTACTCGATGGTTCGGAACACATCGAAGATGCCGGGCTCGCTTCCGTCGCGGGAGCCAGCCATGAGCTCGAGCTCCGTCTCGCGACCGTAGGCAAATTGAAGGTCGCCGAGACAGTCGGGCTCCGTGAACCAGAAGTCCCCGTCGAGGAGCGACTCGTAGAGCTCCTTGTCGCGGTTGTTGAAGGCGCGCTCGAGGTTGTCCATGGCGATCGTGGGGGTGTCCGCATCCTCGGCGGGGGGCCGCTCCACGGCTGCCGTTCCCTCTGGGGTGTGCTTGGCAGGAGCGAAGGGGTTGCTGCCGCCGCAGGCTGCGAGCGCGAAAAGTCCGCAGGCTCCGAAAGCGACTGCGAGAGCGGCTCTGATCATTGAGAATATTCTCCTCTCAGCTCCGTCCAAGAGCGTCTCGTCGAGGCGTCATCGCGAAGGTCCTCCCAACGACGGACGATCCAGATCGGATTGTCCTCCGATGGCGTCGCCACGTCGATCTCGATGCGCCCACTGATCTCGAATATCTCAGCTGCGCGCTCTGGGGAGGGCTGTTCGGTAAACTCCACGCGATACTGGAAAATGTAAGTTTCCAGGAGCTGGTCGTCATCGTAGAGTAGCCGCTCGGCCTTGGTGGAGTCGAACCAGCGGATGAAATCAATCTTCTGAAATCGCGTGCGGTCGAGCAGGTTGAAGACGAACAGGCGCTCCTGATCCAGCGACCAGAGCGTGTCGGCGTCGGCCTGAGGGTCGTAGTCGGCCGGCGGGTTGAAGACTTCTCGAAAGAGTTGCAAGCCATCGACATCCGGAACGAACAGGAAATCCTCCGTGAGTTGATCGAGGTACTGAATCGGGCTAAACCCCTCGACCGCATCCCGCACATTAAGAAGAGCTGCGTCCGGCGTCGTCGGTTCCCGCAAAAACAGCAGTGTGCCACTGGGGCAGTCGGGGGTTCGTGCGGAGAACGGGTTTTCATCGAGGCGCTCGACCTCGACGATGGCATTGCGGCAATGCGGGAAGGCATGCAGGTCGGTCTGTACCGTACACCGGCACTCCGTTTCGGCACTGTCGTCGAGGGTGCATCCGAGCAACGCGGCCAGGCCAAAGATGACGACGGGAGCCGCGCGCCTGCGCGGGCGCGAGCTGGATCGCCAGTTCATGGGTCAGTGGCTGAACGGAACAGGAGTAAAGCAGACGCCGAAGACGAACAGGCAGAGCCACCCCACGCGACGGCGCCACGGATCGAGCGGTACGTAGGGATAGTAGGGCGCCGGGTGATCCCTGCCGAAAAGAGTCAGAAAAAAGGCCAATCCCAACCAACCGGGCCAGCCCTGAGGCAGGTCCCACATGATTGAGAAAATACCGTACAGCCCCAGACCCAGCAACACGCCGAACGTCGCGCGCGCCACCTCGCGATGCCGAGGGCCGAAGAGGGCGTAGACGATGTGTCCGCCGTCGAGCTGACCGATCGGCAGGAGATTGAAGGCGGTGATGAACAGCCCTACCCAGCCGGCAAAGGCGACAGGACTGAGGAGAACGAGATCGCTGGGCTCGACGGCCGGCATGAGCGCGCCGGACATGACGGCGAACAAGAGGGGGGCGCCGAGCTCAATGACAGGTTCGGGGTGCTGGAAGGGCGACTCGCGGAAGTAGTCCGGGGAGACGACCTCAGACTGGGGCAACCCAATGGCGCAGGCAGCGATGGCGACGATAAATCCGGCGAGGGGCCCCGCAGCACCGATATCGAGGAGTGCCCGTTTGTGGGGAATGGGAGACCGCAGACGAATGACGGCACCGAGCGTCCCCAGAAAGGAGACATAGGGGAGTGGTAGAAAATACGGCAGCGAAGCCCGAACTCTCCATTTTCGAGCCGCGAAGTAGTGGCCGAATTCGTGCACTGTCAGAATAAGGAGGAGGGTGGCCGCAAAGGGAATTCCCTCTACGAGGTGCACGAGACCGCTGACGTCGTGAAAGGGACTGACGCCCTGCTGCATCGCACCTGCAGCCATCATCGACGCGAGCGTCAACACGAACAGGATCACGTGGACCCACGGCCGCGAACGGCTCACAGGTGGCGCCATCCACAGTGGCCGCGCCTGTCGGGGTGGCGGTGTGGGGGCGGAGGAAGTCGAGGTCCGCCGGGGCGGTGGCGTTTGGGGAGGAGGGGGAGGGGTCTTGCGCCACAGGTTCATGCCGACACCATCACCGTCGTCGAGGGCGGCTCAGAGTGAATAGGTGCGCCTCCCCGAGCTCTGAGCGGAACGGGACAAACGCGTAGTCGATGATCCACTGGCCCAGCTGCACCCCCACGCCGGCGGAGAGCGAGCGAGTATCGGCCGTCTGAAAACCGCCGCGCAGGGCCAACTGCTGTCGGGCGCGCCACTCCGTACCCAGGTGCGCCGTGACGCTGCCTCCGTCAGTCCACTGCGCGTCGAGAGTGATCAGCGCGTCGACGAGTCGACAGGCGGCGCCCAGCCGCAGCTGTCGCGGCAGATCGGTGGATTCGCGATCCAACCTGGTCGTGCCTCCGAAGTTGCGCAGGACGGCACCGACACTGAGGCGCGAAGAGTAGGCATGGATGATACCCAGATCGGCTGCAGCCCCGACGGCAGCCTCCGTGTAGATAGATTGCCGAATAAATTTCAGGGCCGCGCCCGCGTAGGTCGATTCCGTCAGGGTCCGCGATCCTCCGAACGCGAACGACCACTCATAGATGCCGAATTCTCCCAAAGGCTCCCGGGACGGCCCGACACGTCGCTGAAGGTCGTCGGCCCGAAAAAGCTCCGCGGCGATACCGACACTGCCCCGCTGCCGCGGCCACAGAGCGCTGACCTCATCGAGGCCGATGTCCTGAATCCACTCGCTGTGGCTCAGGGCATAGCCCCCGCCGGCACCGGAATCCAGGGCTGCGGGATTTGCCGAGAGCTGGCCGGGGCCGCGTACGGCGGTGACCGCTTGCCCCATGGCGGCGCTGCGAGCGCTGGCTCCGACACGCAGGAACGGGAAGCCGGCTGCAGCGAAGGAGTCCGTTGCAGCGATCAGGAACAGGAGCCAGGCTGATATTCGCAGCACGGAGTCGGCCCCAAACTAGAAGTTGCCGGAGAAACCGAAGGCGGTGGTGCTGCCGGCATCGAGCTCATCGGTGAGATAGGTGTAATGGAATTGCAGGACTTCCACCCGCATCGGTCTGAGGGTGAGACCGAAAACGGCCGAGTTCGATGATTGGCCGACTCTATCGAGACCCGCCCGCAGACTTAGCAAGGGGCTCACAGTCCACTCGAGACGCGTATCAAGATCGGTGTCGACGGAGCTGGACTGCACGTCGGCGGCAAGCAGGAGCATGGACCCGAACTCATGAGCGGCGCCGATGGCGAAAACGGCGGGAAGATCATCGTCCGACTTGCTTGTCTGCTGGGAGGATCTGTTTACGGACCAGCTCATGCGAGATTTCAGATTGCGCACAGTCGCCGCCACACGGGTGCGCGGCGACAATTCGTATTGAAAGCCCAGATCGAGGCCCCGACCAGTGGCGCTCGAGGTGCCCCGCTCGGGCACACCGATATCGTGACTGAGCAGCTTCACGGCGAATCCGAAGGCGAGCCGGTTCAGGGGCACACCAAGTGCAAAGAAGAACGCGCTCTGCGAGGCATCGATGTCTCCCGTGACGTGACCGGAAACAGACCTGCCAACGAGGTCCCCGACGCCGGCATCGATCCATGCAAAGCCGAATCCAAGGCCGCCTCGCTGGTTCCAGGCCGCCGCCAGACCAGTGAGCCTGCGATTGACGGGGTCGAAGGAGCCAGGCTGCGAAACTGCCAGGAGTCGGGCACCGCGCACGCGGCTGAGAGCCGCCGGGTTCCACACGGCGGCGGCGGCATCGTCGGCCGCAGCCGTAAAGCTGCCGGTGATTCCGAGGCCACGAGCACCCATTCCGGTCTCGAGAAAGGCACCGGCGTAGTCGGCGGCGTCCGCCGCTGACGGTCCCACTGTCAGCGCGACCAGCTTGAGAAGGAGAGCGCTAATCCAGGACGACGACTTTTCCAAAGGCTCGGTGTCCTCCGTCGGTTTCGAGGCGATAAAAATAAACGCCGTTGGCGACCACATCGCCGTCATCGTCGCGACCGTCCCAGTTTTCGCCGTGATTGCGTCCGCCAGTGCGGTGCGCGTCGCCGACGAGACGCCTCACCCGGCGGCTGGCGAAGTCGAAGATGTCGATGGTCACAGCCGCTTCGCCGGCCAGACTGTAAATGATGCGGGTAAGCTCCCCTTCCGAGGGATCGAATGGGTTCGGCGCGGCATAGGTAGTACTGGACTCGGGGTCGACGACGCCGACCTCGCCGACGATCCGACCGGTGTCGACGGAGCGAGTCAAAAGCGGAAAGTTGAGCACCTTCCAACTCGCACCGCCGTCAACTGAGCGGCCAAGCCCGTTCTCCGCTCCCACCCAGATCGCTTGGACGCCATCGGCGCCGCGGATGCTCTCGAGGCCGTTGAAGGTGCCGCGCAGGGCGTCGCGCGTGTCCGGGTCGGCGACGGTGACAGGTCCCCAACTGAGGCCCCCGTCCTCGCTGAGAAACAGTCCCTTTTCCGTGCTCGCCCACACACCATCGTCGGTGAAGGCGAAGTCCCAGGCGAAGCCTGGACCTTCTTCGCCCGGACTTTCTTTGAAGAAGCGCCAGGAGTTGCCGCTGTCGAGCGTGTAGCTGATGCCGTCCACCTGCCCCTGCCCCTCCGCGACCCTCGTGCCGGCCCAGATGACGGACGCTCCCGAGCTCAACCGCTGGCGCTTCAGTGCGACGACCCACTCGGCGGAGATGTTTCCAGGCAGGGGTTTGTCATCCGAATCGAGACGGACCCTGAGGTTCGCCCAGGTGGCGCCCCCATCGAGGGTACGCGCCACCCCGGCGGATGTTCCGATCCAGGCGGTATCGCCATAGGCGATGACGGAAAAGGTGCGGTGGAGGAGACGCTGCCTGCGCAGTGAATCGGCGGACGCGAGAACCTGTGCGATGCGGTCATCGTCGGCGCCGGTCGTCGACAGGCTGTCGGCGAGAATGTCGAGGCTGTCGGCAGCCGTGTCGGCCTCGGTGAAGACGATGCGGTCGGCTCCGTCCGGCAGGACCCGTTCCCAGGACCGTCCATTGTTCTTCGATCGCACTGAAGATCCCGCGAAGAAGGTGCCCCATACCGTGTCGCCCTCGAAGGCAAGCCCGAAACAGGCGTTCTGCGCCGCCGTGCGCGGTCCGCCTCGAAAACTCGGCACGGCCGGATCGAATATGCGGCCGTTCGGTATGTGTTCCCAACTCAGGCCTCCGTCGAGTGAAAGACTCAGCCCATTGCCTGCCTGCCGGTCGCGCTGACCACCTATGACACTGTCGACCAGGGTGGCGACCCACACTGTGTCGCCGGCAGCCGCCAGCGCGCTCACGGCGCCGCGACCCAAACCGTTCTGCTCGGTAAAGGTGACCCAGTGCTCGGCTGACAAACCGTCCCCAGTGCGGGGATCATGTCGCGCCAGCCCCTCATTGGTCGCGACCCACAGATAGCGACCGCTCCACACGACGTCGGAGATAGAGGCGCCGACGAGGCCGCCAACAGGCTGCTCCGGCTCTTCGCCCTGGAGAAAATGTAAGGGCAGAGATGACCGCGCCGGAGCGATGATGGCGAAAAGGGAAAGGCAGACGAGCACGCCGGCAACGCCGACGCCGTCGCGAAGCGAGGTGCCGCTAGGCATAACCAGCGGCGCGCTCTCTGAGTGATTCGATTGCCTCGTAGCCGATACCGCAGTCGCCGATTTTCGGGCCCTCGGCCTCGCCGTGGCTGTCCGAGCCTCCGGACGGGAGGAGGCCGTAGCGCTCGGCGGCCGCGGTGTAGTGTTCGATGAGCGTCGGATGGTGAGAGGGGTGATACACCTCTACTCCGTCGAGACCGCATTCGGCGAGTTGGGCCAATTCGGTTTCGGGGAAGCTGGCGCCCGGATGAGCGAGCACGGCGACGCCGCCAACATCGTGGACGAGTGAGATGATCTGCTCGACCGGAGTGTGCGGCTTGGGCACTGCGGCCGGACCCCGGTCGCCGATATAGCGCACGAAGGCCTCCTCCTTATCGGAGACGGCGCCTCGATCCACCATGGCGGCAGCAACGTGTGGCCGGCCGACGACGCCGGTCCCGGCCTTTTGGAGGACATCCTCCACAGTCACGTCCACGCCCAGTTCGTTGAGTCTGGCTACCATTGCTTCGCTGCGCTCACGCCGCCGCCGGTGCATTAACGACAGAAACTCGACGAGCGTCCGAGCCTTCCAATCGATGAAGTAGGTCAGAAGGTGAACTTCTCGCTCGTCAACGTGGGCGCTCAACTCAGAACCGGGGATCAGCTCGACGCCGAGCGATTGTCCGGCTCGCGTCGCCTCATCGATGCCCTCGACGGTGTCGTGATCGGTCAAGCTCAGCGCCCGCACGCCGGCGGCCTCGGCTTCCTCTACCGCCTGGGTCGGCGTGGGCAGTCCGTCGGAGCAGAAGGAGTGGACGTGGAGATCGGCAAGATTGTACTGCACGAGACAGAGTATTATTGGATGGAGGAGTGAAGGAATCGAGAGCGATCAAAGATAGGAAAAAAGCTCAGCAGGTGCCCGGTCACAGGGGCAGAGACGTCTGCCACTCTGCGTGGTTCCCATCCACCTAGATGTAATTCAGTCCAAGCTCGGCGACCAACTCCCTGGTGCCGGTATCGAGGAGGGAGCAGATGAGGGCAAAACCGAATTCGCGATCGATATCCCGGGCGTATTGAGTCTGCTCATCGCGATAGTTGAGTCGCTGAAATCCCAGCACCGCGTCTTTGAACCTGTCGGGAGACTCATAGATGACCACTTGCGCCAATTCGGCGTGATCGAGGGCATCGCTGACGTAGTCGTCGCCGAAGATCTCCTCCAGCGCGGTGCGCAACTGACGGTGTAGCATCAGAAAGGATAGAGCTCGTCCAGTTTCCTGTGCAGCCGAAGATTCCGCGTCGCGTCGCCGCGATGTCCGAGCTGGCTCAAAACGACTTCGATCGCCGGGCGGCGAAGCCAGGTCAACAACACGAGCCCCATGTCCAACGGCACCTGCCGGAGCTCCAGTCGAAAGACGAGGGCAGCTGTGGAGACGATCCCTCTCAGCACGATTGCATCCCGCCGGCCACCTATCCAGGCAAATAGGGCTCGATTGCCCTCTCGATGCGATCCTTGACCGCGAGGCCGTTCGAGTCGGCGCTGAACGGCTGGCCCGTCATTCGCTCATACAAATCGATATAGCGCGCAGCTACCTGGAGCCTGATGTGGTCGTTCAGATCCGGGATGTTGTCGTCGGTGATCCCCTGCTCTTTCAGCCACAGACGGAGGAACTCCTTATCTAGCATCTCCGGCTCCTCGCCCCCGGCGTGGCGCTCTTCGTAGGTGTCGGCGATCCAGTAGCGCGATGAGTCGGGTGTGTGGATCTCGTCGGCGATGGCGATGGCCCCCGCGCTGTTGCGCCCCATTTCGTATTTCGTGTCCACGAGGATCAACCCCTCTTTTGCGGCCAGCTCGGTGCCGCGCGCAAACAGTGCCAGCGCGATGTGCTCGATCTCCTCCCACGTTTCCCGATCGACCAGTTCCCGTTCGAGGATCTGCCGAGGCGAGATTGACTCGTCGTGGTCGTCCGCCTTCGTGGAAGGCGTAATGATGGGGCTCTCGAAGGGCTGATTCTTGACCATGCCATCGGGCAGATTCAGTCCGCAAAACTGGCGCACGCCTCTCGAATAGTGGGTCCACACGGAGGTTTCCGTGCTGCCGGTCAGATAGGCCCTCACGACGATCTCCACAGGAAACATCTCCAGCTCCTCGGCCACTGTGACGTTGCCGTCGGGGACGGCGATCACATGGTTGGGGACGATATCCGCCGTCCTCTCGAACCAGAACTGGGCGATGCGATTGAGCACCTGCCCCTTGAGGGGAATGGTGCCGAGGACGTGGTCGAAGGCGCTCTGGCGGTCGGTGGTGATGAGCACCCGCTTGTCTGACAGCAGGTACATGTCCCGCACCTTGCCCTGCTTGTAGTAGGCCTGCCAGCGGTCGTACCTGGCGTCCATGAGGCAGTTCTGGAGCTGCGTCTCGAGCTCTTGTCGAGTCATCATCGATTCTGTTTTTCCAGCGGGGAGAAGAGTGTGGCAACCGTGATTTTTAAGGTATCCCGCTCCCGTAAACCGGTCAACAGCTCCCACCTGCCCAGCTGCTTGCTATTCGCCCTAAACCGGCCTATGTTACTCGGCCGTAGCGCTTAGACGACCATCACCTCGGCTCGGGGAATTGAGTTCAGTGGACAGGGATAGCGCTTGGTCGCTGCTTTCCGAATACACCCGGAATCCCAATCTCATCAAGCACGCCCTCGCCGTCGAGGCCGCCATGCGGGCCTACTCGCGGCGATTCGATGAGGATGAGGAGTTGTGGGGGATCGTCGGCCTCATCCACGACTTCGACTACGAGCGCTGGCCCGATCCGAAGGATCACCCGCAACGGGGTTCAGAAATCCTGCGGCAGGCCGGCTATCCGGAGGAAGTCATCTACGCCATCCAGGCCCATGCCACATATCTGGAGCTGGAGAGGCGCAGCAAAATGGATCAGGCGCTGTTCGCGGTGGACGAGCTGTGCGGATTCATCACCGCCGTAACGCTCGTGCGCCCGAGTCGCGACGTCGCCGACGTGAAGGTGAGCTCGATCAAGAAGAAGTGGAAACAGAGGAGCTTCGCTGCAGCGGTCAGTCGCGAGGACATGACACTGGGCGCGCATGAGCTCGGCGTCGAGCTGGACGAGCACATCGGATTCGTTCTGGTTGCCCTGCAGGAGACCGCACCCGATGTCGGCCTGTCAGGTGAGTTGGAGCCGGCCGGCGCCAAGGCGAGCTCGGGATAGCGAATCAACCAGGTGGCATGGTCGTCAGAAGATGCGTGCCCGCCACGGTGTTATGACCGGGGGTCGTTTGCGACCTCACAAAACAACCAGGGAGGTCGACATGCTACGGGGGCTAACGGTGTTGGCAATGGTCCTGGGCTTGTGGGCATGCAGCGAAGAAGCCGAGAAAGCCGAGCTCCAGACCTACGTGAAGGCGATTCAGAAGTTCGACACCTACAACCAGAGAATCCAAGATTACATCACGAACCTCGACGACCCGACCTACGAGGTCACCGAGGAACGCATCGACGAGGCGCGCCGGCTGCTTAAGGACTACGCCGAGGTGGTGGCAGAAGTATCCGAACCGGACGACAACACCCTGAGATTCACCCACGAGCTCTATGTGCGCATCTTCAAGGACGCCCAGCGTCTCGCCACGGATCGCACCGGCGATCTGAAGAGGCAGGCTCACTCGGTGGTGATCGGGTTTCGGAATCTGCGACGCGACGTCGCCGACCGGGTATATGACACTCTCGACGTGCTGCTCGCGAGACGAGACCTGTCGACAGACGAGTACGCCCTTGACTGGCCTTCTTCCTGAGAGCGGACAGGGTAGCGGCCAGCGATAACCAATCGACTATAGCGATAGCGATGAGATGGATCCCCGCCCATCGGCGGGGATTTTTTTATCTGACGGCAAAGCCCCAGCGCGCCGGACGCAACTGTAGAAGCCAGGGTTGCAAGGAGGACATGAGGCCGGTGTAGAGAAAACCTGTGTGAAACAGCAGGAGGAAGGGCATACCGAAGTACAAGCCGATGGACCAGGCCTGATGCAGGACCGCGACGAAATAGGCCGCCATGGCTATTTCGGCCACCGCGAGAAGCGTCTTCTTGCCCGCGTATTTGCGGCCGACGGCGCTTTGTCCCCCGGTAACGCCGTACTTGGGGGTGCGGTGAAAATTGCCGCGATGTCCCACAAGACCTTCGAGCACTCCGCGGCTATTGTTCACGCACAGACTGATGCCGATAGCCATCAGCGCAGGAAGAAACTTGATCTGCTTCTTCCAATCGAGATAGAGGGCGCGCTGCGACACGATGTAGAATCCGGAAACTGCCAGGGTGGCCATCGAAAACAGAGGCAGGTCGATGATGAGCAGTCGCTGCCAGCCGAGTTGGGAGCGGATGGTCAGGACTGGCAGCATGAGGATGGCCATGGCGAGCATGAGAACGTAGTTGCAGTTGGACGTCAGGTGGACGGTGGCCTCGAGTTTGATGCGCAGCGGCAGGCCGCTGGCCCACATCTTCGGCAAGATCTTCTTGGCCGTCTGCACCGCTCCCTTCGTCCAGCGGTGCTGCTGCGTCTTGAAGGCGTTCATCTCCACGGGCAGCTCGGCGGGTACCTCGAGCTCTGGCAGAAACAGGAAATTCCACCCCGCCAGCTGGGCCCGGTAGCTCAAATCGAGATCCTCGGTGAGCGTGTCGTGCTGCCAGCCACCGGCCTCGAGGATGCTCTGTTTGCGCCAGACGCCGGCAGTTCCGTTGAAATTGAAGAAACAGCCCGACCTGTTGCGGGCGGTGTGTTCGATCATCATGTGACCGTCGAGGAAGATGGACTGGATGCGAGTGAGCAGGGAATAGTCCCGATTCAGGTGTCCCCAGCGCATCTGCACCATACCGAGCCCGGGGTCGGTGAAGTAGTGGATGGCCTCGTGCAGAATGTGCGGCGGCGGCACGAAGTCGGCATCGAGGATGAGGATGAATTCGTGCTTGGCCCGCTCGAGGCCGGCGGCCAGAGCGCCAGCTTTGAAGCCCTCGCGAGTGTGCCGATGCAGGTACTCGATGTCGAGTCCGTCGGCGGCGAGCCGCTCTGACATCAACTGGGCTCGCTGCGACGTTTCGTCCTCCGAGTCGTCGAGGACCTGCACCTGCAGCCTGTCGGCGGGGTAGTCGAGGCGGCTTACCGCGAGCAGCAGGCGGTCGACGACGTGGTATTCGTTGTAGATGGGAAGCTGAACGGTGACGCCGGGCAGCTCGCCGAAACGCTCGGCCGGCGCCGGCGAAGGGCGCCGGTGCCGGTAGAACAGGCGCAGCATGTGGTAGCGGTGCAGGCCGTAGATGCTCAACAGCGCCACGACGAGGCAGTAGGCGAACAGGCAGCTGAATTGCCACCAGCTCATGTCAGGCGGCGCGCCCGCAACAGCGCTTGTACTTCTTGCCGCTGCCGCATGGACATGGGGTGTTGCGGCCGACCTTTGGGCCGACGCGCACTGGTTCGCGCGTTGCCTCGCCGCCGCCATCGGGCCCGCCCGACACCAGTCCTCGATCCCTGGGAGCTTTCTGTGCCGCGCCCGGCTGTCCGAGCAGAAGACCATCGGCCCGGTCGGCACCGGACTCGGCCGCCGCACCGGGGCGAAAGCCCAGGTTGGTGGCCTCGCGATGGATCGAGCTGTAACGTCCCGCCTGTTGCCTCGCCTCGATGGTGGGAGGCTCGGCCTCGATGCGCAGCCGCAGCAGATTCCTCAACGATTCCTGGTTGATGCGGTCGACGAGCTGCTCGAACATGTCGTAGGCGCCCTTCTTGTACTCGATGAGCGGATTCTTGCCACCGATGCCGACGAATCCCACGCCCTCCTTCAGCTCGTCCATCTCGTAGAGATGCTCCTGCCAGCACGTGTCGATCGTGTGTAGCAGCAGCGCCTTCTCGACTTCGCGAAAGGTCTCTTCGCCGACCAGTTCCAGGCGCTTTTCGTAGGCCTCGGTGACGCAATGCAGGACTTGCTCCCGCACCTGCTCCGGGGTGGCTGTGGCGCGCTGGTCGACATCGATCGGGAAGGGCGTAAAGAACGTGCCGCCGACCTCGGCGGCGAAATCTTCCCACGGCCACTCTTCGGGATGGGCCTCGGCGTGGATGTGGGTGGCCATGAGCCCGTCGACCGTCTCCTCCATGATTTCCAGGACCTGCTCGCGGGCGGAGTCGCGCTCGAGCACGTCGCGGCGGCGGTTGTAGATAACCTGGCGCTGCTGGTTCATGACGTCATCGTACTCGAGCAGGTGTTTGCGCATGTCAAAGTTGCGCGCCTCCACCTTCTTCTGGGCCCGCTCGATCGAGCGGGTGACCATGCGGTGCTCGATGACCTCACCTTCCTCGGCGCCGAGGCGATCCATCACGGAGGCGATGCGCTCGGAGCCGAACAGCCTCATGAGGTCGTCCTCGAGAGAGAGGTAGAACCGACTGGAACCGGGGTCGCCCTGGCGGCCAGACCTGCCGCGCAGCTGCCTGTCGATGCGGCGCGCCTCGTGGCGCTCGGTGCCGATGACCTGCAGGCCGCTGGGGTGCTCGCTCAGCTCCTCGCGCAGCGTCCCACCCGAGGCGCGCTGGTCGAGGGTCACATCCGACTCCACAACCGTGCGGTCGATGTGAATGACCTCGGGGTTGAGCTTGATGTCGGTACCCCGGCCGGCCATGTTCGTGGCGATGGTGACGGCTCCCGGTTGGCCGGCCTCGGCGACCACCTGGGCCTCTTTCTCGTGGTAACGCGCATTCAGCAGCTGATGTTTGATGCCGCGGCGCGTCAGCATGCGACTGAGGAGCTCGGACGCCTCCACCGAAACGGTACCCACCAGGACTGGGAGATTCAGCTCGTGGAGCGCGGCGGCGTCCTCGATGATGGCGTTGTACTTCTCGCGCTTCGTGCGGTAAATCTGGTCTTCGTGATCGACCCGCCGCACCGGCCGGTGGGTGGGAACGACGACGACGTCGAGTTTGTAAATCTCCCACAGCTCGTGTGACTCTGTCTCGGCCGTACCGGTCATGCCAGCTATCTTGTGGTACATGCGAAACAGGTTCTGCAGCGTGATGGTGGCCACCGTCTGAGTTTCCTGCTCGACCTTGACCCCCTCTTTGGCCTCGAGCGCCTGGTGCAGCCCGTCGGCGAAGCGACGCCCGGGCTGCGGCCGACCTGTGCTCTCGTCGACGATGACGACCTTCTTGTCTTCTGTGACGAGATACTGAATGTCCTTTTCGAACAGGCTGTACGCCTTCATGAGCTGATTGATGTTGTGCACAGCCTCGGTGCGGTGGGCGTGGTCGCGGTAGGCCTCCTCCTCCTGCTCGCGACGCTCGTCGTCGGTGAGTGCCGCATCCTTGCGAATGGCGTCGATCTTTTCGCTCAAATCGGGCAGTATGAACAGGGCCTGCTCGTCGGGTGAGAGCAAGTCTCGCCCCTGTTCGGTGAGATCGATGGTGTGCGCTCTCTCGTCGACGATGTAGTAGAGGGATTCGTCGATTTCGTTGAGGCGTTTGTCGCGCATGTAGTCGGCTTCCACGCGGCTGATGAGCCGCTTGATCCCCTCTTCCTGCAGAAGCTTCATGAGCCGCTTGTTCTTCGGGGCGCCGCGGGAGGCCTTCAGCAGGTCGATGCCCACGTCGTAGTCGACGCCGTCGGTGTCGGACTCATCATCACGGTGTGCCTTTTCCGCCGCGGCGATGGTTTTATTGACAAGGTTCGTCTGCGCCTGAAGGAGCTTCTCAACCAGCGGTTTGAACTCGCTGTAGCGGTTCGTTGACTCGGGCACTGGCCCGGAGATGATGAGCGGGGTGCGAGCGTCGTCGATGAGGTTGCTGTCGGCCTCGTCGACGATGGCGTAGTTGAACTCCCGCAGGCTCATGTCCTCCCGGCGGGTGGCCATGTTGTCGTACAGATAGTCGAATCCCACTTGGTCCTTGGTGGCGTAGACGATGTCGGCTCGGTAAGCCTCCCGGCGCGTGGCCGGTTGCCAGACGAAGTCGTCAGGCACGCCCTCCTGGGCGGGCAACAGGTAGGCCTCGGCGCCGCCAGTCTGGCGGGCGTCCTGCACCACGCCGACGGAGAGCCCGAGGGAATTGTAGGTGGCACCCATCCACATGGCATCGCGCTTGGCCAGGTAGTTGTTGTGTGTGATGAGGTGGCACCCTCTGCCAGTGAGGGCATTGAGGTAGAGTGGCATCGTGGCCACGAGAGTCTTGCCCTCTCCGGTTGCCATCTCGGCGATCTTGCCCTGGTGGAGGACGATGGCGCCGAAAAGCTGGACATCGTACGGCACCATGAACCACTCCTCCTGCCCCGCCACACCCTCCCAGCTGCGGCCGACCAGACGCCGACAGGTCTCCCTGACGAGGCCGAAGGCGCGGGCCATGATCTCATCGAGGGCGGCCGCTTCGGCCTGTCGAATGTCCCGGTCGAGGGACTCGAACTCGTCATTGAGGCGCTCCCTGTCGTCGGGTTCGAGATCGCCCCGGAGGCGCTCCTCGAGCTCGCCAAACGAGGTCGCGAGGTCGCCGGTCCGCTGGGAGATTTCGGCTTTGAACTCCGCCGTCTTCGCCACCAGCTCCGCATCGGAGAGGCGCTCGTAGTCCTCCGAAAAGCGGCGGATTTCGCCGATGAGATCGGAGGACCTCTTGAACTCGCGCTCCGACTGGGAGCCGAAGATTTTCTTGATGTTCAGCATAGCTAGTGGCCGTGTTTCAAACGCTCGGCCAGGAATGGAGGCAGTCCCGCCTCGACGATCTTCGCGGCGGCGGCATCGATGTCGTACTCCACGCGGACGAACTCCACGGCGTCGTCGCTGTCGTCGTGGAGCGCTACACAGGCGCGCGGATCCCCATCGCGCGGCTGTCCGACGCTGCCCACATTGACGAGGTAGCGGCTGTTCGGTTCCAGATCGACCCTGCCAGTACCGTCGTCGACGATCTCGGGCCCGGAATCGCCGACTGCGCAGGCGAACGGGTCGTGGGAGTGACCGACAAAGCAGAGCCTCGTGCTCACCGCCTTCATGGCGGCAACGGCATCCCGAACCGACAGAACGTAGCCCCAATCTGCCGGCTCGACTGGCTCTGCATGAACGTAGAAAGCGTCTCCGCTCACGTCGGTCAGGGGAAGGTCGGCGAGGAAACGGCGTTCCTCGCTCGGCATATGATCCCTGGTCCAACTCACTGCTTTCCTGGCGTAGTTGTTAAAATAAGTGACATCCTGGAGGCCGGCCACAGCGGCGTCGTGGTTCCCGAGCAGAATCCTGTTCGTCAAAGAGCGGACGATCGCCAGGCATTCACCAGGATCGGCTCCGTAGCCGACGATATCCCCCAAACAGATCCAGCGATCGACCCGACGGTCCTTGACGGTGCGACAAATCGACTCGAGAGCCTCGAGATTGGCGTGGATGTCGGAGAGGATGGCAGTGCGCATCCACCTCACGCAGGTCTAATCACGGCTTCTTCTCGTCGGGGTCTCTTGAGGTCACGACCGCGTCGAGCACGCCGTTGACAAAGGCATAGGATTGCTGGCCGCCGTACGCCTTGGCCAGCTCGACAGCCTCGTCGATGGTGACGCTCGGTGGGATGTCCGCGAAGTAGAGAATCTCAGTCAGGGCGAGTCGAATGATGATACCGTCGATGCGAGCGATGCGATCCGTGCGCCAGTGGGCCGCTGTCGAGTCGATGATGGAGTCTAGCTCGACGGCGCGCTCCAGGGCTGTGCGGACGAGCTGCTCGGCGAATTCGTAGGTTAGCCCGGAAACGCCATGACGACAGGCGAGCTCGGACAGGGCGCTATCGACGTCGCCGGGGGAGCAGGTCTCCCAGTAGAGGGCCTGGACGGCGAGCTGACGGGCCCCTCGCCGCGTGTTCGGGAGAGCGGGCTCGGCCCACGTGAGCTCCTCGACCTCGAGCTCGCTGTGGCTGCCGGCGGGCTCGGCCTCATCTGTTTCCATGACGAGGATCAGCCGGGTCAGCCGCTCTGCGCTGTGCCGCTCGAGTCGGGGGCGTCGAACAAGGTGACGTGGCCCATCTTGTCCCGCTTCGTTTTCAGGTAGCGGATGTTGTGGGGGTTGGGCGAGGTGGCGATGGGGACCTGCTCGACGACGGAGAGCCCGTACCCTTCGAGGCCCACTCGTTTCTTCGGGTTGTTGGTCAAGAAGCGCACCCGGCGCAAACCGAGATCGTGCAACACCTGGGCTCCGACTCCGTAATCGCGGGCATCGGAGGGAAGGCCGAGGGCGTGGTTGGCCTCGACCGTGTCCAAACCCCGCTCCTGCTGCAGCTCATAGGCCTTGAGCTTGTGGATGACTCCGATGCCTCGGCCCTCGTGATGCTGGATGTAGACGATGGCGCCCCGTCCCGCGTCGGCGATCATCTCGAACGAGCGCTCGAGCTGTTCGCCGCAGTCGCACAAGTGGGATCCCAAAGCGTCGCCGGTGACACAGCACGAATGCATGCGCACGAGGGTATCCTCTCCATCGGTGACGTCGCCCATGACGAGGGCGATGTAGGGATTGCCGTCGACGAGGCTGCGGTAGGCGTAGGCCGTGAAGTCCCCGTACCGGGTCGGCATCTTCGCCTTCGCCTCGAGTTCAATGAGTTTCTCAGTGCGGCGCCGGTAGGCGATGAGGTCGCGAATGGAGGCGATCTTAAAGCCGTGGCGTTCGGCAAAGGTGAGCAGGTACGGCGTCGCCGCCAGGCGACCGTCCTCGTCGAGAATGGCGGCGATGAGCGCAACTGGTTGAAAGTCCGCCATCCGCACGAGGTCGACGGAGGCTTCGGTGTGGCCGGCGCGCTTGAGTACGCCTCCTGGTTGCGCCAGCAGCGGCGTGATGTGGCCGGGCTGAACGAAATCGGCTGCCGAACTGTGAGGGTCGACGAGCTTCTCGACAGTGAGGGCGCGATCGTGAGCAGAAACGCCGGTGCCTTCGACGTCAGCGGCATTGATAGAGACCATGACCGCGGCACTTCTTGGTCCGGCTGAGCCTGGAAGCGGGACATCGAGGCCGAGCGCCTCGAGCCGCTCCACGGCGACGGGCGCGTAGAGCGGTCCCCCTGCCTGCCTGGTCATGAAGTGAATGGCCTCGGAGTCCGCAGCCTGGGCGGCCATAGTGAGTTCGCCCTCTCCGACAAACTCGGTTCCGTCCACATCGACGGCGCGCTCGTCCACAAGGACGACCTTCTTGCCGGCTTGCAGATCCTCTACGACTTCCTCGACGGTGCTGAAATCAGACATCGGTGCTCAACATGCGCTCGACATAGCGGGCAATGAGGTCCACTTCGACGTTGACACGGGCCCCCGCGTCAACTTGCGAAAGATTCGTATGTTGTAATGTATGCGGGGTGATAGCGACGGTAAAGGCAGCGCTGTTCACGTCCACGACCGTGAGTGAAATGCCATTGACGGCGATGGATCCCTTGCTGGCGATGTAGCGTTGCAGGAGTGCCGGAGGCGCTACTTCGAGGATGGTGCTCTCTCCGTTTCGATCGAAACGCGTCACCTCGCCGACGCCGTCGACATGACCGGTGACGAGGTGTCCCCCGATCCGATCCTCCAGTCTGAGCGAGCGCTCAAGATTGACGGAATCTCCCGGTTTCCTTTCGCCGAGCGTCGTGCGCGCCAGGGTCTCCTCTACTGACTCCACCACAAAACCACCGGCCGGCAGCTCCACGACCGTGTGGCAGGCGCCATCGATGTCGATGCTGTCGCCGACGCAGATGCTCTCGAGCACGCGCCGGGCCTCGATCAGCAGTCGTTGGCAGTCTTTCCCCCTGCGGATGTCGCCCACCCGCCCCACTTCCTCGATCAGTCCTGTGAACATGCGTACCTCACGTCGGCGGTGTAGAGCAGGTCGTCTCCCAGGCGCCGGGTGCGGACCTGCTCGAGCGTAACGGCATCGGCCAGCTCCCGCGTGTCGAGCTCGCCGATGGCCGGGATGCCCTCGCCGATGATGCGCGGAGCCAGGTAGATCATAACCCGATCGACGACCTGGTCCTTCAGGGCCGAGGCCGCGAGCCGGCCACCGCCCTCGACGAGCACGCTGGTCATGCCTCTCCTGCCAGCCTCGTCCATGACGCTGCGAAGATCGAGGCGACCGTCCTCGTCCGGGAAAGTCCACACCTCGACGCCGGCGTCGAGGAAGTCACCTCTGCGCTGCGGCGGCGACGACTCGGAGGTGGCCAGGATCGCTCCCGAATGCTGGAACACTCGCGCCTGCGGAGTTAGGCGAAGCCGACCATCCACCACCACGGGCCGCGGGCCGGGGTGGCGGCTTCCGGAGCCCAGGCGAACAGTCAATTGCGGGTCGTCCACCTCGACGGTGGAGGCACCAACGAAAACGGCGTCGACGCGGCGGCGCCACTGGTGGACATGTCTTCGCGCCTTTTCGCCGGTGATCCAGCGCGGACTGCCCCCCGCGGGTGGCGATGCGCCCATCCAGACTCTGACCCAGCTTGAGGATGACGAGCGGCCGACCGGTGCGGCGATGCTTGAGATAGGGCGCGTTGAGGCGCTCGGCGGAATCCCGCAGCAGTCCCACGTCAACTAGCAACCCCGCCTCTCTCAGTGTCGAGATTCCGCCACCGCTCACCTCCGGGTCGGGGTCTTCCATGGCACAAACGACGCGGCGTATCCCGGCCTCGATCACGGCATCGGTGCAGGGGGGTGTGCGGCCCTGATGGGGGCACGGTTCGAGGGTCACGAACATCGTCGCCATCTGGCTCGCCAGACCTGCTGCGGCCAATGCGTGGACTTCGGCGTGAGGTCCTCCCAGCTGCAGATGGGCTCCCTCCCCGACGACGCGGTCGTCGCTGACGACGACGGCGCCGACAAGTGGGTTCGGGCTCACTCGGCCGAGCCCGCGGCGCGCGAGACGCAGCGCCCGCCGCATGTGATCACCATCTTGTAGCATCGGCCTAACTTACTGTGTCGCAATCCGGTAGGGCTGTATCAGGAAGGGCTGAATGTAGCTGGAGCAGGCAGAAAAGTCAACTTCCGAGAGCTGTGTTTCCGAGCGGCTTATCCTTTTGTGCACCAAATTGCACGAAGCTTGACACTCGCTTCGCTAAGACGGTATTCTTTAAAAGCTTATGCCCATGTTCGACCAACGAACGGGTGGAGTTCTGCCGGCATGTACCAATCCTACTGGGGACTACAGGAAAAGCCATTCGAGAACACGCCGGATCCGCGATTCTTCTTCCAGGATCCGGATACGAGCGAGGTCTTCACCCGCCTGCTCTATACGCTTCAGAGCAACAGGGGGGCCGCCCTGCTGACCGGCGGGTCCGGCTGCGGCAAGAGACGCTCGTAACGCGGGCGCTGTTACAGGAGCTCGACCCCGATAAGACGGAAGTCGCGCTGCTGCCGACACCGAGCCAGACGCCGGACGAGTTTCTGCGCGAGGTCCTCTATGAGCTCGGCGAGGACAGCCGGCCGGAGGATCGCACCCAGGCCGTTCACC
>CBDBIJ010000039.1:0-10311 GCA_965205655.1 Candidatus Latescibacterota bacterium
ATCTCCTTCCTGATCGATGTCATCGAACGGATCAACGACCTGAGGGGTCAGCTGGCGTTTTGTTGTGTGTCGCCCACGATCGCGAAAACATTCCAGATCATGGGGTTGCTGCAGACGGCCTCGATCTACGACACCGAGCCGGACGCCCTGGAGGCTATGGACTAGTATGTCCAGTTTCGGAATGGTGTTGACACTTCAGTCTCCCTGTTTGAGGATGCCGTCAGTGGCTCCCCAGAAGAATGTCAGATGGTATCCGGCCTCGTGTTCGGTACCCCCTGATGCGGCCGTTCGTCGTTATAGAAAGCCAGGTACCGTTTCAGACATCTGTCGAGCTGCGGACGAGCAGTGAAGTATCTCCTGCGAAAGGCCACACGCCAGTGCTCGTGAAGGATCGTGCCCTGCAGGCGTTCGACGAAGCCGTTGGTCCATGCGTGACGGGGTTTCGTACGTGTGTGACGGATACCCAGGCTCTGACAGGCTTCATCGAACTCTCCTTTGAACTCGCTTCCCCGGCCGGTCAGGACTCGCCGAAGCGACCATCCAGTGGCTTCGTAGAGCGGCAGGGGGATCTCCACCAGGAAACGAGCTTGGGTCAAATGGTGTGTAAACGACTCAGGCGGCGATCTTCTTCCTTTGCGCGATGGGTGATCCGTTTTCGTAGCACTCCCCGGCGTAGACGTCAGCCATGAGATGCGGTGCATTGAGTCGCCGGAATCGTTTCTCGGCCACCATCAGTACCCGCCAAATGAGGGCGGTGGCATTGGCCACCTTCCTGTATCGTTTGGCCGCATTGGTTCGCAACCGTACCGAAGCGAAGGGACTTTCGACGACGTTGGTGGTGCGCAGGTGTTGCCAGTGGGCCTCGGGAAAGTCGTAGAATGTCACCATACGGTCCCAATCGCGCTCGAGGATATCGACGGCGTCTGGACACTCGCGGCGAAACCGTTTGGCGAATTGATCGCGACGTTTCGTCGCTTCCTGACGGGTCGGCGCGTACGGGATCTGTGTCAGCAGGTGCCGCCCTTCGACCTGCACGCGTTTTGGCAGCTTATCCAGCACGTTCAGGATGCGGTGATTCCAGCATCGCTGTTCAGCCGTCTCCGGCCAGACCTCTGCCAGGGCCGCCCAGATACCCAGGTGCCCATCCGCCACCAACAACTTCGCCACGCTCAGTCCGCGGTCACGCAGATCGCGCAGTACGCCCGCCCACGACTCTGTCGATTCGCGATAGCCCGGGACAATCGTCAGGACTTCTTTGCGCCCATCGCTCATCGCGCCGATGACCACCAGGAGAGCGGCTTTTTGCTTCTCAAGACCGGCTTTGACGTAGATCCCGTCCGCCCAGGCGTAGACGAGCTCGCGGTCATCCAGTCGTCGGCTGCGCCAGGCGTTGTATTCGACGATCCACTTCTCACGCAAACGAGCGATCGAGGACGCCGACAAAGGCGCTCCCTTGCCCAGCAGGCCGCGCAGCGCCAGCTCGAAGTCGCCCTGAGACAAACCGTGCAGGTAAAGCTCTGGCAGCAGCTGACCTGTTTCTTGGGTGCGCCGGGCGAACAGCGGCAGTACCGCACTCTCAAATCGCTCTTCCAGACCCCGCACCCGAGGGCGTTTCACCTCGATCGTGCCCGAGGTCAAGGACAGTCGCCGCCGCTTCCCGTACCCATTGCGGTAGCCGCCGGCTGCGTCCAACGGTGCCTGTCGCTCGTACCGTGACCGTCCCAGCGCATGGGTGACTTCTTCATCCAGAACCGACTGCATCAGCGACTGAATCTGCGAGCGTGTCCACTCTTCCAGCGTTTCGAACGTGGGCATGGACATTTCCGTCGTGCTCGGCTTAGGTTGTGCCATGGCGATTCTCCTCTTCCTGCCGGGATAGCCCCGGCGTTTGTGATGGCTAATTACAAAGGAAGGGTAGGATCGCCGTCTGTCTATTTCCACACCTCCTGATTATAGCTCCAGGAAACGGACGGCGTGCTCAGCGGTGTTGGCCGGAATGATGCGTGCAGCCGCGTACGAGCAGGCCGCATCGCAGGTCGTGATCTGCCAAACCTTCCCCACTCCTTTGAGTCGGCCCGATGTAGAAGGTGTCCAGACAGACGAGCTCACCCGGCTTGTTGGCTTCCACATGCCGCCTCTGGCGACGGGCGCGCTGCAGTTCCCGTCGCGTGCGCTCCGTGAGCAGACCTGCTCGCTGGGCACTGTGTCGTTCCAGGACGACGAGTCGCTGCTGCCGAGTTCCCAGATCCATGCGTCGCAGCGCTCGATAGATCGTGCTGGGCGACAAGGATCGGTGCTGTCGAGCCAGCTGCAGCGAATAGAAGCGGGGTCCGCAGGTGGGATGAGACAGTGCCATCGCCAGAATCGCCTGCTCGTCCTGGACCGACAGGCTGTGGGGACGTCCTCTGCGCGTCGTCCGACGTCGAGGGTGAAGCCCATCCCGACCGTAGCGCTCATATCGATTTTTCCAGCGGTAGAACAGGGAGCGGGAAATCCCCAGCTCCCGGCAGGCTGCCGAGACATTACCGAGCTCTCCAGCTCGCTGTAGCGCCAGGAAACGTGTCGCATGTACTTTGTCCTCGAGGGTCATCGGGACACCTTCCCTGAGAGATGTTGTTTGGCGATAACTCTCCCAGAAAGGTACCCCTGGTGGCCTTCACTTGTTATACCACCCCAAACTCCAAAACTGTCAACAGTATTACGACATCGCTCAGACTAGTAGCTTAGACGAGCGGGTTTTCATCGACAGCGCCGGACTGGCAGCTCTGTTCGGCGTAGTCCTCCCGGATGAGGCGCTGTCAGGCTGGCAGTTCAGTCATAGATCGTATGTGGAAAGCCGACCCACACCTCCGGGTCGGCTTTTTTGGTGCCCTCCGGACAACTTCATTATCTTGAGCCGTCGATTTTTCTGAACATCTGCGGGGAGCGCCCATGGCGGAACCATTTACCGCACTCGATCTAAGTGAGTGCTGGAATGCGGGGACCGACAACGTCGAAACGGACGATGGCTGGCTATGGCCGGCGCCGGATGGGGACCCCGGCCGAACCCAGCTGCATCAGCTGCCGGCCGGCGATCGACATTTTCGCGGCATCCCTTTCAAGCTGGCCCCCGCCGAGGCGACGTCGCGGTTCATAGTCGTTTCGAGGACGAAGGGCGGGCGCGTTTCCGACTCGGTGGCCGCGTCAGTGGGACAAAAATCGCGACGGCTGCTGTTCGCCCACGTCTGCGCTTCGACAGATGGGAATTCGGCAACCCTGGAGGGGATGGGCGAGCGGCTCGGGACCTATCGGATCAACTTCGACGACGGCTCCACGGTGGAACAGGGGTTGCGCCGCCGCTTCGAGATTCACGACATCTCCGTGCCCTGGGGACATCACCCGTTCCTGTGCCGCAACTGCCGCGTGTTCGAGTCGCGGCCACTCAACGATCCGGTTGGCCTCTGGGGTCGCGTTCAGACCGGTGTGTCTGCCGAGGGCGAGAGTGACCTGTTCGGCTGGTGGCTGTTCGATTGGGAGAATCCCCATCCGGACAAGATCATCGCCGAAATAGAGGTGGTTGCGGCCGACGCCACGCCGATCGCCATCGGGGCCATAACGCTGTGCCAGGAGCAAGGCGACCCTCTCCTCTGGCCGCCGCGGGAAACCATTGCCGTTCGACAGGACGGAGATGGAAAGTCGGCGCCTGAGGTAGCGATGGAACGAGGCGTCGTCGTTCGCCAGGATCGACTCTTCGTGCCGGACGACGATTTTCTCACGACTGATATATCGGGCTGGGGTGTGGGCGGGCAAAAGGTGGTGGAGGGGGGCCATGTCGAGATTCACGGATCACCCGAGGGCAGACTGAAGATCAAACCGCCCGATTCCGGGGAGGCGGAATTCCGCTGGGGAGACGTGCTGGAGGCGGGCGAGGCGACGCGGGATGGCGTGCGCGTCGAGGTCGTTAGCCCAAAGGGAACGCAGTGGGTGCACGTGCGCGTGGAGGACGAGGGCACCGGCAAGCCGGTTGGCGCCAGAGTCCACTTCCGTTCGCAGCAGGGTGCCTATCTGGCGCCGCACGGCCACCAGGCCGAGGTCAACACCGCCTGGTTCGAGGACCTGGGGGGCGACTGCAAGGTTTGCGGCACCCCGTACGCCTATATCGACGGTACCTGCCAGATCGAGTTGCCGGTGGGCTCGGCCTACGTGGAGGTGGTTCGCGGCTTCGAGTACGTCCCGGTGCGTCAGAAGGTGGAGATCAAGCCGGGGCAGCGACATCTGACACTGTCGCTGAAGCGGGCTTTCGAAATGAAGGAGCGCGGCTTCTACTCTGGGGACACGCATGTCCACTTTCTGTCGGCCCAGTCCAGTCACCTGGAGGCCGCCGCCGAAGACCTGAACGTCGTCAACCTGCTCGCCAGCCAGTGGGGACGGTTGTTCACCAGCTGGGAGGAATTCACCGGCGGCCTGTCCCCAACATCGAGCGCCGACCACCTGATATGGGTAAGCCAGGAAAACCGCCAGCACGTCCTCGGACACATCAGCTTGCTGGGTCTGAAGGAAATGGTGGCGCCGATGTGCACGGGCGGCCCGGAGGAGGACTGGGTTGGCGGGGAAATCCAGACGCTGATGGCCGACTGGGCCGAATCCTGCCGCAGCCAGGGCGGGCTCGTCATCATGCCGCACATGCCTGTTCCGGACTTCGAGAACGCGGCGAATATTGTCATGGGACATGCAGACGCGGCCGAGATGTGCTGGGTTTGGCTCGGCGAGCAGATCGGCCAGGGCGAACGCGGATACTACCGCTGGCTCAACGTTGGGCAGAAACTGCCGATCGTGGGAGGCACCGACAAAATGTCCAACGATCGCATTCTCGGCGGTTCGCGCACATACGCAAAGCTCGCCGATGACGAGGAGTTCACCTACGAGAATTGGTGCCAGGCGGTGCGGTGCGGGACGACGTTTGCCAGCACCGGAGCGATGATCGACCTGCGAGTCGAAGGCGTTCAGATGGGGCAGGAGCTGCAGCTCCCGGGCAGCGGCGGCACCGTGGAAGTGGAGGCGACCGCCCAGAGCGTATGGCCGCTGACGGCCATCGAGCTGATCATCAACGGCGTTCCCGACGTGCGGGAGGTCGTCGATGGTGATAACCGGCGGATCACGCTGCGGCACAAGCTCAAGACGGAGAAATCATGCTGGGTGGCGGCGCGATGCTGGGGACCGCACCTGACCGACGCGGGGCCGGTGATGGCTCATTCTTCGCCGGTCTACATAGACGTGGGTGGACGCTGCGCCTTCGAGCCGACCGATGGCCAGTACCTGCTGACACACATGGAAGGCGGAATTGCGTGGGCGGAGCGCATCGGCGTGTTCAGGGATGAGCGCGTGCGGGATCGGCTGATTGCCCTGTTCCGGGAGGCGCAGGAGGATCTCAAGAGACGCGCCAGCGCCACGGATACGGTTTCTATGCTCTTGCGCTAGGAACGGACAGATTCAATGAGCGATGTGAGAATCGGGATGATCGGTATCGGGGGGATGGGACGGTCCCACCTTCGGTATCTCTCCGCAGGCGAGGTGCCGGGAGCGAAGCTGGCAGCGGTGAACGATGTAAGCCCGCAGCGGCTGGAGTGGGCCGAATCCGCCTATCCGGACCTGCGCCGGTTCGAGAGCGCGGAAAGCCTCATGGACTCAGGAGAGGTCGAAGCCGTCATCGTCGCCACGCCGCACTACTTCCACGCGCCGCTGGCCATTCAGGCGCTGGAGAGGGGGCTGCACGTGTTGATCGAGAAGCCCGCCGGCGTGTACACTCGCCAGGTGCAAGAGATGAACGAGGCGGCGGCGCACAGCGACGGCGTCTTCGGCATCATGCTGAATCAGCGGGCGCGGCCCGTACACCAGAAGCTCAAGGAGCTGGTGGAGTCGGGGGAAGTTGGCGAGATCAAGCGGTCCGTCTATATCGTCACCCACTGGTTCCGAGCCCAGAGCTACTACGATTCGGGGGGATGGCGCGCCACCTGGGCCGGCGAGGGAGGTGGGGTGCTGGCGAACCAGTGTCCGCACAACCTCGATCTGTGGCAGTGGATCTGTGGCATGCCGAACAGGATGCGGGCGTTTTGCTCGTTCGGCAAGTATCACGACATCGAGGTCGATGACGACGTCACGGCTTACGCCGAGTACGACAGCGGCGCCACCGGTGTGTTTCTCACCTCCACAGGCGAGGCGCCGGGCTCGAACCGGCTGGAGATCTCCGCTGATCGCGGCAAGATTATCCTGGAGGACGACGAGATCACGTTCTGGCGCACCCGCGAATCCGTGAGCGAATTCCTCGAGGAATACCAGGGTGGCTTCGGAGCGCCTGAGACGTGGAAGTGCGAGATCCCCACCGGCACGACCGATACCGAGCACCGGGACATCACAGCGAACTGGATTCGAGCAATCGTGGATGGCGATCCCCTCATTGCGCCTGGTGTCGACGGCATCAACACCGTGGAGCTGTCGAACGCCATGCTGCTGTCCACCTGGACCGACGACTGGGTCGATATTCCCGTCGACGGGGATCTCTACTACGACCAGCTTCAGGAGCGAATCGAATCGTCAACGGCGAGGGTGGATTGCGGCGAAAGCAAGACGCTGAACGTGTCGGGGACGTTCTAGCCGACCCGCGGCTGGAGGCGTCGCCGATCACCAATCAGCGGTAGCGTTCAGCAGTGTGCGTCCCAGCCGACCGATCAATGCCAGTCAACGACGCACCTCGCTACGAGCCGCCTTTCCCCTGGGTCACCGGCCACCTGCAGACGATCGCGCCCGGTTTGCTGCGGCGGGTCCGGAGCGTCGACTACGAGCGCGAGCGCATCGATACGCCCGACGGAGATTTCCTGGACCTGGACTGGTCGCGGCCGGCAGCGCGGCAGTGCGAGCGTGTCGCCATCATCGCCCACGGGCTCGAGGGGCACAGCCGGCGCCCTTACGTTCGCGGTATGGCGCGGGCCTTCAACAAGGCTGGATGGGACGCCATGGCGTGGAACTTTCGCGGTTGTAGCGGCGAGCCGAACAAACAGCTGCGATTCTATCACAGCGGCTCGTCGGACGACCTGCGATGCGTGATCGATCACACCACGAGTAGCCGCCGCTACGGGTCAGTCGTCCTCATCGGTTTCAGCCTGGGCGGCAACGTCGTCCTGAAATACCTCGGGGAACAGGCAGGAGATGCGCCTGCCGCGATCAAGTGCGCCGTCACCTTTTCTGTGCCCTGCAACCTGCGGGCGAGCTCCATGCGGATGGCTTCGCCCTCCAACTTCATCTATTTGAGGCGCTTTCTAAAATCGATGAGGCAGAAAGTCAGAGACAAGGACTGCGTCATGCCGGGGCAATTGAACCTCGAGGGGATCGACAGGCTGAAGGATTTCGCGCAGTTCGACGATCGCTACACCGCCCCGCTCAACGGCTTTCGAGACGCCGAGGAATACTGGCAACGCTGCAGCTCCCGACAGTTCATCGGCCGCATCGAGGTGCCGACGCTGCTCGTCAGCGCTCGCAACGATCCGTTTCTCACGGAAGAGTGTTTCCCCGTCGAGGAAGCGCGAGCGAGCGAGCGCATGTTTCTCGAGATGCCCCCACACGGCGGACACGTGGGGTTTCCGTCGCGCGGGAGCACCTACTGGTCTGAAGAGCGCGCCATCAGGTTCGCGGAGGAGTGGAAGTGACGGATCGGTCTCAGTCCAGATCGCTGCGGGAGATCGCCGCCCTTTTCCTGAAGGTGGGCACGATCGGCTTCGGAGGTCCGGCAGCCCACATCGCCATGATGGAAGAGGAGGTAGTGACACGCCGCGGCTGGCTCTCGCGACAGCGCTTCCTCGACCTGGTCGGCGCCACGAATCTCATCCCGGGGCCAAACTCCACCGAAATGGCCATCCACATAGGCTACCTTCGGGGCGGCTGGCGGGGGCTGATTACCTCCGGGGCCTGTTTCATTCTGCCCGCCGTCGCGATAACAGGGATTGTCGCATTCATCTACACGCGCTACGGAGCCCTGCCGCAGGCGGAGCACTTCCTTTCCGGAATCAAGCCAGTCGTCGTCGCCATTGTCGCCGGCGCCCTGCTCAAACTGGGAATCACGGCGGTCAAGGACTGGCGGCTGGCCATGGTGGGCATCGCCGTGGCGGCCATCGCGCTGCAGCAGGGGCATGAGGTGCTCGCCCTGCTCGGAGGTGGGCTCGTGGGGATGGTGTGGCTGCGACTCAGGCGAGTAGACAGCTCGGCGTCGGGTGCCGGATGGGGTGCGGCGCTGCTGGGCCTGGGCTCGCGCCGAGCGAGCGAGGCGGCGACACCTGCCACAAAGCTCGCAGGCACTGCCGGCGCCGGCCTGACCGCCGCCGCAGGGGCATCGTCGGCAGCGTCGATCCTGTCGCTACCGCTGTGGCAGCTGGGGCTCTTCTTCCTGAAAGTGGGGGCAGTTCTCTACGGCAGCGGCTATTTGCTGTTCGCTTTTCTGGAAGGCGAACTCGTAAGCGAACTCCATCTGCTCACGCGCTCGCAGCTGCTCGATGCCATCGCCGTGGGACAATTCACTCCCGGACCGGTGCTGTCGACGGCGACCTTCGTGGGCTACATCATCGCTGGGCCGGCGGGGGCGATCGTGGCGACAGTGGCGATCTTTCTGCCATCGTTCGTGTTCGTGGCGGCGGTGAATCCCATCATCCCCCGTCTGCGCGAGTCGGCGTGGGCGGCCTCTTTCCTCGACTCGGTCAACGTGAGCGCCGTGGGATTGATGGCGGCGGTGACATTCGAGCTGGGGCGAACATCGCTGGTCGATTCCTTTTCCTGGTGGATTGCCGCCATGACCCTGCTGGGCATGCGCGTCGTGGGCTTGAGCCCCGGCTGGTTCGTGCTGGCCGGCGGTATTACCGGCTGGCTCATCGCTAGCTGAAAAGACTTCGCCGGCCTACCTTGCCGCACAGGGGGCACTGTTCGAAGACGTGGCTGCGGGCCGGGCAGTACTGACGCCCGAAGTAGATGATCTGCAGATGCAGCTTGATCCATTCGTCTTCCGGGAACAGACGCTTCAGATCTTTTTCAGTCTGCACTACATTGCGGCCATTCGTGAGTCCCCAGCGATACGCGAGGCGGTGGATGTGAGTGTCCACAGGGAAGGCCGGCACACCGAAGGCCTGGGCGACGACGACCTGGGCCGTCTTGTGACCCACGCCCGGCAGCTCCTCCAGCTCCTCCAACGTGCGCGGCACCTCCCCGTCATACTCTTCCACGAGGATTTTCGACAGCCCCCAGATGTTCTTCGATTTGCTGGGCCCCAGACCACAGGGCCGCACGATTTTCTCGATCTGAGCAGCTGACAGCCCGATCATCTTCTCCGGGGTTTTCGCTCTGGCAAACAGCTTCGGAGTGACCTCGTTCACACGCACGTCCGTGCACTGCGCCGAGAGTAAGACGGCCACGAGCAAGGTATAGGGATCGCGGTGCCTGAGCGGAATCGGAGTCTGCGGAAAGAGCTGGTCGAGGGTCCGACTGATGACGCGCGCCTTTTCCGCTTTGGTCATCCTCTTCGCCACTATCGCTGTTGCTCCAGAAACCAGTCGATGATCTGACGCGAGATGCTGATGCCGTCGGGTAGGTCCGGAAGGTGGTCTTTCGTGTACCAGCCCGCATCCACGATCTCCTCCCCGTCGATCTCAATATCGCCGCTGGCGTGCTGACAGGTGAAGCCGACCATCAGCGAGTGGGGGAACGGCCACGACTGGCTGCCGAAGTAGCGGATATCCTTCACCTCGATTCCCACCTCTTCGCGAATCTCGCGGACGACCGCCTGCTCGAGAGTTTCCCCAGGCTCGACGAAACCGGCGAGGATGCTGTAGCGGCCGCTGGGGAAGCGGCCATTGTGCGCCAGCAGGAACTCCGATCCCTTCTGGACGAGCACGATGATGGCCGGCGACACGCGCGGAAAGGAGAGGAGGCCGCACTCGGGGCACTCGCGGGCGCGATCGACTGTGTGATGCTGCGTGGCTGAGCCACATCTGCCGCAGAAGCGGTGGGTGCGGTCCCAATTGAGAATCTGAAAGGCGCGTCCAGCGATTGCGAAGGAAGGCTCGTCGAACACGCCGAAGAGCTGACGCAGCCCCTTCAGAGCCATACCGGTGGGAGGGCCTGGGCATCTTCACTCAGGTCGACGGCAAAGCAGTGACGCTCGCCGGAGAGCGACTGGGCAGGCTCGGTTTGTGAGCGCTCGTTCCAGCGCCCGAGGTAGTGCCGGCTCGTGAGCAGGCCGAGCTCCTCGACTGTCGACAGAGATGGGAGCTCCGCTTTTCCAGCGTCGAGACTGAC
>CBDBIJ010000040.1:0-27379 GCA_965205655.1 Candidatus Latescibacterota bacterium
CCCGGTATACTCGTACCGTTGAATGTGTTCGTGAACGAGCACCGGTTGTACCTGTCATCTGTCGCCTTCGCAATCTGCGTCGGATTCGCACTGTTTCTCGTAGTCAGGGAAAGCGGCAAGGTTGGCGCGGTCTGCGTGTTCCTGCTGCTGATCACCTTGGGCGCTCTTTCCCAACAACGATCGGGAGTGTGGGAGAATGAGGAGCGTCTGTGGGCGGATGCCTTGTCAAAGGGACCGATGATGCCGCGGCCTCACATCTACATGGGCGATTTTTACGCCAGGTCGAAGGATGCCGAGCGAGCTTTGGAGGAGTACCGGATCGCCCTGAGCATCTATCCGGCAGCACTGACTCCACTGGACAGGGTTGTCGCTTACAACAACATGGGGGCCGCTCATCTGTCGATGGGGAATTTCGCCGAGGCCATTGAATTGTATGGGAGAGCTCTGCAGATCGATTCTACCTATGCCAAATCCAGGGAGGCGCTCGAGGGACTCCTCGCGATACAGGCGAAAGCGCGAAATCCGGATGCTGTGCGCCTGCGCAAACGAGGATTGGCGTTGATGCTCGCCGGGGATCTGCGCAATGCCGTGGTCGCTTTTTCTGAGTCACTTGAACTGGAAGTGGCCGAAGAGACCTTGATGTCACTCGCACTGGCCTACGAGCGAATGGAGGAGTGGAGCAAAGCTGTCAGTACGCTTCGGGTGCTCAGAATCGCCAGTAAGAATCCGGACATGGAGGAAACGGCGGCGTCAAAGATTCGCCGGATCGACGCCCTTTTGCGCTCCAGGTCGAGTAGGCGGGGTTAGGGAGCATGGGTCCATCGTCGGCGAGGGCAACAGCGCTCGTTTTCTGCATCGTCGGACTCTCGTTGTTCTGGAATGCTCGGAACAACCCTTTCCAGTACGACGATCATCACTCAATCGAGTACAATCCCCACATCCGGTCACTGACGAACCTTCCCCAGTTCTTCGTGGACCCGCAGACATTCTCCAGCCGAGAGGGCGGCCGCATGTACCGGCCTTTTCTGTTGTCATCGTACGCGCTGAACTACTCGCTGCACGGTCAGGAGGTCAGATGGTACAGAATCGGCAATGTGCTGCTCCACATCGCATGCTCGCTGCTCGTGTGGTTTTTGACGCGCGCGCTGTTCGGGCGACAGGTCCTCTCCTGGCTAGCTGGCGGGTTGTTCCTCGTACACCCGGCCCACAGCGAGCTCATAAATTACATAAGCAGTCGATCCGATCTGATGGTCACCCTGTTTTGCACCGGTGGCGTGGCGTTGTTCCTTCGCCACCGAGTCGTCCGTGAACGATTCGTTCGCGAGCGCTACTCAATCGGATGGACCGTCAACGCGGCGTTCGCCGCCGGCCTTCTGACGAAGTCTGTGGCGATGGTTCTGCCCGTCCTTTTGTATGTATGGGAATCGTCGACCGTCGGCGGAGCGCGTCTTCAAGCGATTCTTCGACGTTATTGGACGATGGGGCCGATTGCGATTACCTATCTCGGCGTTGTCTGGTTCAACGGCTTCATCGAGGGCTCGCTCGCCAAGTCTCCGCGGGGGTTCGACCTTCAGCTGTGGACACAGCTAAAGGCCCTGGTGTACTACCTGTTGGTCTTCGTCACGCCAGTCAACCTGAATGTCGAACACCAGTTCTCGGTGTCCGCAAGTCCTTGGATGACTCCGCTGCTGGCGGCAGCCTTCATCGTCTCGCTCGCGATCGTGGCCCTCAAATGCCGGGCGCCGGCAGCAGCGCTGTGCGGAGCGTGGTTCATAGTCGGTCTGCTGCCGGCTTCAGTGGTGCCACTCAATATCCTGGTCAGCGAGCGCCGCGCTTACCTAGCCAGTGCGGGGTTGATGATGGCAGGCGCCTGGTGCTGGGAGATGTTCGCGAGACGCCGGCCGCGTTCAGCCAGGTCCAGTGCGGCAGTGCTCTGCCTTGTTATGGCGCTACTTACACTCGAGCGCAACGAAGTGTGGGCCACCGAAAAGAGCCTGTGGGCAGACGCCGTCAGCAAGGCGCCGCGCATGCACCGGCCGCGGGTGAATCTTGGGCTGGCCCACAAGCGCGGGGGCGAACTGGAAGCCGCACTCAAACAAGTGCAGGCCGGACTGACGCTGCGGCGTGATGACGCAACAGTATGGGTCGTTCTGGGGGACATCGAACAGGAGATGGGGAGAGCCGATCAGGAGCTAGGGTCAAATGGTGTGTAAACGACTCAGGCGGCGATCTTCTTCCTTTGCGCGATGGGTGATCCGTTTTCGTAGCACTCCCCGGCGTAGACGTCAGCCATGAGATGCGGTGCATTGAGTCGCCGGAATCGTTTCTCGGCCACCATCAGTACCCGCCAAATGAGGGCGGTGGCATTGGCCACCTTCCTGTATCGTTTGGCCGCATTGGTTCGCAACCGTACCGAAGCGAAGGGACTTTCGACGACGTTGGTGGTGCGCAGGTGTTGCCAGTGGGCCTCGGGAAAGTCGTAGAATGTCACCATACGGTCCCAATCGCGCTCAAGGATATCGACGGCGTCTGGACACTCGCGGCGAAACCGTTTGGCGAATTGATCGCGACGTTTCGTCGCTTCCTGACGGGTGGGCGCGTACGGGAGCTGTGTCAGCAGGTGCCGCCCTTCGACCTGCACGCGTTTTGGCAGCTTATCCAGCACGTTCAGGATGCGGTGATTCCAGCATCGCTGTTCAGCCGTCTCCGGCCAGACCTCTGCCAGGGCCGCCCAGATACCCAGGTGCCCATCCGCCACCAACAACTTCGCCACGCTCAGTCCGCGGTCACGCAGATCGCGCAGTACGCCCGCCCACGACTCTGTCGATTCGCGATAGCCCGGGACAATCGTCAGGACTTCTTTGCGCCCATCGCTCATCGCGCCGATGACCACCAGGAGAGCGGCTTTTTGTTTCTCAAGACCGGCTTTGACGTAGATCCCGTCCGCCCAGGCGTAGACGAGCTCGCGGTCATCCAGTCGTCGGCTGCGCCAGGCGTTGTATTCGACGATCCACTTCTCACGCAAACGAGCGATCGAGGACGCCGACAAAGGCGCTCCCTTGCCCAGCAGGCCGCGCAGCGCCAGCTCGAAGTCGCCCTGAGACAAACCGTGCAGGTAAAGCTCTGGCAGCAGCTGACCTGTTTCTTGGGTGCGCCGGGCGAACAGCGGCAGTACCGCACTCTCAAATCGCTCTTCCAGACCCCGCACCCGAGGGCGTTTCACCTCGATCGTGCCCGAGGTCAAGGACAGTCGCCGCCGCTTCCCGTACCCATTGCGGTAGCCGCCGGCTGCGTCCAACGGTGCCTGTCGCTCGTACCGTGACCGTCCCAGCGCATGGGTGACTTCTTCATCCAGAACCGACTGCATCAGCGACTGAATCTGCGAGCGTGTCCACTCTTCCAGCGTTTCGAACGTGGGCATGGACATTTCCGTCGTGCTCGGCTTAGGTTGTGCCATGGCGATTCTCCTCTTCCTGCCGGGATAGCCCCGGCGTTTGTGATGGCTAATTACAAAGGAAGGGTAGGATCGCCGTCTGTCTATTTCCACACCTTCTGATTATAGCTCCCGATCAGGCTGAAGATGCCTACAGAGAGGCTCTCAAATTCAACCCCAATCTCGCCGGCGTTTATCACAATCTCGGCAACATCGCTCTATCGCACGGCGAGGTGGACGAGGCGATTGGACACTACCGGACTGCCCTGCGGAGCAACCGGTTCTTTGCCGAGTCACACAATAACCTGGGGCAGGCATATGAGCTCCACGGCGATTGGATGCGCGCCTTGGGCGAGTACGAGACAGCGGTGCGAGATTCTATCTACTGGACGAACACGGGTGATCCGGTGGGAGGCGCATGGTTGAACCTCGCCCGCGCTGCCGAGCGTCTGAATAGACGCGAGCTGGCCCGAGAAGCTTTTGCCGAAGCCTATGCCTCCCTGCAATCCGAGCCTGACCACCAGCGACATGCCCGAACAGCGCTGGAGGGCGTCGTCCGGCTGGGCGGATCGATTGAATGAAAGTCTGCCTGATTACATGTCACTATCCGCCGATGGCGAGAGCACTCAGGCGCTACGAGTACGCCCGCTGTCTTGCCGACGGCGGATGCGATGTTGAAGTCGTCACTCATGGCAACATTTCGCATGCTTTGGGCGCCTACGAGGACGACCCGGAGCTCTCGGCCGAAGATCCAGATATCCGCGTGCATCGTCCCAAGGCGATGCCGTGGCACCTGGCAGGGGATCTCATCTACCGCGCCGGCCTGTTACCCTGTCCCTATGCGAACTGGTATCGTCCGGCTGTGCGGGCCGCTCGCGACATCGTCGATTCAGCATCGGACGCTGTGGTCGGGATCTATCCGCCTCTGACGAATCTGCTCGCCGCGCACGCTGTCGCCGAGCGAACCGGAGCAAAGCTGGTCCTCGATTATCGCGATGAGTATCTGGGTCTCGCGACGGGGTTCAGGAAGCCGCTGGCGCGCAGGATTCACAAGAGACTCTTGAAACGAGCAGATCTCGTTTCGGTGGCGACGCGAGCGATCGAACACGGCCTCGTCTCGCGTGACGGCTTCCCACCATCAAGAATTGCGCTGACCTCGAACGGCTACTGGCACGAAGTCGAGGGGGCAACGGGCTATGCGCCTGCGAACAAGATGAGAATCGTTTACGCCGGCGCGATTTCCCAGATCCAGGGACTCGGCGTGTTGTGCGACGCATTGGGGATCTTGTGGAAAACGAGGCCGGAGACCGCGACCGATATCGAGTGCGCCATCTACGGCCCCGATAATTTCTACCTGAGACGCGTTCTGCAGCCGCGCCTTGGAAAAGGAGTCGAGTACGGGGGGTTTGTGCCGGCAAAAGAGGTTACCAACATGCTGCTGTCGGCCGATGTGTGTTTCCTATCGCTGGCTTCCGATGATTTTTCCTATGCGATTCCCAGCAAACTCTACGAATATATCGCCCACCTGCGTCCCATTCTGGGGGCGCTGCCGCAGGGGGCTGCCCGCGAGTTGATCGACGGGGAGGAATTCGGCCTGACTTCCGACTGCGGTCGAGAGGACGACCTGGCGCAACAAATTGTCGCCATGATGTCCGTCGACCGAAGAATCGAGTTTCACCAAAATCTGATCAGAGGCAAGGCGAAATACGCGGGCAGACCGCACTTTCTCGCCCTTGCCAAGAGGATCCAGCAGCTGTGAGCGCGACCGACTTGCGGCCCCACCTCGGCCCACTGGCGCTGGTCGTGGTCATGGCGGTCGGAGCGTTTTGGAACTCTCTGGATAACGGATTTCATTTCGATGACGAGCATTCGCTGACGGAGAATCCCCACATTCGCGACATCGGCAATGTGCCGCGTTTTTTCGCAGATCCGCAGATGTTTTCGCGAAACCCGGGAAGCGAGATGTACCGCCCACTCGTGCTGACGAGCTACGCCTTCAATTATCAGCTGGGCAGGCTGCGGCCCAAAGGCTACCATGTAGCGAACCTGATCGCACACATCGCCGCTGCCGTGGGGCTATACGCGCTTCTGCAGGCGATGGGTAGTGGTGGGCTTTTCGCGACCGCCGGCGCGGTGATGCTCTCCGTACATCCCGTCGCCACAGAGCCGGTGAACTACATCAGCAGCAGGTCAGAGACGATGGCCGCCGTCTTGCTGCTGTTCAGTTTCGTCGCGTATGTGCGCGCTCGGGACGTTGGTGGGGTCGCTGTGGCAGTCTCGGCGATTTGTTTCCTCGCCGGTTTGCTGTGCAAACAAAGCGTCATCGTGCTCATCCCGCTACTGTTGCTCTACGAGCGGTTCTTGGTTCCGGAACGGAAGAGCGAATGGTGGCAATGGCAGTTGCCTCATTGGGCCATAGGTGCGCTGTACATACTACTCACGCGCGGGCTGATCTCCGAGGCTCTGACCGAGCCTGTGAGACCCCTGCCTGTGCAGCTCGCGACCCAGGCCAAGGCAATGGTGTATTACGCAAAACTCCTGGTGATTCCGTATCCCCTCAATGTCGAGCATTCCTTTTCGGTCTCTGAGACGTGGCAGAGCATGACGTTGATAGCGAGTGTGGCTCTGGCGCTGTCTGGCGCCTATCTCATGTGGAGGGCCTACGCCCGCGGCATGAGGGTCCCGGCGTTCTGGCTGACGTGGATGACGCTGGCGCTCCTGCCGACGGCGATCGTCCCGCTCAACATGATCGTCAACGAGCGCCGCCTCTACCCCGTTTTGATAGGTTTCATCGGGTTGCTCTTGTGGATGGCGGCGCGCAGCGCCAGAGCCGGCCCCTTTTTTCTGGCCGCTTCTGTTGTGTTTGCGACGCTCACGGTACAGCGAAACCCCGTCTGGGCGACCGAGCTGACACTGTGGCGAGATGCCGCGTCCAAGGCCCCGGAAATGCCCCGCCCCCACCTGAGACTCGGTGTTTGGCACCGCGGCAACGGCGAGCTGGATGCCGCGGAGGCGGCTTACAGGCGAACACTGGCGCTCGATCCGGGCAGTGCACCGGCGCTGAATAATCTGGGCAACGTACTCAGTTTAAAAGGGGACCTCGCCGGTGCTGAGGAGGCGTATAACCGGTCCCTGCAGCTGTTGCCGAGCTACCCTGAGGCGCTCATCAACTTAGCTGGACTGCTCAACAAGAGGGGGCAATTCGAGGCGGCGCTCCGCCTGTACCAGCAGGCGGAGCCCCTTGCCGCGAACAGACCGGAATTTCACAACAACCGGGGGCTCTGCCACCTGGAGCTGGGGCAGTTTGCTGAGGCCGCGCGAGCCTTGCGAAGATCGATTTCTCTCGATCCGGACAACGCCTCGTCCCATTATAACCTCGGGGGAGCGCTCGAGGGCCAACAGAGGCAGGGCGAGGCGGAGGCCGCCTACCGTCGCGCCTCGCGCCTGGACGCTGCTTTCGCGAAGCCGCACTTCAAACTCGCTCGGCTCTACGAACGGCAGGGCAGGGTGACGGCGAGTGTCGAAGCATACGAGATGTTTCTGAGTCTTTGGCACGGCGACGCGGAGGTCTCCGAGCGTCTCGGGAGTCGGGTGGACAGCCTCAGGCACAGGATGGCTGACCGTTGAATTGCAATCTTGCGATTCGCCTGGGGCTGCTCGTGCTCCTGCCGACCCTGGTGTATCTGAATTCGTTCGGAAACCCGTTTCACTACGATGACGTTCACTCGATAACGGAGAATCCGAACATACGCAGTCTCGCGAATATTCCAGCCTTCTTCTCCGATCCCACGCTGTTCTCAGAGAGTGCTGAGAACGCCATGTATCGACCGCTCCTGCTGACGACATACGCCGTCAACTATACGCTGGCCGGCTACCAGGTATGGGCGTATCACCTCGTGCAGGTGCTGCTCCACATCGCCAGCGCGCTACTCGTCTTCGCCATCGGCAGGCGGTTGCTGGGGGAGGAGAGGGCGGCCCTCGTCGCGGGCGTGATTTTCGCCCTCCACCCGATTGCGACGGAGCCAGTCAACTACATCAGCAGCCGCTCCGAGTTGCTCGCCGGCGTCTTCGTCCTGCTCGGGTTGTGGGGTTTCCTGAGATACCGGGCGGGTTCCGGGGGCCTCTTTGTGATTTTGGCAGCCTATTCGGGGGCACTGCTCAGCAAGTCCGTGGCCATCGCCTTTCCAGCGGTCCTTCTGTGTCACGACCTCATCTTCCGGCGTCAACGATTGCGGGGAGAGGGGAGGCTTTACGGCTTTCTTGCGGGTATTTCAGCCGTCTACATCGCGATGTCCGGCAGGCTTCTGACAACGGCAGCTCTCGATGCTCCAGTCCGTCCATACAGCGAGCAGTTGTGGAGCCAGCTGAAGGCTCTCGTGCTCTATCTCAAGCTGCTGTCCGTGCCCTACGGAATGAGCGTGGACCACCAGTTTCTCATCTCCGATTCCCTTTTCGATCCATTCGCGGCGACCGCTTTGATGCTGGCCGTTTCCATCCTCTTGCTTGCCGCCACCATTCACATCGGACCCCGGGGGTTGCCCCTGTTTCTCCTCGCCTGGGCAGCGCTCTCGCTGGCTCCGGCATCGATCGTTCCCTTGAACGTGCTCGTGAACGAGCACCGCCTCTACCTCCCCAGTGCCAGCTTCGCCCTCGGACTTGCCGCCATCCTGAAGCGCCAATTCTGTAGAGCGGCCTCGCAGTCTGTCCTGGTGTTGTCTATCGGTTTCGTCCTCGTACTCTCCATGTTGACGGCGCAGCGCAACTCGGTATGGCAGGACGTGTATCATCTGTGGGGTGACGCCGCGTCCAAAGCGCCATTGATGGCTCGCCCTCACATCTATCTCGCCGAGGCGTACGCCGACGATGGCTTGGCAGATCGTTCGATCGCCGAGTACGAAATCGTCTTAGCGCGAGACCCGGGGTTCATCGAAGGATACCTGCGGCTTGGCCAGCTCTACGATGAGGGAGGCATGGCCGCCGAGGCTGAGGAGACGCTCAGGAAGGCTCTGGAGAACGACGGTGGAGGGGATGCCAGAGTGTGGGGTGAGATGGGTGAATTGTACCGCCACAACGCCCAGAGAGCTGCCGGCTTGTCGGAGGTAAGATTCTGGTTCGAGAAGAGCGCCGAAGCGTATGAAGAAGCCGTGCGTCTGTCGCCCGATAATCCGGCTTTTCTCAACAATCTGGGTAACACGTATCAGGAACTCGGAATGGCGGTCAGGGCAGTGTCAATCCACGAGCGGGCCAGCCAGTTCGATCCAGATGATTCCCGGACATATCTCAATCTCGCCAATGCTCGCCGGCTATCAGGGGACAGCGCCGGCGCGAGGCGCGACTACCGCAAAGCGCTCGAGCTCGATCCGGAGTATGCGGAGGCATGGCTGAGTCTCGGCGCCATGCTCGAGTCAGCCGGTCAACTCCCAGAGGCCATGGAGGCGTTCCGACGAGCAGCCACGATCGATTCGGTCTATGAAGCATTCGTACGGAATAGGCGCATCGAAAAGTGACGCCTCGCCGATCGGACAGGAACCAGCCTTGATAGTGATGGGCGAGAGACTCCAGCGTTGGAAGGCACCCGCCGTCATCGCCGGGGTGTGTCTTCTCTGCTACATAAATTCTCTCGAGGGTGCGTTCCACTACGATGATTTTCACTCGATTCGAGATAATCCCGGTGTTCGCACGTTGAAGAACGTGCCAGCTTTTTTCTGGGACATGAGTTTCTTTTCCTCCGATTCGGCGAAAGGGATGTATCGCCCGCTCCTGTTGGTGACCTATGCCCTGAACTACTGGGTCGCCGGGTATGGCGAGTGGGGGTACCACCTCGTCAACCTTCTGCTGCACGCCATCTGCAGCATTCTAGTATGGTCGGTCGCCCGGCGCCTTCTCGTGGACGATTCACTCGCCATCGTTTCCGGCCTCGTGTTCGCCTTGCATCCCCTGGCCACGGAGCCAGTCAATTACATCAGCAGCCGTTCAGAGCTTCTCGCGGGCTCGCTCTACTTGAGTGCGTTCGCGGCTGGGGTTTACGCCGATGTAGCCCCCCGATTGAGGGTCTACTCATGTGTCCTGTTCGCGCTCGGGTTGTTGAGCAAGGCCACCATGATTACCCTGCCATTCGCGCTCTACTTCTACGGCAGGTTCAGGGTCGGCTCCACACACAACTCGCTCGTTCGGTTGCTAATCCCTTACGGGCTGATTCTCCTCGTCTACCTCGTCGTCATCAAGTGGGTGGGTTTCCTGGGGAAATCGCTGGCATCTCCGGTGCGCGACGGGTGGACGCAACTGCTGACTCAGTCGAAAGCTCCGGCCTACTACCTCAAACTGCTGATGATGCCGGTTGGACAGAACGTTGAGCACCAGTTCTTTGAGGCATCGGCAATCTCGGGAACGACGATCCTCGGCCTGGCGCTCATTCTTTCCCTCGTCACCCTCGGTTGGCGCGGGAGAGTGCGGATTGCGGGGTTCGCGACGGCGTGGAGCCTTGTCGTTTTGCTGCCAACCTTGGCGATGCCGTTGAACATGCTCGTCAACGAGCGGCGCCTATACCTCGTCCTGGCTGGGCTCGCATGGCTTGTTGGGGAACTGCTCCGACGGCCCTCCGGACGCTGGCTCCTTGCCGGAATCCCCGTTCTCGCCGTGCTGAGCATGTCGAGAAACGAAGTCTGGGCCGACGATATGAGCCTGTGGACGGATGCTGTCAAAAAGGCGCCCGCCATGTACCGCACGCATACCAATCTTGGTCGCGCGTTGCAGGCGAGCGGAGACGCGCCAGGAGCTCGCGCAGCCTACGAGCGGGCTATTGAGATCGACCCGCGCTACGGAGACGTCTTCAACAACATGGCCACGCTGCTTCACAAACAGGGCCGTCTGGACGAAGCGATCACGTGGTATCAAAGGGCAATCAAACGATTTTCGGACTACGAGGAGATACACCAGAATCTGGCCGACGCCTATTCGCAGAAAGGGCTGCTTGACTCGGCCGTGAGCCAGTACGAACGTGCCCTCGCCATCGATGATCGAAAAGGAGAAATCTGGTCGAACTATGGACAGACACTGTATCAGGCAGGGGAGTCCGTTGAGGCGGAGAAGGCTTTCTATCGCGCTTTGGAGCTTCTGCCCGGGGCGCCCGAGCCGTACAACAACCTCGGGAACATCCTCGCCGATCGGCACGACTTCGACCGGGCCGTCGAGCTGTACGAGAAGGCCCTTGCGATGAAGCCAGAGGGCGTCGCGGACGTCATGAGCAATCTAGGTGACGCCTACAGAAGGAAGGGCGCGCTCGTCAAAGCGCGACGGACTCTCGAGGAAGCGATTGCTGTAGATCCCGACAATGCCGGTCACTACGAGCGCCTCGGTCTGGTGGATCGCGCCGCCGGCAACGACTCCAGCGCACTGATCTATTTCGAAAAGGCGATCTCCCTGAACCCGAAATCCTCGAAACCCCGCGTCGAGCTCGGCGAAATTCTGGCAGAGCGAGGCCATCACGAGGCGGCGATCCGCAGCTACAGAGCCGCCCTGAGCCTTGATTCCGAGTACAGCCGCGCCTGGTACGGCCTGGGAACGGCACTCGACGAGACCGGAGAATTGCCACAGGCGATCGATGCATACCGAGCCTTCCTGCGGGTGTGGCGGCACGAGGATCGACGCTTCGACGACGTTCGCAGGCGAGTGCGCGAGCTCGAGGACGGGGAGGAATGAGCTCCTGGAAGGAACTGGGCAGCCCCGTGGCGCTCATGGCCATCGTCGCCGCCCTGTCCGCCAACTCCGTCGGCGGCAGCTTTCACTACGACGATCTCCATTCCATTCTGAACAATCCCAACATTCGGGACCTCGCGAATGTCTCGGCTTTCTTCACCGACGCCAAGCAGTTCTCCGTCGATGTCGACAAGGCAATGTACCGCCCGCTTCTGCTCCTGACGTATGCTCTCAACTACTCCCTTGGGGAATACGATGTTACGGGATATCACGTCGTCAACGTGTTTTTCCACGGAATCAGCGCCATTCTGGTGTGGAGCATCGCCGTCAGCCTCGGGTTCGAAAGACATGTGGCATTCCTTGTTGCGGCTCTCTTCGCCGCTCATCCGCTGGCAACGGAACCGGTCAACTACATCAGCAGCCGGTCCGAGTTGCTCGGGGCGGCTCTGTTCCTGGCTTCGTTCAGATGGTTCATAGCCGGGTCCGAATCAGCTCGGAAAGCGAGCGTGATCCTTTTCGCCCTCGGGCTGATGTCGAAGTCCGTCGTCGTCGTGCTACCAGTCATCCTGTGGCTGTGTCAGAAGTGGCTCCTCGACCAGAGGCCCACTGCCCGCATCCATCTGCCGTACTGGAGCGTAGTTGTCTGCTACCTTTCAATGCTGGCGTGGACGCGATTCCTTCAATCCTCAATAGCCGGTTCACCCCGCGCCCTCGACGTGCAGTTGTGGACGCAGGTCAAGGCGATGGCGTTGTATGCGAAGCTTCTGATCATGCCTGTGGGTCTGAACGTGGAGCACCAGTTCTTCGAGGCTACCAATCCCTGGCAGGCGCCGGTGGCGCTGGGCCTGTGCCTGGTTGTCTCCACGTCCGCCCTGGGTTGGTGTGCGCTGCCGCGTCCAAGCCTTTTCTGGCTGTCCTGGATGGCGATCACTCTTGCTCCCGCTTCCATCACGCCTCTGAATGTGCTGATCAACGAACACCGGCTGTACCTGCCGTTGGCAGGGTTCGCTCTGATGTGCGGCGGCCTGTTCTCGGGCCGGTCGCCGACTGAGCTCCCAGCCTTCCGCATGTTTGCACTCGGAGTCGTCTTCTTCGCCGGCCTGATGATTCAGCGCAACAGTGTCTGGCATGATGAGAAGACGTTGTGGGAGGATGCCGCAGCCAAGAGTCCGCTGATGGTGCGTCCGCAGGTTCATCTCGGCAACGCGCTACGCAGCCGAGGCCAGTTTGATGCGGCTGAGAGGGCCTACAGGCGCGCGATCGATCTCGAACCTGCGCATCGGGCGGCCAACACGAATCTGGCGAATCTCTATCTCGAAGCTGGTCAGGGAACGAACGACGAGACCACCTCGCGACGGCTGTATGAATGGTCCGCAGAGCGATATGAAGAAGTTCTCGATACAGATCCGGCCTACAAGGAGGCCTTGAACAACCTCGGTAGCGTCTACGCTTTGCTGGGAAGAGATCGTGAGGCCTGAGCTGGCATACAGGCAGGCGATCGACCGAAACCCTCATTTCGCCGACCCCTACTTCAACCTCGGAGGTTTCTACTCTCAGAGACACCGATTGACGGAAGCGGTGGCGATGTACGAGCGCGGACTCGCATTGGAGAGGGATGCCGATGCCTACTTCGCTCTTGGAAACATTCACGCGAAGACGGAGCAGCTCCCGCAAGCGATTGCCGCCTATCGCGCCGCGTGGAAAACCGATGATAGCTCCGTGGCGTACGGCCGAAATCTCGCGGAAGTCCTGCTCGTGCACGGTGAGCGAGAGCTTGGGGCAGGAGATGGGGAAGCGGCGACGAGGTTGTGGCTGGAGGCCAGGGAGAGTCTCGAGAGGGTGATCGAACTCGACCCGGGAAACGAACACGCGAAGAAGAGACTGGCGCAGCTCGGCGAGCGGCTCCTCGATGCGGTAGGGGGAATCGGGCAATGAAAGAAGTTGTGGCGTTCTTGGTTTCGCGCCCGCTTGCCTCAGCTGCACTCATAGCCGCGATGTGCGCCGTGCTCTACTCGAATTCCCTGAACAACGGGTTTCAGTACGACGACCGGCACTCCATCGTGGAGAATCCTCATATCAGAGATCTCGGCAATGTCGCCCGTTTTTTCAGCCACCCCGAGTACTTCTCCCGCGACCCGGACAAGGCAATGGTGCGCCCGGTCCTGTTGGCGACCCTGGCTGCAAACTACGCCTGGAGCGGTTACGAGACCTATTCGTATCACTTCGTCAATATCATCCTCCACGGCCTGTGTGCCGTTTTGTCTTGGGCGATATTGCGACAGCTCGGCACCTCGCCCTGTCTGGCCCTGTTCGGCGGCCTCCTGTTCGCCGCCCACCCAATCTGCACTGAACCGGTGAACTACATCAGCGCGCGGTCCGAGTTGTTGGCGGCGGCTGCGATTTTCGGGAGCTTCTGGCTTTACGGTCTGGCGGCAGACTCCCTCCGGCAGAGTCGCGGGGGAGAGTGGCAGTTGCGCCTTGGCTCCGTGGCGTTGTTCGCTGTCGGCCTCGGGTGCAAATCGGTAGCCATCGTTCTGCCGCCGCTGCTGCTGTGCCGGGATTTCTCCCTGGGACAGCTCGACCGTCATAGGTGGAAGCGCTACCTGCCGTACGGCTTGATTGCAGCTGCCTATCTCTTGTATATGAAGAGCTTTCTCCTCACGGCGCTCATCGACGCGCCGGTGCGATCGTCATATTCGCAATTGGCCACCCAGATCAAGGCGATTCCCTATTACTTCAAGATACTCATCATCCCCGCAGGCCTCAGCGTCTATCACTCCTTCAGCACCGACACATTCGCCTCGTTCACTGTCGTAGCAAGTCTGGCAGCCCTCACATCCCTCCTTGTCTGGACGACGATGGCCGGGTGGGGGCAGCGCTACCGGCTACATCTCCTGGGACTGGGGTGGATGGCCATAACTCTCGCTCCGACCTTCGTTGTGCCTCTCAATGTGCTGGTCAACGAGCACCGGCTCTACCTGCCCCTGCTCGGGTTCGTTATCACGTTGGTGGGAGTTCCACGTCTGGAGTCGGTTCCCGGCATGCTGCGCGGCGCACCTGTTGCCATAATCCTTTTTGGCATACTCGTCCTGCTGCGAAATCCGGCATGGTCAACCGAGTGGACGCTCTGGAAGGACGTGTCCCGAAAGTCAGGCGGGGATGCCCTGCCGTACGTGTACATGGCCAACTATGCGAAGGACGGCGGACAGCTGGAGAAGGCAGTCGGGCTTTTTGAAAAGGCGCTCGAGCGCGATTCGGGCAACATTGCCGCCCGCAACAATCTCGCCAATACCTACAGGCAGATGGGTGACTGGTCGATGGCGACAAGAGTCTTCGGCCGGATACTGGATGAGCAGCCGGCAAATTCGGATGTGCGGTACAATCTCGCACGGACATACCAGGCTGGAGGGGAACGAGACTTGGCGCGAACTCACTACCTGGCCGTCGATCCAACGAGCATTCACCATCATCTGGCGCTCAACAACGTGGGGACGTTGTACGAAAGAGAGGGTAGGCTGGACAGCGCCGTCTACTATTACCGAGCGGCTCTGGCGAGCAGCGCCAGCTCGCCGGACGGGCGGAGGAACCTCAGCCGAGTTCAGGCGCAGCTCACCGAGTCGATGGTGAAACTGCACGAGATGGGCGAGTTCGCCCAGGCCGAATCGGTGTGCCGCCAGTTGCTGCAGGACGATCCCGAGGACCGTGATGCCAGGTTCCTACTTGCTGTGACTCTGTATTATATGACCGAGTACGACGAGAGTATTGAAGAGACTCTTCGGCTCGTCGAGTCCCATCCCGCTTTTGGCGAGGGTCTGCTTCAACTTGCGAACGTTATGGAGACAGCGGGCCGTCCAGTGGAAGCGAAGGAGGCGTACGAGCAGCTATTGCAGCGATCAGAGGACACCGATTTGCGCCGAGAAGTGCGGAAGCGAATGCGGAATCTGAGCCAGCGGATGGAGCGAGTGAATTGAAGCATAGCTGGGTTGTGCTCCCCGTCCTCTGCTTTGGACTTTACTGGAATTCGCGTGACAACGGGTTTCACTACGATGACATCCATTCCATCGTCGACAACATACATATCAGACAACTGGCGAATATCCCCTCGTTCCTCGTAGAGCCCTCGATGTTCTCCGTAGATGCCGACAAGGCCATGTACCGGCCCACGCTGCTGGTGACTTATGCCATCAACTATGCGGCGGGCGAGGCGACCGATCCCCGGGATTTACGCGGCGGCGGGCTCGACGGCTTTACCTATCACCTGGGGAACATTCTCATTCATGGCCTCAACGCCTGTCTCGTCTGGTGGCTCGCCCGGTTGATTGGCGGCTGCCATGGGCCCGCCCTTGTCGCCGGACTCCTCTTTCTCGCTCACCCGCTATGCGCCGAGCCCGTCAACTACATAAGCGCCCGCAGCGACAGTCTGGCAGCCCTGTTCTATCTGATGGGATTGTGCCTGTTCATCGGCGTCGCCGCACGCGGAGAGGAGGTTTGGCGGCGGTGTAGCTGGTTGGCGGCATTCGCCCTCGGGCTTCTGTGTAAGTCCACGGTCATAACACTTCCGCTCGTCGTGCTGCTCTACGACTATCTGCACTTGCGTGACTCCCGCAGGTCGTTTGGACGACGAGTGGTCGTGACTCATGTTCCCGCCTGGGTAATTGCTGCACTGTATTTGGTGACCATTTCGAGAAACGGTTTTCTTTCCGGCTCGCTCGCCAACCCCGTGCGGGATGGATGGACGCAGGCGCTCACGCAGATCAAGGCAGTGAGCTACTATCTGCACAACCTTGTTGTTCCGACACATCTGGTCGTGGAGCCGCAGTTCTCGGAGCAGACCACCTTCTGGTCCGGCGTCGTCGTGCTCTCTGTGTGTCTCGCCCTTTCTGTTGGGCTCATCCTCTACTACCTCTGGATAAAGAAGAGTCGAACTTCGCTGTTCATCCTCCTCTGGCCTCTGATCTCCATGCTACCCGTGGTCGTCATGCCTTTGAATGTCTTCGTCAACGAGCGGCGCCTCTACCTGCCGTGTGCCGCCTTCTGCATCGGATTGGCCCTCGTGCTGAGCTCGAGAGGGCTGAGCCAGCTCAAGGTGAGCGGTTTCAGGGGTCGAACAATCGCTGCGGCGGCGCTGGGGATCGTATTCGCAGCGATCGTATTCGATCGAAACAAGGTCTGGTCCAGCGATTTCACACTCTGGCAGGATGCGGTTGCAAAGGCTCCGAAGATGCCACGCAACCATCTGTATTTGGGAAATGCATACAAGGATCTGGCGCAGAGCACGGCCGCAGTAGCTGCCGCGCGTCCGCATTGGCAAGCCGCCTCGCAATCCTATCGTCGGGTCATCGAGCTCGGGAGCGATGAGGAACTCTCCGTACGCTCCCAGAACAACCTGGGCAGTGTCCAATTCATGCTCGGCAACTTCGAGGCTGCGGAGAAAGCCTACCGAGCTGCCCTGGCGAGTAATCCCTCTTACGTCGATGCGATAATCAACATGGGCAGCATCATTTTGATGAAAGCCCGCGGTGCCAAAGACGACGCTAAAGGCGCGAAGCTGCTCAGAGAGAGCATCAAGTACTTCAAGCAAGCTCTGGAATCCCGGCCGAACAACGACGACGCCTGGGGCAACGTAGGCGTCGCCTACCACGATCTTGGCGACATCGACGAGGCGTTGAAGGCATATGAGAAGTCGCTCCACCTGAACCCGCAGAACGCACGGGCGTGGCGCAACCGGGGTAGCATCTATCACCTGATGGCGGACGAGGCCATCGCCTCCGGCGGCACTCCGGTGGAGGAGTTGAAAAAAGCCCGGTACAGTTTTCGCAAGGCTGTTCGGTTCCGGCCCTCCTACACTGAGGCGCTACTGGGACTGAAGCAGGTGGAAGAGAAGCTGCAGCGAATCGCGGAAAAGTGAGATGCTCGGACTGGAGCGAAGGAGATTCGAGGATTGGGTGGGCGAGGTGCTGCTGAGGGAAAGTCCCGAATCAGGGCTGTCGATCGATGTGGGATGCGGCTGCGGCAGAGCGAACAAATTCTTCAAGAACGTGGTGATCGGCATGGACATCGCAGGGAATGTCCGGCCTCCTGTGGTGGGATCAGCGGACGCACTGCCCTTTGGCGACCGCACTTTTCAGTTCGCCGCCTCTTTCCAGAGCTATCTGTTCGTGAACGATATCGAGGGTGCCATCGTCGAACTGAATCGAGTGCTCGAGCTCGATGCGATTGCCGTCATATCGCTGTCGAAATGGTACTACCTGAAACGCGAGAGGCGGACCCATTCCGGCACTGTTCAAGTGCATTCTGAGACAAGGTGGCGGAAGCTTTTCAACAGTGGCGGATTTCGAGTCGAAGAGATCTCCATTCCAGGACGCTATACGGGCAGGCTGTCGTTCGCCGCGAACGCCTTGAGCAGATATCTGGGCCCGTACAACCTCTACAAGCTTCGCAAGGTGAGTAGTCCGCCGGCGTAGTGGAGGATTGCCAACAGCGCCAGGCATGGGCATTATGATTCTCGTCCGCGAAGCGTTCTCCAAGGTGCCCGGCTGGGTGCTCCCGCCGGCCTTGTTTCTCGTCGTCGGTCTCGTCTTTTCAAATTCCCTGGACTCCTCCTTCCACTACGACGACGCTCACTCAATTGTCGACAATCCACATATCAGATCTCTACGGAACGTCGGCGAATTCTTTTTCGATTCAGCCACTTTTTCGAATGAGCCGTCCATGGCGATGTACCGGCCTCTCCTGCAGAGCACGTATGCCATCAACTACGCACTGGGTGGGTATGGCGCCTACGGATACCACCTCTTCAACGTCGTGCTGCACGCCCTGTGTGCCTGCGCCGTATACGCAGTCCTGCGGGTCGTTTCTGGATCGGCAGTGGTTGGGCTCGCCGGAGGTGCCCTGTTCGGTCTGCATCCCGTTCACGCGCAGGCTGTGAACTACATCAGCAGTCGTTCGGAGTTGCTGTGCAGCCTAGGAGTGCTGTTTTCGTTTTGCCTGATCGCCAGCAGGCGCAGTCTGGCCGCCGCCGGAGGCGCGTACTGGGCGGCCTTGATGTCCAAGTCAACCGCGGTGAGCCTCGTTCCCATTCTGGCGTTGTTTCAGCGGTCGAATCGCCCGTCGCCCGGGTGGAAGCGCCTCGTGCCGTTCGCATGCCTCTCCATCGCCTACATCGGCATCATTTCCCTGGACGGCTTTCTGCCGAAATCCCTCGCCCAGGATGTGCGTCCCTACGCCACTCAGATCTACACCCAACTCACGGCGATCCCCTACTATCTGAAGCTGCTCGCCATGCCGGTATCGCTGGCCGTCGAGCACCAGTTCCACGAGGCGAACGGACTGTGGAATGGCGTTGTGCTTTCCAGTTTAGGCCTGGTGTCGTCGATGGTCTTCGGTGTGGCTCGATTTGCCCGTCACCAAACATGGTTGGGCTTCGGCATAGGTTGGTTCCTCGCCGGGCTCGGGTTGACTTTCCTCGTTCCGTTGAACGTGCTCGTGAGCGAACATCGCCTCTATCTGCCCTCCGTAGGGCTCCTGTTCGTGCTTGCCGGAGCGCTACAGCCGCGTCGCGAGATAAGGACGATGTCGGAGCCTGTCCGGGCTGAAACCCGGCGACGCCCTGTCCTCATCTGGCCAGCATTCTGTGGCGTTGGCCTGCTGTTCGCTATTTTGACTCTTCAGCGCAACCGCGTCTGGCAGGACGAGCTCACCCTTTGGCAGGACGCCGTTTCCAAAGCCCCCAACATGTTCCGCGCACAAAGCAACCTGGCGCTCGCCCTGCACAACGCGGGCGATCTACAGAGCGCGCGGGTCGCCTACGAGCGCGCCCTGAGCCTGAATCCGAATTACAGCAAGACGTGGAACAATGCGGGAACTCTGTATGAATCTCTTGGAATGGACGATCGCGCCGAAGCTGCGTTTCTGAAAGCGCTGAAGCTTCGTCCGGATCTGTCGGGAACGCTCAACAATCTCGGGAAGTTTCACCTGCATAGCGGCAGAGTTGCTCAGGCTGAACAATATCTTCGCCGGGCCCTCGCGGTGAATCCGCAGAATGTGGAAGCGCGGGTGAATATCGGCCGGCTGTGGCAGCGGACCGGCTCGATTTCGGCGGCAGAGGCGGAGTACGGTGAGGCGCTCCGCATAGACCCCGTCTTTGCGCCTGCCTACAACAATCTCGGACTGCTGTACGCGGAGACTGGTCGACCCGGCGAGGCACTCGAAGCGCTGCGTCGGGCTGTGGAGCTGGCTCCCGATGATCGCTCCGCACATATCAACCTGCGACTCGAAGAGCTGTCACAGTCCGGAACCCCGCCGGCGCAAGCGTATCGGGAAGTCCTTACGAGCTTTCCAGGCGAAACCGAGTTGTGGCTGGCTCTGGCGGAACTCAACATGCGGCAGCGGCAGTGGCAAGATGCGGTGATGGCCTATGAGGAGGTCTTGACTCGACACCCTCGGCAGCAGGGGCTGATGCGCCATCTGGCGGACGCCTACCGAGGGGCCGGACAACTGGAGAAGTCGATCGCGGCATACGAGGCAGCGGTGTCCGAGGATCAGGGGAATGCCGCGATCCGCAACAACCTGGCCTCAGCCTACGCCGCACACGGAATGGTCGACGAAGCAATCCTGGCCTGTCGACGCGCCCTCGACCTCGACCCGGACGACGAACGAGCCTTGGGCAATCTCCGCAAGCTGCTGGTCAGGCGCTCGCAACAATCCTCGGAATTTTCTCGTAAGTGACTGTTTGACAGGCAGATGGGCTTGTTTTAACTTTTCTGCAGCTGTCGTTCGCGGTATCGTCCATCTCGCCGATTTTCCCCGCCACGAACCAACCCCAGATTACAGCCGATTGCTCAGGGGGTGCCCCTGAGAGCTTTCCTCTATGGATCTCAGCCGCATCCGCAACTTCTGCATCGTCGCGCACATCGATCATGGCAAATCGACTCTGGCCGATCGGATGCTGGAGCAAACGGCCACGCTCGACGCCAACCAGATGCAGGATCAGGTCCTCGACAACATGGATCTCGAGCGCGAGCGAGGGATCACCATCAAAGCACACGCGGTACGCATGCGCTATCTGGCGGCAAACGGCGAGGAGTACGAATTCAACCTCATCGACACGCCGGGACACGTCGACTTCACCTACGAGGTTTCGCGCAGCATGGCCGCCTGCGAGGGAGCGCTGCTGCTGGTAGACGCAACCCAGGGGGTGGAGGCGCAGACTGTGAGCAACCTGCTGATGGCGCTCAACAACGACCTGCTCATCATCCCGTGCATAAACAAGATTGACATGCCGGCAGCGGAGATCGACGGGGCCAGGCAGCAGATCCTCGATCTCGTCGGGGGCGAGCCGGAGGAGACCTTCTGCATAAGCGCCAAGGACGGGATCGGCATCGACGACGTAATGGACGCCATCGTAGAGCGCATTCCGCCTCCCGCAGGAGCTGTAGATGGCCCGCTCCGGGCGCTCATCTTCGACTCCCTCTACGACCAGTATAGAGGTGTCATCTGCTTTATCAGGGTCGTCGACGGAGCCATCTGCAAAGGCCAAAGAATCAGATTTCACTCGACCGGACGCGAACATGAGGTCGAAGAAATCGGAATTCTTCGGCTCGATCGGATTCCGGTGGATACTCTGCACACGGGGGAAGTGGGTTACCTCATCGCCGGCATGAAGAACCTCTCCGAGGCGCGGGTCGGAGACACCGTGGCTGCCGCAGGCGGCGAAGCGTCCGAGCCGCTCTCCGGCTACAAACCGCTCAAGCCGATGGTATTCAGTGGCCTCTACCCGATCAACTCGGAGGAGCACGCCCTGCTGCGGGATGCCCTCGATCGCTTGCGGCTGAACGATGCCGCCTTCTCGTACGAGCCTGAATCGTCACCGGCGCTGGGGTTCGGGTTCAGGTGCGGGTTTCTGGGTCTGCTGCACATGGAGATCATCCAAGAGCGACTGGACCGCGAGTATAACGTCGATATCATCACCACCTTGCCGAACGTGCGCTACGAAATCGAGACGAAGAGAGGCGAGGTCGTAGAGGTCGAGAATCCGTCTGCCATGCCGCCCGTCGTCGATGTCGAGGAGATTCGGGAGCCTATTCTCGACGCGCAGATCCTGACGCCCGCCGAGTACATTGGCAGCGTCATGCGGATAGCGAACGATCGCCGAGGGACCTACTTGAACACGGAGTACCTCGACGGAAGTCGCGCCATTCTCCACTACGAGCTTCCTCTCGCCGAAGTTGTTGTCGATTTCTACGACAAGCTCAAGTCGGTTTCGCGGGGGTACGCATCCTTCGACTACGAGCACAAGGGCATGACGGCGAGCGACCTCGTTCGTCTCGACGTACTCATCAACGGCGATCTCCTCGACGCCCTCGCTGCCATCATCCACCGCGACAAGGCGTATGAATGGGGTAAGCGCCTGTGTTCGAAGCTCAAGGAGCTCATCCCGCGGCAGATGTTCGAAGTCATCATTCAAGCGGCGATCGGCAATAAGGTGATCGCGCGCGAAACCGTGCGTCCCTTCCGCAAGAATGTGATCGCCAAGTGCTACGGCGGCGATGTGACCCGCAAGAGGAAGCTGCTGGAGCGCCAGAAGGAAGGGAAGAAGCGGATGAAGCAGTTCGGGCAGGTAGAGATCCCGCAGGAGGCCTTTCTGGCCGCCCTGAAAATCGAAGAATGATCTGGCGATGACACGGGTTCAGTCGAGAGGTTATGGAAACAGTGCTGGAGAGCAGGGCGTTGGAAAGCGTCGCTCGAGAAGTCAGAGGGCGGCGAAGCGAAGGGAGGGAAGGGCCAGGAAGTGGTTGAACACCCGCTCTGTGCTGGTCGCCGCCGCTCTCGTCAGCGTAGCCGCGCTCGCGATTCAGGGAGTGCGCATGCCATCGCGTTCCATGGAGAACACGCTCCTGGCAGGAGAGCATGTCCTGGTGGAGAAGGTGACCTTCGGAATTCCGATTCCCTACACCAGGTTCCGACTGCCGGCCCTGAGGGCACCTGTCGGTGGCGATGTCATCCTTTTGCGACACCCGCAGGACGCGAGACGAGCCTACGTGAAACGCTGCGTCGCGGTGTCGGGGCAGACTGTCGAGATGCGAGACAAGGCCGTGTACGTCGACGGCAGCCGTGTCGCCGATCCGACCCATTCGAAATACCTCGACCCCAGGATCGTGCCGGCGTGGAAAAGCGGAAGAGATAATCTCAGCACTCGACAGGTGCCGCCGGGATTTCTCTTCGTCATGGGCGACAACCGCGACAACAGTCGCGACAGCCGTCACTGGGGGTTCCTTCCAGTAGAGAACGTGATCGGGAGGGTTTGCAGTGTCTACTGGTCGTCGACGCCTTCGCCTCCTGGCAGTGGCGCCGGGTCGCGCCTCGGTCGTCTGTCGATATGGGCAGTTTCACTGCCAGAGCGCATTCGATGGAGTCGGATAGGAGCAGACGTGTCGTGAGTGCCCTGGACTCCCGCTATTTGGCGAGCGAACCAACGGGCGGACTCGGTCTCTATTTCCACATTCCGTTTTGTCCGCAGCGCTGCCCCTACTGCGGCTTCGCCGTTGTCACCGGCAATCAGGATGTGCGCCAGCGCTACACAGAAGCGGTTTGCACTGAGATTGGCGACCGAAGAGCTGTCTCCGACCGCAAGACGGTCGCGGACCGAAGAGCTGTCGATACTATCTTCTTCGGTGGCGGCACTCCCAGCCGGCTCGATGCTCGGCATTTGGATCGTATCATGTCAGCTGTCGAGAAGAGGTTCGTCGTAGATCCCGGCGCCGAGATAGCAATCGAAGTGAATCCCGGCGCTGCCGACAGGGGCAAGTTCGGGGACTTTCGGCAGCTGGGCTTCAACCGCATCAGCATCGGCGCCCAGTCCTTTTGCGATTCCAGCCTGAAGCGTCTCGGCCGTCGCCACACTGCCGACGATGCCCTCGCTGCCTTTGCGAGTGCGCGGGAATGCGGATTTGACAATGTCAGTCTCGACCTGATTTTCAGCATTCCGAACGTTTCGGCCGAAAACTGGCGCCGCAGTTTGGAAACGGCCGTCGCGCTGCACCCCGAGCATGTTTCGATCTACGGACTGACCATCGAGGAAGGCACGGCCTTTCACTCGGGCGTGAGCGAGGGTCGTATGGAGACTTTGAGCGATGAAGAGGACGGGCGTCAGTACGAAGCGGGAATTCAGGCACTGACTGCGGCTGGCTACGAGCATTACGAGGTCTCCAACTTCGCGATGCCGGCGTGCCGCTCGCGTCACAACTGGCGCTATTGGACCGGCGACGAGTACCTGGGACTCGGCATGTCCGCTCACAGCTACATCGGCGACTGCAGAAGCTGGAATACCGTTGACTTGATCGATTACATGCAGCGTGTTGAAAGCGGCAGATCGCCATCCGACGGCGCCGAACATGTCGACGTGAACACGAGGCGACGCGAGAGAATATGGCTCGGACTGCGCACGTGCGAAGGGCTCGAGCTCGACCCCGCCGAGGAGCTCGCGCTTCTGCAGCGGGCCCGCTTTCACAGTCTTGTGAAGGATTCGTTCATCAGTCTGGATGCGAGAAGACTGAAGCTCGCCGAAAGAGGTTTTTTAGTCGCCGACGCTCTCGGCACTGAAGTCATCGCCATGCTGGAACCACTCTGGACAGAAGGTGAAGCGAGTTCGCGTCACAGTACCGGCGTCCTCTGCTAATCTGGGACCCGGGTTCGACTGTATAGGGCTGGCTCTATCGCTGTACCATACCCTCACGGTGACGGAACGTCCTGGTCCTGGTCACAGTCTCGATATTCACGTGACCGGAGAGGGTGCCGACCTGATCGCCAAAACCGAGAAAAACGCCGTCTACAGGGCCATGCTGAGCGTATCGGAGGCGAGCGGATATGAATGGGGCCATCTTGAGATGGAATCCCACAGCGAGATTCCGATGTCCAGCGGCCTCGGCAGCAGCGCCGCTGCGGTGCTGGCCGGCCTGGCGGCGGGGAGTCTGTTGACAGGGCGAGCACTGGACCACCAGGATTTGCTCAGAGCGGGCCTTTCGATAGAAGGGCACTCGGACAATGTGGTGCCCAGTCTCCTCGGCGGATTCGCGGTCGCATGTGCGGGGGCGGACGGTTCGCTGGATTTCATCAAGTTGGATGTTCCAGCGGGCGTCGAGGCGGTTGTGGCGGTACCTGACTTTCGCCTTTCCACTGCCGATTCGAGGCGCGTGCTTCCGGAGATGGTGGCATTCGACGATGCCGTGCGCAATCACGCGAGAGTGGCCTTGCTGACCGCAGCTATGGCGAGCGGAAAACTCGATTTCTTGCGGACGGCGATGGCGGATTGCCTGCACCAGCCCTATCGCATCGAGCTCGTGCCAGGGTTCGACGATGTCCGCGATGCCGCCCTGGAAGCTGGAGCGATCGGAGCAGCTCTCAGCGGCGCGGGACCGGCCGTAATCGCCCTCGTGCGAGCAGGAGAGGATCGTCCAGGTCCGGCGATGCAGGAAGCATGGCGCAGCCATGGTATAACGTCGAGGGTCATCACACCATCGGTGGACCGCGATGGACTCAGATGGAGTCTGGACGATCAACAGGAAGAGTTGGGATGACTAAATACAGCAAAGCGGCGTTTCTGATGGCATTTGTTTTCTGGACCGGGCAACTGCACGCCCAGGCTGGGGGAGAAGAGGAAGAGAAGACGATCATAGAGTTGAAGCAGCCGGCGGAAAAGAGAGAGCCACCGCCACCGATGATTGGTTCGGAGGCATTCAAAGAGGTTCTGGAGAGTGGCCACTATCTGGTGGGGCCGGGTGATGAGTTTCTCATCTGGGTCACAGGGCAGGAAGAGCCTCTCAGAAGCAAGGTACTCGCCGAGGGAGGTCTTTACATTCCCATGGTTGGGAAGGTTTCGGTTGGGGGGACGCGTTTGAAAGAGGTACACGCCAGAATCAGGGCTGCCTTTCGGCAGACTGTCAAGGTCGGAGAGATCGGCATCGAGCTGAGCAAGACCAGGATCTTCCCTGTACCGGTCGTAGGGTTGGTGCAGGCGCCGCAAATAGTGCTGGGGAGTGGGGTGGAACGAGTGAGCGAGATGATCCGCAAAGCTGGAGGCCTCCTGCCGACCGGCTCGAAGCGCAACATACGTGTGGTGAAAATGGGATCGATATTGCCGGAGCGACTGAAGCAGCAAGATCTCAGACCCGAACTCATTGACTCTGCGGTTTTGGAAGGCCTGGAATCTCAACGGGTGGATATCAGTCTCTACGACGCGACCGGACTGTCGAGATACAACTCGTTCGTGGAGGACGGAGACATCGTGCTAGTGCCAGCCCAGATGGGCCGGATGGGAGCACTGGAAGCTGTGCAGCGACCCGCCTTCTACGAATTCGTGGAGGGCGACCGCCTCACCGACCTGCTGACCCTGGCTCTCGGCACGGCCCGCTACTACGACAAGGAGAACGTCTACCTGTTTCGCTATGGCGATGATCACAAGACTATGCACCAGAAATCGATCGACATAGACCGGGCACTGGCCGGAGACGAAGAAGCAAACCTGAGGCTTCAATCCGGCGACTGGCTCGTGGTCAAGGGGTTGACCGGGTATCACGACCGGAGCACGGCACAAATCGTCGGAGAAGTGGCCCGTCCAGGATACCACGTCGTCGAGGCCGGTGGCGCTGATTTAGAATCCATGATCGAGCGCGCAGGAGGTCTGACAGAATACGCTTCGCTGCCAGAGGCGCGCGTCGTGCGCCAGCGTTTGCAGGAACAGGAACAGCAGGTCAAGGATCCGTGGCACGAGTACGTCAGGGAGATTCCACCTGCCGACAGAACCGAGGATCAGAATCAGTACACCATAATGAAGGCGAGGGAGAAGGCCGGCCAGATGGTGGTGGATTTTGTCGCTCTCTTCGAGGGCGGAGACGAGTCGCAGAATATTCAGCTTCTTCCAGGTGATGTCATCGTCATCCCGCGCCTTCAGCAGACGGTGATGGTCAGCGGCCAGGCGGCGGCTCCGGGCGCCGTCATCTACAATCCGGAATACAGCGTGTGGGATTACATCGACCGCGCCGGCGGGCTCGGGTGGAGAGCGTCGAAGGACATTCGAGTCATCAAGGCGAGGACGGGAGAGATAAGACGGGCGGAAAACGTAAGACAGATCGATGCGGGAGACCGCATCTGGATCAAGGAAAAACCGGTGCGAGACTACTGGCAGATATTCACTCAGACGATGGCCGTCGTCGGCCAAGTAACCACCGTCATCCTTCTGTACGTGACCATCACAAAATGACTTCGATGACGGATCATCACCAGCACGACAGCGTCCTCGACTACCTCTACGTCCTGGTCAAGTGGAGACGGCTCATCTTCAGCTCCGTTCTCATCGTTGGAGTGGTCGTCGTTGGAATTAGCCTCATGTTGCCACAGGCCTGGACCGCTGACACGAAGCTGCTGCCGCCGGAGGAGGAGGGCGCCGATCAAATGGGACTTTCCATGCTCTTGGGCTCGGCGGTGCCCGCCGGACTCATGGGGCTGGTAGGTGCGTCCACGCCGTCGGAGCGACTCGTCACATTCCTGGAGAGCCGGCGCGTCCTCGGAGCGGTAGTTGACGCATTCGACCTGGTCGAAATCTACGGTGCTCGCCACCACTCGGAGGCTATCGATATTCTCGACGAGCACATCGACAAGGAACTCGAGCGAGACGGCACTCTCGTCGTCTCCGTGACCGCGTCCAGTGCGCAACTGGGCGCCGATCTGGCCAACGCACTGGCAGCGCAGTTGGACACGGTCAACCGGCAGTACAAGAGACAGCAGGCGCGGGCGCTGCGCGAATTTCTTGCGGAGCGGTTGCGTGTGACCGAAGGTGAGCTCAAGGAGAGCGCCTCGGCGCTGCGGGTGTTCCAGGAAAAACATGGCCTCGTCGATGTAGAAGCTCAGACAGCGGCGGCGGTAGAGCTGATGAGGAATATTGCCCAGCAACTCATCGAGATGCGCGTGCAGCTTCAACTCATGACGAGGCAGCTGTCGGAGGATAGTGAGGAGAGGAAGCTGGTCGAGGTGGAAGTCGAGGAGCTAAGCCGACAGCTGCAGATCCTGCTCGGCAACGGCGCCGGAAACGTGGTTGAAGGCGACGGAGAAGGTCTGGCGTCGCTTGGCCCTCCGCTCAGAGCTCTTCCGGAGCTACTTGTCGAGCACACCGAACTAGCGCTGGCCCTGGAGTTGAGAGGCGATATCATCCGTTTTCTTGGAACCAAGTTCGAGGAGGCCAGATACCGCGAGGCGCTG
>CBDBIJ010000041.1:0-39401 GCA_965205655.1 Candidatus Latescibacterota bacterium
ACACGGTCGTGGTCATCGAAATGCCCACTGAAGTTTCTGTCGCCGACCTCGACGGAGATGGCGTCACATCTGACGAGATCCGCGTGAAGTACGACGCTGTTGGAGAAGAGGATCCGCGATTCTTCGTATCCCTGTCCTCGACAGCGAGACGAATCGTCGTGGGAAGCCTCGGCTCGGCCGCAGCAGCAAGCCATCTCTACGTTCAATTCCCGACTACCGCCGCAGACACATCGATCATCATCCCGGCGACAGGCGTTATCACAAGCTATGGCCTGATCGCCTTCGCCGATACTTCGGAGCTCGACCTGCCGTCCGGTCCTGACCTCAGTATCGTGTCGCTGCAAATGTTCGACACCCTCGGCTCCATGGATGTCGTGACCCTCGCCTCGCCGCTGGCGTCTGAATCAGACACGAGCACGAGTGAGGTGGGAACGGTCTATCCCGACGAGCCCGCCGTGCTCGTGGAAGCGCTCCCCGATCTCGTCTTCGACAACGACTATGCCGCGACAAGCAACCTGCTGCCACACTACGACGGTGTCGACGGTAACGACATGGAGTATCGCTTTTTTCTCTCGCCCGTGGGCTCCCTGACAGCGGTCGACTCGACCGTTGCCGTAAGAGCGGTGCTCCCCGACAGCTCGACGTACACAAGGACCGAGGGGCCCGCCAGAGCCGTGAGGCTGCTGACGCGACATCTTTCGACGGGGACCTATTACCTCTACGTGACAGCTGATGTCACGGGGACGGTGCCGCTGGCCCGGAGCCGTGGCCTCGTCGTTCGCCACCAGCCGGAGATTCAGGAAATCGGACCGTCGACGGCACCGATCACCCTCGACTCCGGAGGACTTTACGATCAGCAGGGCAACAAGACCGGGAAGGGATTGAGCACTACAGATCTCACTTTCTCCGCTTTCGACCACGACGATTCAGTCACCGTCCACTTGTTTTACAGCCCCTCCGCCGACCCCGCGAGTGAAGGCGTTCAATTCAACGCCGGCCAGGTCCAGCTCGGCGTTGCTACGCAGCTGACGGGTGCCGCCGGTCTGCCGGCCGCCACCTCATCCTTTACCTGGAACGTGACGACGCCTGTCGTTCTCGCCGGCGACTACTATGTGTACGCCGTGGCAGTAGGCGGCAGCGAGGCCGCCATTCGACGTAGCGATCACCAGGTTCGCGTACGTCACTCACCCTTTCTGCGGCTCGACGCTCTGAATGACGATGTCTTGGAAGGGGCAGACACGCTACGGACGGGAGGCCTTCGTCCCCAGAGGTTCATCACCTTCACCTGGGGACGATCGGGTACGGACGGGGACTTCGACCTCGACGGCGACGCCAGCATAGATCTCTACTACAGTTCGAAACCCGCTGTCGCGGGGGAAAGCACGGATTCCGAACTCGGTATCCCGGCAGGGGCCGCCGAGCTCATCGCCTCGGGCGCACAGCCCATCGTCTCGGGCATCGGGGAAGACGGGGACAGTCGACTGGAGAACCAGTACGTCTGGGACCTGTGGGATGAAGGGAAGTCCGGTGCGGTGCCGGATGCCGGCCAACTGACCTACGTTTACGGCGTGATCGCCGACAGCAGCGATACCCGACTGGTTCAGATGAACGGCGGCCGACTGAACGATGCGGGGTCCCGACTCGTATTCGAGCACGGCCCGAGTCTGCGACCCCTGCAACCCTACACCGACATAATAGTACAACCGGGATCCAGCGGTCGCATCAGTTGGGAGGACGAGGACCTCGACAGCAATGCTCGCATTCGAGTCATACTCACGAACACCGATCGCGGTTCGCTGTCCACGTACGGAACCGTGACGTCTGGAGCCGCCTACATCGCCAATTCGGCTGACGGACAGGCCGGTCCCGAGGTGGATGAAGCCTTCGATCTCAGCGAGGACGGCCTCGACGATTTCCTGGACGTACGCAGCGATCACCTGTCCCGCACGGTTGGGGGAGTCAATACGCAAGCGGAGGGATTCCACTTCGCCTACCTGTCGATCGTCGACGGCGAATCTTTCAGAGCCGACACACCTGCGCAGCGCGCACGAGGCGGCTTTCAATTCAGCAGTGTCGGAGCGGCGGCGGCCGAAAAGACGTTTCAGCTGCTGCCCGAAGTGTTTACAGTCGGAGCTGGTGGCTCGATCCAGAGGATGGAAATGCGCGTCGATGCCGCTGGCGAAGCCGTCGATCTAGTCGTGGGGAACATGAAGGTTGACGGGCTGCGATTCACAGCAGTAGACGGCGATAACACTGTGGAAGGACTTCAGCCTTTCCAGGTCGGTCCCGGTTTCTCCGCACAGAAGCTGGTGACCAACACGGCCAGGACGGCAGAGGACGGCTCCCTCTACTTGTCATTCGAATACTTCGAAGCGACTGCACCGAGGATCGAGGGCCTGGACGGCGAGCAACCGCTGGTGACCTTCGAGTTGGCGACACTGGCCGGAGAAGGCAGGGCCAATTCGAGCATCGACCTGGAGATGGATCCGGAAACCGGCAAAATTTCTCAATTGCAGCTCGATGGCCGGGATGTGATAACGCCGGTCTCACGTCCACTCTCCGCAGCGACCCTGTTGTCAGGCCGCGGCACCGTGACAGGGACCGTCCGGCTCGAAGGGCGAACCGACATGACGTCGGCGCTTGACTTCAGCCTGCGCCGCTGGGGCAACTACGAGCCGGTGGTCGACAGCATCTTTGCCGCCGCAAACGACACCAACCCTGAAGCAGACGGCGTGCAGGTTCAACTGGGGGCCGACGGCAGCTTCAGATTGCTTGAAGTTCCAACCGGCCGACTCGACCTCCACGCCCGCCACGACGGCTATCTCGATGCCTGGCTTCCCGGCATCAACCTGCAACCCTCTCAAGGCATCGAAGGCGTACTGCTCACAACGAGCGGCATTCCGGCGGACAGTCTCATGCTCGGCGGCGATGTCGCGGGATACGGCGAAACAGACGGCACGAGCCGGCCAGACAACGAGGTCACACTCGCGGACTGGGATTTCGTCGCCTCTCTGTTCGATCAGACGGTGAGTGCCGGAGGGGACAGCGCGAGGGCGGACATAACCGGTGACGGCGTCGTCAATATTCGAGACCTGGCACTCGTGGGAGCGAATTTCACCGGCCGCGGTCCACGGCCGGTATTCAAGCAGGTTTCCGAGGCGGAAGGGGAGGTGTTGGTGTGGACGGATCTGTCCTCGGAGGAAGAGGTCGAAGGGCAAGCCCGATTTGCCGTCCTGGCAACGTCCCGGGCCGGCGTTCGCGCCTTTCAGGCGGCGGTCCAGTTCGACTCCCGTGAGTGGGCGCTCGAGGGAATCGATGTGGGCGATCACGCTACCGCCGTCCTCACCGCTACACGAACCTATCCGTGGGGAGAGCGGCTTGCGGCCAGTCTCGTCGGTCACGATGCCGATTGGGCCGGCACCCGCACATCCGGCGTCGCCGACGAGGACGCCGGCGGCCCTACCGAGCCCCTCGTAACTTGGCGCTTGCGACAGCTAGTAGAGGAGGCCGTGGCGCCCGAGCTTGTCGGGCTCCTCCTTCTCGATCGGTCGCACCGCGAGGTCGATGCTCTCATTGTCGGACAGCGCGGCCCGATGCCCGCAGATGCGAGTGCGACGCCCGCCATGTTTGCCCTTGGCCAGAACTACCCGAATCCATTCAATCCGGAGACCACGATTCCATTCTCAGTTCCGACTTCTCTCACCGCGGCTGCGAGCGGCGTGGAGAACGCGACTGGCGCCAGTGCGATCAACGCCGGCTACAACAGCGCTTTTATCGAGGTCTACAATGCCCTGGGCCAGCGCCAGGCTGTGCTTGTCGCCGATGAACTCGTGCCGGGGTCTTACGACGTGCGCTGGAATGGCCGCGACCAGCTCGGACGCGAGGTGAGCAGCGGAGTGTATTTCTACCGTTTCAGGCTCCAGGGATCGAACGGTACCGGTGAGCTCGTGCGACGGATGCTCCTGGTGAGGTAAAGATGAGGCACTTTCAGCGAACACACGTGGCGGCGACTCTGGCAGCTGGACTGCTCCTTTGCTGTGCGGATCTCATCGGGGCTGCCGAAATACAACTGCGGCGCACAGACGGCCAGAGTCAGTTGACCGCGGAGCTGGGCGAAGTCATCGATTTCGAAGTCGTCATAGATCCCGGGGAAGAAGAGATCACGGGATACTCCTTCTGGGTGTCGTTCGACAGTCGTTCACTGCGACTCGTGCAGAACTCATCCGGCGCTGCGGGCAGTGCGCAGCCGTTCTTCACGGGATCGTTTCTCGGCGGCATCGTCCTTCTCAATCAGTTCGAACAGCTCGAGGACGAAATTTTTCTCAGCTACTCAGAGGCGGCCTCGGTGCAGCGGTTCCGGGCAACGGAGCCCGACGTTGCGACCACTTTTGCGCTCGAAGTGGTGCGCCGCCCCTTCGGGGACTCGTCTCCTGTCGTCATCGAGCAGCGCGGACACGAGCGATTCTCACACTACGTGACCGCCGGCGATCCGGGAATTGAGAAGCGGTTCGTCCAGCCTCTCGGCTCAGTGGAGTTGCGGATCACCGGGTTCCGGATTCTCCCCCTCCCCGACGTTGTGCTGGTGGAGGGAGAAGCGGATACGGTTTTCAAACTGGACGACTTTGTCGACCAAGAGAGTGCCGAGGTCGTCTGGTCGAGCCAGTCACTCAGCCAGATTCCGACGACCATTCTCGTCGATAGCAACGCTGTCGCCATGATTGCGAATTCGGGGGCTTTCGGCTCCGGAGCCGATCGAAATGACAGCCTGCAGATGGCATTCACAGCTTTCGAGATGAACGAGGGACTGACAGCGACAGACACGATCTCCGTCGTGGTCCGCGCCCGACCAGAGATTGACAAGCTGCTCCTGCCGGCGACGATTTCGTTTCCCGAGGACGAGATCAACCAGAGCTTCAATCTGGACGCCTTCGTTACGGACGCGGATGACGCCCTGTCCGATCTGATCTGGCAGCCGACAGGGGGGACGTTCCTACAGGTGAACGTGGACCGGGCGTCGCACGTGGCGACGTTTCTGCCAGCACCGAATTGGTTCGGAGTGGAGACCATCGAGCTGACGGTCACCGACCCCACCGGGCTCAGCGACAGGGCAACACTGTCCGTGGCCGTCACATCTGTCAACGACCCACCTCGAATTCAGCAGCGAGGCCCGGTGTACCCGGCAATCGGCGACGCTCCCGTGAGGGCGCAGCTCTCGGATCTGATTCAGGATGTGGATGACGACCTGAACAGCCTTACGATTCTTCATCCGGCGCAGAATGGGGTCAGTGTGCAGCGCGTTGGCGACGCCCTTGAAATCACAGGAATCCAGGCTGGGCGCGCCGTGATCGAGTTGAGCGTGCACGATCTGTCCGCCGCTGCGGATTCCGGCCGTCAGGTCGCCGTGGTGCTGGAACGAGGTCAAACAGTAGGGCCGCAGATCGCGCGCCTTCCGGAGCTGCACTTTAAGAACGGGGAGCTTGGAACGCTGGATCTCAACCAGTTCGTCATGGACGTCGATGAGGCGGATGCGAATCTGAAGTGGTCACCAGATGTCGGCGACGAACTGAGTCCCCTTTCAATCATCGACGGCAGGCTGACTGTCGGGGCCGACGAGGCCTTTGTAGGGCAAACCGCCGTGGAGCTTACCGTGAGTGATTCGGATGGCAACGAGGACCGCGCCATCCTTCCCATCACCGTCATTGCCGCCGACGAGGCCGCGTCACCGGTGATCTTTCCGGTTATCAGAATAGGCATAGTGTCAGGCGAGGACGAGGAAGGTGCCGCGTTGGTCACTCAGGTCGATTTGAACGAGTTGGTGGCAGACCCGGACAACGCCGATTCCGAGCTCACCTGGACGGCGGACGTTTCGAAAGGGGTCAGTGCGGAGTTGGATGAGGAGACGAATACTCTCTTTCTGACTGCGATCTCCGGACTGTTTGGCGTCGGCACGCTCAACCTTCAAGTCGAAGATCCCGGCGGCAACACCGATTTCCGCTCGATTCCGACGCTCATCGTCGAGCCAGGCGCCGCTCCCCGGGTAGCCGAGTTCGACCCCGTCGTCGTGGACAGTCTGGCGGCGGCGGTGAGGATCGACCTCGATGACTTCGTCTTCGACGATGAGGACCTCGACTCGGAGTTGGTGTGGACGGTGGGGTCCGAACCAGGGCTCGAAGTCGAGCTGGATCCGGTGAGCCACATTCTCGCCATACGGCGCGAGGATCCCGATGAGGGACCGCCGGCCTCGAGCCGGGTTCAGCTCGTGGCTATCGATACAGACGGACAGGAGAGCAGGCCAGTGTTCATCCAGGTTGGGTTGCCGCCGATTTTCCAGCTCACATCCGTCCCGGACATCGAATTCTTCACCGGCGATGCGGATACGAGTCTGGTCCTGGACGATCACGTGACGAATGCCGCGCCGTCGGAACGCCTCGACTGGAAGGTCGCAGCTCCGCAGAATCTACAGGTGCTCATCGATCGGGAAAGCAATCGAGTTCACGTCGTGGCACTCGATGCCGGCTTTGTCGGCGGAGAAACGCTTCTGTTCACGGCCACCGACAAGACGGGGAGGTCGCGCACGGCACCCGTCAGAGTCATCGTCAAGAGCCGAGGCCTCGTTCCGGAGATTCGCCAATTCGAACCTTTGCAAATCCGCGCCGGCGAGGCCGATTCGACGACTATTGATCTGGATGCGTTCGTCGTAGACGATGATCCGGACTCGGTGTTGACCTGGTCCTTTACGCCGCCGCTATCTCTGACCGTGAGCATCGACTCAACCACGAATCAGGTCACGGTTGCAGCGGACGAGCTGGGTCAGGGCACGAAGCAGGTTCAGTTTCTCGTATCCGATCCCGCCGGCAACACCGATCTCGGAGTTTTGGAGGTCACCATTCTCCGCGGCGGAGAGCCGCCGGTGATCTCCTCTCTGCCTCAGGTTTTCGTGGCCGCCGGTGCACCAGAGGTGCAGTTGGACCTCGACCTCTTCATCGAGGATCCGGACACACCAGACGACGAGATAGATTGGCAGGTGGGGTCCGAGGCGGGGGTGAGTGCACGCCTCGACATCGACACGCGCCATCTGCTGCTGTCAGTGCCCCCGGGGCAGGACGGAACACGGAAAGTCACCCTGACGGCGACGGACCCAATGGGGAACCAGGTGCAGGCCGAGCTGATGGTCATTATCGAGTCCGATTCAACGACGCCGACTTTCGCCCTCGAGCTCAGGCGGCATCCGGTTATCACCGACCGTCTCGAGCTCGCAGTAACTCCGAGTGAGGAGCTAATGAGATCGCCGGTGGTGAAGATGGCCGGGGAGGCCACCGACGTTACGCCCGGGCGCCAGGAGGGCACTTTCGCGGCGACCTACGTCGTGCCCGCCATTGGTGAGCCGCAGTCCGTCCAGATCACGGTGGAAGGTTCAGATCTGGCGGGCAATGTAGGTACTCGCGATCTGCTCGTTGTTCTGCAGCGGATGGATGAGGAGGGTGGGAGTCTACCTCATCCAGACGGGCTCAGGCTCAACGTGCCAGATGCCGCCGCCGGCCCCGGACGCCTTGCCATCATCTACAGACTAGGCGAGGAGGAGCGCCAGGCCGACGCCGAGGGGCAGCAGGTCTACTTTGTCGATCTGGCTGGCGGTTCGGACCTCTTGAACCCCGTAACCATCAACCTTTACGCCGGATCTGCGGCACAGGGAACGGGGCTCCTGCGACGGGACCCGGACGCGGGGTTGTGGGATGAACTCCCCACCATCGTCGATCAAGCGGGCGAGTGGCTGACGATCTCTATCACCGCGTCCGGTCTGTACCGGCTCGGGAGTGTGAGTGCAGCCAACACGCGGTCGACGCAAAAGCTGGCGAGCCATCCGAACCCGTTTTCCGGTGCCGGAGTGGGATCGACGCAGATCGAGTACGAACTACTGCTGGCCGGCCCGGTTAGGCTTCAAGTGTTCAATGTTCTGGGACAGAGAGTCAAACTCCTCGTAACGGAGGAGTTTCAGGAGGCCGGCGTGTGGACGGTATTGTGGGATGGGCGAGACGACGACGGCCTGGCGCTGTCTAACGGAATGTATTTCTACGAGCTGACAGAGACGGGGTCGAGGAATTGCCGCCGCCTGCTGTTGATCCGATGACGAATACTGAGTGTCGCGAATGGTGAATATGTTCGAGAGCAACAGTAGCGGGCGGCGTGCGCGAACTGCCGGATTCGCCATCCTGCTTCTGGCGCTGGCCCCGAAGGATCCGGTCGCAGCAGGTGACAACGAGTGGACGGTGGCCGGCAGTTTGACGGCGCTCGTAAACGTCGTCGTGTCGCACTCGCAGACGTTGTCGACCATGTATGCGGGAACCGAAGAAGGCGTCTACCGCAGTGGCGACGGCGGCGGTAGCTGGCAGCATACGGGCGGCCCGCTTCTCGGTCAGAATGTCCTCAGCCTGGCCGTCGATGCGGCCGACGGGGAAATCGTCTACGCCGGATCCAACTCCGGACTCTACATCACCTCTAACGGCGGCAGCGACTGGACGCTGGCGCCGGACCCGGGGGCGGGAATCCTGTCTCTTGCAACTGGTCCGGATGGGCTCGTGATCGCCGGCACTCTGGGACGAGGGATTTTCATCGGCGCTGACGGAGGCGCCACGTGGAATGCGAGCCCCGGGCTGCAGAACGCGATCGTCTTCGACCTGTCGGTGTCGAGTTTCGACGCATCGATGCTGTATGCCGGAACTTCGGCCGGACTCTACGTGAGCCGCGACCGGGGTTCGACCTGGGACCTCCTCGGCGTCGAACTGGACGGATTGAGTGTTCGAGCCGTGGTAGCCTCTGCGGACGATCCAACGGTCCTGTTTGTCGGAACTTTCGGCGCCGGCGTGTTCCGCAGCTCCGATAGCGGCGAAAGCTGGACGGCGACAACCGCCGGTCTCGATGATCTAGCGGTGCGTGCCCTGGCCGTCGCGCGCGCCGACGAGGTGCCCTACGCCGCGACCTCGACGGGAGGATTCTTCAGGTCCACCGATGCCGGGGCCTCCTGGCGCGCCGTCAACGATGGCCTCCCGGGGTTGAACGGGCGGTCCGTTCACGTCCATCCCGATGACGTAGACCGGGTGTTCGGCGCGGGGCCGGGACAGGGCGTGTTTGAGATCAGCTTTGCCCCCGAGCCTCAGCTTAAAGTATCCACTGAGGCACTCGATTTCGGAAGCGTCCCCGTAGGGGAGGTCGCCCGCATAGCGCTCACCATCGAGAACGCGGGCAGCGCCCAGCTCGAGATTTCGAGCCTCGCCACGGACGCACCACAGCCTTTCTCGGTGGACGTGCAGTCACTCGCTATTCCCGCCGCGAGTTCAGCCGCTGTGGAACTCATCTTCGTTCCCCAGCAAGGACAGGGATACGTCGGCGTTCTCACCATCCGCAGCGACAGGCCGGACCGGGTAGAGCAAGTTTCACTGATCGGCGTCGGCACCATGGCGCAGCTGCAGATTGAGCCTCGGAGTCTGAATTTCGGGATTGTGCCGATTGGCACGTTCGAGGATATGCTCATGGTGTTCACCAACGACGGCAACGCACCGATTCGGATCGAAAACCTGGTTGCGGAAGACATTACCTTCAGTGTCTTGTCTTTCGAGCCACAAGAGCTGGGTCCAGGCGAACTCCTTGCCATTCCCGTGCGTTTCCAGCCGTTGATTCGCAATGGCTTCACCAAATCTCTGACCATTCACACCGATCTGGCGGGCCAGCCGCCGGTACAGGTGACCCTCCACGGCACCGGCACCTCTCCGGACCTGACTATCTCCTCCAGCACGCTCGAATTCGGGGCCGTCCATCTCGGTCGCGACTCCCGTCTCACACTAGTGCTCCGTTAAGAAATGGAGCTTGTACTTTGTCGTAAGTCGTGGTATCATGGAGATATATGGCGAATTCTTCAGGAGGGTCAAGCTATGTGTCTTCATGCTCGTTCACCGAACGTGGCGGAGTCGAAGGAACTGGTGCGATGGCTGAAGCGGCCTCGCAGCGCCGTGCAGATGCGCCGTGGGCAGTTGATCTCGTTCAGCGTCCAGGGAATGCGGGTCCAAGAGATTTCGGATACGCTGCATCTGCACGAGGAGTACGTTCGCCAGTTGATTCGCCAATACAACGAAGGGGGATTGACGGCGTTGCGCACGCGGGCACGTCCGGGGCGTCCTTCGAAATTGACGCCGGAAGACGAATCCGTGGTGGTGGAAATCGTCAAGATGCCTCCCCGTGCGTTCGGTCAGCCGTTCAATCAGTGGTCGTTGCGCAAGCTGACCGACTGCCTGGTGGGACGGCAGATGATTCCTGAGGTCTCGCATGTGACCATCGGGAAAATCCTGGATCAGCATAAGGTGACCTATCAACGGACGCGCACCTGGAAGGAATCCAAGGACCCGGAGTTTGCCTCTAAAAAAAACGCATCAACCGACTCTACAAGCGGGCGCCGAAAGGCACGGTCGTAGTCTGCTTCGACGAACTGGGACCGGTCCAGATCAAGCCGCATGCCGGCGCTTCCTGGGCCCCGCAGAAGCGCCCGGTCCGGCATCGGGCAACCTACAGCCGCCACGGCGGCGTCAGCTATTTCTTCGGAGCCTATAACGTCCATGAGGACATCCTGTGGATGCATCACAAACCAAAGAAGCACGCATCGGTCGTACTCGATTTTCTCAAGGCCATTCGGCTGCGCTATCCCAAGGCGAAACGGATCTACGTCGTCATGGACAATCTGTCGACGCACAAGACACCGCCGATCCTGCAGTGGTGCAGACGAAACCAGGTCTCGCCGGTCTTCACCGCCACCAACGCGTCATGGATGAATCGGCTCGAATGCCACCTCACGGCAGCCCATTATTTCGTCATCAAAAACAGCGATCCCAACGATCATCGAGAAGTCGGCCAGCGCATCCAGGAGTACCTGAGATGGCGAAACAAGAACACGGACAACTCCAAGCTGACCAAAGTCCAAAACTCAATGCCGACTCTTTAACAGAGCACTAGAGATCTCAAATGGTGGCAACGCCGATCTAAATATTCGAGGCCTCGAGCTCGAAGGGGATCAGTTCCGGGTGGACGCTGGTCCAACGCCTGAAGATCCCCTCGTCGTAGCACCGGGGCCGGGCGAGGAGAAGATCATCGAAGTGATCTACCTGCCGCTGCTGAGCGGGACCCATACCGGTAGATTGACCATTCTCAGCGACGCCCCTGGCCCCCTCGCACGGATCGAGGTTGGTCTTGAGGGGAGTGGTGGGGCCCTCGATCTGAATCCCGGACCAGCGATTGATGCGGGTTTTCGGCCTGCCGATCTCGTCGTTGCAGATCTCGACTTCGACGGCGACATTGACGTCGCCGTGGCGGGTAGCGGTGGAGTGCTGGTGCTGTTGAACGATGGCGTCGGTTCGTTTACCGATGAATTCCGCGTGGCGTATCCGCGTCTCTCCTCGAGCTTCGCGGGGTGGGACCGGCTGGTCGCCATCGAGGCGGCTTCCGTTTTTGGCGGTGCGCCCGATCTCGTTGTCGCCGACAGCCTCGGACAAACCGTGTCCATTCTCACCAACGACGGAACAGGTCATTTCGACGGTCCCCGCCGGGACATCTTCATCGGACATGAGGTGACGGATGTTGTCGCCGTGGATGCCGACGGCGATGGAGACCTCGATATCGCTGTGACCGATGGGAACGTTCCGACAATCACCGTCCTCATCAACAACGATGCCGGAAGCTTTAACGCCCGTCTTTCGCACGTCGTCCAATTCGGTCCCAGCGCCCTGGTCGCCGGCAACATGAACACCGACGGTCACAGCGACCTCGTAGTCGCCAATCGCCTGGAGGGCACCGTTTCGGTACTAGCTCAGCGATCAAAGGGGGGGCTTTCTGCCGCGGCAGGATGTCGTCTCCGGTTTTGCCCCGGTGGAACTGGCCATCGTCGACTACGACGCCGATGGCGACAACGACATCCTCAGCGCCAACATGGATTCACGCGACATCGCCGTGCTGGACAATCGCGGCGACGGCGTCCTCCTGTTCGGTACATCGATTCCAACCGGTATGAGGCCATTCGACCTCGCTCTCTCGGATCTGACAGCCGATGTCTTCAGCGACCTGACGGTGGCCGGAGACAGCAGCCCCTATCTGGCATTCCTCGAGAACGATGGGGGCGGCGGGTTCTCCGCCAAGGGGGACATCCTGATGGCGGAGGCGCCGATGAATGCGGTCGCGGTGGCCGATTTGAACCAGGACGGCAACAACGACATCGTCGCGCTCAGCGGCCGTGCTCGCAGCGCCCAAGTCTTCATCAATTCCGACACTCGCCGGCTCGATCCGCCGAGACCGCCCTCTCCCGTTCGAGCCGAAGACGTAGCCCGGGACCTGGGCAGGCAGATTCTCGTCAGTTGGGAGGCCCCCGAGCTGGACGAGCAGCTCGGGCGCACGACGGAGTACACCATTTTTCGCTCGTCGTCAGCGACGGGTCCATTCGCCGAAATCGGCACCGCATTGACGGGCCAGCGCCAGTTTACGGATCGTGCGGCCACCCTCGCCGACACCTTCTTCTACTTTACGCGAGCCGGCAGTGCCGTGGGCCAGTCGGTCAACTCTGATACGATCTCGGCGGTGTCGCGGCAAGCGCCGTTCTTCGAGCTGGAGCTGGTGAATGAACCGCGAATAAGCGTCGGCGACACGCTCAAAGTGAGGGCGTTTCTGACGCCGGCACCGCACACTGTGGCCGGGGCGTCGCTCTACCTGACTTTCGACGATAGCTCGTTGACCCTCATCGACGGAAATGCTTCGACCAAGGCCGTCGAGCCCTTCCGCGTCGACACGAGTCTGGCGCAAGTATCCGTCATCGAGAATGGACTGCAGCCCAAGATGACCGGCAAGATTAACGTGGCCCTGGCGCAGATGAGCATTCCTTCCGGCGTCGAGCCAGTGGCTCTCGGAGAGATCTGGTTCCGCACGAGAAAGGACCGCGCCACCTCGCTTACCATTGACGACGAGCCAGGACTCAACCGTCAGAGCGCCGTAGTGGAGGCGCTCACCGGCGACTGGATCCTGCCCTTCATTCCAGCGCGTCCGACGCAGGTGGCGATTCGGGATTTTCTGGTGAGGGGTACGGTCACGCTGGAAGGGCGAGCGGCCCCGAACCTTGGGCTGCCAACGACGTTCGTTTTCGTCGACTCAACCGGCGGGCAAATCGAATCTCCGGTCAACGACGAAGACCGGCAGAGCCTGGGGATTCAGCACACTCTGAATGCCGCAGGGACGTTCGCACTGGCGCAGATTCCGGCGGGAGAGTACCGGATCTTCGCCAGACCGCGCGGCTATCTCGCCGGCCAGGTGACGACCGACTCCGTTACCATTGGCGATTCGCTCAGTACGAGCATTGCCCTTCGCTGGGTCAAAGGTGATTCGACAATCTCCACCTCCCTCGGCGCCGGCGACGCCACCGACGACAACCGCATCGATCTGGCCGACTACGGCGTTCTGGTCAGGTTCTTCGGGGTTACATCATCGGACCAGGCCAGATGGCCGACAGCTTTGACCGCCGACTTCAACGGCGACAACGTGGTGAACATGGCCGATTTCTTCATGTTCGCACAGAATTTCGGAGAGGTGGGAATGGGCTTCGGGACAACGATAGTGCCGAGATAGTGCCGAAAAAGGCGCCCACGGCAGGTCGTATTTTCGCCACAACTGAGAGCTCGGAGATGACGGGTGCCTTGCGGGGGATGGATCTGGGCTCGATCGTCGGCTACTCCGTCGTCATGACGGCGGGGAATGGTCGCTCGTCGAGCGAGCTGGCCGCGGGATTGCCGAGAAATCCGGACTCCGGAACGGTCTTCCACGGACGCGACCTGCGCCTCAACAGCTGGCCGGAGGGCTCCGGTCTGCGGATCGTGGCGGCACTTCGAGATCCGACGCGACCGGTTGACGGCGACGGCGATCTCCTCCGCCTGTCACTCAATGACGTAATCTCGCTCAACGCGTTTCGTCGGGGAGCAACCCCGTTCGTGAGCAGCGCGGCGATCCTGCGTCCGGATGGAACAGTGGAGCATCCGCGCCTGGTGACCGATTCGCCCCTGCCTGCATCGACGGCATTGCAGCCGAATTTCCCGAACCCGTTCAATCCCGCCACGACCATCTCCTTTAGCGTCGGCGCAGGCCAGTTTCCAGGTGGGGCCCGGGTCCGGCTGGAGATCTTTGATATTCTGGGGCAGCGCATCGGGACGCTGGTCAACGAACTGCTGCCGCCTGGCCGGCACGCCGTGGAATGGAATGGCCGCGACGGCGCCGGTAGGCCGGCGGCATCCGGTCTGTATATCTACCGTTTGAAAGCAGCCTCGGCTTCTGGAGACGCCGGCGACGGTTCCTTCGAACTCAGCCGCAGATTGCTCCTGATTCGCTGAGCGTCGGCGCTGTATAGCGTGCCCGCGGTCGTCCTCACGAGCACGCCGCTCCGATCACTTCTCAACCTCTCCTTCCCGCTCGCCAAACCGCACGACCCGTTTCTGTGGTGAGATGTCGATTTCGTCCACCACCGCACCTCGACGGGTGTCCAGGACCGCACATACGAGAAGGGCGACATCCTCCGGCAAGATGTAGTTGTCTGCCTCTTCGCCAGGAGCAAAGTCCAGTTCGTCGAAGAAGGGCGTGCGAACCATTCCCGGATTGATGGTCGTGACCCGGATGCCGGCGGGGGAGCATTCCTCCCGCAGCGCCTGGGCGAACCCCCGCATAGCAAACTTGCTGGCGCAGTAGACGGCACCCTGCCGTGATCCTTTCAGGGCCGCCTCCGATCCCATGAAGACGACGTCACCACGGCCGGCCCGCTTCATGAGGGGAAGATAGGCGCGAACGAGGTATGCGTGAGCGGTGAAGTTGAGCTCGATGAGTTCCCTGATCTGTTTATAGGAGAATTGTTCAAGATGCCCGAAGCGCCCGCGTCCGGCGTTACAGATCAAGGCGTCGACGGTGGGATGGGCCGCGATCAGATCCGGTAGCCGATCCGGCAGCTCGTCGATCTCGGCGAGGTCGAGAGGAAACGCCGCGAATCTGTCGTGGTCAACGGAGGGGAATTTGCCGAAATCTCGAGCAACGCCGATGACTTCATCCCCGCGCGCCAGCAGCGATTCGCAGATGGCGGCGCCGATCCCGGAGCTGGCCCCTGTAACCAAAGCCGTGCGACTCATACACCTGCACCCGGCGCCAATGCGGGGAAGAATATCTCTTCGGGAACGTATCGCATGAGCTCGTCGCGGCAAAACACGGACAACTCTCGAGATAATTCACCTCTATAGGAGTAGATGCCGTTCGAGTCCTCCACGCCGAACGCGAGCAGGGGCTCCTCCGGGTAGAGCTTGTGCATCCGCTTATAGTAGCTGCGCGGCAGCCGGAATGGCCCCATAGCAACAGAATGCAGGAGATCCGGGCGCAGCCGATCGAATACCTGTTGGAAGAGCTCGCGGTAGCCGGATACGAAGTCGTCGTAGTAAATGAGGGGGTCAAAGCGCAGCCCGACAGGCCATCCCCGCTTCTGCAGGCTCACCACCGAGTCGAGCCGACGATCGAGAGGTGGGACGCCGATTTCGAAGCGCTTCCCAACGGCGGAAGGCGTCAGTGAGTAGGCGACAACGCAGTTGTCGAGCGGCGGAGAGTCGAGCAGGGGCTCGATGAGAGCGCTCTTCGTGCGCAGCTCGAACAGCGCGCGAGACTGGTGACCGGCGAAGAACTCCAGGAACTCGCCGACGAAACCGGTGACTCTTTCCAGGGCGAGACTGTCGCAATCGTATCCCGTGAAGAAGTGCGGTCTCGGATCGACTGACTTTGCCTTCGGTGAATCGACAGGGGCACTCGTCACCGTGCCCTCGTCGACGAGCGCGTCGATCTCAGACTGAAACTCTTCGTAGTTGACGAAAACGACCATGTGTGCGGACTGATACATCCCCTGGAGAAAACAGTAGCGGCAATCATAGAGGCAATTGAGCATGTGCGAGAAGTAGTAGTTGCGCGAGCTCCCGATACCGTAGCCATCGGGCGCTTCCAACACTCGTCTCCCACGCTTGCTGGCCAGGACGAGGGCGGGACGTCGCTTCTGCAGGCGAAAATCCTGGGATCTTCGGTTGAAGATTTCTCCATAGCGCCGGATCGGGATCTGCACGGCAGCTGGAAACCTGCGACAGAGGCGTTCCGCCCTCGGATGCCGGAGAACCTCCTCCTCGACGTAGATGAAGTCGAACATCGTCAGAGCCGTAGAGCGGCGTCTTCGACCCGCTCCCTCAGAACACGAAGCGCTTCTGCGGCGTCGCGAGCACTCCCGGTCACCATCTCCACCTCATCCGCCTGCAACACACCGACAGGCCGTCGAATCGCGGGATTCCGTTCGGGATCCAGCGCACGCAATCGCTGAATGAGGATTTGCAGTTGACGTGATTCTGTGGCCGTGAAGTGCCACCTGTCGGTCAATTCGGTGACGACGGGATCCTTTTCGTTTACCGGCCTGGGTCTCTCGACAAGTGATCGGATCCGCTCGAGCACGGTGCATACCAGGTCAGCCCGACAGGCGATGAGTTCCTCGACACGCTGAGGTGTAATGCTCTCCCGCTCGGCGGTGGAGGTGTCTGAGACGATTTTCAGGGTGTGCACGAGCTCGCAGGTCGCCAGTTTGCACGCAGATTCGAAAAATCCGCTCGCCTCCATATCGTAGCCACTTTTCCGCTCGTATGCGTCGACGGGACGGGCCACAGTGACGAGCGGCATCGTCGCACAGGGTGGCTTGAACGGGAAGGCGGGGGTAGTGACACAAACCGGTAGACGCGTCCTCGATCCGGTACGCCATGAATGCCGTGCCCACTTCGAGGTGGCCGCAGCCGGCAATCCCGACATTCAACCAGGCCGCGCTCTTGTCCTCATCTCCGGCGAGTTGCGCAACAGCCGCACGGGCGCTCGATCTGCCGATTCCGGCGACGGTCAGGGACAGCCACTCGTTCCTGTGAGACTCGAGCCCGCGCCGGGGCGCAGCGGGCTCGAGGTCAAGGGGCTCGAGGAGCGGTCTGGCTTCTGCCTTGAGGGCGACGAGAATGTTGATCAAGGTGAACGAATCCGATGGTTGTCTTGATGTTGGCAGAAGATCGCCAAGTGGGAACGAGTCCCTGTTTGACCCCTGTCCGGGGCATATCTAATTAATAGTATATGAGAAATGGCTTCTTCAAAGGACATGGGCTCGGAAACGACTACATCGCCGTGGACCCGAAGCTGCTGGACTTTCGGCTCACCCCGAAAGCGATCAGGGCGGTGTGCGATCGCAACTGGGGCGTGGGAAGCGACGGCATCCTGGCCATTGCCCCTTCGAAGAGGGCGGACTTCGGACTCCGCATCTACAATCCAGACGGGAGCGAGGCCGAGAAATCGGGAAACGGGCTGCGGATTTTCGGTCGTTACCTGTATGCCACCAGGCGGACCCGCAAGAAACGGTTCAGCGTCGAAACCGCAGGAGGACTCGTCGAAATCGCGCTTCACATCGACGGCGCCGGCGACCCAAGCGAAGCGACCGTCGAGATGGGCCGCGCGACCTTCCGGCCCGCCGCCCTCCCGTGCCGCCTGAAAATGGACGAGCTCGTCGAAGCGCCCATCGACGTGGGCGGGAAAACCCTGCGCTTCAACGGCGTCAGTGTCGGCAACCCCCACTGCATCCTCTTCCGCGACAAAGGCCAGGAGTGGACGCGGGAGGAGCTTCTCTCTCTGGGGCCGGCGCTGGAAAACCATCCCCTGTTTCCAAAACGCACCAACGTCCAGCTCGCCGTCCCGGTTGGCCCGAGATCCATCTTCATCCTGATTTGGGAGCGGGGCGCGGGCGAGACCCAGGCCTCTGGATCGTCCTCGTGCGCCGCCGCCAGCGCCGCCGTCAAGCTGGGCCTGGTGGAAGCCCCGGTTAAAGTGAGGGCGCCGGGCGGCTCCCTCGATATCGACGTGAGCGACGACTACGAGTTGACGATGACGGGGGCGGTCGCCGAGGTGGCGCGGGGCAGTTTCAGTTCCTCGTTCGTGAAATCCCTCGCGAAGAGCAGCCGATGAAAGCCGCCAACCGCGAGATCTCGGCGGCTCTGCGCACCAGCTGGATCCGCAAGCTGTACCGGTGGTGGAACATTTACAATGAGGAGTATCTGGCCTGCAGCCTGCGCCAACCGCTGATCGAGCTCAGTAGTGCCACTCAGAAGCTGGGCCAGTGGGATTATGGGCAGCGCCGCATTTCCATCTCCTGCGCCCACATCGAGGGCGACCCCTGGGCTCTCGTACTCGACACGCTGCGCCACGAGATGGCCCACCAGTACGTCAGCGACGATCTCGATCCCGGCGGTGTGCAGCCGCCACACGGAGAAGCCTTTCGCGAGGCGTGCGCCAAGCTCCGGTGCTCACCCTCGGCACAGGCGGAGTCGAGAACGCCGCACGCCGCCAACGAGGAGGACCGTCTTCTCCGGCTTCTCAAAAAGATCCTCTCGCTCGCCGCCAGCCCCAACGAACACGAGGCGCAGGCGGCCGTCAACAAGGCGAGACGGCTCATGCTGGAGTACAACGTCGACGTCGTCGAACTGGATCGCGAGCGCAGCTTCAGCAGTCGAAGTATGGGGGCCGTCAAAGGCCGCCATGCTGCCTGGGAGCTGTGGCTGGCGATGGTTCTCAACGGCTTCTTCTTCGTTGAGGTCCTGTGGGTGCCCAGCTACGACGCACTTAAGGACCGCGAAGGGACGACCTTGAATGTCTACGGTACGGAGACGAACCTGGAGATGGCGGAGTACGTCTACGGCTACGTGACCGCCCTGCTCGAAAAACTGTGGCGGGACTACAAAGCTGGGTCAGAGCTAACCGGCAACCGGGAGCGTATGCGCTACTATGCCGGTGTCGTCCAGGGTTTTCACGCCAAACTCGAGCGAGAGCTGGAGGGCGCGGCCGCGCAGACAGCTCTGGTGTGGAAGGGCGACAGCCGACTGAGGGACTACTACACCCATTTGAACCCTCACATAGTAACACGCCGCACGGGAGGCGTATCCGCGAGTGCGGCCTATATCGATGGAATCAGCGAGGGAAAGAGGCTCATCATTCATAGACCGGTCACATCCTCCGGAAACGGTTTTGGGGGCTACCTCCCGAGCGGGTGAGGATCCGTTGCGGACGTCATTGCGACCATCGATGGGTGGAGTCAATCAAACGAAATGTCTCTGCATCGCAATACTGTCATTGGGTTTGTGTGCGGACGAACTGGCAGGCCAGCTCTACCGCTTCGGCAAAAACAAGGTCCAGTACGACGAATTCGAATGGCGCAAGATGGATACGCCGCACTTCGACGTCTACTTCTATCCACAAGAAGAGGAGCTGGCCACCTACGCGGCCCGCATGGCAGAAGAGGGGTTCTCCGACCTGGAGAAGAGATTTGCCCACACTGTACGGCGCCGCGTTCCCCTCATAGTCTACTCCTCCCACGTCTATTTCGAGCAGACGAACATCATCCCGGGGCTGCTTCCCGAGGGGGTGGCCGGATTCACTGAGTTTCTGAAAGGAAGGGTGGCGCTGCCTCTGAGCGGTTCCATGCCCGACTTCGAGCGCGTTCTCCACCACGAGCTCGTCCACGTGTTCATGTTCGATCGCATTCGGACCGTGCTCAGGAGTCGGCACATCTCTCAGTTCCGGCCGAGTCCCCTGTGGTTTTCGGAGGGTCTGGCGGAGTACTGGTCTTCCGACTGGGAAAGCGTCGGCGGCATGATCATGCGCGACGCTGTGTTCTCGGGACAACTCGTTCCGATCGAGAGCATGTATCGCATAAACGGAACCTTCCTGTTGTACAAGGAAGGGCAGTCCATCTGCGAATTCATGGCGAGCCGCTACGGAGAAGATGTGTTCGCTCGCCTGCTCGACAACTGGTGGCGTTCCGAGCAGTTCTCCGAGGTGTTTGCCATCACCACCGGCGAGACGCTTTCCGACCTCGACGAGCACTGGCAGTACCACGTCCGCAAGGCATTCCTTCCCGACATCGCCGAGTCCGATCCCCCCAGTCAGATGGCGAAATCGCTGACAACGGAGGGCTACAACCTGAAGCCCGAACTCGTAGCTCCAACTGCGACGGGCAAACTCGGTGACATCGCCCTCGACAGTCTCGACGTCATCTTTTTCCGAAACGACCAGGGCTACACGTATATCGCCCGCCAGTCTCTGGCTGCAGGCGGGCCGCAGACGATCGTCGAAGGAGAGCGGTCCGCCTCGTACGAGTCCCTGCACCCGATGGTCAGCAGCCTGGCAGTCTCCGACGACGGCCGTTGGCTCGCGTTTTCGGCCAAACGAGGGGGGCGGGATCACCTCCACATCTGGGATCTGCGCCCCGGGGACGGACGGGCGCGCGAGCGATCGAGTTTGAGCTTCGACTCGATTGTGTCCATTTCCTCGCCGTCGTGGTCGCCGAATGGGCGGCGAATTCTGTTCTCAGGCGCGGGCGCCAGCGGGCAGACCAACCTCTATACCGCCGATGTGGAAACCGGCGCCTTACAAACGCTGACCGACGACATCTATCATGACAAGGATCCGGACTGGGATCCTGCGGGAAACTGGATCGCGTTCAGCTCTGATCGCTGGCTGGGAGGTCGCAGAGGCTACTACAACCTCTTCCTCTACGAGCTGGAGGGCGGGCGCATCGTCCAGTTGACGCGCGGAGAGCACAACGATCTGCAGCCTTCGTGGTCGCCATCGGGCGAAAGAATCGCCTTCAGTTCCGACCGCACCCGCATCTACGATCTCTACGCAGTCGCCGTGACCGAGGCCGACGAAGGCGTGGCGCCGACGGCGGCGGCGCTGCACAGGCTCTCGCACACTCTGACGGGGGTCTTCGATCCCACCTGGCTGCCGGACGAAAGCGGTCTGCTGTTTACCGGATACGAGGCTGGCCGATTCAACATATACAGACTGGATTTTCCCGCACAGAATGGGGGCGAGGGAGCGGCCGACTCCTCTGTCGTGGCGTTGGCACCGGTGGAAGTAGACGAGGCCGACAGCTGGAGGCTCACCGGGTTCGACCGCGGCAGCCCACTCACGCAGCGGAAGTACAAACGGCAGCTCACCCTGGACATTGCCCAGAGTCAGATTTCCCAGGATCCCGTCTTCGGCACATCCGGGGGAATTCAAATCGGTCTGAGCGATCTGCTCGGCAACGAGCAGTACTATTTCGTTCTGTCTCACATCTCGGGCAGCGACGTCGGTCTTCTGAACGGGCTCAACTTCGCCTTCGGCCGCATGCATCTGGCCAGGCAACTCAACGTGATCTGGGGGGGCTTCAGACTCAACGACCGTTTCAGCCGGCTCGGCCGTTTCGTGCGCGAGAAGAGAGCTGGTGGATACGTCGAGTTGAGTTACCCGTTCTCGCGACACACTCGGGTGGAAACCCGCATGTCCGTGCGTCACTCGGACATCGACCGCCGCATCGAGGGCCGCGAGCTCAAGGGGTGGCTGGTGTCGAACTACCTGAGCTACACCCACGACAACAGTCTGTGGATACCGACCGGGCCGCTGGAGGGCAGGCGATACAGCATCGGCGTCGGCCAAAGTGTCGATTTCAAGAGCTCGCGCCGGTTCAACGTGACCCTCTTCGGCGACTACAGACAGTACCTGAGACTGTCGCGCCGCAGCGGCTTCGCAGTTCGTTACATGGGGCGCCACAGCCGGGGTGATGTGCCAGAATTCTTTTCCATCGGGGGGAGCTGGACCGTGCGCGGCTATGGGTGGCGAACGATCTGGGGACGAAATCTCGTTCTCGCGAACCACGAGCTCCGCTTTCCCTTGCTGGATCGGCTCGTGTTCGCATTCCCCTTTGGGAATATCGATATAAGCGCCTTCCGGGGCGCAGTTTTCGTGGATGCCGGCAATGCCTGGAGCGATACCTTCGGCGACTGGAACGGGGCTATCGGAGCCGGTACTCGTCTGGCCATCGGAGGTGGTGTCTTCGTTTTCCGCCTCGACGCCTCGAGGCGCACCGACTTCGCCTCCATCGGCAACGACACCCACTGGGATTTCTTCTTCGGCTGGGATTTTTGAACCCGCTTCAGCGACTGAGACTCACACTTTTTCTGGGAGTCGCACTGGCCACCGGCGGCTGCGGCCATAAGGTCCTCTACCTGACCGACTCCGAGGGCGAGTCCGACTGGTTGCAGGTCGGAGGCGCAGCGTCGGCCGGCAGTTTCAGAGCTACAGGACCCTATCCGCCGTTGCGGCTGCTGTGGCAGCAGAGGATGGACGGCGCGCCGCTGGGTGGCAGCATACTGTCTGGACGGCTGGCTCTGACACTGACGAAGACCTCAACTCTCCATGCCTTCGACAGGAAATCGGGGCACGCGGTGGCCAAGATGTCCCTCGATGATGCCGTGTGCGCGCCCCCGGCAGTGGCGGGGGATTTCGATGAGCTCCTCGTCTTCGCCGAACTGGGCCGACAACCGAAGCTGCGGGCCATCGATCGACGCACGGGAGAGAGCCGCTGGCAGTTCGACGGCGTCGCCTGCGCTGCCATTGTCATCAGCGGCGACACCCTGTTCGCAGCGCTGGAAAACGGGCGACTGCTGGCCCTGTCAACCGCGGAGGGGAAGGAATTGTGGCACTGGGACATGGAGGGGCGTCCACTGACGCCGCCGGCAGCGTATCGCGGTGATGTCCTCGTGGGCGACAGCAAAGGGACGCTGACAGCCCTCGACGCGGTGAGTGGCGAGCCCCGCTGGCAAAGCGAGCTCGGCGCCAGTGTCAGGAGCCAACCTGTGATCGGGGCGGGCAGGGTGTTTGTCGCCACGGGAGCCGGCGAGGTGCATGGTCTCGAGGCCCTGTCGGGTGAGCGGTTGTGGAGTGTGCGACTGGGGGGTCTCCCGACACCGGGGATGAGCTTGAACCCGCACGTGCTGTCCGTAGGGTGCGTCGATCACTACATCTACGGACTGGATCCTCAAACCGGTCGGGTCGTCTGGAAGTTCGAAACCGAGAGCGTCGTTCGATCGACGCCCGCATCCACAGAGAGTACGGTATACGCAGGCAGCAACGATGGCAGCGTATACGCCATCGATTCGCAAACCGGCGGTCTGAAATGGAAATACGAGCTCGCCGAGCCGATTGTCGAGCCGTTCGTGCTGTCCTCTGACGCCCTGATCGTGGCGACTGAAACCGGGAGTCTCTATGCCTTTGGGCGCTAGCCGGGAATGTCGCGTGCTTATCTCGCTCGTGTTTGTCCCATTCGTCGTGGCTGCGCCCTCTGTCGCCGACGAAGGCCCGGCGCACATCACGCACCGAATCGCCGAGGTCGGTTCAGCGACAGCGCTATCGATCATTTTGGTCGGCTCTCGCACCGTATCCCTAGTGGGGCAGACGTATTCATGGGCACCGCGGCTGGGAATACACCACTACCACCACCCGTCGAGCAATCTGCAGCCGGAGACGAAGGCGCATCAACGCCGTGGCGCCGACAGCTCTGAGGGAGACGCGCGGGTGGTGAGGTCGAGCCCCAGCCGCTCGCGCACCAGGCTGTACGTCAGCGCCAGCCTGGCCATCACGGCAACCGCTGTGGCCAAATGGAGCAAGCGGGAAGCCGATCGCTCGTATGAGCGTTACCTCACCGCCGCCAACAGGGAGACGCAGAAGGACCAGTTCGACAGAGCAGAGCGCTACGACCGGCTCTCCGGAGCAGCCTACGCGGCAATGGAGGCCGGTGTCGTACTCACGGCTTACTTCGTATTCTTCTAGTTATGGCGAAGCGCAGCTACAACGCGAGACACCTCTGGCCGACCGCGGTGGCGGCTCTCCTGCTGGCCACGTGCACGGACCGGCAGCATCGCAATCCGCTCGACCCGGAGACGGATCAGCCGGCATTCGAGGTCAGCGGGCTCGAAGTCATCGCCGGAGATGAGCGCGTCCAGCTTCGCTGGGATTTTAGCCGCTTCGTCGATATCACCGGCGTGCGCCTCCATCGTGAGGTCACGTCGAGCTTGACAGGCGATGGCACAGGAGCTTTGGCGCGAGATCTACCGCCGAGTGCGGCAGAGTATGTCGACGACGACCTCGTCAATGGCACCACGTATCGATACCATCTCGGGATCGTGGTGAAGGGGGAAGGGGAGAGGCAACGGGAACAGGTCAGATTCGCCACGCCGGGTCCCGAATCAGGGTGGATCGCCGACACCGGCAACAGGGTGGTATGGAAGTTGAGCCCGGACGGTCGCAGCGCTTTCTTCGCAGCGGGCCCCTTCGGAGACATTCGGGCGATCGCCGTGGACGAGAGCATCGGCGACTGCTGGGTGAGTGACGCCGCGTTCGGCGGGTTGATCCGAATCGAGGCGGATGGTGCCCTCGAGCTTTTCGCCGCCGATGTAGACGGGGCAGCTGATCTGAGCCTCGCCGCGACGGGTGAGCTTGGCTGGATCATTGACGCGAAGCAACGCAGAGTCTACTGGTTCGAAGTACCCGCCGCCGGCGTAGATTCACTGCGGCTCGTCGAAGTGGACGCCAGCTTCGTGGAGCCGCACAGCCTCGCGGCCACGAACAAGCGTTGCTGGATCGCCGATCGGGGGGCAGGGAGCGTCATTCTGTATGCGAGCGACGGCACCCGCTCCGGCCAGTGGGGCAATCTGGAGACCCCCGGGCCGGTCGCGGCAGGAGCTCCCGCCGCCGAGCCGGATTCGTCGACGGGAGGGTGGGTACTCGTTCGCGACGGCAGCGCGCTCGTCCATCTCGTACCCGGCTCCGCGGCAGTTGAATTCGCGCTGCCTTTCGGTCCCGGCATTGGGCTCGACGTGGACACCCTCACCGGCGAGTGCTGGGTGCTCGTCGAGAACGGCTTCGCAACCTTTGACGGCATGGGAGAAATCCGGAGGAGGCTCGACTTCCCCACGCTCAGCGACCTGGCCGTCGACGGCTTCAATCGGCAGGTCTGGTTGACCGGCAGCGGAGCCAGTTGGAAGCTGTCAATTGACGATGGCACGAAGACTCAACTCACTGGGTTCGCAACGCCAGTCCAAGTCGAAGTCGACCCGGGAGTGAGCTTATGACGAATGGAATCATCATGATCGCGGACGGTCGGTAGGATGGGCAATATCGTCAGTATGACCGGAATCGGCATCGGCGTCGCCGAGGGCGACGGGCTCAGAGTGCGTCTCGTGTTGCGTTCGGTGAACGGTCGGTTTTTCGATCTGCAGGTGCGCTGCCCCCAGGGTATGCAGGAATTCGAGCAGGTTGTCCGCGATCGCCTGCAAGGACATATCCATCGGGGCAAGATGAGCGCGAACCTCGAGCTCGTCGAGCTGGAGGATGCCGATGGGTATATGCCGACGCTCAACGAGGCGATGGCGCGCAGATACCTCGAAGAGCTGAAGCGCCTTGCACAGATAGGAGGCATGGAAGCGCAACCCAGCCTCGATGTCGTGACGCGATTGCCAGGGCTGTTCCGCTCCGAGGGGGGCACCCGGGAGCAGGAGCAGGTGTCAGCTCTCGTATCGCGGGCACTCGAGGACGCGATCGCTGAATTCGACGGCATGCGCGAAGCCGAGGGCCGCTCCCTTGCCGACGACCTTCAGGGGAGAATCAACCGCGTCGAGGAGATGGTGCAGCGGGTCGAGGAGATAGCGTCGCAGACAAAGGAGCGAGCTCGAGACAAACTGCGGGAGAAAGTGGAGGCGCTCTTGCGCCCCGGTGAAGTCGACGAGAATCGCCTCGCCACGGAAATCGTTCTCATCGCGGAGCGCAGCGATGTCACCGAGGAGATCGTGAGGTTTCACAGCCACAACAGCCAGTTTCTCGAGGCGCTGCAGCGAGGCGGCGATGTGGGCAAACGCCTGAACTTCCTCCTGCAGGAGATGCATCGAGAAGCGAACACGATCAGCTCCAAGTCGATCGATTCCGATATCATTCACACAGTCGTCGACGTGAAGGAGGAGGTAGAGCGCCTTCGCGAGCAGGTACAGAATCTCGCTTGAGCGCCAGCAGCGACATCGTAACCGTGAGCGGATTGCCGGGCAGCGGCACGAGCACCGTCTGCCAGCTGATCGGCGAGCGCACCGGTTGGGTCTATCTCAATACGGGAGACGCCTTTCGCCAGATGGCGGCGGAAGCGGGAATCTCCCTGCCCGAGTTCGGCAGCCGCGCCGAGGATCGTGCCGACATCGATCGCGAGCTCGACGCCCGCATGGTGCGCGAGACATCGCAGATAGAAGGGGGCGTCATTCTTGAGGGCCGCGTCACCGGATGGATGGCTCGGCGACACGCCATGGAGGCTGTGAAAGTGTGGATGGAAGCCGATATTCAGGCTCGAGCCGAGCGCGTGGCACAGCGCGAGGGGCAGTCGAGGGAGCAGGCCCTACTGGCCATCCGCCAGCGAGAGCAATCCGAGACACGGCGCTATGCGGATCATCACGGGATCGATATAACCGATCTGACCATTTACGATCTGGTGATCGACTCCATGGAGCAAACACCCCATCAGATCGCGGATCGCATTCTGGCCCAAACCCGCTGAGGAGGGTAGAATGTCCGTGGATCTGCAGGGCGCGCGAATACTGCTGGGAGTGAGCGGCGGCATCGCCGCGTACAAAGCGCCACTCGTCCTCAGGCTCCTCACTCAACACGGTGCCGAAGTGCGGGTTGTCACGACGCCAGCCGCGCGTCGGTTTGTCTCACCGACGACACTCGAAGTCCTGTCACGCTACCCCGTCTATTCTGATCTGTTCGAGCGCAGCGGCGAGTTCCCCGTCCTTCACGTGGGCCTCGCCGAGTGGTCGAGCCTCGTCCTCATAGCACCGGCGACGGCCAACACGATTGGTAAGATCGCCAACGGCATCGGTGACGATCTCCTGTCGACGATCATGCTGAGCGCCAGGAGTCCCGTCCTGCTGGCGCCAGCGATGGAAACGGACATGCTCGACAATCCCCGCGTGCGGGAGAATATCCTACGGCTCCAGCAAGAGGGGATGGGATGGGTTGATGCGGAGTTCGGCGAGCTCGCCTCAGGGGCATCGGGGGAGGGCCGAATGGCCAGCCCCGAAACGATCGTCGAGCACGTGGTCGGCGCGCTTGCGGAAGCGACGGCGGGTCATCGGCGCGGGACAGACCTGCGCGACCTGCGCCTCCTGGTAACCGCGGGACCGACTTTCGAGGATATCGATCCGGTCCGATTCATCGCCAATCGCTCGACGGGCAAGATGGGGTTCGCGATCGCCGAACGGGCGCGGCGAAGGGGTGCGGACGTCAGTCTCATCTCGGGCCCGACCTCTCTGGCCGATCCCCCAGGGGTTGCCGTGACGAGGGTGCGTTCAGCCCTTGATATGGAGCGAGCCGCCCAACAGCTGTTCGAGCAGACAGAGGCCGCCATTCTAGCGGCCGCCGTGGCGGACTATCGCGTCCGCAACCCCGCTGCGAGTAAGATTGCGTCGAAGGCGGAATCACTCACGCTGGAGCTCGTGCCAAACCCCGACATCGCAGCCGGGCTCGGACGGAGAAAGGGGACGCGGGTGCTCGTCGGCTTCGCCATGGAGACGGAACCCGGCACAGAGAGGGCGCGACAGAAGCTGGAACAGAAGAACTTCGATCTCATCGCCTTGAACAACCTCTTCGATGAAGGGGCGGGGTTCGCCGTTGACACGAACGTGGTCTCGATCATCGACGACTCAGGGATTAGAGAAGACCTGCCGAGAATGACAAAGGCGCAAGTGGCCGACGAAATCCTGGACCGCACCGCATCTCTGTGGCGGCGGAAGCGGTAGGCTCAAGGCATCATTCACGGGTAGGTCAGCCCCGTCGGGCGACCGTTGACAGGGGTCTGCCAGGCTGCCATCTTCACGTCGATCAGCTCCCCTTACACACACACACACCGACGAACATCCAAATACCGAAACTGGACGTGCCGAGAGTCCGCCTCTCCGGCGAAGGACGTGGCGTGGTCGAAGACCGCAAAGCGGTCCTGCAACAGGTGCAGCGGTATCTAGAAGACCTTATCCTGTTCGAGGGGGAGAGCTTTCTGATTCCGCATGAGCTACAAGCGACCAAGGTCGCTGAAGCTGGCGCAGCCGAAGCTGCTGGCGCAGCTTTTGCGGATGCAGTCGTATCCGCGGCGCGAGAGCTCGAGGGCTTCGAGCGACAGATCTGCGCGTGCACGAACTGTGCGCTCGGCCACAGTCGTCGCAGGTTCGTTTTTGGCTCGGGGAGTCCGAATGCCGGAATCATGTTCATCGGTGAGGCACCCGGCGCCGAAGAGGACCGTCAGGGCCAGCCTTTTGTTGGCGCAGCGGGTCAGCTGCTGACGAAAATCATTCAGGCGATCGGTCTGAGTCGGGAAGAGGTTTACATCTGCAACATGCTCAAGTGCCGCCCGCCCAGCAACCGGGATCCGCTTCCAGAAGAGGTCGCCGAGTGTGAACCATACCTGAAACGGCAGATCGAAATCGTCAGACCGAAGGTAATCTGCACGCTCGGCCGAGTGGCGTCGCAGGCCATACTGCGCAGTGCCTCCTCGATGCGACAGCTTCGGGGCACGTTGCACCAGTACGAAGGAATTCCCGTCATCGTCACCTACCATCCCGCCGCGTTGCTGAGAAACGCGACGCTGAAGAAGGACACGTGGGAGGATGTGAAGTGGCTGCGACGCGAATACGATGGCACGGAGGTATCGTAGCTCATGACTCACGCACCGCGAGTCGGCAACGGACGGGGCCTGGAGCGATTGCCGCCACAGGCTGTGGAGGTGGAGCAGGCGGTGCTGGGCGCCATGCTCCTCGACCAGCGCGCCGTGGGCCGGGCCATCGAGCTTCTGGACGAGCGCTATTTCTACCACGCCGCCCACGGCGTGATCTTTCAGGCCATCATCGCACTCTACGAGCGCAACGAGGCGGTGGACCAGCTTACCCTGGGCGAAGAGCTCAAGAAAATGGGAAAGCTCAAGGAGGTGGGTGGCGTGGTCTACCTGGCTACGCTCGCTTCGGAGGTCGCCACCGCGGCCAACGTCGACCACCACGCCAGGATCGTCTTCGAAAAAGGACTGAGTCGCGCGCTCATCGAGACGGCGACCCAGATAACGGAGCGCGCCTTCGAGGAACGCAGCGACGCCCAGGAGCTGCTCGACTGGTCCGAGCAACGCATCTTCGCTCTCTCCGAAAGACAGTTGACTCAGGGGTTCGAGGGCATCGAGACCGTTCTCCACGAAGCCTTCGAGCACATCGAACGGGCTCACAATCGCGTCAGCAGCGTGTCCGGCGTGGATACGGGATACGCCCGTCTGAACGATATGACATCGGGGTTTCAAGCCGGCGATTTCGTCATCATGGCGGCGAGGCCGAGCGTGGGCAAAACGGCTCTGGCACTTTGTCTGGCGAGAAACGCAGCCATCGAGACGGGGACGGGGGTCGCCATTTTCAGCCTGGAGATGTCGAAGCAGCAAGTCGCCCAGCGCCTGCTGTGCATCGAGACCCGGATGGATCTGCACAAGCTGAGAACCGGACGCCTGCGCGAGGACGACTGGCTTCACCTCACCCGCAATGTGGGCAGGTTGGCGCAGGCACCCATCTACATCGACGACACGCCGGGCATCACCGTTCTCGAGGCGCGCGCCAAGGCGAGAAGGCTCATGCGTGAGCGCGGCGTGGGGATGGTCATCATCGACTACCTGGCAGCTGATGAGCACGCGCGAGCAGGTCTACAGCAGGGAGCAGGAGGTCTCGAGCATATCTCGGGGTCTGAAGGGATTGGCGAAGGAGCTCAACATCCCCGTCCTCGCCCTGTCCCAGCTGTCGAGGGCGCCCGAGGCCAGGACTGACAGGAGGCCCCAGCTGTCCGATCTGCGCGACAGCGGTTCACTCGAGCAGGACAGCGACGTGGTCATGTTCATCTACCGGCCCGACCTGTACGGCATCAAGACCGGTGAAGGCGCCAGTCTCGAAGGGGTTGCCGAAATCATCGTGGGCAAGCAGCGGAACGGTCCCACCGGCTCAGTCGACATGATGTGGAATGCGCACTGTGCCAGTTTCGAGAATCTGGCCCAGGATTTCCGCATCGAGCAGGAGGAGGATTTGTAGTGCCGCCCGCCGGGCAGCACTCGGGCGCCGAAAAGTGGGTGAGGGGTATCCAATACCATCTGGCGAGGCGTACAGCGAGTTGCGCTTCTCAAACTCCCGCTTCCTGGGCACTGTCGGGCATGCAGAAGGCGTCGAAGAGGCCAGGTCCTTTGTCGAGGATGTCCGCCGACGCTATCCGGACGCATCCCATCACGTCTATGCCTTTGCCATAGGACACGGCGCCAGCGTCATTCACGGGGTGAGCGACGACGGAGAGCCGTCGGGGACTGCCGGACGACCCGTCCTCTCAGTCGTCAAAGGCTCGGGGTTGGGTGATGTCGTCGTCGTCGTGACCCGGTATTTCGGCGGAACGAAACTCGGTACAGGGGGGCTGGTCAAGGCCTATACAGCGACGGCGCAGACCGTGCTGGGTAACACGGTCCAGTCGCGGAAGGTGGAGACGATCGGCGTCAGGATGCGCACGCCGTATGAGCTCTACGAACGCTGCCGATCGGCGATCGTCCGCCTGCGGGGACGAATCGAGTCGGAGGATTTTGCCGATCAGGTCGTCATGAACGCGCGGGTACCAAACGAATCTTTCGCCGAACTGCGGCGAAAGATTCGAGATCTCACAAGCGGTCAGGTGGACGTGGAGCAGGAATAGGGAACCGCCTCAAGCCCAGCAGACCAGGCCCATCTCAACAGCGGATCTGAGATCTCGATGGTGGGGGACCACCCGTATCGTGTATCCGTGGGAGCCGGGACTGGAGCAGGTGTATTCTCCGGAGAAGGAGTGGGCGCCGTCACCTGCGACGCCGAGATGGCTGAGCTGAATGGTCTCGCCCTGTTCGATTTCGTGTTCCGCGTTCACCCTGCCACAATACAGCTCGACCCGCACGTCTCCTGGCGACAGGTTGCCCAATTGTACAGTCACTTCAAGGGGGATCCGCACTCCCACCGTCGGCTGAGTCGGTGGCTGCGATTCGACGCGCTCGATAGCGACCTGCGACCAGGCGCCGCTCACCCGCTTCTTCCACTGGCTCAGCTCGTTTAACCTTTCGCGATCGCTGTTGATTCGGCGCCAGCGCGCGTGATTGGGCAGGTAGAGCTGCTCGAGATACTCGCAGATCATGCGGTTCGAGCTGTATTCGGGAACCAGTGTCGCCAGCGCTTCCTTGACTCTGGACACCCACCCGACGGGCATGCCTCCCTCATCACGCGCGTAGAACAGCGGGATCACTTCGCTTTCCAAAAGGTCGTAAAGGGCGTTCGATTCCACCTCGTCCTGATAGCCGAGATCTTCGTACACCTCCCCGTGGCCGATCGCCCACCCCGGGTGGATTTCACATGCCTCGTCCCACCACCCGTCGAGGACGCTGATGTTGAGCGATCCGTTGAGCGCCGCCTTCATGCCACTCGTGCCGCTGGCCTCCTGAGGCCGGCGAGGTGTGTTCAGCCACACATCGCTTCCCTGCACAAGGTACCGGGCAAGGCTCATATCGTAGTCTTCGAGAAAGAAGATTCTCCCCGCGAAGGGCTCGCGCCGAGACAGATGGACGATCTCGCGGATCAACTCCTTGCCGGCGTGGTCGTGGGGGTGAGCCTTGCCGCCGAAGAGGATCTGCAGTGGCCTGTCCTGCGCCCCCAGCAGGGCCGCCAGCCGGTCCGGGTTCTTGAGGATGAGGTTGCCGCGTTTGTAGGTCGCGAACCGGCGGGCGAACCCTATGGTCAACGCCTCCGGGTCGAGGCGGCCGAGGGTGGCGTCGATCTTGGCGGTGGGCATCCCTTGCCGCCGGAACTGGTTGGCGAGGTGTTGGCTCGCCCGTTCGATGAGGCGCCGTCGACGATACTGACGGACTGCCCACAGGTCTCCATCCGGGATATCGCGAATCGCCTCGGACTGTGCGCCGTCATCGGCAGTATAGCGCCATCTGTCACCGAGAGTCCGGTCCAACAAGTCGGCCATGTCGGGCGACGCCCAGCTCTGGGTGTGGACTCCGTTGGTGATCGAGGTGATCGGTGTCTCGACCTCCGCGATTCCGGGCCACATGGCTGCCCACATCGTGCGTGACACCTTTCCATGGAGCCGGCTGACGCCGTTCGACTGGGCGGAGAGGCGCAGAGCCAGAACGGTCATGCAGAAATCGCCGCTCTTGTCTTCGGGGTCCACCCTGCCGAGCCCGAGGAACTGCTCCCGGGAGAGACCGAGCTCCTCGCGATAGGACCGGAAATAAGATTCCACCAAATCCGGAGGAAACCAATCAGTCCCGGCCGCAACTGGAGTGTGGGTGGTGAAGATGTTCCCTGCCGATGAGGCTTCTCGGGCGGCGTCGAAGGAGAGCTCCTCTTCAGCCATGTGGATGCGGATGCGCTCGAGAGCCTGGAAGGCAGAATGACCTTCGTTCATGTGGCAGATCGAGGGCGGCACTCCCAGGGCGTGAAGAGCACGGAGGCCACCGATTCCCAGCAGGATCTCCTGGCGAATGCGCATGTCGCCGTCGCCGCCATACAAAATGGCCGTGATGTTTTGATCCTCGGGACTGTTTTGATCGATGTTCGTATCGAGCAAGTAGAGAGTCGTGCGGCCCACCTCTACCGACCAGATCTGGGCGCTCACGCCACCTTGGGGCAGCGAGATCTCGATGACGAGGGGATCGCCGGCCGAGTCCTGAACCTGATTGACGGGCAGCTGGTCGAAGTCGTTTTCTGGATACAGCTCGAGCTGCCATCCATCCGGGTTGAGTGACTGTTTGAAGTAACCCTGTCGGTAGAGGAGTCCGACGCCGATCATGGGCAGGCCCAGATCGCTGGCCGCTTTCAGATAGTCGCCGGCGAGCACGCCCATACCGCCGGAGTAAATCGGGAGCGATTCGGTGAGCCCGAATTCGAGAGAGAAGTAGGCGATCTGGACGTCGGTCTCGTCGCCATGACGCTCCTGAAACCACGTGGGCGCGTCGCGGTAACGGTGGAACTGCTCGAGGATGCCTTCGATTTGATTGCCGAGCTCGTCGTCGTCGGCGAGTCTATCCAACTGCTCCTGATCGAGAAAGGAGAGAAGGCGCAGAGGATTCCGCCCCGACCGTGTCCACGCATCTGGATCGATCTTCGTCCATGTCCGGATCGCCTCCTGGTTCCAGCACCACCACAGGTTGTGTGCCAGCTTCCACAGCGGTGCGAGTCTGTCGGGCAGATCGGGGATGACGTGAAATGTCGATAGCGGCTTCACAGGGCGGATAACGAGTGCGCGAGGGGGAAGTGGACGACTTTCGTTTGCATAGGAATGAAATGCAAAGGGTTCGGCTTCTGTCAAGCAAGGCTCGCCGGCCACCGCGCTGGCGCTGTGCTGTTGGCTTGTGGAGCGCTGTAAGGCAGGTATATTTGCCACCTCCCTCTGGACAACTACACACACCCAAAGCGAGTTCGGCGCTCGCTCTCGAGACCGAGGTGGGCCGATGGCGGCAAGGAGCGAGGTCATCATCAGCGGCTTCGCGGATGAAGGGCCAGCAGACAAGAAAGCGGAATCGCAGTTGGCGATGCTGACAGCTCTGGGGATGTCCCACTACAGTTTGCGGTTCGTCGACGTGGGTGAGGGGATCAAGAATGTGATGGATCTGAGCCGGCGTGAAATAAGGCGTCTCAAGGCGCTCAATCGCGACTTCGGCATCGAGGTCTCGTCCATCGGCTCGCCAATCGGAAAAGTGAAGTTGCTCGACAGAGAGGGATGGCAGCGCCAACGCATTCGTGCCTTTTCAGCGATATCTGAAGAAGCAGGTGGCACGTGCCATCGAACTGGCAGCGGAGTTCGACACCAAGCTCGTGCGCGGATTCTCCTTCTATCATCCCCGCGGCGAATCACCTTGCGAGTATGTCGACCTGGCCGTCGAGCGGCTCGCCGCCATCGCCGAAGCGTGTGAGCAGGCCGGTGTGTTCTTCGGCCTCGAAGTCGAGGCCACATCTCGTCGGGCAGAACGGCCCGTCTCCTGAGCCAGATCTACCGAAAAGTCCGGAGCCCACATCTCTACTTGATATTTGACGGGGGGAATCTGTCTAGTCAAAACATGCCGGCAGCCAGCGTCGTCGCCGAATACGAGGCGATGAAATCGGGAATCGGCTGGATGCATGTCAAGGACTACCGTATCGATCCGGACCTCGAATGGAAAGGATTCGTGGATGAGAAGCGATTGAAGAACTTCGTACCCGCCGACGAGGGCGATTCCGGCCACGAGGCGATTCTGCGCGACTTCAAGGCACGGCTCCCTCGCCTTAACAGACAGCTGAGGCGACAGGGGATACCCGGGGTCTTTCTCGATCTCGAGCCCCATCTGAGAGGCGGCGGGCAGTTCGGCGGTTTCAGCGGCGTCGACGGATTCGGTGTGGCGCTCCGGGCGTTGCTCAGGCTCCTCGATTACGTGGGGATCGGCTACAACCTGGGCAGTTTCGCAGACATGAAACGCGACTGAGATGGGCGATCCCTACCCTGAGTTTCTGGATCTGATCAAAGAGCTGCACGACATCGGCCACGCTCAGGGTCTGCTCAGCTGGGATCAGGAGACCTACATGCCCGCCAAGGGAGTGGCGCAGCGGGCTCGAAGCATCGGGGTGCTGGCCGGCATCGGCCACGAGCGGGCTCACTGCGGCGCGTCTCGTCGACCTGGTAGCGGAGTTGTCTCAAGTCGAACTGCAAGGCGATCCAGCCGTAAACGTCCGCGAGATCAAGCGGGATCAGGATCGCGCCCTGAAGATCCCTCGGGAGCTCGTCGTCAAACTCTCGGAGACGACCTCTCTGGCTCATGAGGTCTGGGTGGAGGCGCGCGAAAAGTCGCGCTTCGATCTTTTTGCGCCCTGGCTCTCGAAGATCCTCGAGCTCAAGAAAGAAGTGGCGCGCAGGGTCGGGTTCGAGGGCACCATCTACAACGCCCTCCTCGACGAGTATGAACCCTACGCCCGCGCCGAGGACGTCGGCCCCGTGCTGACCGAACTCGAAGAGCTTCTCGTGCCCCTCGTTCACAGGATTCTCGCCACGGGAAAGCGCCCCGCCGAAGGGATTCTCGATCAGTCCCTTTCCGGTCGAGGAGCAGGAACTCTTCGGTCGCCGGGTCCTGCGTGACCTAGGATTCGATACCGACGGGGGGCGTCTCGACGTGTCCGTCCATCCCTTCTGCAGTGGGCTCGGGGCGGGCGACGTGCGGCTGACGACCAGGTACAACCCCGACCACCTCAATGATTCGCTCTTCGGGATCATCCACGAGTGTGGTCACGGCCTCTACGAGCAGGGGCTACCGAAAGAGGAGGCGGCGACGACGCCGGTCGCGCGATCGGTCTCGCTCGGCATACACGAATCGCAGTCGCGTCTGTGGGAAAACATGGTCGGTCGCAGCCGCGAATTCTGGGACCACTACCTGCCCGAGTTGAAAAGCCAGTTTCCCACTCAGCTTTCCGACGTCGATACCGACGCCTTTTACGCGGCCGTCAACCAGGTAGAGGCGTCGTTCATACGGGTCGAGGCGGACGAGGTGACCTACAATCTCCACATACTGCTACGCTTCGAACTGGAGAAAGCGCTCATGGAGGGGGCGATCGATGTCTGCGATCTGCCTCAGGCGTGGAACGACGGGATGGAGAGGTTTCTGGGGATCCGACCGTCGTCTGGACTTCGAGGGCGTGCTTCAGGATGTCCACTGGTCTTTCGGCCTGATTGGCTACTTTCCCACTTACACACTGGGAAATCTGTATGCCGCCCAATTCATGAGTCAGGCGCAGCGGGAGATTCCCGATTTCTCGGAGCGGCTGCGGACCGGGGACTTCAGCGGACTGCTCGGCTGGCTCCGATCGAGCATTCACTCGCGCGGCAGCCGGATGACTGCCGCCGAGCTGGTGAAAGAGGTGACCGGCGAGGACCTGCAGGCCGGCTATCTCATGGAATATCTGGAACGAAAGTTCAGCGAGATCTACGGTTTGTGAAGCTACTTCCAGCTGCGGGCCAGGTCCGTGAGAAGACGCACGCCAACGCCGACGCCTCCCTTCGGGACGTAGGGCTTCGACTTGCCGCTCCAGGCGGTACCGGCAATGTCGAGATGAACCCATGGGCAGTCACCGACGAACTCCGCCAGAAGCGCCGCTCCGGTGATGGCGCCGCCGGGCCGTCCGCCCGTGTTCTTCATGTCGGCGACCGTACCTCTTGATCTGATCAGCGTATTCATCCCACAGCGGAAGTTGCCACACGCGCTCGCCGGTGCGTTCGCCTGCCTGTCTCACGCGAACGGCCAGCTTCTCGTCGTTGCCCATCATACCGACGGCGTGGTGACCGAGGGCGACGACGCAGGCGCCCGTGAGGGTGGCGAGGTCGACGATGGCTGCCGGCTTGAAGCGCTGGGCGTAGGCGAGGGCGTCGGCGAGGATGAGTCGACCCTCGGCGTCCCGTGTTGATGACCTCGATGGTCTTGCCCGCCATGGTGACGAGGACATCACCCGGCTTGTAGGCCTTGGCGTCCAGCAGATTTTCGGTGGCCGGGATCAATCCGACGACGCGTGTTGGCAGTTTGAGGGCGGCCACCGCCTGCATGGCGCCGATGACGGCAGCCGCTCCGGACATGTCGTATTTCATGTCCTCCATGCCACCGCTCGACTTGATGGAGACGCCACCGCTGTCGAAGGTGACGCCCTTGCCGACGAAGACGATCGGCTTGCCGCGGCCCTTTTTTGTTGTGTTCGAGGATGATGAATCGAGCTGGCTCAGCGCTCCCGGCCGTGACGCCCAGGATGGCACCCATGCCGAGCCGCTTCATCCCCGGCCTCGTCCATCACTCGGCACTGCAGGCCGAATTTTCGGGCCACGGCGCGGGAGGTGCGGGCGAGATAGGTCGGTGTGGCCGTGTTACCCGGGTGATTGACCAGATCCCGGGCCACCGCTGTGGCGTCGGCGATGTGGAGGCCGGTCTTCAATCCCGTGCGGACAGCCGGTAGCCGGGCGCGGTCGAATTCGACGACGGTGAGCTTTCGCAACAGCTTTTTCTTAGCGGCGGCGAAGCGATACTCATCGAATCGATAGCAGGCCAGAGCGCTCGCCTCGGAGAGGGCTTGGGCCGCGTCGCCGACATCCAGTCCACCGGCGCCGGCGCCGTGCAGGACGGTGCTGGCCTGTCCAATCCCCAGATTCTGCAATTTCCGGGCGGCGGTGCCGGCTGCCTGGCGAGCGAACTCGAGGCTGAACTCCTTGCTTTTTCCCAGGCCCACAATGAGGACTCGCTCGGCGCGGATGCGGTCTGCCGTATAAAGAAGGAGCGTCTCGTTCCGTTTCCCGGTGAAATCGCCGCTGGCGATCGCCGCCGTGATGAGTCCGTCGAGGGCGCTGTCTAAGGCGCCGGTGGCGCCGCCTGGTTTGGCACCCTCGAAAAGGTTCACCACGAGCGCCGGGTCGCGCCGGTTTTGAATTTCTCCCTGCTGTACCGTAATATTCATCCCTCTCAGACTCCCGTGCATTCACTTGTGACCGTTTTCCCGAACAGTGTTCCCGCCCGCAAACAACGCTGAGTCGACAGCCGCGTCCGCTGACTTTCGTCGTCAGGGCCTCGGCCCGCGTTAGTCCCAAAGACACCTGTCCCCGACGATTTTCCGCTGGGCGGCGGGGAAGTTAGACGGGACATACCCACTGTCAAGAATCATGGACCTGTTTCTCATCCGGCATGGCCAATCTTTCAACAACTCGCTAGAAGCATCCGATGAGACAGAGAAGCGAGTTGCAGATCCCGAGCTTACCGAGAAGGGTCGAAAGCAGGCCCAGGCGGTGGCTGCTTGTTTCGCCGACGGCGGACATCTCGACGGGCCGGAGCGCACTGGAGGGGGATCCCGACTCGATTTCCTATACTGCAGCGCCATGATTCGCGCTCTCCAGACAGCCGTTCCCATCGGCGAGTCGCTGGGTTTGTCCCCTGAGATCTGGATCGACGTGCATGAGGTTGGAGGGTTGTGGCTCGAACAGGAGGACGGCAGCATTCGACACGTGTCCGGATTGGGGCGCGGTGAGATGGGGGAGCGCTTTCCGCGCTGTGTCCCCTCCGACGGCGTCCGCGGGGGCGGCTGGTGGCGCGGCGGCTTGGAGCCGCAGGAGGCCCGGGACGGGAGAGCTGCCTCAGTGGCAGCGGCGTTGAAGGATCGCGCCGCTGAGCGTTGCCGCATCGGCGTCGTGTCACACGGCGGATTCATGAGCAAGTTGGTCTCCGCGCTGGCTAAACCTACGGGAGGCGATTGGCGCTGGGATCCCGACGCCAACGACGGCGGGGCGTACTTCGAACACGCGAATACGGCGATCACGCGAATTGAACTTGACACCGGAAGATCGACTTTCCATCCGCTATCTCAACCGAACCGATCACATTTCTCAGGAGCTGTACAGCTGACGATGAAACTCTACGGTCTGACACTGAACCTGAAAGACGACGACGAGACGATAGAGAAGTACAAGGAGTACCACCGCAATCCGTGGCCGGAGCCACTGGCGGGCCTGAAGCAGGTAGGGGTTCTGGACATGAAGACCTTCCTGCTCGGGCGACGGATGTTCATGTACATGGCGACGACGGATGAATGCGATCCAGATGTCGATTTTCCCGCGCTACGTGAAGATAATCCGCGGGCGGCCGAATGGGACGAACTGATGCGAACCTTCCAGGAGCGGGTTCCAGAGGCCCAGGAAGGGGAGTGGTGGGCGTTGATGGAACAGGTTTTCGATCTTCAGGACCACGACGTCTCCTGACGGTCGAGACGCGATGAACCGGCAGGGGCAGGGCGGAGAGGTCTACAATTTCTCACCTGGACCGGCCGTCATTCCATCCTGTGTGCGCGAGGAGGCGGCGGCAACTCTGGCCAGTCCGGGCGCGAGCGGGATTTCGATACTCGAGGTGAGTCACCGCTGCGCGCAGTACGAGTCGCTGCATCACCAAGTCCTCGGCCTGTGCCGGCAGATCTATGCCGTGCCGGAGGAGATGGCCATTCTCCTCCTTCAGGGTGGCGCCTCACTCCAGTTCACGATGGTTCCACAGAATCTGATTCGAACAGGCCGGTCTGCCGATTACATCGAAACAGGGGCCTGGTCACAGCGGGCGATTAGAGAAAGTCGCAGTACTCGGTAAACTGCACCGCCTCGCCGCCACCAGCGCGGACAGGCAGTTCACCTACATCCCGGGACAGGACCAGATCGACGTCGATCCCCGGTCAGAGTACGTTCACATCACCACGAACAACACGATCTACGGCACCCAGTTCCAGAGTCTGCCCGAGACCGCAGGCGTGCCGATCGCGGCCGACATGTCCTCCGACCTGCTGTCCCGTCCGGTCCCATGGGACCGCATCGGGGTGGCCTACGGCTGC
>CBDBIJ010000042.1:0-70837 GCA_965205655.1 Candidatus Latescibacterota bacterium
CCCGGAATCGCCGGCATCATCCTCACCATCGGCATGGCCGTCGATGCCAACGTTCTCATTTTCGAGCGCATTCGGGAGGAGCTGCGCGCCGGCAAGACGGTGCGTGCCGCTATCGAAAGCGGCTACAACAATGCCCTGTCGGCCATCATCGACGCCAACCTTACGACCTTCATCGTCGGCATCGTACTCTACGAATTCGGCACTGGACCGATCCGCGGTTTCGCCCTGACGCTGTGCGTCGGCATCGTCTCCAGCCTGTTCACGGCCTTCATTGTATCGCGGACGATTCTCGATCTCATCACAGCGCGAACCCGGTCCGACAGCTTTAGCATCGGTCCCGTCGACATCCTCGCCAATGTGGGCATCCCGTTCATGTCGCTGCGTCGTCCCGCTCTGCTGATTTCAGTTGCCGTGCTCGGCCTTGGTCTCGTCTCCGTCGTCGGCATCAACCACCTGCGATTGGGCATCGATTTTGCCGGCGGCACCCTCCTTGAGCTCCACTTCGATCCAGAGGTTCCGGTGGAGCAGATCCGCGACAATCTGAAGAGGGTGCCGGTCGAGAATCGAACCGTCGATCTGAGCGGAAGCGAGATCAAGCGCTTCGGTTCGGACAACGACGTGCTGATCAGGGTTGCCGAGCGCGAGGCGGGCACCGACGTCGCCGACGGCATCAAGCTGGCGCTCAAGGCGGGGCTTGGCGGCTCCGTGCCGGACGACCTCGAATGGGTCCGGCGCCAGGAGAAGGTCGGCCCCAAGATCGGCCAGGAGCTCAGGGGTGCGGCGGTGCGCGCCGTGCTCGTGTCGCTCGTGCTCATCCTCGTCTACATGGCCTGGCGCTTCAGACAGTTCCTCTACGGCATCGCCGCCGTCATCGCGCTCTTTCACGATGTGCTCATCACCATGGGGTTGCTCTCCCTCTTCGACATCGAGATCACCCTGGCCGTGGTCGCCGCCGTGCTCGCCATCGTCGGGTACTCGTTGAACGACACCATCGTCGTCTTCGACCGCATCCGCGAGAATCTGCGCAGCACCCGCTTGAAAGGCGGCTTTGCGGACCTCCTCAACGTCAGCATCAACGAGTGTCTGAGTCGAACGGTGGTCACTTCTCTCACCACCCTCATCGCCGTCATCGTGCTCATGGTCTGGGGCGGTGAAGTCATCAGGGATTTCACCATCACTCTGCTCATGGGCATCATCGTGGGAACCTACTCCTCCGTCTTCATAGCGAGTCCCGTGCTCTACTTTGGCCATGTGCGCAGCGAGGGCAAAGCGCAACAGCGCAAGTGACCGGCGGCGGCTCCTGCCAGAGCTGCGGCGATGAAGATTCTGGCGGTCTGCTGCATTCTCATCGGGCTCGCAGCGCTGGCTCCGATGACGGACAGCGCTGCCGCAACGGCCTGGGCTCTCGGGCTCGTCGTCGCGCTCGCATTCGCCGGCCAGCAGGTGGTGACCTATTTCGGCCTGCCGCCTGTACTCGGGTGGCTTGCGGCCGGCGTCATCCTGGGGTCGGGCGTCTTGAATGCCGTTCGACCGGCAGAGTCTCAGACACTCCATCTCATTCAGCTGTTCGCCGCGTTCTGGCTCGGCCTTCAGGTGGGTTTGGGTGGTTCGTGGCCGCGACCTGTCAGGAGCTGGCGGCTTCCCACCATCGTCACTTTTTCCACCCTGCTCGCCCTGCTCCTCACGGCCGGCGCCGTCATTCTTGTGCTTCGACTGCCCGCAACTGAGGCCTTGCTCATTGGTGTCGTCGTTTGTCTGTGGGGTCCCTTCCTGCTGTCGTCCATGGGACGCAGCGACGAGGCAGTCCTCATCAGTCTCATGGGCAGCGGCGTCTCCCTGCTGCTGCTTACGGCCACGTTCTTGGCTCTGTCTCTCGGCGGTGCGCTGCCATCTTTGGGGACACACATTGCGGCACGACTGTGGATATCGGTCGCGGCCGGGGCAGCAGCAGCCGAGCTGCTTTGGCAGCTGAAACTGCTGAGTCGGCGTACCTGTGCCGTTGTCGCCTTGACTGGTTGCGCAGTCGGCGCCGCCCTATTTGTCGAAGCGTGCGATCTCTACGCCCTTCCTTGCGGGCTGGCCGCCGGCATCGTCTTGGCGCTTCGCGACGGGGAAGCGAGCCGATTGCGGCACCAGTTCGAGCCCGGTCGCCAGCTGAGCGCCATGCTCTTCTTCGCCTTCGCCGCCGCTGCCGTCGACACCGACCGCTTTTCGTGGCCGCCGGCAGAAGGAGTCCTCCAGATCACCGCGCTGGCGCTGGCCGCACTCGTGCTGCTGCGCGTCATCGGCCCCTCCGCCTGGTATCCCCTGCCCGCGATGGAAGGGGGACTCAGTCGGCGCGATTCCTGGCTTCTGCTGCCGAAGGGAGCGCTCCTGTTCGAGGTGACCTTCCGACCTCGGGGGAGTCTCCTCGATCTGGCGTCTCCGGGCGGTGCGCGGCTGTTGGAGCAGGTCATTCTCGCCGATCTGCTTTTGTACGGAGTGCTGCTCGCAGCAATCGCCGGCGTGGTGAACCGCTTCCTCGAGCGGAGACAGCAGCTGGAGACAGCAGCTCGGGCGGCCAGCGGCTGAGGCAGGTCGAGGAGCCGGAGAGGTGGCGCGTCTGGCCTGACGCGGCCTTTCTGGATACATTGGAGCGGCTCCGTTTCTTGACCGACATGCAACAGTCTACCGACTCGATCGCCGCCAATTGGCAGCGGCTCGAAGAACGCATCGGCCGCGCCGCGGAGGCTGCGTCGCGGAATCCGACCGATATCGAGATCGTCGCCGTGGCCAAGACGCGGTCGCCGCGGGAGATAGAAGCGGCCATCGCCGCTGGGGCCCGTCATGTTGGCGAGAACAAAGTCCAGGAAGCGGCGGCTGTGAAATCGGAGGTGACTGCCTCCGCCCGCTGGCATTTTATCGGTCCCCTGCAGACCAACAAAACGGGCAGGGCTGTCGACCTCTTTGATGTCGTGCAGTCGGTAGATAGCGAACGCCTGGCACAGGCGCTCGATCGGCGCGCCACGCAGTCCTGTCGGACGCTGGATATTCTCGTTCAGGTCAACACCGCGGGCAGTGCGAGCCAGTCGGGCGTATCTCCTGCGGCTGTGATGCCCTTGGTCGACCGCATCACCACTCTGTCGGGGCTTCGCTTGCGCGGCCTGATGACTATTGCCGCCTTCACGGATGACCAGTGCCGCGTGCGAAGTTGCTTCTCCCGTCTTCGGGAAATTGCCTCTGAAATCGAAGCGTCGCGCCGCGGAGTTGAGATGAAATACTTGTCAATGGGTATGAGCAGCGATTTCGAGCTTGCCATCGCCGAGGGAGCCAACATGCTGCGTTTGGGAACGGCCATTTTCGGACCTCGCCGACTGGGGGATACGTAGCTGTGTTCGACAGCAGCAACTTTCTCGGCGGGCTGATCGGCATTGTCGATCAACTCCTCTTCCTGTACATGGCGGTCGTCATAATCAGGGTTCTCATTTCATGGGTCAGCCCCGATCCCTACAACCCCATCGTCCAGTTCCTTCGGGGAATCACGGATCCCGCCCTTGACGGGCTGAGGCGCCGTCTTCCCAGCTTTCTGTGGTCTACGGGACTCGATTTTACCCCCCTGGTCTTGATACTGTTGATTCAGATCGCGAGACTGCTTTTGGACAGCATTCACATCTGACCTGAACGGCTATTCTGCACCCAATGGAAGCTACTCGCACATCCACATTCGAATCGGTGTTCAGTCCCGTGCCCTCCCCGGTGGATTTCCCCGCACAGGAGGAAGATGTCCTGCGCTTCTGGGAGAAGAACCGCACATACGAGAAGTCGGTATCCGAACGCCCTTCCAGCGACCCCTTCATATTCTACGACGGCCCACCATTCGCGAGCGGCCTGCCGCACTACGGCCACTTGCTGCAGTCCATCATCAAGGATGTCGTACCGCGCTACTGGACCATGCGAGGCCGTCGCGTGGAGCGCCGATTCGGCTGGGACTGTCACGGCCTGCCGGTGGAGAACGAGGCGGAGCAGCAGCTGGGCCTCGTGTCCAGGCGGGACATCCTCGACTACGGCATCCCCAAGTTCAACGAGTACTGCCGTGGGCTCGTGCTGCGTTACACTGCCGAATGGAAGGAGCTCATCCAGCGAATTGGTCGTTGGGTCGACTGGTCGAACGAGTACCGAACCATGGACCTGGAGTTCATGGAGTCCGTCTGGTGGGTCTTCAAGTCCCTGTGGGACCGGGACCTCATGTACCAGGGCTACAAGTCGTTGGCCTACTGCCCGCGCTGCGCCACGGAGTTGTCGAACTTCGAAGTGAACCAGGGCTATCACGATACTCAGGATCCCTCCATCGTCGTTCGTTTCCGCGTTTGCGACGAGAGTGAGGAGCTGTCGATCCTGGCCTGGACCACGACTCCATGGACCCTGCCCTCCAACATGGCGTTGGCCGTGGGAACCGACATCGATTACGTGCGGGTTCGACTACGCAGTGGCGAGCAGCTCATTCTCGCCAGAAACCTGGTTGAGCCTGTTTTCCGAAAACACGAGGAGGAGATCGCCCACGTCGAGGATCAGCCGCTACAGGAATTACTCTGTATGCGCTATGAGCCGCTGTTCGACTACTTCTCGGATCTCTCCGATCAGAGCGCTTTCCGCGTCGTCGCCGCCGATTTCGTTTCCACCGAGGACGGCACGGGAGTCGTCCACGTCGCTCCCGGCTTCGGCGAGGACGACTACCAGCTCGGGCTTCAGGAAGGGCTGCCTGTCGTCTGTCCGATCGACGCCGAGTGTCGCTTCACATCCCCGGTGAGCGACTACGAGGGCGATTTTGTCAAGGACACTGACACCCCCATTATTCGCCGGCTTCGGAGCAGCGGGCTGCTGTTCGCCGAAGGCTCACTCGTCCACTCCTACCCGTTCTGCTGGCGCTGCGACTCGCCACTCATCTATCGCACCATCTCCTCCTGGTTCGTAAAGGTCGAGCACATCAAGGAACAGATGCTGGCGGCCAACGAGCAGATCTGGTGGATTCCCGAACACATTCGCGACGGTCGCTTCGGAAAGTGGCTCGCCGGGGCCCGCGACTGGTGCATCAGCCGCAACCGCTACTGGGGCACGCCGCTGCCCGTCTGGCGCGACGAGGAAACGGGTGAAACAATCTGCGTCGGCAGTCGCCACGAGCTGGAGCGCCTCAGCGGCCGCACTGTGGACGACCTGCACAAGCACTTTATCGACGATATCGAGCTGCCGTCGCCCTCGGGTAACGGCAAGCTGCGCAGAGTGCCTGAGGTTCTCGACTGCTGGTTCGAGTCCGGTTCTATGCCGTACGCACAGAGCCACTACCCCTTCGAGAATCGCGACCATTTTGACGCCAACTTCCCCGCCGATTTCATCGCCGAGGCGCTCGACCAGACACGTGGATGGTTTTACACCCTGACGATCCTGTCGTCGGCACTGTTCGACAAGCCGGCCTTCCGCAACTGCATCGTCTCCGGAATGCTGCTGGCCGAAGACGGCCGCAAGATGAGCAAGCGGCTCAAGAACTATCCTGAACCGGCCGAGATGGTCAAGACCTACGGCGCCGACGCGCTGCGCCTCTATTTGCTCAACTCCCCCGTCATGAAGGCGGAGGAGATGCGGCTCACGGAAGACGGGATAAAGCAGAGCCTGCGGGATGTGATAATCCCTCTGTGGAACGCCTACAGCTTTTTCGTCGGCTACGCCATCATCGACGACTGGTCACCTGAACGAGTGGACGCGGCTGAGCCGCTCCATCGCCTCGATCGCTGGATTCTCTCCGAGCTGCAGACTCTCGTGCGAATCATCAATGAGGAGATGGAGGCATACCGCCTCTACCGCACCGTCCCCGCAATGGTTCAGTTTGTCGAGAAACTCACAAACTGGTATATCCGTCGGAGCCGGCGGCGATTCTGGAAATCCGAGGACGACGAGGACAAGGCCTCGGCCTACGCGACGCTCTACCGAGTCCTCGTCACCTTCGTGAAGACTCTGGCGCCTGTGCTTCCGTTTGTGTCCGAGTCGATCTATCGCAATCTTGTGGCGTCTCGAGACAGCTCGGCCCCGGAAAGCGTGCATCTGTGCGACATGCCCCAGGTCGACGAATCCATGCGCGATTCAGCTCTCGAAGCACAGATGGAGCTGGCCATGCAGGCCGTGGGCTTGGGTCGCTCGTTGAGGAGCCGACACGCCCTCAGAACGCGTCAGCCGCTGCAGCGACTCTTTCTGCTGCCACCCGACAGCGAGGGGCAGAGCGATTTGGAGCAGGCGTCCGACCTTATCGCAGACGAGCTGAATGTAAAGGAAGTCGTCTTCGTGGAGGACGAGGCCGAAATCAGCGAGGTGTCCTACAAACCGAACTTCCGTGCCCTGGGCCCCCGCTTCGGACCGCGCATGAAAGAGGTGGCCTCCTTTATCGGGCAGCTGGACCGGGAGCAGCTGGGACGCCTGGCCGACGGCGTGATGATGGACATCGCCGGAGGCCAGATCGGACTCGACGATGTGGAAATTCATCGCAGAGAGCGGCAGGATGTCGTGGCCGCCGTCGAAGGCAACCTTGGCGTCGGGCTGGATGTGCAGCTCACCGACGAACTCATCTCGGAATGCACTGCCAGGGAGTTCATCAACCGGGTGCAGAATATGCGTAAGGACGCCGGCCTCGATGTTGCCGATCGAATCCACATGTGGGCCAAAGGCTCTGATAGCGTCGAAGATGCAGTGAGCACCCATCGCGACTACGTCAGGTCCGAAACGCTCACCGTCGAGCTCAATGTGGGACAGCTGCCCGCGTCCTCCCTCCTGGAGCACGAATGGGACGTGAACGGCCACGACGTCACCGTCGCCATAGACCGGCAGTGAACCGAACCGCCCATTGCGACGCACCAAAGCACCGTGATATCAGTTAGCTCGGAGCTCTATCCATGAATCGCGAAGACATCGAATACTTCAAGAAACTGTTGCTCGACAAGAAGGAACAGGCCAACGCCGATCTTGAGGAGCTCGAGCGCGTCTCTCGCAACGAGGATGCCCAGGAGTCGTCTGAAGACCGCTCGGCGTATTCCCTCCACATGGCCGACAGGGGAACGGACGCCATGGAGCGCGAGAAGAACATGCTATTCGCCCAACGCGAGGGGGCCTATCTGGACTACGTCGACGAGGCTCTGCAGCGAATCGAGGATGGATCCTTTGGACTCTGCCGCGTCTGCCGGGGCGAAATCGGCCGGGAACGTTTGCAGGCGGTACCGACAGCCACTCAGTGCATCGACTGCAAGTCGAAGGCCGACGAATCGTCTGAGCGGTGACCGAAAACGCCTCTTTTTCGGCCGAAAACGCCTTTTCGGCGAAGTCGAGCCGTCCGCCGCTGGCGGTGCTGTGGTTTGTGCCCCTCGTCATAGCGCTCGATCAGATCAGTAAGCTCGCCCTCGTCCACTACATGGAGCTTCGCGATCGCGATCCGATCGCGCTGCTCGATCCCTTCCTGCGTTTCACCTACATCCACAACAAGGGTGCCGCCTTCGGCCTGGACCTGGGAAGCACCATGGTTCACACCGTCGTATCGGTTGTCGCCCTTGCCATTCTCATCCGGCTTTTCTGGTCCATGCCCCGGCAGCCGCGCCTGCTGCGCTGCGCCCTGGCTTTGGTGCTCGGCGGTGCCGTCGGCAACATCATCGACCGCATTCGCCTCGACGAGGGCGTCATCGACTTCATCGACGTCGGCATCAGCGATCAATGGCGTTGGCCCATCTTCAACGTGGCGGACTCCTTCGTCACGATCGGCATCATTCTGCTCGCCATCGGCTACGCGCGCCAGAAGGAGTCCGAGCCGAGCGGGGATGACAGCTAGCCGATCCCCCGTCCAGCGTCAGATCGTCGTCTCCGAGGAAGAAGAGGGACAACGCCTCGACCTGTTTCTCGGCCCCTACTGTCCGGATCTCTCGCGCAGCCGCATCCAGAGCCTCATCGAGGAGGGATCGATCCGGGTTGACACCCGCGGCGCGCGCCCCAGTTACAGGGTCCGCGCCGGCGACCGCATCTGGATCGAGATCCCCGACCCCCGACCACTGTCCGTCGACTCGGAGGAGATCCCTCTCGACGTTCTCTACGAGGACACCGACATCCTCGTCATTGCCAAACCGGCCGGCATGGCCGTGCACCCGGCACCTGGTGCGCTCACGGGTACTCTCGTCAATGCCCTCCTTCACCACTGCCACAACCTGTCTGGCATCAACGGCGTTCTGCGGCCGGGCATCGTACACCGTCTCGATCGCCACACCACTGGATTGCTCGTCGTCGCCAAGAATGACGCCGCCCACCGGGGTCTCTCGTCACAGCTCGAGGCACGCCAGATGCGGCGTCAGTACACAGCCCTCGCCTGGGGGCGGCTCGAACAGGGGAGTATTGAAGAGCCGATCGCAAGGCACCCTCGCGACCGCGTCAGGATGGCGGTGCGGGAGGGAGGACGCCACGCCGTCACACATTACGCTCCCGTTGAGCACTTCCCCTTTCTGACCCACCTCGCGGTGAGACTGGAAACCGGGCGCACTCATCAGATCCGCGTGCACCTGCGCCACATCGGACACCCGGTTTTCGGAGACCCCGTTTATGGCGGTCGCTCCCAGATACGGGGAATTGTGCCGCAGTATCGACAGAAGGCGCAGACGCTGCTCTCCCTCATCGATCGCCAGGCCCTACACGCCCAGCGCCTCGGCTTTCGGCACCCTGTCACCGGCGAGAGCATGGACTTCGAAGCGCCTGCCCCAGAAGACCTGCGACAGCTCCTGGATTCCTGCCGCCGGGAGCCCTAGGCCCTCGCTTGCCGCCCACTCGTCGTGCCCGTAGGTTAGGGACGTGGCGATGGACCAATCGCAAGGTTGGGCTGATCATCGCTCTTCAGGCTCCACGTTCCCGCGGGTCATCTTTCCTCTCCACTTCCCCCTTCCGCTCGGACCTCGCACCGCTTTGCATGTCTTGCGACTACGGCGCGTCACAGCTCTCTGCTTGGCGCTGTGCTTCCTCCTCCTCTCGGGCTGCGCGGGCCTCGCCCCGTCGCCGCGCTATACCGCCCCCCACCGGCGTGGCCCGCTGGCGATCGTCGGCGAACTCGAGTCGCGTCGCCGCGCCTTCCGCCAGGCGGATCCGTCCAGACTGATGCGCGTCGTCGACACCTACCTCGGCGTGCCCTACAGGTGGGGCGGCACGACCCGCCAGGGGATGGATTGCTCGGCTCTCATGCGGGCCGTTTTTCGGGAAGCCTACGGACTCGAGCTGCCGCGAACCTCGGGCGAGATGTTCCGGCTCGGCCGCCTGGTGGAGCCCGGGAGCAGCCTCAGACCCGGTGATCTCGTGTTCTTCCGCCTTTCGGAATCTGGCCCGGGCGTCTCTCACGTCGGGGTCTTCGTAGGCGATGGTCGCTTTGCTCACGCCAGCAGCAGTCGCGGTGGGGTCTTGGATGAGCTCTCCGCCTCCTATTTCAAGAGCCGATTCGCCGGCGCCCGCCGAATCCTGCCTTGAGCTTTCTGCGGACCCACGGCGTTCTCCTCGGCTGCGGCGGCCTGATCGAGGGCGCCTTCGTAGCGCTTCTTCTGCCGGCGATGGAAAGCGGCGCCCAGGCTCTGTCACTGTGGCTCGCACTTGTGCCGATCGGCATCGGCTACGGTATCGCTTTGTGGCACATCCACCGGCAAAGCGCGAACCGCGTTCCCGGCGAGACCTCGGGCACGGCCGTCATCCTCATCGCAGCCTGGGCCGTCCTCTTCAGGCTGACAGCGCTGTTCGGCGAACCCAGTCTCTCCGATGACGTGTATCGCTATGTGTGGGACGGCCGGGTTCAGCTCGCCGGCCTGAATCCTTACAGCTTCCCGCCATCATCGCCTGAACTCACCTTTCTGCGCGACGACGAGATCTACCCCGAAATCAATCACAAGCAGATACCGACTATCTATCCACCGCTTGCGCAGCTGTTTTTCCGGTTGGTCTGCTCCGTACACGCCTCGGTAGGCGCGATGAAAATCTTTCTGACGCTGTGCGAGGTCAGCCTGATTTTCATCGTCATCGCCATGCTCGAACGCCGCCACTGCGATCGGCGGCGCGCGCTCATCTATGCCTGGCACCCGCTGCCGGTCATCGAGGTCGCCGGCAACGGCCACCTCGAGGCCCTAGGGGTCGCTCTCCTCATGCTCTCCCTGCTCTGGGTGGTGGGAGACAGGAGGCACGCCGCTGCCATCGCCCTGGCGGCAGCCGTGTCGAGCAAGCTGCTTCCCCTGCTGGCGCTGCCGGTTGTGTGGCGAGAGTTCGGCCGCCACCGGTCAACACTGCGGGGCTGGCTGCATCCTGCCGGACGGCTGGCGCTGCTGTGGCTTCCGGCCCTCGTGGGTCTGGGCTACGCAGCATACGGGGCAGCTGGGGCCGGAATGGTGGAGGGATTGCGGATCTACCTGCTCAAGTGGCGGTTCAACGACAGCCTTTTCATCGTCATCAACGAGGCCCTGGTGTCAGGGGGGGCGGCTGAGGACGATATGGCGCTGATGACCGCGCGCTGGATTTCGAGCTTGGCGCTCGTGGCCATCTCACTGTGGGTATCGGCCCGCGTTGCCGATCCTCTGCGAGCGGTCTTCTTCATCATGGGCGCCTACCTGTTGCTGACACCCACCGTCCATCCATGGTATGTGCTGTGGTTGCTGCCTTTCCTCCCCCTCTTCCCCCACCCCGCGGGACTCCTCTTCTCATGGCTCGTCTTCCTTGCCTATCACGTCCTGGATCGGTATCGTTCCGACGGGGTGTGGATGGAGGAACCGTGGGTGAGATGGTCCGAGTACGGCCCTGTGTTTCTGGCGCTCTTGCTGCCGCTGGCGCACTATTTCCTTCGACGAGGACCGGTGCGAGAGTCGGCGTCTGAAACTCCCTGACCTGGTCGAGCGTAGAATGAATGGTCCCGCCATGCGACGTCTTCGAAAACCTTCCCGGCTGTGTATATTCTGTGCATATGCCGGCTTGTTCCTGATGGGCTGTCTCGAGCTGGTGCGCCGACCGACTGCGGCAAGCGAAACCTCTGGCCCCGAGTGGGACGGCTCGGGGAACTCGCCCGCGGCGAAGGATGTCAAGCAGGACACGGCCGCTGCCTCGAGCGATGGGTCGAGCCCAGGGCGGGACGCCTTCTCAGCCGCGGCAACGGACACACCGCTCAGTGATTCGACAGCGATCGCAGCCTGGGAACCCCAGTTCGATGAGGCTGCCCTCGCCGCCAGCGCCAGCCGCAGCAGCGACCGGCGTCGGGAGGTCGGGCAGGTGAACGAGTACGCCCTGTGGTGCATCCAGAATGAGATGTGGGAGGAGGCGAGGCTTCACCTGGAGCGAGCGGTCGCTCGGGACAGCCTCGCCGCCAGCCTGCACAACAATCTGGGTGTCGTCTACGAGCGGCTCGGCCAGCGAGAGCGGGCGGAGTCGGGCTACGAGCGGGCGCGCCTGCTGCAACCGGAAAAAGGCGCCTACCAGTCCAACCTGGCGCGGCTCCAGGACCGCAAGAGTGCGGCATCCAGCCCTCCGACAGCCGACGAAGCAGACTCGCTGAAGACGGGACTCGAGATCGAGGAGGAAGAGGTGCTGATCGATTCGCTCGGAATTGGGGGTGGACGTCCACCCAGGTCGTATCCATGACGATGGTATCGAATATGAGCGCGAGAAAGCGGTCGAGAATCGGATTGGTCTGCCTCGCCATCGGCGCGATGTGTGCGGACTCGCACGCTCAGGATATCGTTTCCTCCCAGCTGCGTCAGGGGTTCGGCAGGAACAAGGTGCGCTACAAGGATTTCAACTGGCACTATGTCGAAAGTGAGCACCTGAAGCTCCATTACGAGCCGGAATTCGAGTATCTCGCTGACCGAGCCGTGAGATACCTCGAGGAGGGCTACGATCATATCAGCGGCCTCATGCGGCACGAGCTGTCGACGAAGCCGCCAATCGTCATCTTCAAGTCCCACTACGAGTTCCAGCAGACGAACATTATCCAGTCGTTCCTGCCTCCGGGGGTAGCCGGGTTCGCGGAGCCGCTGCGCTACCGCATGGTCATACCCTTCAACGGCGACCTGAACGATTTCCGCAATGTGCTCGTCCACGAACTCATGCACATCTTTCAGTACGACATCATCAACCGCGGACCCATGAAGCGCATCACCAACCCGGTGGCCCGACCGCCGACGTGGATCATGGAGGGCCTCGCCGAGTACGGCACCGAGGAGATGAACTCCATCGACGAAATGGTGCTCCGGGACGCCGTGCTCACCGACCAGCTTATTCCGCTCGAGATCATGGACTCGAGCTGGGACTACCTGCCCAACCCGTTTCTGGCCTACAAGCAGAGCCACAGCATCATGGAGTACATCGCCGAGCGCCACGGCCCCGAGAAGATGAGCCGGTTATTGCGCGTGTGGGACCCCCAAACAGATACGGACAAGCTGCTCAAGAGGCTCATCGACTCCGACATGAGTACCCTCGATGAGCAGTGGCAGGCCCACATGCGCAAGAGCTACTGGCCCCTGCTCCAGGATCGGGATTATGTCTCCGAGTTCGCCACCCGGGTGGTGGAGGACGATGACATTTACATCTCCTACGCTTCCCCGAAATGGTCACTGAGCGGGGACATGCTCGCCGTGCTGTCGACCGATGGCGTCGAACGACACGTTGACGTCATTCGGCTCCGCAACGGCAACCTGGTGGAGCGAGTTACCGTGGGCATGCGTACCGTCGAGTTCGACGACCTGACTTTTGGGCCGGGGACCGTGGCCTGGGCCGGCGACGGTCGCACCATCTCTTTCGTGGCCAAGAAGGGCCCGAAAGATGTGCTCCTGTTGTGGGATCTGTACGACAAGACGCTGGTGAAGACGATGATCTTCGAGGAACTCGAGATCATCGAATCGCTCGACTGGTCACCCGATGGACAACGGCTCGCCTTCGTCGGCACTGGATTCGGGCAGAGCGATATATACGTCGTCGACGTCGCCACCGGAGATCTCACCCAGATCACCGGAACCCCTCAACGCGACGACTACCCGGCGTTCTCGCCCGATGGTTCGAAAATCGCCTACAGCGCCAAGCGCGGCGGTCAGTTCGACATCAGGATCTACGATGAGCTCACCGGCAGGAGCACAACCGTGCTCGCAAGCCCGACGGACGACTTGTGGCCCCTGTGGCTGCCGGAGGGAAACAAGATTCTCTTCGTCTCTACCCGCGAGGGCATCAACGATCTGTTCGTCTTTCATCTCGAAACCGGGGAGGAGTACCGTCTCACCCGCACGGTGAGTGGCGTCATGAGCCCCGCCCTGTCACCGGACGGCTCCCAGATCGTATTGGCGACCTACTACCACAGCCGGCGAGAGCTCTATCGCATTGACATGCCGAGCTGGCCCGAAGTCATCCGGCACAGCGACGTGCTGGCATCCCGGGTCGTGGACGGCCCGCGACGCGCGGCTGGGGCCACCAGTAGCGCGGACTCGAGCCGCGGCGTGGCGGCGCTGACCGAAGTCTCGGCGCCCGCCGGTCTGGCTGACGCCGTGTCCCTCGCCGAGCAGTCGAGCCGTGGCCGCACCGATGCCGTGAAACTCGCTGAAATGAGTGCGGACTTCGCAACTGCAAGCGATGGCTCCCAGACCCCACAGAAGCCTGACCCGCTGACCCTGGATCTAGAGGAGGGCCCGGCGGACCTCAAGGCCAGAGTTCCGATCTTGAAATCGGATGAAGACAAGAACTCGATCAAGGGACTCACGGTGAGGCGATACACCCCGCAATTGGAGTTCGACGGCGTCGCTTTTCAAATGGGGTATTACAACGGGTTTCTATCCGGAATCGCCCAGCTGAGTATGAGCGATCTTTTGGGCAATCACTCGCTCGTCATGTTCACCGATTATGTCGGCTCCCAGGAGATCAGCAACGACCTCACCTTCGCGCTCGGCTACAACTACTACGGACGGCGGCCCAGCTACAGCGCCATGATCTTCAACTGGAATCAGTACTTCAACGACCCAGAGGGACGGAATTACCTGTACCGGGGCCGCGCAGTCCGCGGCCTCGTGCGCAGCCGGCAAGGTGGCATGCTCACCGACGTCACCTATCCTCTCGACGTCTACCGGCGCCTCGAGCTGAGCTACACCTTCGTGGACGAAGAGCGCGAGATCGCCTGGCCGACGCGCGAGCCGATCAAAAGCTTCAGCACCCACCTGTTCAAGTTCGCCTACGTGCACGACTCCCTCAACAACGGCCTCCTCGGCCCCACCGCCGGCCGCAAGTACTACCTGTCCGTGGGTCGAACACTCTCGCTGTCCGAAGGGGATCGCTCCTTTTCTCACCTCGAGGTCGACTACCGCCACTACCTGCGCCTGGGCCGCTGGTCCGTGCTCGGCTTGCGGGGTGTCGGCATTGGATCCCTCGGGCCGGACGGACTGACGTACAACCTCGGCGGGCCGGCGTGGTTCATCCCGTTCTTTCCCGGCTACAACCTGAATGTCGGACCGCTGCGCGGCTACCCGTTTTCCGAGTTTACTGGCTCCCGGGTGTTCCTGATAAACAGCGAGATCCGCGTGCCCTTCATCCGCAACATCACCTTCGGCTGGCCAGGCACCTTCTCCATTCCCGCCGTGGATGGCAGCTTCTTTTTCGATGTGGGCGGCACCTGGGATGAGGATGAGTCGCTCGAATTGTGGCCGCTCCACCGCCCCGTCGACGTTCCCGACCAAGCCGGTGAGACCCGGCGGTTGCGCGCCGGGATGGGGTTCGGGCTCCTTGTCTATTTCCTCGCCCCTCTCAACTTCGAGTTTGCCAGACAGACGGATTTGAGAGAGTACTCCGACTGGCGCATGCATTTCAGTTTCGGTAAGAGCTTCTGAACCCTTCAGCCAACCAGACGCTTCGGGTCTTCAGCTGGGTGGGTCCGTTGTGCACCGCACTCGCTCTCGGGTGTGCGAGCACGGAGGGCCCGTTCGAGCTCGTTCGCTTCAAGGCGCCCGCTTATCCCGATCCCGAGCTCAAACCTATTCTGGAAAACGCCGAGTCGATCGGCGTCCTCTCCGATACGAACATCGAGCCGGTTCAGGGGCTCGACATGGAGAAGGTGATGGGCAGACTCACCGACGCCACGGCCCGCGGACTGGAGAATCTCCCGGATACTCGTATCGTCACCCAGGACGAAATCCGCTGGCATTTCAGGCAGGCGAGGTCCGACTCGGCGAGTGTCCTGATCGCGGACAGCCTCTTTTCACGGGCAAGCGTTCTCGAGGACTCGACCCAGGAAATTCTGAGGGAGCGGATGGAAATTGACGCCCTCGTATACGTATCTCTGAAGGGGTTTGAGGCCCAGATGACGCCCATGTCGCCCAGTCCCTATGGCATCATGCCGAGTCCGGGCATGAACGTCTCCGTCGACCTCGAGCTCATGCTCATCAATCTGACCACCGGCCAGTCGTGGAGCCAGACCAGACAGCGCAACAACTGGCAGCCGGTTCAGCTGCAGCTGTTCGGCGGCGGCGATCGCACCGAGCGTCAGCTGCTCGCAGCGCTCGCACAGCCGCTCAGGCAGTTCCTCGTGCGCGTCGCTCCCCCACCGACGATGCAGGGGCGCCACTTCGACCTGAGCGGCGACTGAATTTCCCGCAAACAAAAAGCGGATGACCCGTGGGCCACCCGCTTTCTTGATCCGTTGTATCTCTCTCTTAACGTCTGCGTTTCTTCGGCTTTGTGCTCGACTTCGGCTTCGAAGTGGCTTTTCCAGCACTGGAGCCGGAGGAACTCCCCGAGGGACTGTCGTTCGACACCGTGCTGCGAGGCGGTACGGTCGGCGCCCGTCGTACTCGTTTCTCGGAGCGCCGTTTCCAAACGTCCCGCTTCTGGTCGACAATGCTAGAAGCCGGGACTGGATCGACTCCGGTATTGACTGTCGGAGTAAACGACGGAAGCGCATTGTCGGCTGCCCGTAGTCTGTTTAGCTCATCCGACGTGACCAGCTCATATCCCGGTGGAATGTAGACTCCTCCGTCTCCCTGGTAGTACGGATCGTAGCCGTAAGGACCGGAGCGGGAGGAATAGGGGCTGTATCCGGAGCCATAGCCCCCGAAACCCCCGTATCGAGAGTCATAGCCGAAGATGGGGAACCCCCCGCCTTGGCCGTATGCCCCGGCGCCGTATCCCCCGTAGGGATCGACGAATCCGCTATCGCGATCATCGAATCTGCCAACTCTTGGTGACAGGTAGTCGTCCTGTCGCTGGTCCTCTCGAACGTACCGAGACGAACCCTCGTCGAAATCAGAAGAGTAGGGCGCCTTAAGCACTGTGTAGCAACCACTTAGAACCATACCTGACATCCCCAACATCGGAACCAATCGGGCATATCTGGCACTCATGTCATCGCCTCCTCTTTCTGCACCTGCTTCGCTACTTGCCAGACCGGCTTCCCGTCTTGGTAATATACAGTTGGGACGGATGGCAGTTCAAGGGCTCCTCTAAAAGCGGTAGGTCATCCCGACCGCCAGCCTGTTGACAGTGTTCTGCTCGATTAGGGGACCCTCGGATTGCTCAGAGGTTCCACGCGTCCACGCGATATTCATCCGCACGACCTCCTCCAACATCAACCCCGCTCCTAGAGTGAGATACCGCCAATCCTGCTCGATTTCGATTCTCGGGTTGTCGGCGCTTTCACTCGCCCTTGGATCTCGCGGTCCTACGAAAGGTATTGGATCGGTGTAGTAACCAGCCCGCAGGTCTATAGCGACAACGGGAACCCGCCACTCCAGCCCGAAATGATAACGAGCCACATCTCGGTACTGGTCCTCGAAGGATGCGTTAGCGCGGAATTCTTCCTCATCTATGTCCGAGTACTCACTCTGCGACCACTCGGCGAAATGGGCGGCGCCCGACAGCAGCAAACTCGGCGTCGGGCGGTAGGAAAGTCCGATTCCGATTTCAAGAGGCAGGCTGATCTTGTAGCTGTCAGAATCGGACACACTGCGGATCTCCGAGACAAACCCGTCATCATATTCCACAACAGAATAGGATGTATCACTGGCGACGCCCTGAAATCGATACTCAACCTTGTGCGTCCTGCCTGTCGACAACGCAACTCCGACGCGTAGGCGTGGGTCGTTTCGAGGGGTCCGAACGAGCAGGCCGAGGGTCGCGTTATAAGTGGTGCTGAAGTCGTCGGAGAAGGTGTCTCTCGCTACCAGGCGCCGATAGTCCTTGATGTCCTCCGTGTCTGTCCAGGTTAACTCCTGTAAGTTCTCGTCCTCGCCGGACAGGATATTCAGAGCCAGTCCCAGTGATACCGATGGTGAGACATCCACGGCCCCTGCTAGCGTCGTTGCCGCAAGTTCACCTTCATGCGAGAAGGAGTTCTCGAAATCTAGACTGTCGGCTGAGCTGAACCCCGTTTCGCGAACGATGGAATCGAAATTCTTGACGCTGTTGAATCCAGCGGCGAAAACGAGTCTTCCCCGATAAACAGGGTATGGATATACGAATCCCATCGATCCGAACCGAGTATTGCTGAGATTGCTTCCAACGGTCTCGCGGCCTGAGTTCGCCTCATTGTCGAAACTATTTCGCTGAAACGCGACATATACTTCGCGATCAGTTAACTGCGCCAGACCGGCAGGATTCCAGAAAACGGCTGTAAAATCGTCCGCGACACCGACATAAGCCCCACCCATTCCCATTGCACGGACGCCGACTCCGGCAAAATTGTCAATGAGTCGTTCCTGTGCTGACAGACTGGCTCCGCAGATCCCCAGCACCGCTGCAACGCGCCAGACCACGACCATCAGAACTCCTCCGTGTAGCGCAGCGAGACCTCGCGACTCATGTCGGGGTCCGGCCCTCCCTTGAGGCCGGTCTCGTCGCCGTTGCCAAGGATGTTTTTGAGCAGGAAGCCGACGCTGACATTGGGCACGGCAGACCAGTAGACGGCCGCGTTCAGGAACCCCTTGCCGGAGCCCAGCGCCTCGTCGTCGTTGTCGTTGAGGGCGAAGTCGTATTCCCCCACGACGACGAACTCTTCGTTGATGCTCTTGTCGACGCCGGCCCAGCCGCTCGGGTCGCCGTCATCGTCGTTCTCCCGCGTCAGGTTGGCGCCGACGTGAACGCCGAACTGGCCGAAAACCGAGGTGTAATTCTTGCTCGCTGCCACGAACAGTCCCTTCGACTTAACCTGGTAGCGGCCGTCGTGGTAGGCGCCGTACCCCTGCGTTTCATAACCCACGGTCGCTGCCGGCAGTCCGCTGCTTTCCTCGACTACCCGATACCGGATGGCGGCCTCGACTCGGGGATAGGGGTCGATGGCGTCGTCGCCGATGATGCTCTCTGCGCCGAACGACAGGCCGATGCTGACGCGGCGCAGAACACCAGCACTGAGTTGACCGATCAGCCCGCCCTCGGGGAAGAGCCTCAGGTTCATACCGAAACGCCCCCTGTCGACGAGCCCCGCTGTGGGACTGTCGATGAGGCGAAAGGGTTCCATTCCCTGCTGCGCCGCAACGGGAAATGAGGCCCACACGGCGAGCGTGGCCGTGGCCGTGCACAGGCGACGCTGAAACCGCGACTTCGAAGACCGTTCAATCATCTGGCCCAATCCCAATCAGACCCCCTTTCCTGTGTCTTGAACATTCGCCTGCTGCCAATCCTTGGCCGCCAGATGTTGCCAGACGATTTCTCGCCGATCTTCGGATCTGTAGGTGAGCCTTACGTCCCATCGAGGCAGGGGCAGGGCCTGCTCCACCCGGTCGGCCCATTCGATGAGGCAGAGCGTATCTGCTTCCATGAGCTCCTCCGGCCCCAGATCGCCGAATTCGGCGAGTCCGCGCAGCCGGTACAGATCGAGGTGATGAATCGGGAGTGGTCGCCCACCCCAGCGCCCGTTGTAGTGATTGATGAGAACGAAGGTCGGACTGTTTACCACATCGTCGACTGCGAGGGCTGCGCAGATCCCCTGGATGAGGCATGTCTTGCCCGCCCCCAGGTCACCGATACAACCGACCACGTCACCCGGTTTCAGCAGTTGGGCAAGCTCAGCCCCCAGCGACTGCGTTTCCGCTGCGGAGCTCGTGATCACCCTCCTCACCGCGGTTCCAGCGTCACCAGCGGCAGGATCATTTCCTCCATCGAGATGCCACCGTGCTGGAAGCTGTCCTTGTACTGGCGCTGATATTCGTTGAAGTTGGTGGGATAGACGAAATAAAAGTCTTCCTTGGCGACGATGTAGTTCGAGCCGACGCCGCCCGAGGGCAGCCCGTACTCCTCGGGATCGCTGATGAACAACGCCTCCTTAGCCTCGCAGCGCAGGTTGCGGCCGTGCTTGTAGCGCAGACTGGTCGATGTCTTCCGATCGCCGTGGACCATGCTTGCCCGCGTCCCTCTGATGGCGCCGTGGTCGGTAGTGAGCACGACGACGGCGTCGGTCCTGGCGATCTTCTTGAGCGTCTCGAACAGCGACGAGTGCTCGAACCACGAGTGCACGAGTGAGCGAAACCCTCCCTCGTCGGGAGCGATCTCGCGCAACAGGGTAGACTGCGAGCGCCCGTGGACGAGCATGTCGAGGAAGTTGTAAACGGCGCACACGAGAGGAACGGATGAGAGAGAATCCACCTTGCGCGTCAGCGCTTCGCCTTCCGAGGTGTTCAGGACCTTGACGTAGTGCGAGTCGCCCTTCAGCTGGACGCCGATATCGGCGATCTGGTCCCTGATATACTGATGCTCGTTGCGATTGAGGCTGTGATCCTCGTCGCCTCCAAATTTTTGATCCTTGTACTTGGCGGCAAGCTCCGCTGGAAACAGGCCGCTGAAGATGGCGTTGCGAGAAAAGGGCGTCGCCGTGGGCAGGATGGAGTAGTGATACGACCTGCTGACGTTGAAGAACTCGGAGACGAGCGGTTCGAGCATCATCCAGTGATCGAGCCTGAGACAATCGACGACGATGAAGAACACCCTGGAGCCCGCCTGCAGGTGGGGCACGACTGACTCGGAGACGACGTCGACCGACAGGGGTGGCGAATCGTCCTCACTGCGGAGCCAGGTGGCGTAGTTGCGTTCCACGAAGCGGCTGAACTCGTGGTCGCACTCCTTTTTCTGATCTTCGATCATCTGGATCAGGCTGCCGTCGCCGAGCCCGCTGATCTCGATGTCCCATTCGCACAGGAGCCGGTGGGTATCGATCCACGTCTGCCAGGTCATTTCACCGGCGAGCCAGTCCCGAATCTGACTCGCTCGTGAGACGTAGGCGGGGCCGGCCTGGCTCTGCCGAATGTGCCTGCTGTCCAGGATCTTCTTACAGGCCATGAAAATCTGACTCGGGTTAACCGGTTTCGTGAGGTAATCGTCTATGCGCTTGCCGATCGCCTCGTTCATGAGGTGCTCTTCCTCATTCTTCGTGATCATGATCACGGGCACATTGGGATCGTGCTGCTTGAGCTGCTCCAGAGTAGCTAGGCCATCCAGGCCCGGCATCATCTCGTCCAGCAGGACGATGTCGAAGCGCTCCTTCTGCGCCATGGCGATGGCGTCTTCACCGTTGCTCACCGGCGTCACCTCGTACCCCCGCTCGTTGAGGTAAACGTGGTGTGACCGTAGCAGGTCGATCTCATCGTCAGCCCATAAGACTCGTCTCGTCTGTGTCTCCATTTCGCCTCTGATCGTCAGAGCGCTCAGCCGCTCGTTATCGCTGTGCTGTGGGCAGGATGATCTCGAAGGTCGTCCCCTCGCCCTCTGCGGTGTGTGCTATTCTGATGTTGCCGCCGTGATACTCCTCCACGATGCGTCGTACGAAGGCCAGGCCCAGTCCCCATCCCCGCTTCTTCGTGCTGAATCCGGGTTCGAAAACACGGCCGACGTGATCGGCCTCGATGCCGCGCCCGTTGTCGGCGATCGTGAGCTGCACCGCCCGCTGCTCATCGACTGCCGTCACGTGCGCGTCTATTGCACCGTCCTTCTGGCCGATCGCGTCCATGGCGTTCTTGAACAGATTCTCGAAGGCCCATCCCAACAATTCGGTGTTTATCGGTACGGAGGGCACCGGACCCGAGGTGACACTGAAAGCGTGTCGGCCGAATTGGGGTCCGCGGTTCTTGAAGTAGCTGGCGGTCTCGTTGAGCACATCTGTCACGTCGCCTGGCTTCAATTCTGGAATCGAGCCGATCTGGGAAAAGCGGGAAGCGATCTGGTTGAGTCGCCCCATGTCTTTTTGCATCTCCCGCACGATCGCGTCCACAGATCCAACGTCGTCACTCGGACCATTTGCGACTGCGGAGGCCGCCCGGGTGTTCCCCTTTCCGGCTGCCACCTGCCGCCGGACGCCCGCGAGGTCGGCCGGCGAGGTGCTCTTCTGCTCACCAACCCGACTCGCCATCAGCTCGAGCCAGCCTGAAAGGGAGGACAGCGGGGTGCCCAGCTGATGGGCCGTCTCCTTTGCCATGCCGACCCAGATGGAGCGCTGTTCGCTGCGGCGAATGTTCCGGAATCCGGCGTAGCCGATGAGGGCGAAAAGGAGCAGCACCCCGACCGTCACGAAGGGAGCTACTTCGATGCTGCCGATCAACTCCGAGTCACCGTAGTGGATGTATTTTTCCCTCTTTATTCGAAAGGTTTGTGGCGCTTGCGTTTGGGAGACCTCCTCAATCGCCGTCCTCAGACGCGCAGCGGCGGCGGCGCTCGTGTCGACCGCGGTCGGCATGTTCGTTCCGCCCCAGGCGAGGGCTTCGCCGAGGCTGTCTGCGATGACGAAGCGTGCGGCGTCGAGGTAGAGGTAGGTCAGCTTGGACGCCGGCAGCCGCACCGATCGAGGTGACGTCTGCTGTTGGAGTCGTGCCAGCTGATCGGAGACGGCCTTCGGAACAGCGACGATGCTCTCGAAAACCGGCAGGGACTCCCCCGCCCACAGCAACGGCGTCGCCGAGTCATCGGCAATGATCAACCTGGCGCCATCGTAGTACAGGTTCGCCGAGACCACGGCCTGATCGAGAAAGCGGACCGGTTCGTTTACAGCATCCATCTGGACGAGCAGATCCCTGAGTCGGCTCTGAGCCGCTGACGACGTGTCCGTCACTACGGGGACACCGGGGCCCTTGGCGCCTATGATGTTGCCCCATGCATCCGTGACGATCAGGGGGATAGTCACCTTGGGATCGTTGATGACCGTCTCGAAAATGAAGATCGCGTCCTCGTCCGGTAGCTTGTCGGAAATGGCCAGGCCCCATACGTGAGCGTACAACTGAGCCCGGGTGCGCTCGTGGTCCTTGAATTCGGCTTTGACATGCTCGTTGTAGAGGAGAAAGACCATGACGCCGACGATGCCGCTGAGGAAAATGAAGACCCGGAATATCGGTGACAGCCCCCACGAGGATAGTATTTCTGGCATCCGACGAGTTCGGGGCGAACCGCGCCTGATTCCGGTATCCGCATCCCCGTCTCTGCGTCCGGAACTTCGGCCACTGCTCGTCTCTCGGCCGGCACTTTCCGGCGATGTTGGTGGCGAAGTGGTCTCGGCGTCGCCGCCCTTCCTTCGACGGCGCCGCCTCACGGGGGTGTCGGAGGGGGGAAGCGGCTGATCGCGCTCGGTCATGTGCCGTTCGTCGGTTGTGCTCGCATTACGTTTCTGCTTCATAAGTTAATAACTTTAACTTAACACTTGAGTCCGAACTGCGGCACTTTCCTTTTTTTGAAGCGATGGAGACGTGACCATTACACGGCCCTTGCGAATATCCCTCGTCGTCCAACTCGGCCTCGCGATGGCTCTCTCGGTCTCCAGGTCGAGCGCCGATGAGGCTAAAGTCGCCTCGCGTGAAGCGCCGCCAGAGTTCCGTATTTCCGATACCGGGGGGATTCAGCTGGACCGGCTCCTCCTGCTCGGCGGTAGCGGAGCCGCTCTCCATTACGTCGGTTTCAGGTACTTCGATAGGGCCTGGTATCAGGGGCAGAAACGCGACAGCATACGCTGGATCAACGACTGGTCGGGTGAAACCTATCTCGACATGGACAAGGGCGGACACTTCCTCGGTGGCCTCGTCCTGTCGGAATCTCTCACCGAGGCATACGGCTGGAGCGGGTTCGGACCCAGGACGGCCGCCACCCTCGGCACCATCACCAGTTGGGCGGCTCTGCTGGAAATCGAAATGCGCGATGCCTACTACGACCAATGGGGATTCAGCATCCCCGATTTCGCCTTCAACACCGCCGGCGCTGCCGTGCCGCTCCTCTACGCCCTCGTGCCGGCAACTCGCTCTGTGCGTTTCAAGTTCAGTTACTGGCCGTCCCGCTTGTATCGCGGACGCGAGGAGCGATCCCGAGAGCCGGTCCGACCGCACACCGAATATGTGATAGACGACTATGAGGGTATGACGTTCTGGATGAGCTTCGCCGTAGACGAAGTCCTCCGAGGCAGGGCGGAAGAGCTCTGGCCCAACTGTCTGGGAATCGCCCTCGGGTATGGCGCCACCGGAATGCACGGCAGCAACGTGAAAAGCCGGGGCCGTCATCGCGAGTACCAGGAGCTCCCGGACGCGCGGCCGGAAGTGTTTGTGGCCCTCGATTACGATCTGCGTCAGCTGCCGGGGGAGGGACGGCTCTGGCGGTCACTGAAGCGTCAGCTCAATTGGATTCACCTGCCCGCACCTACACTCCGTATCTATCCCGACCTGCGGCTGTATTTCCTCTATATGTAGTTGATGGAGCCGGGCGCAGTGTGCCTGGCGGCGCGCTGGCCGGGGAAGCTGTCGCTACTGCAGGAGAGAGAGGATACGCTCGATATCGGTATCCGCCTCGGCGGCGATGCTCGTCGCCACCTGCGACAGGATTTGGGAGCGGGACATCGCCGTAACCGCTTTCGCCACGTCCAACTCGCGGATTGCCGATTCCGTACTTCTCATTCGCTCGAGCACGTTGGCGCTGGTTTCGATCGTCAGCTGCAGCCGGTTCTGAAATGCACCGATCCTGTTGCGCTCCTCTATGACCTGGCGCTGAACGTGGTTGAGGCGCGTGAGCGCTCGCTGCGCGTCCGCCACTGTGATGACGGACAGTTCACTCAGATTGAGCGTCGGACCGGAGGCTCGCATGTCGGCGATCGCGATCCGGCTGACGTCGTTGCTCGTCTCGGCCGGTCCGAACTGGAAGGTGAAATCCTCCTTCCCCTCGATGATGATGTTCTTGTCGTTCAGATCGCCGCTGGAATACTGCCCTCGACCGGTGGCCTCACCACCGGAAATTGTCACCTCAAGGCCGAGCTCACCGAATCTGAGAACCTCGAAGCTGCCCGCTGCCAGTGCGGCGGTGTCCTCTACCAGGGTCTCAACTGCCACGGTCTGCGAGATCTCGCCGTTTCCGAGCGTGACGGTGCCGTCACCGCCGTCGGTGAATGTGTAGGTTCCAGGAGCAGCCCCGGTGACTCGGATCCGCGTCACCCCGGTCTCCACCGTATCGGCCACCGCTGTCGAGCCACTGTCGACGATGGCGATGAACCCGGTGAGCAGGTGCTTGCCGTTGTAGGTTGTGGCGCCGGCGATGCGGTCGATCTCCTGTTTGAGTTGGGCTATCTCCGAATTGATGGTCCGTCGGTCTTGATCGTTGAAGACGTTCGAGGCGGCTTCCATGGCCAGACTCTGCATGCGCCGTACCATGTCGCCTATTCCGCTCAGGGAACCGTCGGCCACCTGCAGCAGCGAAAAAGTCTGCTGAATGTTCCGGGTCCCTTCCGTGATGGCGCGAACCTCGGCGTTGATCCCGTCCGCCAGGGCGAGACTTGCAGGGTCGTCGCTTGGGCGCTCCACCCGCTGACCCGAAGACAGATGCCGGATCTGCTTCGAGGCGTCAGCGTGGTGAACGGCGAGATCGCGGTGGATGTACTTGAGCTGAACATTGTGATTGAGACGGGCGGGCATAGTCTTCTACTTCCTCGAGGAATCTGCGGCCGGATTGGTCCGCCCCTGCCCGAGCAAAGGCTATACCACCTCTCTAGGATCGTGCGATCTGACCCTCGAGGTCAGTTAATCTGCTTTAATTTCAACTAGTTATGAAGATCGGCCCTGATGCGGACGTGCAGCCGTGAAGACGGAAGGCGCGGGAGTATTTTCTGGACCGGAAGAAATGGAGTGAAGCGGGGGGAAAGATGCTCAGGTCTGAGCGACCTGAGCTTTTTCCGATCGCGGGCCATCCGCGAGCTGGGTCGCCTCTTCGAGGGCGCGCTGTTGACTGTCCATATGCAGGACGGCGGCCTCGCGCTTTTGCGGCTCTTTCACCTCGTCGGCGGTCTCCATAGCGCAGCTGCCGTGGAAGACAGCTCCCTCAGAGACCGACAGGGCGCCGGTGTACACATCGCCGATAAAGCGGGCTTGACTGTCCAATCTGACCTTCTCGGCACGTACCGTGCCACGGACAATACCGTTGATGTAAATGTCTTTTCCCTCGAGGTGGGCATAGGCCTCTCCGGACTGGCTTATCGTCAGTGCCCCCGAACAGGACAGTTCACCCTTGAAGGTGCCATCTATGCGCACGCTGTTGTCCACCTTCATCGTCCCCTCGAATATTGTCGCTCGCCCGATAATGGTGTTGAGGGTCTGTCCACCGCTGTTTACCGCACCGTTTTCCCGTTTGCCGAGCATCGCGTTTTCGCCTTATCTCTTTGTGATAGTAAGCCGTGGTAAATCCATAGGTTACGAAAACCACTCAATATACCTTCTCGACCTGGGGCACGCAACAAAAAAGGTGGTCAGGAGCTGTTTTCTGACCCTTCCACCGATGCGCTGCCGCGTCACTTCTTTCCTTTCTTTTTTCTCTTCCCTTTGTCGTCAGCTGCCAGCGCCTTCTTGACTTCTTCTTCCTCCTGGAGCTGCTCGACGAGGACCATCACGGCGGCACTCGTGGCATCCTCGACAGCGGTCGTGTCGATCACTGGGATATTCTCCTCCACACTGCGCTCCACGATGTGCTCCTGGATCGTGAGAATGCCATCCATATTCGAGAGGTACTGGTGGGCCGGGCGATTTGGAGCTTCAGCTTCCCGCTTTGTGAAGCGGCCCTCCAGATCCTCCCGGTCGCTGACCACCAGGCTCAGGGAAGACACGAACGCCTTGTCCTCGAGAATCGAGGTGTCCCCCATTCCCGGAACCAAGTGGACGCCGTCGATGATGACGGACGTGTTCTCCTCGACGCAGCGGCTCAGGATGGCCTGGATGCCGACACCGACGATTCTGGCCTGCTCGCGAAACCCGGCGATGAGCGGATCGAGAGCCCCGTCTTCGGATGCGCGTGCGGTGGCTTCGGCCGCATAGGATGAGGTGTGGATCGTGGGCAGGAACTCGGGTGCGAGGGTGAGACGCATGATCTGGCGAATATCGTCTGTGGCTACGACTCTGGGGATTCCCAGCAGATGGGCCAGATTGATCGCCAGGGTGGTCTTGCCGACGCCGCTCGCACCGCCGATGAGAACGACGAGGGGTTTGTCCAGGTCGTTCAACGCGCGCCACACGCTGTATCGCTCCGCGTAGGAAGGCTCGTGTCTTTCGGCCAGCAGCGCCGCGGCGAGCCCTTCGAGCTCCTCGTCGGTGATCTCACTGCGGCGCTCGGCGATCAGCTGCTCCTCGATCTTTCGCGCCACCTCGTACGCCTCCTCGGTCTGCAGCCCGGACGCCTGGAGGGAGTGCGACAGAATCTCCTTCGAAAACGGTTGCTTGCTCTTGCCCCGACGAACCGAGACTGCGGTAGGCGTCGGTTCCCAGAAGACGAGATCGCTGACGGTGCGACCGCATTGCTCTTTGAGGAGCTCGTCGATGAGCACGAGAACCTCCTCGCGGTCCACGTCCTGCCTTTGTCGCAATGCGCTGCGCACAGTGTCCGCCAGCTCGTAGGCCTCGTCGTGATCGAAGCCGCGCTGAATGAGGTGGTGCACGAGCATTCCCCTCATGAAGGGAATGCGTTTCTTACCGTCGACGATGGTGGCCATGAGTCAGTACCGCGCGCCAGGTTCGAGGGGCCAAAAAACGCCGTAAAGGCTTGTCTTGTCTGTAAATGTACCACTTTGCTCCAATCTTGAGCAAGCGTTTGGATGTCCTGCGCGTCGTGCGCTGGGCTCGATTTGCCCAACGATCTTTGAATCGAGATATTAGCCGACACCGTGCGGTGAGTGTGTGTGTGTACGGCGAGGAGCGTTTCCCGCTACCAAAGGAGTTGATGAGCATGGCTAATCCTCTTGTCGAGTTGCAGGAGTTCGGCCAGAGCGTCTGGTACGACACCATCCGTCGAGGCATGATTACTTCCGGAGAGATTGAGCGCCTCATCGTCGAAGATGGCCTCAGAGGGATGACCTCCAACCCCGCCATCTTCGAGAAGGCGATCGCCGGATCGCAGGATTACACGAACGCCCTGCGGCAGTTAGCGGGCTCTGGCCGCTCTGCAATCGAGATCTACGAGACAATCGCCATCCAGGACATACAATGGGCAGCCGACGTTCTGTGGAGGGTGTACGAAAACACCGACGGACGGGACGGTTACATCTCACTCGAAGTTTCTCCTCACCTCGCCGACGACACGAAGGCGACGGTCGACGAAGCCCTGCGACTGGCCGGAGACGTGGGGCGCAGGAATCTGATGGTGAAAGTACCCGGCACCGCCGCGGGCCTACCGGCCATCGAGCAGCTCATCGGCGAGGGCCTCAACATCAACATCACGCTACTGTTCGCGGTGGACAACTACGTCGACGTCGCCCATGCCTACATGGCCGGTCTCGAGCAGTTCGCCTCCCGCGGGGGGAGCCTCTCCGAGGTGGCGAGTGTCGCCAGCTTCTTCGTCAGCCGCATCGACAGCATGATAGACGGCCGCATTGCACAGCGGCTCGGTGAGGTCGACAGCGCCGCTGAGCGCCTCGGCCTGCGCGGCCTGCGCGGACAAGTCGCCATCGCCAATGCCAAAATGGCCTACATGCGCTACAAGGAGCTGACTGCCTCCGAACGCTGGCAGCGGCTGGCGGCGCAGGGAGCGCAGACGCAACGCCTCCTCTGGGCCAGCACCAGCACCAAGAATCCGGACTACCGCGACGTGATGTACGTCGAGGAGCTCATCGGCTCAGACACGGTGAACACGATGCCTGAAATCACCCTCAACGGCTTCCGGGATCACGGTGTCGTGCGCACGACACTCGATGAGGGGCTCGACGAAGCCGCCGATGTCATGGCAGCTCTGGAGGAATTGGGCATCTCCATGAAGGCGGTTACCGACCAGCTCCAGGAGGATGCAGTGAAACTGTTCGTCGAACCCTTCGACAAGCTCCTGGGTACCATCGAGGCTCAGTGCGAGGCCGTGCCGAAGCGAGCCTGATTCGCCTCCCTTCCATGCGTCGCTGAAGCCGTGTCCGCTTCCCTGCTCTCCCCGGATCGGGTACCCGATCCCTGCGCCCTCGTCATCTTTGGCGCCTCTGGTGATCTTACCCGCCGCAAACTCGTCCCCGCCATCTGGCAGCTCCACCAGCAGAATCGCCTGCCATCCGAGTTCGCCCTCGTCGGTGTGGCTCGCACCGATTGGAACGACCAGGCCTTTCGCGACAGCATGAGAGAGGCGCTCGCCGAATTCGCCGGCCAGGATGCGGATCGACAGGAGACCGACGCCTTCCTCGAAAAACTGCACTACGTGTACGGCGACCTGGCCGAACCGGCTACATACGAGCAGCTCGGCCAACTGCTCGACCAGCTCGATGCGCGGCTCGGAACCTCGGGCAACCGCTGTTTTTACTGCTCTGTTCCGCCTCAGGTATACGTGCAGATCGTCGAGCAACTGGGAGCTGCCGGCCTTCACCGGGAGCTGGACGAGGGCCGCGGCTGGGTTCGGGTCATCGTGGAAAAACCGTTTGGACGCGATCTCGACTCCGCACGCAGTCTGAACCGGTCGCTTCACGATGTGTTCGACGAGCACCAGATCTACCGCATCGACCACTACCTCGGCAAGGAGACGGTCCAGAATATCCTCGTTTTTCGATTGGCCAACTCTATGTTCGAGCCGCTGTGGAATCGGCGTTATGTCGACCACGTTCAGATCACCGCCGCTGAGACCGTGGGAGTCGAGCACCGGGCCGACTACTACGACCGCTCTGGCGCGCTGCGAGACATGATTCAGAATCACCTTCTGCAGGTGATGTGCGTCATCGCCATGGAGCCGCCCTCGAGCTTCGATGCCGAATCGGTGCGTATCGAAAAGTTGAAGGTGCTGAAGGCCATTCACCCCTTCAGCATCGGCCAGGTCGACCAGAACGCCGTGCGCGCGCAGTATCGTGCCGGGCAGATCGACGAGGTCGACTACTCCGGGTATCTGCAGGAGGAGGGAGTCGCTGCCGACTCGCGCACCGAGACCTACGCCGCGGTCGAATTCACCATCGACAACTGGCGCTGGCAGGGGGTCCCTTTCTACGTGCGCACCGGTAAGCGCCTGCGCAAACGGGTCAGCGCCGTCACGCTTCAGTTCAAGCAGCCGCCACACCTCATTTTCCAGGATCCCGAAGGTCTCAAGCCGAGCAGCCTCACCGTCCGCGTTCAACCTGCCGAGGGCATCTCCCTGTCCTTCAGCGGCAAGATTCCCGGACCCGATGTCGCGCTCGGCTCGGTGGAGATGGGTTTCGCCTATGCCGACACCTTCGGTGGACGCTCGCCGGAAGCCTACGAGACCTTGCTGCTCGACTGCCTCGAGGGCGATGGAACGCTCTTCGCCTCCAGTGACTGGATCGAGAATTCGTGGGAGCTCCTCATGCCGCTACTGGAGGCTTGGGGAGCACAGTCGGCAAGTCGGGTGCCCTCCTACCCTGCCGGATCGTGGGGGCCGAAGGAGGCTGACGACCTCTTCGATCGCGGCTGGAGACAGTGGGCGCAGCTCTGAGACTGCTGTATCCCGGGCGCTGAGCGCCCGTTTTCTATGACGACGCCAACCACAGAGCAACATGACCGAGCCGCTGGCATCCGTCTGCTGCTGATGGACGTAGACGGTGTCTGGACCGATGGCAGCCTGTTCTACATCCCCGGACCCGACGGTGAGATCGTGGAGTTCAAGTGGTCGAACGCCCAGGATGGCATGGCCCTGCGCTGGTTCCACGGTGCCGGTTTGCAGAGCGGCATCATCAGCGGCCGGGACGCACCCGGCATCACTCACCGCGCCGAGATGCTGGGAGTGACCTACATCTACCAGGGCCATCTGGAGAAGGTCGCCCCGTACGAAGAGATCTGCGAGGAGGCAGACGTGGAGGATCGGGAGGTAGCCTACATCGGCGACGACCTGCCCGATGCCCCGCTCATCCGGCGCGTCGGTCTGGGTGTCGCCGTAGACAACGCCAGACCGGAGGTCAAAGAGTGCGCCGATTACGTGACGGCGGCGGCCGGAGGGTCAGGTGCGATTCGGGAGGTTGTCGAGCTGATCCTCTCTGCCCGGGGCATCTGGCGGGAAATCCTCGACCGCTATGACGTTCTGTAGCGACCGCCACGAACTTCTGTAGCGTCGGTTTAGCTCCACGGGGAGCTATAATCAGAAGGTGTGGAAATAGACAGACGGCGATCCTACCCTTCCTTTGTAATTAGCCATCACAAACGCCGGGGCTATCCCGGCAGGAAGAGGAGAATCGCCATGGCACAACCTAAGCCGAGCACGACGGAAATGTCCATGCCCACGTTCGAAACGCTGGAAGAGTGGACACGCTCGCAGATTCAGTCGCTGATGCAGTCGGTTCTGGATGAAGAAGTCACCCATGCGCTGGGACGGTCACGGTACGAGCGACAGGCACCGTTGGACGCAGCCGGCGGCTACCGCAATGGGTACGGGAAGCGGCGGCGACTGTCCTTGACCTCGGGCACGATCGAGGTGAAACGCCCTCGGGTGCGGGGTCTGGAAGAGCGATTTGAGAGTGCGGTACTGCCGCTGTTCGCCCGGCGCACCCAAGAAACAGGTCAGCTGCTGCCAGAGCTTTACCTGCACGGTTTGTCTCAGGGCGACTTCGAGCTGGCGCTGCGCGGCCTGCTGGGCAAGGGAGCGCCTTTGTCGGCGTCCTCGATCGCTCGTTTGCGTGAGAAGTGGATCGTCGAATACAACGCCTGGCGCAGCCGACGACTGGATGACCGCGAGCTCGTCTACGCCTGGGCGGACGGGATCTACGTCAAAGCCGGTCTTGAGAAGCAAAAAGCCGCTCTCCTGGTGGTCATCGGCGCGATGAGCGATGGGCGCAAAGAAGTCCTGACGATTGTCCCGGGCTATCGCGAATCGACAGAGTCGTGGGCGGGCGTACTGCGCGATCTGCGTGACCGCGGACTGAGCGTGGCGAAGTTGTTGGTGGCGGATGGGCACCTGGGTATCTGGGCGGCCCTGGCAGAGGTCTGGCCGGAGACGGCTGAACAGCGATGCTGGAATCACCGCATCCTGAACGTGCTGGATAAGCTGCCAAAACGCGTGCAGGTCGAAGGGCGGCACCTGCTGACACAGATCCCGTACGCGCCGACCCGTCAGGAAGCGACGAAACGTCGCGATCAATTCGCCAAACGGTTTCGCCGCGAGTGTCCAGACGCCGTCGATATCCTTGAGCGCGATTGGGACCGTATGGTGACATTCTACGACTTTCCCGAGGCCCACTGGCAACACCTGCGCACCACCAACGTCGTCGAAAGTCCCTTCGCTTCGGTACGGTTGCGAACCAATGCGGCCAAACGATACAGGAAGGTGGCCAATGCCACCGCCCTCATTTGGCGGGTACTGATGGTGGCCGAGAAACGATTCCGGCGACTCAATGCACCGCATCTCATGGCTGACGTCTACGCCGGGGAGTGCTACGAAAACGGATCACCCATCGCGCAAAGGAAGAAGATCGCCGCCTGAGTCGTTTACACACCATTTGACCCTAGCTCTCCACGGGTCGAACCACCGTCTTTGTGGCGGCTCCCGCGTGCCAATCTGGCAGCGGCACTCTGAAAGAAATTGTGCTTAGCGTTGCGCTATTTTTGTGTATATTCTTGTGCCGAAGACAGTTAGCCCCTACTCCCCAGGAGGCTCTTCTGAAGTCTTCAGAGCGGCACCTCGTCCCCTTCGTGGTGCTCATAGCCCTCACGTGGGCTTTCATACGGCTTGGCATGGAGGTGTTCGCCCGCTAGCGGTCTGAGACGCCTTGGGCGAGAATCAATCGTAGTCCAGTCCCGGGGCGGGAAACCCATCACATAGCTCCCGTACTTCAGCGGCAATTTCCCGGTACGTCTTTCTGCGCGCCTCCAGGTCGAGCTTGTCGTCAGACCTGACGGCGGCGACGCGTGTCATCCATTCGGCAATCTGGTCCATCTCCGACACCCCGAACCCCCTGCTCGTGACAGCCGGTGTGCCGATCCGAATGCCGCTGGGACGCACCGCCGAACCCCTGTCACCTGGAATCAGGTTCTTGTTGCAGACTATTCCCGCCGCGTCCAGGGCCTTGGCCATCTGCTGGCCGGTCAATCCCTTGCTCGTCACGTCTATGAGAATGAGGTGATTGTCAGTCCCTCCTGAGACGAGCGCGAACCCTCTGTTCGACAGCGACTCAGCCAGTGACCGGGCGTTGTCGACGATGGCCCCGGCATAGACCTTGAACGCCTCTGTCTGAGCTTCTTGCAAGGCGACGGCGATGGCTGCGGTCGTGTGGTTGTGCGGCCCCCCCTGGAGGCCCGGGAAAACCGCTTTGTCGATCGCCTCGGCGAACTGGTTCCGGCACATGATCATACCGCCGCGAGGGCCGCGCAGCGATTTGTGCGTCGTCGTCGTCACGATGTCCATATGCGGTACCGGGCTGGGGTGTGCACCTCCCGCCACCAGTCCGGCGATGTGGGCGATGTCGGCGATGACCACAGCGCCCACTCCGTGCCCGATGCGGGCGAAGCGCTCGAAGTCGATGACGCGCGGATACGCCGTGGCACCGCAGAACAGGAGTCTCGGCCTGTGCTCTGCGGCAGCCGCCTCGATCTCGTCGTAGTTGAACCTGCCGCTTTCGGAATCGACGCCGTACTGAACCGCTCGATAGTGCAGGCCGGAGACCGAAACCGCCGCGCCATGCGTGAGGTGCCCTCCGTGATCGAGCGACATCCCCATCACGGTATCGCCGGGCTTCACGAGGGACATGTACACCGCCTGGTTCGCCGGCGAGCCGGAGTAGGGCTGCACGTTGACGTGCTCGGCGCCGAACAGATCGCGGGCCCGCTGCACGCACAGATCCTCGATTCGATCGATATTCTGCTGGCCCTCGTAGTAGCGAGCCGACGCGTACCCTTCCGAGTACTTGTTCGTCAGCACCGATGCTGTCGCTTCGAGCACCGCCTTGCTGGCATAATTCTCCGAGGGAATGAGCCTGATCTTCTCGTGCTGCCGGCGGTTTTCAGAGCCGATGAGACCGGCGATCTCGGGGTCGACTTGCTGTAGAGTCTGCATGACTGGCTTCACAGGCCGTCCTGTGTGTTTATCTGATGATTCGGTTCATTAATATGCCTGACGCGATCAGCGGCAGGCCGCTGCAGGGAAATCAACTTAACAGCGTGGGTCTGGCATGAGCAAATATCTCGGCATCGACGCGAGCACCCAGTCGATGACCGGTCTCATCATCGACACTTCGATTTCGGAGATCGTGCTGGAGGAGTCGGTCAACTTCGACGCTCACTTCAAAGACTCTTACGGCATCGAGAACGGAGTGCTCGAGTTCGGCGGTGGTGAGGTGCACAGCCCGCCGCTGATGTGGGCCGAGGCGCTGGACCTGTTGCTGGCGCGACTGGCCGAACGGCGCGCACCTCTGGCTGAGGTCGAGGCAATCGCGGGCAGCGGGCAGCAGCACGGAACCGTGTATCTCGACGACACTGCTGCTGTCGCGCTCGCAGACCTCAGCGCCCAGCGGTCGCTCGGCCAGCAGCTGTCCGGGATCTTTTCCCGGTCTACCTCACCCATATGGATGGACACCTCGACATCGGAGCAATGTCGCCAGATCGAGTCGGAAATCGGCGGTCGGCAGACCCTTCTCGAGCTCACCGGCAACAGCTGCTTCGAGCGCTTCAGCGGCCCTCAGATTCGCAAGTTTTACCAGGTCGATCCCGAGGGCTACTCCCGGACTGCGTACATCGGTCTGGTCAGCTCATTCATTGCCAGTCTGCTGGCGGGCCGCCTCGTGCCGGTGGATCCCGGTGACGGTAGCGGCACGAACCTCATGGACATCAGCTCTCGACGCTGGAGTCCTTCCGCCCTCTCCGCCACGGCGCCGGGCCTCGACGCCAAGCTCCTTCCCATAACCACTTCCCACGAAGCCGCCGGCCGCATCTGTCCCTACTTCGTCGAGCGCTACGGCTTTTCTCGACAGTGCCTGGTGCTGCCTTTTTCCGGAGACAATCCGTGCAGTCAGATCGGCCTCGGGCTCGTGAAGCCGGGCAAGGTGGCTCTGAGTCTGGGCACCTCGGACACGCTGTTTGCCTGCATGGACGAGCCACGGGTGTCTGCGAGCGGGGAAGGGGCCGTCTTCGCCTCGCCCGACGGGATCAGCTACATGGCCCTGATCTGCTTTCTGAACGGCAGCCTCGCTCGAGAGGCTGTGCGTGACCACTACGAGCTAGACTGGAGTGAATTCGCCACGGCATTGAGGCAGACGCCGCCCGGAAACGGCGGCTCCCTCATGCTGCCATACTTCGATGCCGAGATCGTCCCCCACGTGAGCCGACCTGGGGTCGTGCGACATCAGCTCGATGCCGGCGACATGGCCGCCAATGTGCGCGCCGTTATCGAAGCCCAGGCCCTGTCCTCGAGGATCCACTCGAGCTGGATGGGGATTCCAGTGCGGTCGCTTTTCGTCACCGGTGGGGCCTCGGCGAATGCGGACATCCTTCAGGTGTACGCCGACGTACACGGTTGTGTCGTCCATCGCTTCCAGACGACGAACTCGGCGGCCCTGGGCGCCGCTCTTCGGGCTCGGCATGGCTATCTTGTCGCGGCGGGGGAGGATTCTGATTGGATGGAGATTGTGGCGCCTTTCACGCAGCCCGAATCCGGGTCCACCATCACCCCAAACCGGGAAGTGAGGTCGGTTTACGACGATCTCGAGCTCGCCTACCGCGACCTGGAGAGCCGCTCCGCCTGATGGAGTCGGGAATGGCCTCCCAAGATCAGTCACCTCGCGGGGACGGCGCCCCGCCGATCATGGCGTGGTAGGCTACGAGCGCCGCGGCGACGTGGACATTCATCGACGGCCCCTTCCCGTGCATGGGGACAAAGACGGCTCCGTCGCAGTGCTGCAGCGTGGCCGGGTACACCCCCTTGCTCTCGTTTCCAAGAACGAGACAGACCTTCGGGGGATAGGGGTAGTCGAGGTAACAGCGTGTCCCCTGAGCCATCTCCAGCGCCACGAGGTGGTACCCCTCTTCCTTTAGACAGCTGGCCGCTTGGTCGATCCGGGGGATCCGCCGCCAGGGCACCCGGCGGTCGTGACCTCCTCGAGGTGCGGTCGATCTCCTCGTCCGGTGGGACCGGCGTGCGACCGGTGAACACGAGCTCGCGCGCGCCGCAGGAATCGGCGATGCGAAATAGAGAGCCCACGTTTCTTGGGTCCACCATGCTCTGCAGCAAGAAGGCGAGCTCGACCTGGGGCGGGTACTGCTCGGCGGCCTCCTGAAACAACCGTCTCGCTTCCACTTTTCGCAGGGGTAGCACTATGTCGATCAGGGGCCCTTCACCGGCCCCGAGAGACTGATGACGACGATCCATGCCTGTTTTCTCAGAAACGGTAGATACTCGAACAGGACCTGATCCACTCTGTTCAGGATGTTCAAGACTCGGGCGAATCCCGGCTTGTTTCGCAGGAATGCTGCTGCCAGTGAAAGGAGGTGATAGTAGCGGATCTCGACGCTTCCGAAAAACTCGGCAAGAATGCCAAGATCCCCCGCGCGCAGGGGGTGCTCGTCCTGCGAGCGCATTCGGGGAGTCAGCCGGCGATATAGGTTTATGGCCGCATTGTGTCCCAGCGGTTCGAGGAACACGGCTCTGCCGCCGCTCTTCAGGACGCGCGCGACCTCTGTCAGTCCCTGGCGCAACTCCAGGTGGTGCAGGATGCCGCTGCCGAAGACGACATCGAAGCTCGCCGCCGGAAATTCGAGCTTCTCCGCGTTCATGATCTGAAAGTTGACGCGCTCGCTCAACCCTTGCTCGGAAGCCGCCTGCCTCCCCATTTCGACACCTGCTGCGGAGATGTCTATGGCGTCGACGCCCACCCCTCGCTCTGCCAATGCCAGGCAGTAGCCGCCCCTTCCGCAGCCGAATTCGAGGGCTCGCTGCCCGGGCTCGAGGTAGCTGTCAATCAAATCGAAGTAGCGACCCTTGCTGATGGAGACGACGGAGTAGAAGCCGGCGGCGGCGGCTCGCGTCGCTTCGGTAAAGGTCTCGTCGTGGAACTCCGCCTCTCGAAGCAGGCGACCGTCGGTCATGATGCCTCGGCGATCAGCGGCTGAGCTGTCGTCTCTTCAACCACAGGAGCAACACGTTCAGACCGACGAAGGCCCACACGCCCAGCGCGAGCCAGCGGCGTTGCCGCTGGCTCGCCGAGTGATCGCCGATACGAGTCTCTACGGCTTCCATCTCTGTTCGGAAGTCACTGACGCTCTCTTCGATAAGAGTTCGGTCGAGAGCGTGGGTTCTGGGATCGGCTTCTCGCAGAGCGGCTCTCGCCGCCTCCAGCAACGGCGTGGCTCGAGCCAGGGAGCGATCTTCGGCCGCGAGGCTGTCCAGCGTCGCGGCCGTCCGCCGCAGTCGCTCGCCGTTTTCCTTCAGCAATACACGAATAGCCAAGCCTGTCTCGAGCGCCGCCGTTCCAGCTGCGTGGCAGGAGGTGCAGGTTTCGTCCATAAGGGCGAGCGTCGCATCGACGACGCGGTGATTGTGGTGGCAGGAGATACACGTCGGGTTCGCTTCATCACGCCAGTCGCGATGCGGTCCTCTGGCGAAGAAATCGGTCGGGCCGGTATGGCAGCTGCCGCACACCTCTGCGATGTCGCCCCTTTGTGGCCTCCCTATGAATCCGGTTTGCGGGCGCCTTGGCGATCTGCGCATCCGCCTCGAACGGGAGGCCGCCGTGGCAGTCGTTGCACAGCATGCCGCCTTGGTAGTGAACGCTTTCGGAAAACTCTTCGGCCTGCTCGAAGTGGCACAGAGCGCAGGCCACATCCTCGAGATCTGCCTTCTGGGCGCTCAGCGGCAGCGCGGGAGAACAGCATCACCCAGCCAACCACCGCCACACCTCGGCAACCACGGACAAGCGTGCCGAGCGAAAGCATGTCCAGCTCGTGCGATTCCCGACCTCGGCGCGCGGCAGCGATCGCCATCTCACTCGGCGACCTGCTGTGTCGCCTCCGCGATGGGATGGGGCATGCCGAGCATGTCGAAATGATAGCTCTTGCCCATCAGTGTCTGCGTCGTCTCCGAAAGATGCCCCAGCAGACCCAGCGCGAGGACGACGAATGCGACGGCGGCGCTGCCTGCGAGCACGCCCTTGCGGCGTTTGGGATGGCGCTCGGGCGAGGTGTCGATGAAGAGCGGCAAGACGATGAGAAGCAGCAGAAACAGCGGCGGTATGTGAACGCCGACAGCCTCTGGCACGTACTTGAGCAGCTGGTACGCCGGTAGAAAGTACCACTCTGGTTTGATCCCGACCGGCGTGTTGAGAGGATCGGCGGGGTCACCCAGGTGGGGCTGGAACAGCAGGGCGAGCGTCGCGAGGAGCCCGAGAGCCAGATACATCGCGGTGAAGTCCTTCAGCGCGTGGTGGGGCACGAACGGCTCACCCCCGTCCGCGGCGATCTCGTCGGGCCCGGATTCGCCTTCGTCCGTCCGCTGCAGCATGGAAATGCCCCTGGTAGCGAATGAGGAACAGGTGAAGCCCCATCAGTGACAGCAGCGCCAGTGGCAGGAGGAAGACGTGGACGACGTAGAAGCGGCCGAGGGTCGGATCGGCCACCTCGGAGCCGCCGATCATGAATTCCTGGGTCATGGGACCGACGATCGGTATGGAAGCGGGAGCCTCTGTGGCCACCACTGTGCCCCAGTAGGCCACCTGGTCCCACGGCAGCAGGTAGCCGGTGAACCCGAAGAGGAGGATGATCGCCAGCAGGAGCACCCCGACTATCCACGTCACCTCGCGCGGCCGTTTGTAGCCGCCGTAGAAGAGGACGCGAACCATGTGGAGGAGGGCGACGATGACGATGAGGTGAGAGCCCCAGTGGTGCAGCGAGCGCACGAGCCAGCCCAGCGGGATATCGTAGGCAATCAACTCGATGCTGCTGTACGCCTCTTGGGCGCTCGGCTTGTAGTACACCATCAGCAGCACTCCGGTGAACAGCTGCACAGTCAGCAGTATGATGAGGGCGGAGCCGAGAGTGAAAAGCCAGTTCACGTGGACGGGTACCGGCTTGCGCAGGTTGCCCATTAACACCCTGCGGGGCCGGCTCGAGATCGAACCGGCGGTCGAGCCAGTTCCAGAGGGCGCGCACCGCTCCCATCCTCATCCCTTCGGGATCTCACCCACGTGGATGCCGTCTTCCCTCGCCGTCAGCGCTACCCGTCCCAGTGGATCTCGCGCCGGACCGCGCAGCACCTCGCCTCGCAGATTGTAGCGCGCTCCGTGGCAAGGGCACTCCACCTGCTGGCTGGCTGAATTCCAGGCAACTGTGCAGCCCAGATGTGTACAGGTGGCCTTCAAGCCGACGAGCGTGTCTTCTTTGCGGATGACGAGAATCTTGCCCAGGTGGCTGCGGGCAACGGTTGCCTCGTCGTCACCCAGAGACTGCGGAAGCAGGACCCCTTCGCGGCCGACGAGAGGACCGGAACTCGAGGCGCCGCCAGCGGCAGGCCACAGGTATGCCAGTGCCGTGCCGATGAATCCAGTCGCCGCGCTGAGCACTCCGAGCCCGAGAAGACCGTTTACGAGCCGGCGTGAAACTGGCTTTCGTCTGTCATGACGGTCTCCCTTGTCTTTTGTTGCCATCCTAGACCTCATTCATTAAGTTAGCGCGTCCACGGTGCAACACCCACCGCTCATTTTACTGTCCGATTCCTCACACATAGAGCATGTTCCCTCTGAGTCAGTGCCCCGGGGAAACTCTGCTTAGATCAGAGTGACCTGCGTTGACTCGTCTGAGGTTCGGTCCGCATGTGTGATTCATTCACTCACCTGGAAGGGAATTACAGATGACCGCCTTCATTCGCTCTACCATAGTCGGGATGGCGCTGCTCGTCGGTGCAGCCACTGCAGAAGAAGTAGCCATACCGGCCAGCAAGGACAACACGCTCTTTGAAGATGCAAAAGGGGAGACCAGCAACGGCTCAGGTATTTATCTGTTCGCAGGTAACACCAATCAAGGTCAAGCTCGCCGTACTCTGATCGCTTTTGACATCGCCACCCACGTCCCCACCGATGCGACCGTGACCCGCACAAGCGTTACGCTCAACATGTCCAAAACCACGGCGGGATCTCAAGCCGTGCAGCTGCATCGCCTCCTCGCTGACTGGGGCGAAGGGTCTTCCGACGCCGCGAGCCAGGAAGGTAAGGGAACAGCCGCGGACACAGATGACGCTACCTGGCTTCACACCTTCCTCGACACCCAAGAGTGGGCCGCGCCGGGCGGCGACTTCGTCGGTACGGCCAGCGCCAGTCTGGCGGTCGAGGGCGTTGGCCTCTACACGTGGGAATCGACCCCTTCGATGGTAGCGGATGTCCAGGGTTGGCTGGATGGTTCCCTTGGCAATTTCGGCTGGATTCTTATCGGCAACGAGGAAGAGGACAGGACGGCTAAGCGATTTGACAGCATGGAGCATTCCGAGGTCGCCAACAAGCCGTTGCTCACCGTTGAATTCGAACGGGCGCCCGATGTTGTCACGTCAGTCGATGCGAAATCCTGGGGCCAGGTCAAACGGAATTCGCACTGACGACCAGGCTGGAGCGCCACGCTCGTGACCCCGCCTTAATAGCTCTCCGCGAGAGGAAGTCCGCTCACCCCCCGGCCACCACCAGGCGCACGCCGCTTTCGTAGCGTCACTCGTACGCAGCCATCGGGAACCGCCGGTGCCAGCATGGCCTGCTCGCCGTCGGTAGCATGGTCTGGAGTGCGGCATTCGTTAGCTTCAGTGAGCGTACGGCAGGGTAGTCACACTCCCACCGCGTTCAATCACCGCTCCTTCGGACCGCCGTTGAATGTCGACTGAATCCTCGTCACAGCCTCCCATCGGCGTGCTCCTGGCGCAGCTGGGTACGCCGGAGGCGCCCACAGCCGCGGCGCTGCGACCGTATCTGCGCCAGTTTCTCAGCGATCCCAGGGTCGTGGACCTCCACCCCCTGAGATGGTGGCCGATTCTCTATCTGTTCGTCCTCACGCGGCGGCCGGCGCGGTCCGCTCGCCTCTACAAGAGAATCTGGCAGAGCGATGGCTCGCCGCTCATGATTCACTCCAGAGCGCAGGAACTGGGCCTGCGACGGCGGCTGGGATCGGGCTATCGGGTCCTCCTCGGTATGCGCTACGGTAAGCCGAGCGTGCGAGAGGCCATCGAGACATTTGGTGCCGAGGGTATCGAGCGCCTCCTCGTCTTCCCGATGTTTCCCCAGTTCTCGAGCGCCACCACCGGCTCTGTGTACGACGCAGTCTACCGCGCCGCCCAGGGACGCAGGGGGCTATTCAGACGTGATCGCAGGCGCTCCATGCCGACGATCCGGATGGTGCCGCCCTACTTCGATCACCCGGCCTATATCCACAGCCTCGCGGCGAGGCTCGAAGAGGTAGTGAAGGACAGCCACGAGCCAGATCGATACCTGATCACCTTTCACGGCATTCCCAAGCGCTACGTCGACGAGGGCGATCCGTACCGCACCCAGTGCGAGACAACGGCGAAGCTGCTCGCGGAAGGCCTCGGGCTGGAGACGGATCGCTGGCTGGTCGGATTTCAGTCGCGCTTCGGCAAGGAAGAATGGCTCCAGCCCTACACCGAGGACATCCTTCGCCAGCTCGGTGGCCAGGGGGTGCGCCGTCTTGTCGTGACCTGTCCCGGCTTCACCGCGGACTGCCTGGAGACACTCGACGAGATCGGCAACGAAGGAACCGTTCAATTTCGAGCCGGTGGCGGCGAGGAGCTTGAACTGGTCCCCTGCCTGAATGACCACCCTCGGTGGCTGGACTCGATGGCGGAGATCATTCGTCAGGAGAGTGCTGGTTGGGATTCGGCGTCGACCTGAGACCCCCGAGAGCACGGCGCTGTAACTACTGATTCTTGACCAAATACGGGCCCGCTCTTCGTCTACTGAGCCTCCATGCTATGTTCGAGCCAGGCGGTCAGGTCTTTCAGACACGCCTGGCTGATCTCGTGGCCCATATCGTACTCGAGGTAGGTCAAATCGAGCGGCAGTCCCTTTAGCAGATCGGCCGAGGCACGGCCCTGCGAGATCGGTATGAGCTGATCGAAGCATCCGTGGCTCATGAACATCGGCTTATCCCGGAGAGCTTCTCCCGCCTCTTTGGGGGGAATCATCTCAGGCACAAATACCCCGCTCAGCGAGGCGAGGCCCGCCACCAGGTCGGGGTGGTTCAGGCCTGCGCTCACAGCCATTGAGGCGCCCTGGCTGAAACCGAGCAGAAAGGTGCTCCCGCCGCTGGCGTCGTGCTTCTCCTGGAGCTCCTGGATCAGATCCACCAGCCGCTCCAATGCGGCAGCCACGTCATCGAACTCGACCACGATGCCCTCGGGCCCGAGCTCGATCGGAAACCAGGCGTAGCCGCCCTGCTCCAGGAGCAACGGCGCGCGCACGCTGACGACACGGAAGCGCGAATCGACATGTGGCGCCAGTCCCATCAGGTCGTTCTCGTCGCTGCCATAGCCGTGCAACAACACCAGGAGCGGCGCGGTGTCGGCGTCCGTGGAGGTCGGCTCGCGAATGATGTGACGGAGGCTCATTCGACCTGCAGCTCGTATTCTCCGCTCCGATGCACGACCAGGACGATGTAACCACTCTCCGCGATGGCGAGCCGAACGCTGGAATTGGGAATCATCTTCTCGTTGCGCCACACTGTTTCGCCGTTCAGACTGACAGCGGGAAATCTGAGCCCGCACCGCGGCGCGCACAGATGGGTCTCGCCGGCGCCTTCGGTAGCTACAGACAATGTGAAGGCCTTGCCGTCGGAGTTGCGCGACCAGTCCACCACGACCCAGCCTCTCGGCGTCATGAGCCGTCCGGCGGCACCCGGTAGCTCCCGCGAAGGCGGCCTGACTTCGAGAACCCCGTATCCCGGGCTCCCAGGCCTGATGCCGAGAATCCGCGAGCCGAGGTAGTACTCCGGTCCAGGCGCGGCCCCCTCATCGGCTCGGGCCGGGCTGACCTTGTCGCTCCATGACCAGCCATCCTTTTCTGCGATCCTGCGCCAGTGCATGGCGAGGCACTCCGTGGCGCGCTCCTCTGCGCCCGCCTGCCAGAGGCCTCCGAGCAGAAAAAAAGCGCGTCCGAGATCTCTGATAGGTTCGACATCATCGTCGCGCAAGCCGCTGACGATTCGTTGTCGCCGCGGCTCGTGCGCCAGATCGAAGTAGAGGACGAGGCCGTTCGTCCATTGGCTGAATTGTTCTGACGAACCGGCGCTATCCCGGAAGAGACCCCGATCCTGCGCCCATGCCTTCTCGATCTCGCCGTTGACGGCAGTGAGGTGGGTCTCGCAGGACGATGCCCTCGCCGCTTCACCCATCGTTCGAAAGATTCGGCTGCAGGCTCGCAGACACCCGGCCTTTTTCGCCAGCTGGACCGTCGGTGGCAGGTCGGCTGTGTCATCCTGGGCGATGGTTGCAAGGACGAGCTCCAGATCCGGCATTGACTCACCGAGCATCCGGTCGTCGCCCGAGTATTGATGATAGGCCTCGAGAAATAGGGGATAGGCAAGCGCGTTGACGAAGGCCTTCGCGGCCAGCTCGCTCGCGCGGGCCCGACGCAGCGTCGACCTCGCCGTCGACGCGTCCCCGGTCAATACATAGTCGTCCAACGCTACTGCCAGCCCCCCCATCCAGTCGAACGGAGCGGTTGGCGATGATGCGCAGTAGGTCTCGTGGCGGCACAGCTGCAGGCTCTGAAGCCCCGTTCGCCAGGTTTGTTCGAGCTCTGGCGGCCGCGTCATTGAGCCAGCAGTGGACACGATGGCCTGGCGAGTCACGAGCTCGAGGCGCTCCAGCTCCACCTCGGTCTCAAACTGACTCAGCCGCACAACCACGAAGCGGCCCCGGTGCATGTGAAGGCCCCACCACTCCTGGCTTCCGGCGCGGCAGATGTATCTCGCGCGCGTCACCGCGCCGGCGAGTGTGCAGGCGAATCCCAGCTCGACGATCCCGCCCCGATCACCCGATCTCATGCGCAGGTGAGGGCTGCCGTCGACGATCCGTCCCAAGTCGACGACGATGACGACAGCCCGATCGGGTGACCTCGTCTGCACTATCGTGCGCGCTTTCCCCCCGTGAAGCAGCCCCTCCGGGTGAACGCACTTGCATGTGTTCAGCGCTTCTGCTGACGCCATACACTCCAGCGCCCCTTGGGCATCGATCTCGCCAGAGGTGACGAGCCTGGAGCCGCTCACCGCGACCTCTTCGACGTCGAGCGTACGCAATTCATCCGAGGGGATAGCTCTCACGTCGACGAGCGCCGCGGCGTCCCATTTCGACACTCCGTCTGCGGTTTGAAGAAAGCGCGGATCTTCAATCGCCGAGTGGGTTTCCAGAAGCCCCTGTGAAAACGTGGAGGGATTCGTCTCGGAGGCGCAGGCGCACCACGATTCATCTGTGGTCAATTCTGCTCCATCGCCGCCGAGCTGGCCGTGACACATGAACCAGGGGGGTGAATCTGCCCCTTCAGCCCGCGGCGTGGAAACGAGAACGATCAGCTCATGCTCCCCTGGCGATGTCTCGCTGATCTCGAATCGGTTCCACGATGAAGTTTCCTCCCATCCGGCAGCGAAGCCACGACCGAGCAGCTGGCCGTCGAGGCTGACCTCGAAGGAGCCACTCCCGCTGCAGCTGATCCATCCGTTCCCCGCAGAATGGAATGTCAGCAGTTTTCGCAGATAGACCCGCGGCAGGGCCGCGGCATGCCAGATCGGTTTCGGTTCCACGAGCCAGTCCCGGTTAGGTTCAGTGACGTCTATAAAGAAAAGTAGATAGACTGTGTTTGTCGCACGGCAATAGAAAGGCCCGATCCGAACGCGAGACGTCGAACCGGGCCTTGGCGATCTGCGAAAAAGTGTGGTCTATCTCTTGGGCAGTTTGAGAGTGACGAACCTGGTGAATTTCTGGCGCGCGTCCAGGACCAGCATGAGCACCGTCCCTTCCGACTCCGCCAGAGCGTCCTCGTAGTCGGAGACTGATTCGATTTGTCGCCGGTTCACCTCGATGATGAGGTCGCCCCGATGCAACTTTGCCCGCGCCGCCCTGCTTCCACTCTCCACCTGGGCGACGATGACACCTCGCTCATCCTCGTATCCCAGTTTGTCTGCCAGCTCGGCCGTGAGCTCCTGAACTCGAAGACCGAGCTGCTCTGATTGCCTCTGGGGCTCTTCAGCCGCGAGTTCCCCTTCATCCAGAGCTGTTAGTGTGGCCTTGACTTTTCGTTCCTTTCCGTCCCGCCACACCCGCAGCTTCACTCCCGTACCCGGAGGACTATGGGCGATTTTGTTGCGCAGTTCGGCTGTGGAATTCGTCTTGGCACCGTCCACGTCGAGGACGATGTCGCCGACCTTCAATCCGGCCTTCTCAGCCGCGCTGTCCTCGCTTACGTCCCCGATGAGAACACCCCGAGGTTTGTCCAGTCCCATCGTCTTGGCGAGCGCGTCGTCGACCTCCTGGATGCGCACTCCCAGGAGCCCGCGCCGCACCTGCCCGTGCTCGATGAGCTGTTCCATGACGTTGCTGACGAGATTGATGGGAATGGCGAAGCCGATTCCGTCATAGCCGCCGCTTCGGCTGGCGATAGCCGTGTTGATGCCCACGAGCTGACCCCTCGTGTCGATGAGAGCCCCGCCGCTATTGCCAGGATTGATGGCCGCGTCGGTCTGGATGTACTCCTCGTATTCGGCCAGCCTCACGTGTCCCCTTCCAAGGGCGCTTACGACACCGGTCGTCACCGTGTGGAGTTGCCCGAAGGGACTCCCCACGGCCACGACGAGCTCGCCCACCGACAGTTGGTCAGAGTCTCCGAAGGGGATGGCCGTCAATTCGTCAGCATCGATCTTCAGCACTGCCAGGTCGGTGAGCGGATCTCGTCCCACGACCTCGGCCTCGAAGCTGCGCTTGTCCACCAGGTGGACGGTGATCCGGTCTGCCACGGAGTTGGCGCCTATCGTGATGACGTGGTTGTTTGTGAGGATGAAGCCCTCATTTGAGGCGATGACGCCGGACCCGAGGCCCTCTTGTATGCCCTTCCGAGGCTCACGGGGCATGCGGAAGAACGGGTGCCTCCCGAAAAAATCCTCAAAAGGGGTGCCAACGTAAGGATTGTTTCTGGCGCTGATCTCTCTCTCGGTTTCGATAGCCACCACCGCCGGTTTTACTTCAGCTGCCAAAGCCGCGAAGGCGTCGCTGAACTCCTGCAGAGGCCGGAGTTTGTCTGTCTCGATCCCCGACGCCCCGAGGCTCGAGCTCAACAGATAGACTGCCACAATTGGTGAAGAAACTCGCTTCATCTCCCAATCTCTCCAGTCGATCGAATGTGTAACAATGCGCTCCCTAGGACGAGGGGCGGCGGTTCAGGTTCCCCCCTTTCGCCGTCGAATTGACCGCGCGAGCACGCCTCCACTGTGCGGCCTTTCGCATCATCGAGGCTGCCACAAAAAAAGCCCCTCCCCGAGGGGAGGGGCCTCTCTTTCTTGGGGCGTTTCAGCTCTGCCGTCCGGCGAGCTTTGAGAGTCAATCCTACACGACCAGCAACTGCTCCCCCTTCTTCCTCGGTTTCCTCAACGGCTTCGGGGTCGATGAGGGCGCCTTGCTGCTCTTCGCCGAAGTCGTCGATTCCCTTCATGACGAGGTCGAAGGTCTCGTCGATTCCAGCCGACATTTCCGGCGAGATGTCGCCGATTCCCGACAGGATGCTGAGAGCACCCTCGAATCCGGTCTTGACGGCATCTTTTATGAGCGACGTGAATCCTTCGATCTGGAGACCCCCCTTCTCGCCCTGATGGTTCAGCTGGAAGGCGCCGAAGAAACCCACCGAGAAGTCGACGATCCGCTTGGCGGTCGCCTCGGGGGAGAAATCCATCCCGCTCGACATCAGCGACTGGACGTTTGTGTCCATGCCCGCTGTCTCGAAGGCCCCGTTGAGCCTATCGGTGAGCGAGGTATTCAGGACCTTCTGGACGTAGGTGACATCGATCTGCGTTCCCACGCTGAGAAGGACGCTTGCTGTGGCGTTCCCGTCCTGGGAGGCGACTTGAGTCGCCTTGATTTGAGTCTGGGTGATGCTGATGGACGCGATGAGGCTCTGGCTCTGAGCAGACCCGACTTCCATGGTATCCTCCTTGAGGGTAAAAAAAGTAATACACGCCTACTCAATTCATCGGCGGCGCCTGGAAATCCTTCAGTGGTTTTTCACCCACTCGCGTCGGCACAAAAAAGGGGGGCTGAATCTAAGTCCAGCCCCCACCTGCGGATACTCAAGACCGCTGCCCTATACCCTCTTTATCTGGAACCTGAAAAGGTTGATTGAGTAGCCGAAACCCTGCGATAATCCAGGCAGGAATCCACCTCTATTGGCTATTCCGGTCTCCAGCAGATTCAGCTGCACTCTTCCCAACGTGAACGGCCCGAAGGCAAAGCCCACAGCGGACGTCTGACCGGAGCGTCCCCCTACAGATAAACCGAATCTGAAGGGGAACCAGTTGACCAGGCGGTACTCAGCCGCCGCCGCGATGTGAGGCGTCGTCGATATCCCGAACCCGCTGCTGAATGCCTGGTCGTAGTTCCCACTTAATGTCAGGCGTGGCATGAGCTCATGGGCGACGCCGACTCTCAGCATCGCCGGTAGAGAGCGGGAGAAACTGCTGATGTCGATTTCTTCGTGGAACACCTTTTTGCCGTTTTCATCCACCGGATTCTTGGTAACATCCTCCAAGTCCTTGAGGCCCGAGAAGCTCAAGGCGTTCACGTCCTCAGCCGACACGAACACGGAGTCCTGTTGGGTGCGGATGCTCCAGCTCATGGTGTCGAGGAAGTTCATCAAGGCGATACTTCCTGTAGTCTTGCCGTTCTTGGTGACGCCCGCTACCCCGAAATCAAGTCCGAAACCGATGCCAAGACCAAACCGAGACACGCCATACGCGTCGATATCGGCGCCGCTTCTCCTAGTGATAAAACCTCCGTCCGAGCGAATCACTTCGCCGAAGCCGCCGCCCAACACTTTGAGCGTTGTGCCGACGGTGAACTGGCTCATGTGAGGACTGAGCTGAGTCGGCATCCAGGGCTTAGCAAAACCCCAGCTGAAGACGCCGAGCCCCCAGCCTTCGCCGTCCCATTCGGCGATGTCGTAGTTCGGGTCCCGTCCTTGCTCGATTCGAACCTGCTCGAAGTCGTTGCCGCGCATGAGGAACTCGATCATGTCTCTGGGAATCTTGCCCTCGACGCCACCCTGTGCATCTATGGCGATGGCGCTGCTCAGACCCCACGGCAGCGGGAAGGTGAATCCCCCTACCAGTGGGAGAAACAGGCCGATGTCGGTGTTGAACTTGAGACCGCCCTGCTTGAGATCACCGAGCAGGCCGTCTTTGGCTGCATCGTCGATGAACTCGCCGTTGTGATAGTTGTAGTCGGCGACGGACCAGCTGTTGTTTTCGAGCACGATGCTGATTCCGAGACTCAGCGGCAAAGAGATCTTTGGGCTGTCTTTCAGCGCCAGGTTCGCGGGATTCCAGTAGAGCGCTTCGGCCCCCCGCGCCATAGCGCCGTAGCTACCCGCCATACCCATGGCCCGGGGCTGGGTGTCTCCGTATCCGGTAGCCTCGACCTGACTCGTAAATAGCGCGAAGGCCGTCATTGCGGCCAGCAGAGAGTGCAATCTGATCGTCGTATTCATCGTTGCCCTTCTCCCTTAGTCGAGGAGGTCCGAGTTGAGCAGCAGCTCGACGCCCATTCCCGCGATGATGTTGATGAAGTTGTCCGCACGTATCTCCACCTCTCCCTGTGTCTGCGGCAAAGTCACCCGGACTCCGGAAAACAGTTTCGCATGGTCGTCGTCTTCCCTTGCGGGGTCGTCGTCTTCAAGGATTAACGCCACAACCTCGTCTGCCGTCAGCTCTATCGTTATCTCCGTCGTCTCGATCCCATCGGAGAAGCCCGTCTCCGGATCGACCGGTGCCGCCTTTGCCTGAAACGGCGGCTCCGGGTAATCAGCTGCGTCCTCCCCGGAGAAGCGAGCTATCCGTCTCGGAATGGTGATGACGTGGTCGCCACTCGTGGTGTCGAATACGGCCGCTCGCGTCCTGCCGACGAACAGCCTGACGCCGACACCGAGGGGAATGCTGTTCTCGAGGGTAGCGGTCACCGACCCGCTCACGAAGTTGGATCGTATTTTTCGCCTCGCCTCGGAATCGCGGAACGTGATGTCCTTTATGCTCTCCTCCGGGTCCATCTGGGTGTCAGCCGTGATAGAGAGTCTCGGCTCGGTATCGAAAACGACTCGGTCGAGAGTCACCGAATGACTCGAGTCGATAATACCTGGAGTGACGCCGTCGCCGACGACAACCCTGGCGTTGATCACTATTTCACTGGGCAGGAAGTTCAGAAAGTCGGTGAGGGCGACCGGTGAGACCGTCAATGTGTCGGAGACCGGAAAATCCGGGTCTCCGCGTTTGAACGTCTCCCGTATCGGCAGAAGAGGGGCCGGCTCGCCGGCTGTGTTTGTCCCGGTAATGTCCAGCTCCACCTCGGCTTGAAAGCCGATGGCGCTGGTGACGTGCACTTCGAGGCTGGTCGTCGCGATGTTGATGTTGTCGAGGCCTGCCGGTATTTCCACAGTCTGCCGCTGCTCGGGAATGTCGAGTGACACCTGGTCGAGGCGACCCTCCAAGCGGCTGAACACGAGCGGGCTCACGACGACATTGACTGCAAGCGCCTGGTCTGATGAAATGGTCTCGACCTGGTCCGATTCGGACGTCGTGGCCACGTAGGCTACCCGCAGTTGGTCCGGATCATCGGGGTTTCTTCCTCGCGGCTGAACGAACGACGCGTTGCCCAAAGGAAACGTTACCGGCTGGGACGTGCTGCGGGGGTCGAGAGGAATCTCGAAATCGACCGGCTGACCGGTGTCCCTGTCAACTAGATTCAGCACCGACAGCTTCACGTTGACGATCAGCGGAATCTGGTTGTCGATGGTGATTTCGATCTCACCCTGCGAGATCGCCGCCGAATCCACCTTCACGTCCGACTCCGGAAAGTTGACGATCTGGGGCTCTTCAGGGGCGAACGCCTGCTGCGGAATCTTGCCACTCACCGAGGAAACCTCGAGCGGATCTAGGCTCGCCACGATCACCAGTCTGGGATCATCGCCGATGGTGACCGCTCCGTCGTCTCCTGTGATGATGCTGACCTTGAAGGCGAGACTTCCACTGATCGACTCCCCGTCCAGCGACAGGCGACCACTATCTGTGCCGCCGTTCCCGGAGACATCTTGAATGGTGATAGACTCACCAACGTCTCTGCCTCTGCCGCTGTCGCGCAGAGTTACCTGGAGCCTCGACAGAGGTATCGGTAGCCCGTTTGTGACGGAGATATCGATTCCCCCCCGCTGGATGACCACCTCGTCGATGTTTTCGAGGTCGAATCCGACCGGGGGTAGCGACACGTCCACCGCCGTAGGGAGCGCTTCCGGGATCTCCGCACCGGGTTCCAGGTCGATCTGGATCTCCACACCGCCTCCCGCGTCGATTGAGGTGGGTAACCCCAGGTCCTCCAGAGCTATTTCGACCGGCGGCAGCGGTGCACCCGGAAGTTTGATTGTCCCGATCGGCGTCGGCGGCAGCTCCTGTTCCGTCGCAGGAGTCGCCAAGTTGTCGCCTACCTTCGCGGTGCCGAGCACCTCGTCGGGGTTCTCAGGTACCGTCAGGTGGAGTGCCATACCCCCGGTCTGTTCGTCGATCTCCAGGAAGCTGGAGCGACCGGCGACCACCTCCCTGATGGTCTTATTGTCGTTAGCGACTGGAATGTTGATAACAAAATTCGTGCTCGGTGCGGCGGGTCGGGATACGGCGCAGCCATCGACGAGAATGGCGACGACTCCCACGCCGATCCCCCCCGTGACTGCAGCCACTGCCATAGATAAACCAGGTCGGATTTGCCTCATCGCGCTGCGAAACCTCCTGTTAGCCTGAATTATTCATAAAAATGCGGTGACCTCTTGTACAACTGGTTGTTTCGCCCTAAGTTAGGGTTGGACACAAACAACAACCATTTGAGAGGACACCGCGATGGAAAGTTCGCAGCGCTTTGTCCCGATCTTAGTTGAAACAGCACAGGCTCCAATCGTTACGTTTTGATACGAGAAGCCCGTTGGAAGAAGTCTCGCATCGGTAACAAAAGGAGCCTGCAATGAGCAAGCTAGTAGCACGGAAGAAGGGCGTCAAACGAACGGTGAGCATCGGCAAGGTAGCACCCGAGACTGCAGAGCAAGTAGAGGACCTGGATGGCCGGATCGAGGCGATCCAATGGCTGATTCCCTTGGGGCTGCAGGCGGTCGCGGAGGAGCTGCAAAGAGCGGTCGTTGAGTTGGCTGGGCCGCGGTATCAGCGCAAGGGGTCGGATCAGCCGTTACGCCGCTGGGGGTCTCAGCTCGGGTCGGTGTACCTGGCCGACCAGAAACTACCCGTCGATGTGCCGCGGGTGCGCAACGTGGCCAACCATACCGAGGTCCCGCTGGATGTTTACCAGGCACTGCAGACGCCTCGACAGATGGACGAAGGTCTGCTGTTGCGGATGCTGAAGGGCATCGCCACGCGCAACTACGAGGCCTGCGCTGAGGCCGTACCCGAGGCCTTTGGTCTGTCATCCTCATCGGTGTCCCGTCATTACGTGAAAGGCACGGCTCGAAAGCTGGCTGAATTCCAGGAGCGATCCCTGGAAGGATATGATCTGGTGGCGCTATTCCTCGACGGCAAGAGCTTCGCGGACGAGGAGATCATCATCGCCCTGGGCGTCACCCTCGACGGACAGAAGATTCCTCTTGGCTTCGTGCAGGCGGCCACGGAAAACGAGCGCGTCTGCCGTCGCTTCCTGTCCGATCTGGTCGAACGCGGTATGCAGTACGAAGCCGGACTGTTGGTCGTCATCGACGGCGCCAAGGGGCTTTACAAGGCGGTGATGTCGGTGCTCAAAGGACATGCCTGCGTGCAGCGCTGCCAGTATCACAAGCGCCAGAACGTCGTGTCGTATCTGTCCAAAAGCGAGCAGTCCGGTATGGGTCGCAAGATGGAGGCGGCCTACGGCAAACCGAGATACGAGGCGGCCAAGGCGGCACTGGACGCGCTCAAACCGGGCTTGAAGTTGATGAATCAGTCCGCCCTACACAGCCTCGAGGAAGGCATGGAAGAGACCCTCACGCTCCATCGGTTGGGACTGACGCCGATGCTCAAGGATTCCTTCCGCACCACCAACTGCATCGAGAACGTCAACAGTCTCCTGGAGCAGCTCACACACAACGTGCGACGCTGGACCAACTCATCACAGCGTCACCGTTGGGTAGCCACGGCACTGCTCGACATCGAACCACGTCTGCGCAGGGTCAAGGGCTATCGCCATCTGCCGATGCTCCGGCAAGCCATACAAGCCGAACTCGGCATCAAACAGCTCGCGATGATGGGCTGACACACTCACCCGAGCCTGTGATTTGTTTCAACTGAAACTGGGCCTTGACCGTTCGCAGATCACGTTATCCTTTGCAAGCATCTCGGGCAGGAAGATCGAAGCCGATTTTGACGGCGGCACGACGACCAGCGATGGGGGCGCCCTGCTCCTGCGGCAGGCGGAATCCAAGATAGGGATCGTAGACCGAATCGTAAGGGCGTTGTGTGATCGCCGACATCAAAGCTATATCGACCATACCTATACCGACCTCATCAAGCAGCGCGTCTTCCAGATCGCCTGCGGGTACGAGGACGCCAATGACAGCAACGACCTGCGTTCAGATCCGGCTCTGAAGGCAGCATGCGATCGACTCCCCCTGACGGGAGCCGATCTGGCCAGTCAACCGACCATGTCTCGTTTCGAGAACAGTATCAGCCGCACGGACCTCTACCGAATCGGGCTCGCGTTACTGGAAACATTCATCGAGTCCTACGACAAGCCGCCGAAGAAGATCATCCTGGACATTGATGACACGGATGATGCCACGCACGGTTCACAGCAACTGTCGTTGTTTCACGCTTACTATGACGAGTACTGCTACCTGCCCGTTCATCTCTACGAAGCAGAGACAGGCAAGTTGATCACCACCATTCTGCGACCCGGTCGTAGAATCCGTGGCCGCGAGGCCGCGGCGATTCTCAGACGCGTTCTGGATCATATCCTCATGGCCTGGCCGCAGGTGCAGATCACCTTGCGTGGTGACGCGCACTTCAGCACCCCGGAGGTGCACGACCTGTGCGACGAATACGGCCTGGCGTTCATTCTCGGACAAGCGGTCAACCAGAAGCTCAAAGCGCTCGGCGCACCGCTGATGGAGCAGGCAGCCGCCCTGGCGGAGCAGACCGAAAAGCCGGTGCGGCTCTTTACACGCTTCGATTATCAGGCCGATAGCTGGAGCCGTCCGCGCCAGATCATCTACAAGGCCGAGATTACGCAAGGAAAGGCCAACCCGCGTTTTGTGGTCACGAACATTCGGAACCGAACGCCCAGGTTTCTGTATGAGAAGGTCTACTGTGCTCGCGGACGATCGGAAGGGTTCATCAAGAATCACAAGACCTTCCTGAACTCCGACCGGACCTCCTGCCATCGATTCCCGGCAAACCAATTCCGCCTCTTCCTGCACAGCGCCGCCTATGTGCTTGTGCACGCGATCAAACATATCGGCATGCGAGGCACCCAATGGACGACGTCCAACTTCGACACGATCCAACTCCGCGTCCTCAAAATCGGCGCCAGAGTACGGGAGCAAACCACCACGGTGCGCTTTCACTTTCCGACGTCATATCCGCTCAAGGACTTGATGAGGTTGATCGTCTACAACCTCGACACCGCGTAATGCGCACGATGACGACGCACCAAAAAATCGATCATCAGCACGACCAAGGGATCAGTCTGTCCGGAGGAAATGCAACACCGCCTGACACATCGACCTACGACCAAGAAACACGGACCCGAAAATCACACTTGAGCGAGAAACGCCTCAGTGCTTCATCATTTACCGAATCCCGATCAAACCTGAGCGAATTTATGAATTATTCAGGCTAGTAGTGGTATATTCAATCGGTCAATGCAACATTCTCCCCACTAATCTAATCATAGGAGATGTTGCACATGGCTCAAATGGGACGACCAGGATTGTCCGCGTCACAGAAGTCGGAGGTATGGCGTCGATGGAAGAGCGGCCAGTCGCATAGCGATATTGGTCGGGCGCTCGGGAAGCATCCGGCGTCGATTCATGGTGTCATCGCCGCCAATGGGGGTATCGTACCAATGCCGCGTCGACGCTCTCGATGGGCTCTTGGCTGGGAAGAGCGTGAAGAGATCTCTCGAGGTATCGCTGCGGGAAAATCGATACGAATAATTGCGGCCGCTGTTGAACGTGCACCCTCGACGGTTAGCCGAGAGATTGCCCGCAATGGCGGGCGGCAGAAGTACCGAGCAAACGTCGCTGACCAAGCAGCCTGGACGCGCGCTCGCCGGCCGAAATGCTGCCGACTCGCATCCAATCTTCGTTTGCGGCGAGTCGTGGCGGGCAAGCTACGCCTGAAGTGGTCACCTGAGCAGATATCGGGATGGCTGAAGCGGGAGTATGCGCTTTTAGGAAATATGCAGATATCCCACGAAACGATCTATCGAACTCTCTTCATCCAGGCACGCGGGGCACTCAGCAAGGACCTCATTGCGCATCGGCGGACGCGAAGGATGATGCGGCGATCCAAGAAGGCAAGCACACGCGATCAGCCGAGAGGCCGGATCGTCGACGCCGTATCCATCAGCGAGCGGCCTGCCGAGATCGAGGACCGCGCCGTTCCCGGCCACTGGGAGGGAGACTTGATCTCGGGGTCGAACAACACGCACATCGCCACGTTGAGTGGAGCGGCAGTCTCGGTTCACGATGCTCGTGAAGCTCAATGGCAAAGACACCGAGACCGTTGTCAAAGCGCTGATCAGCCAGGTGAAACGACTCCCCTCCGCGGTGCGGTTGTCCCTTGCCTGGGATCGAGGAATGGAGCTAGCTCGGCGCAAGGAGTTCTCGATCGCAACTGACGTCGAGGTGTATTTCTGTGATCCTCAGAGTCCCTGGCAACGAGGCACAAATGAGAACACGAATCGCCTTCTTCGACAGTACTTCCCGAGGAAGACCGATCTGTCGCCATTCTCCCAAGCCGACCTGAACAGAGTCGCTCTTCAACTGAACCAGCGCCCGCGGAAGACGTTGGGGTTCGTTTCACCCGCAGAACGATTCAGTGAAGGTGTTGCCTTGACTGGTTGAACTCGCGGTCGCCTGCCTGATTGGGAGGGACCCCAATACAGACGGCGCGCGTCAGCGTTCGCTATTTGCGACCGCGTAATATACGCCAATCGCTCCCTAACCGGAACGTTTTTCTTCGTGCAAATACTGACCGGGCTACTTGATCCCCGCAGCCCGGCGGAGCGCTGCCGTCTTGTCCGTCTTCTCCCAGGTGAAAGTCGCCAGGTTACGGCCGAAGTGACCGTAGGCGGCCGTCTTCTCGTAGATGGGCCGCCGCAGCTTCAGGTGGCGGATGATGCCTTTGGGTGTCAGGGGGAACACCTGCTCGACGATGTCGGCGATTTCCTCATCGCCGAGCCCTCCGGTGCCGAAGGTGTCCACGAGGACGGAAACCGGCTCCGCCACCCCGATGGCGTAGGCGAGCTGAAGCTGGCAGCGATCGGCCAGCCTCGCCGCCACGATGTTCTTGGCGATGTAGCGGGCAAGGTAGTGGGCGCTGCGGTCCACCTTCGAGGGATCTTTGCCGGAAAAGGCGCCGCCCCCGTGGGGACACATGCCGCCGTAGGTATCGACGACGATCTTGCGACCCGTGAGACCGCAGTCGCCGTGAGGCCCGCCCACCACAAACCGCCCGGTGGGATTGACGTGGTACACCGTCCTCCGGTCGAGCAGCCGCGCCGGGATGATCTTCTTGATGACTTTTGAGACCATGTCACGCTTGATCCGGGTCTGGGCGGCCTGCGGATCGTGCTGCGTCGAGATCACCACCGTGTCCACTCGCACCGGCTTGCCGTCGGCATACTCTACCGTCACCTGCGACTTGGCGTCGGGTCTCAAGTACGGCAGCGTGCCGCGGCGGCGCAGCGTCCTCAGCTGCTCGAGCAGCCGGTGGGACATCACGATCGGCATTGGCATGAGCTGCGGTGTCTCGCGGCAGGCGTAGCCAAACATCATGCCCTGGTCGCCGGCGCCCTGCTCACCGCTGGCATCCTCGTCGACCCCTATGGCGATGTCGGGAGACTGCTGGTCCAGAGTCACCATGACGCCGCAGCTCCGGTAGTCGAATCCGTACTCCGGCTTGGTGTAGCCGATGCTCTCGATCGTGGAGCGCACGAGACTCTGGATGTCGACCTTCGCCTTCGTCGTCACCTCGCCCGCTACCACCACCTGGCCGGTCGTGACCAGCGTCTCACATGCCACCCGCGAAAAGGGGTCCTGCTCCAGCATGGCGTCGAGGATCGCGTCGGAGATCCGGTCGGCGATCTTGTCGGGGTGACCCTCCGATACCGATTCTGAGGTGAACAGGTGCTTCTTCTTTTTCACGTTTTGCTCCTTTGGTTACCGTTGAGCTCGGCGACTTCTTCTACCGGCTTCTCGGCGACACCTTCGGCATCGCCTCCTCCAGAAGCGAGCGAACCTCGTGGCCCGATCGCATCTCGAGGCATCGCCGCGCCAGCTCCTGCGCGTCGCCCATGTCGGTGGAACGGATCACTTCCTTGACCTCCGGAATCAACCCCGGGCTCATACTCAGCATGTCGAGGCCGAGACCCACCAGCAGCGCCGTGGCCACTGGGTCGCCGGCCATCTCACCGCAGATGCTGGTCGGAATGCCCCTGTTGCGGCCGCTGTCGGCCACGGTCTTGATCAGTTTGAGAACGCCCGGATGGAAGGGTTCGTAGAGCTGCGCAACCTTCGCCGTCCCCCTGTCCACGGCAAGCGTGTACTGCACGAGATCGTTGGTTCCGAGGCTGAGAAAATCAACCTCCGAAGCGAAGTGATCCGCCATGATGGCGGCCGCCGGCACCTCGATCATGATGCCCAGCTTGCTGTCCTGCTGGAAGGTCTCCCCCTCCGCGCGCAACTCGCGCTTCGTCTCCGTCAGCATCTCTTTCACGCGACGCACCTGCTCGATGCTGGAGATCATCGGCAGCAGAATCTGTACGTTGCCGATGGCCGAGGCCCTGAGCACGGCCCGCAGCTGTGCTCTGAATATGTCGGGACGGTCCAGACAGAGGCGAATTCCGCGCCACCCCAGAAAGGGGTTCGACTCCGGTGTCGAGTCGACGGCGTGAAGAAGCTTGTCACCTCCCAGATCGAGGGTGCGGATGACGACGGGCAGGGGGTCAATCGCCTTGGCGATACGGCTGTAGGCCGCCAGTTGCTCCTCCTCTGTCGGTAGCTCATACCCCAGAAACAGCAACTCCGTGCGATACATTCCGACCCCTGCGGCGCCGCTGTCGATGGCGCCCTGAATCTCGCTCGGCAAATCGACGTTCGCCATCAGCACGATCTCCGCCCCATCGAGGGTCACAGCCGGCAAGTCTGCCCGCGCCAGCAGATCCCGTTCGCGGCGGAGGTGGCGTCGCAACTGCGCCCGGTAGTGCCGATGGGTATCCTCGCCGGGTCTGACGTGGACGACTCCGGCGTCGCCGTCGACGATCATCGAATCCCCAGAGGCGATCTCCCGGGAGCCGCTCACCGTTCCCACAACGCTCGGCAGGCCGAGGGAGCGGGCGATGATGCTCGTGTGCGAAGTCGCACCGCCCCTGTCGGTCACCAGGCCTTTTACGAAGCGACGCCCCAGCTGCACGACCTCCGAGGGCAGCAGGTCGTGGGCCACCACGATGGTGTTAGATCGCACCGACTCGAGCCCCCGCAACTCACCTCCCGCCAGCCTCATGAGAACCTGGTGCTCTATGTCCATGACGTCTGCCACTCGCGCCCGCAGGTACTCGTTCTCGATGTCGGCGAACATCTTCTTGAGCTGCGCCATCGTTGTGATGAAGGCTCGCTCAGCCGTACATTGCTCGCGTTTGATGCAATCGACCGTCGAGCCCCTTACCTGCCGGTCCTCGAGCATGGCGAGCTGGGCGTCGAAGATCTGGGCGAGGTCGGCGCCGTGCTCCATCTCAACCATGTGCCGCGTGCGCCGAATCTCGTCGCCGACAGCGCGCAACGTATGCAGGAACCGCTCTGCTTCTTCGTCGATCCGGGCGCGGGAAATTTTCCGGCTCGACACCGGCGGCGTCTCAACCCGATGGACGAAGGCACTGCCGATGCCGATGCCCCTGCAGGCCGGAATTCCCGGCAGCTGTAAATGGACTCCCGAGCTATCCACTTTCTTCCTCGAAGTCGCTTTGCAATAGTTGGGCGAGGGACTCCACTGCCAGCGATGCGTCGCTGCCGTCGGCTTCGATGAGCACTTCCGATCCCTGCTCGGCCGCCAGCATCATGACGCCCATGATGCTCTTGCCGTTGATGCGCCTCGTCTCCCCCTTCGACAGGTAGATTTCGGCGGTGAATTTCGCCGCCGCTTTGACCAGCAGCGTAGCCGGTCGGGCGTGGATCCCGAGGCGATTTGCGATGACGACCTGCTTCTCAACCATTCCCATTCGCGATTGGTGGCACTAACGGCGCCACAGCGACAGGATCTTCCGCAAGGTGCTCCTGCCGGTAGCGGGAGACCTGATCTTCGCCCTCCTGGCGGGGGTTTGCCCGGCCTCCAGCACCTGAATGGACTGACCGTTCACGAGTCGGCGGGGATTGTCGACGAACAGCCTTTGCGCTTCCTCACGGCCCGCCAGGCTCTCGACCCGATCCCTGGCTGCCGACAGCGCCACCGGCCGCTTGTTCAGATCGTGGCCGTCACTGCCGACGAATTCAACCCATCCCTGTCCGATCCACTTTTCCGCCGCTTCTCGGCTGCGATTGCCGAAGCGGCCGGTCAGGCTCCCGCCATCGACCTGCAGCAACAAATCCTGCTGGCGCAGGCGCTCTATTTTTTCGGGTGATCGAGCCAGTTCGCGGTGACGTTCGGGGTGCGCGAGAATCGGCCTGAGTCCCGCGGCGCGCAGCTCGAAGAACCCTTGCTCGAGCCCCGGCGACAGCGGCCCTGGAGGCAGGTGGACGAGTATGAATGGCTGTCCCGCCAGTCGCACAGACGGCCACTGAGCCACTTCTGTGAGCCCGAAGCGGAACGCCACCTCGGCTCCCAGATGAATCTGGACGCCGAGTCCGGATTTGGCGACGGCCTCCTCGAGTTCAGTGAATGTCCGCCGATGCAGCTCGTCTTTGTCCTGGCGGTCGTCGCTTTTTATATGCGGTGTGAGCACGGCGGCGGCAATCCCCTCCTGCGCCCCGGCGGCCAGCATTTCGAGCGCCACCTCGACGGATGGCGCCCCGTCATCCACACCGGGCAGGATGTGGCAGTGGATGTCGACCATCCCATCCATGTTGTCCGTCGAGTCCGCTACTCGAGAACGTGAACGGCGGCGCTCAGTTCGCGCAGCCGCGCGGGGTCTTCCTCGACTGCCGTACCGGTTACCACGAAGCTGGCCCCTGACTCCACCTTCGCGCGCGCTGCGGACGGCTCCCTTATCCCTCCCCCCACCACCACCGGCAAGCTGACGTAGTCGACGACGGCGCGCACCATGTCATCCGGCACCGACTCCACCGCCCCACTGCCCGTCTCGAGGTAGACGAGCTTCATACCGATGTATTCCGCCGCCAGGGCGTGCGCCATGGCGATGTCGGTCTTGTCTCGCGGCATAGGGCGCGTGGAGCTCATGTACTCGATGGATGTGGGACTCCCCGACTCGATGAGCATGTACCCCGTGGAGATGACTTCTACACCGTGCTCTTTGAGGAGCGGCGCCGCCCGCACCTGCTGACCGATGAGCAATTCCGGGTTGCGGCCGCTGATCATGGAGAGGAACAGGATCGCGTCGGCACTGGCGACGACCTGCCCGGCGTCGCCCGGAAAGCTGATGACGGGCACGTCCACGGCGGTCTTGAGGCGCTCGAACAGCATCGTGTTTCTGGCGGTCGACAGCATGAGACTGGTGCCCACGAGGATGCCGTCGGCGCCCGCCTCGGCGCACTGCTCCGCTCGCCGGTGAAGCTCATCGACGGACAGTTTGTCCGGATCGAGGAGAGTGAGGTAACCGCCGCCGCGGCGACGACTCACGTTCAGCAGGTATTCGAGCGTCGTTTCCACCTGCGCCGCTGCCGCATCGGCCTCGGGCTCGAAGACTCGCTTTGCCCGCTCGCTCCCGGCGCTCATTTGTCCAGCTGCGTCTGCACGATGTGCTCGGTCGCCGCCAGGGCAGCGTCCAGCTTGCCGGGGTCGCGGCCCCCGGCCTGGGCCATGTGAGGCCGACCGCCGCCGGAGCCGCCGGCCAGTTGAGCCACCTCTCGCACGATGTCTCCTGCCTTGAGAGACCGATTCTTGACGAGATCGTCCGTTACCACGGCGATCAGGGACACCTTTCCCCCGAGGACGGCGCCGAGGACCCCGGCTCCCGATCTGAGCTCAGCTCTAAGTCCATCGGCCACACTCCGAAGCGAGTCCATATTGTCCACCTCCACCCGCGCCGATACCACCTTGATACCCCCGAGGTCGGCCGCGTCGGTCACGAGTTCGGAAGCTGTTTGGCTGGCGGCTTGCCGGCGCGCTCCGGCGAGCAGCCGTTCGAGCTCCCGATTGCGATCGAATAGAGATGTGACTACAGCGGACAGCTCCTCGGCACCGACGCTCAGCAGCTGTCCCATCTCGGACAGGGCGTCACGGTATTGTCTGGCAGTTCGCGACGCTGCCGCGCCTGTCAAGCCTTCAGCGCGACGGGTGCCGGCTGCGATTCCGCTCTCGGACACGAGGTCGAACTGACCGATCTGTCCGGTCGATTCCACGTGGGTTCCTCCGCAGAGCTCGAGACTGAAGTCGGCGATCTTCACCACCCTGACTCGATCCGTGTATTTCTCGCCGAAGAGAGCGCGAGCGCCCATCTGCTTGGCCCGCTCGAGGTCCTCCTCGAAGGCGCTCACTTCGAGATCCGCCCGAATCCGCTCGTTGACCTCTCCCTCGATGTCTCGAATACGCTCCGGCTCGAGGGCGGCGAAATGCGAGAAGTCGAAACGCAGGCGCTCTGGGGCGACGAGCGATCCCATCTGTGAGACGTGATCGCCGAGGGTGCGGCGCAGCACTTCGTGCAACAGGTGCGTTGCGGTGTGATTGCGAGCCGCCGACAGTCTCGCCGTCCCCTCCACGATCGCTCTCACTGATCCTCCCACCGCGTTCACATCACCCTCGCTGAGCTTGCCCAGGTGCACAATGCCGCCCCTCGCTCGCAGGGTCGTCTCCACATCCAGCGCAAACCCGTCTCCCTCAATGCGGCCGGTGTCACCCACCTGGCCACCGGATTCGGCATAGAAGGGAGTCCGGCTCAAGAACAGTCGTACCCCTCGGTCGACGTCTGCATCGACGGCGACCACTTCGGCCTCGGTTTCGAGCTTTTCGTAGCCCACGAACGCGGAGTGCTCGCCGGGGATTGCCTCTGAATCGCCCGCCGCCAGCTTGAGCTGTTCGCGCGTCGCCGCGCGCGCCCGCCGCCGCTGCTGCTCCAGCTCCTGCTGGAACCCGTCCGTGTCGACACGCAGGCCGCGCTCGCGCGCCATGAGCTCGGTCAGGTCGAGGGGAAAGCCGTAAGTGTCGTGCAGTAGGAAGGCGTCGGCTCCCGTTATTTCTCCCCTGTCGCTGACCTTCTCAAAAATCTCCAGCCCCCTGTCGAGCGTCGTTCCAAACCCCTCCTCCTCGGAGCGGATGACGAGGGAGATGTGGTTGCTTTTCTCGACGATTTCCGGGTAGGCGTCGCCCATGATGTCGGCCACGATGGCGGCGAGCCTGAAAATGAAGGGGTCTCGCCGGCCGAGATTGCGGCCGAAGCGGGCCGCTCGACGCAGGATGCGTCGCAGGACGTAGCCCGCCCCGTCGTTCGACGGCAGCGCGCCGTCAGCGATGGCGAACGTCAGCGCCCGCACGTGGTCGGCCACTACCCGCATGGCGACGCGGTGATCTCCATCGCTGTCCAGTTCCGTCAGTTCACAGATCCGGGCGATGAGTGGCTGGAAGAGGTCGGTTTCATAGCTGCTGCCAGCGCCCTGTAGCAGAGTGCACATCCGCTCGAACCCCATGCCGGTGTCGACATGCTTCGCCGGAAGCGGGTCGAGGCGACCGGATTCGTCGCGATTAAACTGGATGAACACGAGGTTCCAGATCTCCACGTAGTCATCGCCGTCCTCCAGGATGCCTTCGCGGCTCTGCTGGGTCAGATCGTCGCCGAGGTAGTAGTGCAGCTCCGAGCACGGGCCGCACGGGCCGGTACTCCCCATTTCCCAGAAGTTGTCTTTGGCCGGCAGGCGCACGACTCTGTCGTTCGTCAGATCGGTGTGCGCCAGCCACAGTCGTTCGGCCTCTTCGTCGGGCTCGACTCCCTCCGCTTCGTCTCCCTCGAACACAGTGGCCCAGAGGCGATCCCCAGACAATCCGTAGCGCTCCGTCACCAGCTCCCAGGCCCACTCGATGGCCTCTTTCTTGAAGTAGTCCCCGAAGGACCAGTTTCCCAGCATCTCGAAAAAGGTGTGGTGCCAGGGGCTGATCCCAACCTCTTCGAGATCGTTGTGCTTGCCCGAGACTCGAATGCACTTCTGCGAGTCCACGGCGCGGTCGTAGCTCCGCGTTCCCAATCCGAGGAAGACATCCTTGAACTGGTTCATACCGGCGTTGGTGAAGAACAGGGTTGGGTCGTCCCCGGGAACGACCGAGGCGCTGGGAACCCGCTGGTGCCCATGGCGCTCGAAGAAGGAGAGAAACCCCTCGCGTACTTCTCGCGACTTCACTCGCGCTCCCCCGTCCGGGGCGCCGCGGCGGGCGCAAACTCCTCGAGCTCGGCGAGAATCTCGTCCACCGCCTCCATCGTCGTGCTCTCCTCGAATCCGCGCCGGGCGAGCAATTCAAACATTCGCCGCTTTGCCACCCGCTGCTCGAGTCCGGTGTATCTGCCCGCGAGGCCGCGGAGGAGGCGCAATGCGACCTCCTTGGAGCCCACCTGGTCAGCGAACCCTGCCAGCGCCGTTTCGACGATCTCGCGATCGACTCCCTTGCGGTGCAGATCCTGTCTGAACTTTGGGGCGCCCGCCGGCCGTCGTTCGAGCCCGTATTCGATCCACCGGTGGGCGAAGGCCATGTCGTCGAGCAACCGCTCCTGTTTCAGAGCGTCGATCACCTGGTCTACCGCCTCGACCCGGCACCCCTTGCGCGCCAGTCTGTCTCGAACCTGGCTGACCGTGCGGTCCGTGCGACTCAGATAGGCCAGTGCCAGCTCGCGGGTTCGTTCCATTTCGTCGGAGATTGTCACTCTCGAGCCCCACTGCCTTCTTCGTTGTCGTCCGAACCCGAGTTATCGCTGTCGGCAAGCTGGCCGTTTGCCAGCCCCAGCGTTTCTCGCAGCCGTCTCTCGATCTGGCTGGCCGTCTCCTCGTGCTCGCTGAGGAAAAGTCTCGCGTTCTCCCGCCCCTGACCGAGACGCTCTCCACCATAGGAAAACCAGGTGCCGCTCTTGTCGATGAGACCGTGCTGGACGCCGATGTCCAGAAGGTCACCCTCGCGTGACACCCCGATTCTGTCTCCGTGAAAGAAGACGTCGAACTCGGCCTGCCTGTACGGCGGCGCCAGCTTGTTCTTCACAACCTTCACCCGCGTGCGGCTGCCGATGTCCTCGTCGCCGTCCTTGATCTTGGCGACGCGCCGGATGTCCAGCCTCTGGGAGGCGTAGAAGCCGAGCGCGCGGCCTCCCGTTGTCGTCTCGGGGTTGCCGAACATGACCCCGATCTTCATACGCAGCTGGTTGATGAAGATGACGCAGGTCTTCGATCGATTGATAGAGCCGGCTAGTTTTCGCAGCGCCTGCGACATCAGTCGCGCGTGGAGCCCCATATGCGAATCGCCCATGTCGCCCTCGAGCTCCGCCTGCGGCACCAGCGCTGCCACGGAATCGAGGACGATGATGTGGAAGGCCCCGCTTCGCACCAGGGTGTCTACGATCTCGAGAGCTTGCTCGCCGCTGTCGGGCTGGGAAATGATGAGGTCGTCGACGTCGACGCCAATTCTGCGGGCGAAGGTCACGTCGAGGGCGTGCTCCGCGTCGATGAACGCCGCCGTGCCCCCCAGTTTCTGCGCCTCGCGGACGACGTGGAGAGAGATCATCGTCTTGCCGGTGCCTTCCGGCCCGTAGATCTCCACGATGCGGCCTTTGGGGAAACCGCCGATTCCCAGAGCGTAGTCGAGTGCCAGGGACCCGCTCGGGATGGACTCCACATCGACGAGGCCACCGTGCTCGCCCAGGCGCATGATGGCACCCTTGCCGTATTGCTTCTCGATCTGCGAGATGGCCAGATCGAGAGCGCCCTGGTTGCCGTTGCCGTGTTTTTTGTCGCCGCGACTCATATTTTTTCGAGCCATCGATTAATCCTCCAGCGTTCTCTCGTTCGCTTGGAAGAGCCACTACTCTCATTACGGCGCGCGCGCCGGAGATGCCGCCTCCCGGGTCACACCGCTCCCATTGTGCCCAAACTGCTACCCGCTAGCGCTAGACCGATCCGGATGGCCAACTGACCGTAGATTCCGGCGCCCACGTCATCCAGCACGATACCCCAGCCGCCCGGCAGCCGTTCCAGCATTCTCACCGGTGGGGGCTTGACGATATCGAAGAAGCGAAAAACGACGAACCCCACCGCAGCTGTCACCCACCCGTGAGGCAGGAAGGCGACAGTCGCGAGGTAGCCCACCGCCTCGTCGATGACGACGCGGCCCGGATCGTGGCCCCACATGCGCGCCGCCGATTCGGCCGTCGTCACGGCTACCAGAAACGCGACGACGAGCACGACAACCCACGCGACGGTCCCAAGCGAGGAGCAGAGCAGGTAGTACCCGACCGCGGTTACGGCGCTCCCCACTGTACCGGGAGCGAGGGGAGCATAGCCGGAAAAAAAGAGGGTGGCGATTACCGTGCGAAGGGCGCCGATCCCTCGCGAGAGGAACTCCAAGACCGGGCGATGCTCGTCGCTGACGTTGCGAAGCCTGAAACGCCGCGCTACGGCAGCAGGCGCCGCCTCGAAAGGCGAAGCATGGGAAGAAAATAGTGTAATCCCGACAGCAGCGTAAGAAGGAGAACGGTCGCCATCAGGCCGTTGCTGAGAAAGGGAACCCAGGTCCACTCGACGGGGGGCGTCCCAGCTTCGCTGAAGCGCCCGACGGTCTCCTGAAGCCCGACGAGCAGGAGAATGACGATCACGGTCACCAGTTGACTCATCGTCTTCCATTTCGCCAGTCGGGAAGTCTCCAGTTGGCGGCCGCGATAGGCCCCGTACATTCGCATCGCCGTTATGAGGATGTCGCGCACCACGATAGGTACCACGAGCCAGAAGAACACGAGGCGCCACCACACCAGAGCAATCAATGCAGAGGTCACGAGAATCTTGTCTGCCAATGGGTCCATGAAGCGACCGAACTCTGTGACTTCGTCCTTGGCGCGCGCCAGCCTGCCGTCGAAGAAGTCGGTTGCGGAAGCGAGCGCGAACACGACGACGGCAGACGTTCGCAGATACCACAGTTCGGCGAAAAGCAGCGCCAGAAACAGCGGCGTCAGCACGATGCGAGAGATCGTTAGGAGATTCGGCAGATTCACGATGCCTCGCCTGTGCGTCTGACCCTCACCCATCTCGTCGGATCCGTCGCCTGGAGGTCGGTCGAGTTCCGACTGTGGCAGTGCGCTGACGCTGGGATTGACGTTTGTCAAAAGCCGTGACGCCCCTCGAGGGCGTGTGCCAGGGTCACTTTGTCGGCCAGGTCCAGATCGGATCCTACCGGTAGTCCCCTGGCGAGTCGAGTAACCGTCGTTATCGGCGACAACCTCTGTTGAATGAACTCGGCTGTCGCCTCGCCTTCGGCGCTGGCATTGTGTGCCAGAATGACCTCGGAAACCTGCCCGTTTCTGACGCGCTCCATCAGCTCCTCCAGCTTCAGGTCATTCGGACCGATGCCGTCGAGGGGGGACAGGGCCCCGCCCAGCACATGATATGTACCGTTCAAGAGCTGGCTGCGCTCCAGGACGAGGACATCGCTGGCCTCCTCGACAACGCAGATCACTCGATTGTCCCGCCGCGGGTCACGGCACACGGCGCACAGCCCCTCGCCGTGCTCCGTGAAGTTGTAGCACTGCGAACAGTGATCGATGCTGTCGCGGGCGTGAGTGATAGAGGCCGCCAACGTCGCCGCTTCCTCTCTCGGTGACTTCATCACGTGAAAAGCCAGTCGCTGTGCAGTCTTGCGGCCGATACCGGGCAGACGGGCAAAGGCGCTGATCAACTCCTCGAGTGCGGCCGGCCCCACGATCACACCAGTTCGCCGTCGAGGGCGTCCATCACCGACCTGACGGCGGGATCTACGGGTGCGTCCGCCTCTTTCTTCCCCGCATTCGCCGGTTCGCCCTCAGCCAGACGGCAGTTGATCCTCACGGACATGCCGAGCAGTCGCTCGATGGCCTGTTCGGCGACCCCGCGATTCTTCTCGATCGATCCCATATGAAAGCTGCTCTGAGGGGAAAAGGCCAGATGCAGAACCGATCCGACGAGCTCGACCGGCGCGGCCTCCCTCAGGAATCCGCCGACCGATTGATTCGTTCGGGCGACGTCGGCAGCGATCCGATCCCATTCGGCTTTGATGCTGGCAATGTCGGGCTGCATCTGTGCGGCGGGCGACGGCGATTCGGGGCCCGCTGACTCGGTGCCCGATGATGCAGCGCCGGCCGCCGCGGCGGCCACCCGCGGCGGGCCGTTCGAATCGTCCGCAGGCGTTTCTGCTGGCCGAGCGGCCGCTGTGGGTGCGGGAGCGGACGGCCCTGGTTGATCAGGCGCCCCTGGCGCTTCCCGATGCCGCCGCTGGCTCGGGCCCTCCCCTTCTTCGAGAGCTTCGAGTCTTCCGAGGAGTCGCCCCACGTCCACGGCGGAGCCCATGCGGGCGAGTCGAACAAGCGCCATTTCCACTCGAAACCGCGGATGTAGTGATTTTCTCAAATCGGACTCCAGATCCAGAATTGCCCTCAGAATTCGCAGAATGTCCTCTTCGGACATCTGTCCGGCTGCCTCCTCGTAGCTCGCCCTCTCGGCGTCCGCCACCTCGAGCTGGTCGGCGCGGCCCTGGACTCTCGCGTGGAGCAGGTAGCTGGCGTGCTCTGTGAAGCCGCGCACGAACTCTTCGATGTCCCCGCCCTCGTCCAGCACTCTGGCGATGATCTCCAGCACACCTCGGGCGTCGCCCGTCACGACGGCACTGCTCAACTCGAAGAACACGGTGCGATCCACCAGACCGAGTACTTGTCTGACGCCGTCGGCCGTCACCTGACCGTCTTCGAGCGATGCCACCTGATCGAGAAGACTCTCCGCATCTCGCAGAGCGCCGTCGGCGCGGTGTGCGAGTATGTAGAGGGCCTCGTCGGCCGCCGCGATTTGCTCTGCCTCGGCGATCAGCGCCAGGTGGGCGGCGATCTGCCTTGTGGGTATGCGCCTGAAATTGAACCGCTGGCAGCGGGATAGGATCGTCTCGGGGACCTGTTGTACTTCTGTCGTGGCAAAGACGAATACGACCCGCTCGGGGGGCTCCTCGAGCGTCTTGAGCAAGGCGTTGAATGCCGCCGTGGAGAGCATATGGACTTCGTCGATGATGTAGATTTTGTAGGCACCACCGGTGGGAACGTAGCGAACGACCTCCCTCAACTCGCGAACATCGTCGACACTATTGTTGGAAGCCCCGTCGATTTCGAGGACGTCCATGCTCGTGCCCACGGCGATGCTGCTGCACGAGGGGCACGCATCGCACGGGTTGATGCCGTCTCTGTGGGCGCAGTTGAGCAGCTTGGCGAGGATCCTCGCCGTCGTCGTCTTGCCCACTCCCCGGGGACCACAGAGCAGATAGCAGTGGGCGATGCGACCAGTGCGCACCGCGTTCCCCAGTGTCGTGGTGATATGCTCCTGCCCGACGACCTCATCGAATCGGCGCGGACGCCATTTGCGCGCTGTAACCTGATATGTCATAAGTGCGAGCAGTATGCCGTCGTGTTTGAAATGTAAGAAGGCCGTGCACCCACCCTTCGATCCAGCCCTCCGTCTCTACCGGCGCCAGTTAGCTCCGGCCAGACGGCTCTGCGGCACATGGCGCGGCGTTCCTACCGCTGCTACCTTCCGGTCCTGACGGGGTTCAGAAGCCTGCCGTTGCGCAGAATCTGACTTTCATCGCCACTTCTCGCCAGTCGAACACGGAGCAGCGAGGACCTCGGGACGGGAATTCGATCCCGCTATAGCGGATTGCGGGTACAGGGCACCGCTACCTCCCCATCTAGCACGACCTCATCCTCGTTGGCGATACAAAACGAACGGTGGAGCAGATGGGGATCGAACCCACGACCTCCAGATTGCGAACCTAGCGCTCTCCCAACTGAGCTACTGCCCCACGACATCCCTTCGATATCGATTTACTGGCGGAGAGAGTGGGATTCGAACCCACGGTAGCGTTTTGCGCTACACACGATTTCCAGTCGTGCACCTTCGGCCACTCGGTCATCTCTCCAAACTGAGTTTCCCCTGACTCAATGGAGAGGGGCGACCATTCGGCAACGACTGCCGGGCCGGCTCGCACAATCAAATACTGGCGGAGAGGGTGACCACCAATATAGGGTTTCGCATCGTCCCAGGTGATCCCGCAAGATCCCACCTTACCTGATCAGGTTCAACGAGTTAGCTTCGATTGAAGTTTCTTGACGTTTCATGAGCGATTGCGTAGTATCTCCCAAAATAGTGATAACGGGAGGAGTAATTATGAACCGTCCGAAGCAATTGAGCGCGACTTTCGTAAAGACCGTGAACCGGCCAGGGCGTTACGGCGATGGCCGGGGCGGGTATGGGCTCAGTCCCTGCTTGTGAAAGCCGAACTTCAACGGGCAGGCTGAGCAAAACCTGGAGCTCAGAAGAATACGGATCGAACGGCGAGGCGTTCAACATCGGGCTCGGGGCCCTGGCCGGTGGTGTACGCTGTCTCAAAGAGGCTCGCGCGGCGGCCTTGGAGAATCGCCGGGCGGTTGCGCAAGGGCGCGACCCTCGGGACCGGTCCGGTGGGGTTCCGACTTTCGCGCAAGCCGTCGAGAAGGTAATCGCAATCCACGAACCGACGTGGAGGGACGGCGCCCGGTCCGCCGCAATCTGGCGGGCCTCCCTGCGCGACTACGCCATGCCGAGACTCGGGCGCAAGCCGGTGAGCGAGATCACGACGGCGGACGTGCTGGCCGTGCTGGTGCCGATCTGGTCAGAGAAGCGGGAGACGGCGAGGCGGGTTCGGCAGCGGATCGGAGCGGTCATGAAGTGGGCGGTGGCCGAGGGACACCGCGAGGACAATCCGGCCGGCGATGCCATCGGCGCGGCCCTGCCGAAGGGCGGCGGCCAGCAGAAGCACCAGAGGGCGCTGCCGCATGCCGAGGTCGGGGAGGCTCTGCGCAAGGTGCGGGGGTCGAAGGCGTGGCCGGCGACGAAGCTGGCTTTCGAGTTCTTGGTGCTGACGGCGGCGCGTAGCGGGGAAGTTCGGGGCGCACGATGGACCGAGATCGACTTAGAGGCGCGTACCTGGACCGTGCCGGCCGACCGGATCAAGGCGGGCCGGGAGCACCGGGTGCCGCTGTCGCGTCGAGCGCTCGAAGTGCTGGCCGAGGTGCGGGAGCTGGCGGATTCCTCGGGGCTGATTTTCCCGTCCCCGCGCCGGAAATTCCTGAGCGATATGACCCTCTCGAAACTCGTCAAGGAGCTCGGCATCGAGGCGGTGCCGCATGGATTCAGAAGTTCGTTCCGCGATTGGGCGGCGGAGTGCTCCGACGCTCCGCGAGAGGTCTGCGAGTTGGCGCTCGCGCACGTAAACAGTGACCGCGTCGAGGCCGCGTATCGGCGGAGCGATTTGTTCGAGCGTCGGGGCGAGCTGATGGAGGAGTGGAGCGATTATTTGCGTCACGGTCATTGACATGACAAAACTGACATGTACAATAATATCATGCGATGGAGGTTCACAATGGATCCAGAACTGAGACGGGCGATGCGCAATGCTGCCTCGCTCGTTGCGAGACTTCGACCCGGCGAGAAGATCTCGCAGGAGGATTTGGTCGACGCGCTGCGCGCACCACTCCCGGATGTGGTGGAAGATGAAGCGACCCTCCGCCACAGCTATCGCCACTACGTGATCAACGGTGGCATCGACAACGCTGATGCGGTAGTCACCTACGAGGAGGCCGCTGAGTTGGCGAAAAGCACCGTGGATGCTCTGCGATCAGCCGCGTACCGAGGACAGCTCGTGAAGCTCGGAACCATAAACGTCGAGGGCGACGGCCGCGAGCGCCAAGGCATCACCCTGCGGAGCCTTGCCGAGTTTAAGCGGTGGCCGCTTGAAAAGTTTGAATCAGCGGCGGCTCAGGTAGCCAAGTGGCGCGAGGAGGGGAAGTAAACGATGGAGCGCCGGATTATGCGTTTGCGGGAAGTTCTCCAGACCACGGGGTTGAGCCGTACGACGATCTGGAGACTCCAGAAGAAAGGTGCTTTTCCGGAGCCGGTCAGACTCAGCGAGCGCGCCATCGGCTGGAAGGCAGAGGCCATCGAGGCGTGGCTCCAAAGCCGACCGGCGGCGTGACTGCAGTCCTGAAACCTACCTTCGGGGCGCCCCCCAACTTTTCTCGAGATGCCGCCGGATTGGCGGGGGTGCTCGACGCGCTGGGCGTCGGGGTGCGCTTCAATGTCCGGTCCATGCGGCCCGAGTTCCGCGAGCACAAGGGGGCATGGCGCGAGGCGAACGACCGGACCGAGGCCAAGCTGCAGGAGACCATCGCGGGACGATTCACAACCGGCGAGAAGAACCAGCCGTTACGCTTCGGCCGCGAGACTTGGGCGCGGGCCTTGAACGCCTTGCTCGCGGATCGCGAGGTCGACCCGTTCGTCGAGTGGCTGGAGTCGCTGCCGGCGTGGGACAGGACACCGCGGCTCGATACCTGGCTGGCTACTGCATTCACCACGACCCCGGAGTGTCCGCTCACGGCGTGGGCGGGCCGCTTCATCTTCTTGGGCCCGGTTTGGCGAGCCTTCCAGCCGGGAACCAAGCTCGACGAAACCCCGGTGCTGATCGGATCCCAAGGTTGCGGGAAGTCCACGGCGCTACGCCTTGCGCTGCCGCCTGAACGGCCGGAGTGGTTCGCCGATGGGCTGCACTTGGCCGCCGATCCGAAGGCGCGCGCCGAAGCGCTGCAGGGTCGCGTCGTCGTCGAGGCTGCAGAG
>CBDBIJ010000043.1:0-29679 GCA_965205655.1 Candidatus Latescibacterota bacterium
TGCCCAACGGCGTTAGTGATGCCTACAAACCTGTAGTCGATCGTGACGGTCTCCAGAGACTGTGGCACACGTATGGAATAGCCCCCCCCTACATCCTCTACGTGGGAAATTTCAGACCCCGTAGCATCAACTTTGAAGTGCAACACCTTAAGGATTGTAGCACTCCTCTGGGGTTAGATATCCGAGTCGTTTTCGTGGTCTTCGGTTGAGTTTTCGTGCGATGGCGTTGCAGTCGTACTGGGTAAGGTCGGCCATGCTTTTTTTCTTGGGCAAGTACTGTCGAATGAGGCCATTGGTGTTCTCGTTGGTGCCTCGTTCCCAGGCGTGATGGGAATTGGCGAAGTAGAAGCGGGTATCGGTGACGCGCTCGATGTCGGCGTAGCTGTGGAATTCGGTTCCGTTGTCTGCGGTGATGGTGTGTACGGGTCGGGGTTGGCGGTGGATGAGCTGGAGAGTCCGTCGGCTGAGCTCGTCGGCCGTTCGCGCGTTGAGCTTTCCGATCTCGACGTACCCGGTCTTTCGTTCCACGAGGGTGACGACGCACGGCCTGCCGTCGCCGAGCATTGTGTCGGCCTCCCAGTGTCCGACGCGGGAGCGGTTGTCGGCCGCGGCGGGTCGGTCCTCGATCGGCCTCTTTCCGGCCAGTCGTCCTCGAGAGTCGTAGGTGCCGTGTCGCTTACGTCGCAGTTTGGTGGCGCCGCGCAGGTGCTGGTAGAGGGAGCCACCGCGTCGTTTGTCAGCCCAGACGTGACGGTAAATGGTCTCGTGGCTGATCTCGAGGATTCGGTAGCGACGGAGCCATCCAGCGATCTGCTCGGGGCTCCAGTCGTTCTTGAGCAGTTCCTCGACGAGATCCCAGTCAGCGTTGGAGAGGCGGAAGTTCCGCCGCGAGTGCGAGCGCCTGGTGCGCGCGTAGCCGTGCGCCTGCAAAGGCCGGTAGAACCTGTCCGCCCGTCCACGGTTGCGTTGGACCTCTCGATAGATCGTACTTGGATGCCGCCCAAGGGTCCGTGCGATCTCAGCTACGGTTACCTCTTTTCGTCTCAGTGCCCAAATGATGTATCGTTCTTCACGGGTGATCTGGTGATACGCCAACGTAGCCTCCCTTCCTTTAGCCGGGTTAGGAGACTACAGTATCCCAGATCGCCTCTTATCGCACTTAGTATGTGAATTCGTGCCCCACAAGAACGTGCCGGCCCTACTGAGGGCGTTTAGCGCGCTCCCGGGTGTACTCTGCCGGAAATATCAGATCGTTCTGGCGGGAACGACGGACGAGTGGGTGAAGGAGCATCTGGCGCTTTGTGATACTCTGGGTATTGAAAACATCGTCCGCTTCATCGGACAGGTGAAGGAGGAGGACATGCCGGGTCTCTATAGTGGTGCTGACCTGTTCGTGTTTCCCTCCCTCTGTGAGGGGTTTGGCTTACCGCCGCTGGAAGCGATGGCCTGTGGAACGGCAGTTGTGGCATCCAACCGAACCTCTATTCCGGAGGTCGTAGGCGATGCGGGCGTCCTCGTCGATCCCGAGGACATCTCGGCCGTTGCCGCCGCTATGCGAAAGATCCTCGAGGACGACACAGTCCGAGCCAATTTGGAGGAAAGAGGGCTGAACCGCGCCTCTCACTTTCGCGTCGGTGATATCTGTGGACGTCAAATGCAATTGCTAGAGGAAGTGGGAAGCCGCTCCCAGGGGTGAGGGGGGTGTGCAAACTCCCCGCCTGACTCGTCAGGGATTCAAAACCCGGGTCCTGCCCTTATGTGCCTCCGACCAGCCGTGCTTCTGGATCGCGACGGGACGATCATAGATGATGTTGGCTACCTTCGGAACCCAGGAGACATCGCGATCTTACCCGGCGCGATTGAGGCGTTGCGGATCCTTCAGGACCTCGACCTCGTGCTGGTGATTGTCAGCAACCAGTCAGGTGTTGGCAGGGGGCTCTTGAGTCCTGATGAGATGACCAGGTGTCAGGACGAATTGGCCCACATTTTGAGACAGAGTGGGATCACGCTTGCTGGAGCGTTTTTCTGCCCCCATGCTCCCTGGGACAATTGTGAGTGTCGCAAACCTCGGCCTGGTTTGATACATCAGGCCGCCGATGAACTGGGATTGAATGTTCCGCAGTCGTTCATGGTCGGAGACAAGCCAAGCGACGTGGAAGCGGGAATTCAGGCAGGGTGTACAAGCATTTTGCTCGCCGATTGTGAAATTAGAGAAGAAGCGCGCTCGAGCTCGAGCTACGAACCGGGTCAGGTCGTACTAGATCTACTCGCAGCTAGTCACTGGATAGAAAATCACGTCAGTCGGGAGGGAGGGTAATCGTGGAGTACAATGCCTGATGACATCACAGAGAAATTGGCGCTGGCAGTCGAAGAGCTGTCGAAGCGTGAGTCAGTACGTACAATAGTCGTCGGCGATTTCATGCTCGACCGGTACATTTGGGGCAGCTGTGGCCGCATTTCGCCAGAGAGTCCGGTGCCCGTGGTGGAAATCAAGTCGGAAACTGACTGCCTGGGCGGTGCGGGAAACGTCGTGGCGAACATCCGCGGACTCGGGGCTGCGTCGTTGCCCGTGGGGGTCGTCGGAGCCGACGAGGCCGGGCAGCGAGTACTGCAACACCTGGAGGAATTAGGTTGCTCAACCGAGGGTCTTTTTCAACTTGACGAACAGACCACTCAAAAGACCAGAGTGATAGCCCAAAACAAGCAGGTCGTGCGAATAGATCGGGAAACGGCAGAGGGGTTCTCCTCGGAGGTATACGAGAGACTCGGCGACCATGTACGGAAAGCGCTGGATAACGTAGACGTATGCATCCTGAGCGATTACGGTAAGGGAGTGGGTCAGTCGGGGTTTGTAAAGAGGCTTGTGTTGCTCGCCAAGAGTAAAAGTGTACCATTGCTGGTCGATCCGCACGGGATCGATTTCTCCCACTACGGTGGGGCGTCGTGCATAACGCCCAATGTGGCTGAGACATCTCGGGTTATTTCTCTGGGCTCGACAGATGATGATGCAATCGCAGCAGCTGCACGGACCCTCAGTGAATCCTACGAGATAGCCAGTGTCCTCATAACTCGCGGCGCGGATGGTATGACATTGTCGGCAGAGGACACCGTCACACATATTCCGAGTGAAGCGAGGGAAGTGTACGATGTTTCCGGCGCTGGTGATGCCGTGATTGCGACAATGGCTGTCGGGATTGCGAGCGGATTGAGCCACCTAGACGCAGCTCAGCTGTCAAACGTCGCAGCGGGAATTGTGGTAGGTAAGGTGGGTACCGCTCCCATCAGCCTGGCGGAGCTTCAGGGAAGTCTCCACGCCCGCACTTCTGAGTTCCCGCACTCTAAGGTGCTATCCGAGGAGCAGCTTGAGCGTCTCCTGGGCATCTGGCGCACGCTTGAGAAGAAGGTTGTGTTTGCGAATGGGTGCTTCGATGTGCTCCATGCCGGGCATGTTACGCTTTTGGAGGAGGCGGCAAAGTTGGGAGATGTCCTCATAGTCGCTATCAATTCCGACCAGTCAGTCCGTCGCCTGAAAGATGAAGGCCGTCCCATAAACGACCAAAGCCACCGCGCACTCGTACTGGCGGGTCTCAGGGCAACAGACGCGGTGGTGATTTTCAGAGAGGACACGCCGGAGGGCCTCTTGCGTAAAGTGAAGCCCGATGTCCTCGTCAAGGGCGACGAGTATGGAAAAAATAAGGTCGTTGGCGGCAGCTTCGTCGACAGCTACGGCGGAGAGGTGGTACGGGTCAGGATGGTGGAGGGCTATTCCACGACGAGGGCAATCGAGAAACTCAGAGGATTAGAGGGCGGTCATTCGTCCGCAAAATAACCTAAGGGCCTTCCAATGGGATACCAGGCGCAGCATGTGTAGAGATAGCAAGAACCTGAAGATGGTGAGACTATGGTCCAAGCACGATGTTAGTATAGGCGAAATCAAACATTGGATCGATGATGGTGCTCGCAGTCCGGCGTGGAAGAGGTATCTGTACTGGAAGCGCATATTGAACATGCCCGCGGTTGTAAGGTCGATAGAAGTCGGCTGTGGGTATGGGAAGTTCAGCATGCTGCTAGGCATGTCTGGTGAGACCGTCACGCTGCTAGATTACAACCACGATGCGTTGAGCTCTGCATCAACGTGCTTTCAGCAGATCGGACTGAATCCGAGAGTAGAGGCAAGGGATATAATGGAATTGAGTGAGGAGATGAATGGTCAATTTGACCTCGCTTGTTCGTTCGGCACATTGGAGCATTTTGCAGGCGAATCCCGCCGGAAAGCATTCGGGGCAATGGCGCAACTGTTGCGTCCAGGTGGAGTGCTGTTTTTCACGGTACCGAATCGATTCGGTATTTTTTATAGAATTGCTTGGGGGTTGCGCAAGAGACTTAGTTTGGTGACAGAGGATTTCTATGAAGAGCCGTATTCGCCCCGCGAACTACGGCTGATTGCAATGTCTTGCGCGATCAACCCTCTAGAAATAGGGTGTGTCAGCATGTTAAAGGGAGATTTTGAGTATTGGATTTTGGAGAATATTAGGAGTGTACTTAGGAGAGTGTTGAAAAGGAAGGGGGTTCACAGTGTTGGAGATTCTGACCTCGAACTAGAGAGCATAGATTTGTCCGGCGCTTCCGCGAGGGACCTCGGAAACTACATCGATACGCACTTTTCTTACAATCTTCTTTTCGTAGGACAGAAACAGAATTAGCCTGCGCGAGCTGTTCGATAGCAATTCTCCTGTGTTCCGGAATGAAATACGCCCTTGCCTGTGAGGTTGCCGGACGCTGACGAGGCTGGGCAGCGAGTGGGATCTCCGCCGTGAACTACCAACGCCAAAGTGCTGAATAGAGTGTGAAACACATTCTGTACATCGAGCATGACGGCGGCATAATCGGTGGCGGACAGATCAGCTTGCTCGCACTCATGAAGAGCACGAACCGGCGGGCGTTCGCGCCAATGCTCGCGTGTCCGGGGATGGGCGGGATGGCCTCGGCGGCGAAGGAGATAAAGGTCTCGACGCACGGTGTGGAGCTACCGCGCATTTGCATCCGCCAGTTGCCTGCCGTGCTCAGCGCGATGCGGCGTCTGTATGGGCTCATCGGTAGCGAAGCGGTCGATTTGGTTCACTCAAATAGCTCTCGAAGTATGTTCTACGCAGGGTCAAGTCCCATTTTCAGTTGAAACAGAGCACAGGCTCGGGTGATGTTCTCAGCCCGTCATCGCGAGCTGTTTGATGCCGAGCTCGGTTTGAAGAGCTTGACGGAGCGTTGACAGGTGGTGGTAGCCCTTGACTCTGCGCAGTCGGTCCTCGATGTCGAGCAGCGCCGTGGCTGCCCAGCGGTGACGCTGCGAGGAGTTCGTCCAGTGCCGCACGTTGCGCGTGAGCTGGCCCAGGAGGCTGTTGACGTTCTCGATGCAGTTGGTGGTGCGGAAGGAATCCTTGAGCATCGGCATCAGTCCCAGGCGATGGAGCGTCAGGGTTTCTTCCAGGCCTTCCTCGAGGCTCTTCAGAGCAGATTGGTTCATCAGTTTCAGACCGGGCTTGAGCGCTTTCAGGGTCGCCTTCGCCTCTTCGTAGGTGGGCTTATTGTAGGCCGCCTCAATCTTGCGACGGACTCGGGCCTGTTCACTTTTCGGCAGGTACGACACGACGTTCTTGCGCTTGTGATACTGGCAGCGCTGCACACAGGCATGGCCCTTCAGCACCGACATTACCGCCTTGTAGAGGCCCTTGGCGCCGTCGATCAACACCAGCAACCCGGCCTCGTATTGCAGGCCCCTGTCGACCAAGTCGGCCAGGAAGCGGCGACAGACGCGCTCGTTCTCGGTGGCGGCCTCCACGAAACCCAGCGGGATCTTGTGCCCGTCAAGGGTGACGCCCAGAGCGATGATGAGCTCTTCGTCCGCGAAGCTCTTGCCGTCGAGAAACAGCGCCACCAGGTCGTAGCCTTCCAGGGAGCGCTCCTGGAATTCGGCCAGCTTGCGAGCCGTGCCCTTCACGTAGCGACGGGAGACCGACGAGCGTGACAGGCCGAACGTCTCCGGTACGGTCTCGGCGCAGTCCTCGTAGTTGCGAGTGGCGATACCCTTCAACACCTTCTGCAGCAGTCCTTCGTCCATTTTCCGGGGCGTCTGCAGGGCCTGGTAGGCGTCCAGCGCGACCTCCGTGTCGCTGTCGACGTTGCGTACCCGGGGCACCTCTACGGGTACCTTCTGATCACCCAGATATACCGATCCCCGCTGAGAGCCCCAGCGACGGTACGGCTGATCTGACTCCTTGCGTTGATACCGGCGCCCGGCCAATTCCATGACCGCCCTCTGCAGCTCTTCGGCCACCGCCTCCAGTCCGAGAGGGACCAGCAGCTGGATCGCCTCGATTCTAGCATCCAGATCCTCTGCCACAGCTCCTGCCGCTGGATCCACGGTGCCGATTTCAACCGTGCGTTTGACGCGCTTCTTCCGTGCTGATAGCTTGCCCATTGCAGGCTCCTTTCTTGTTACCCACACGAGATTCTTTCCAGGATTTCTCGTAAGAAGGTAACGATGGGGAGCCTGTGCTGTTTCAACTAAGATCGGGACCATGCCGGCGCGAGGCCCTCGCCAAGATGAGCGAGGAGCGGCCCGCGATAATTATTACCGACATCAAGATGCCGGAGCTGGACGGGTTCGAATTGCTGGCGACCCTGCGCCGCCAGTATCCGCGCATACCGGTGGTGGCCATCTCGGGGTATTCCGACACAGCTGAAATCGAGAGCCACGACTTCGATGGGTTTCTCGAGAAACCCGTCAACCTCGAAGAGCTGAAAAGCCTCGTGGAAGAGATGATCTCTGGCCAGGCGCCATGAGTTGGAGAGATTGAAGGAGCAGAATGTCACAAACCCTGGGTCTAGAGGGCGTGATCGGCCAAAGCGAGGCGATGGAGAAGGTGTTCCAGGTCGTGCACCGCATCGCCCGCACCCGAGCAACACTCCTGATCCGGGGTGAGAGCGGAACGGGCAAGGAGGTCGTGGCCAGGGCGGTACACGCCTTGGGTCCCTTCGCGGGTAAGGGCTTTGTAACAGTCGATTGCACGAACATTCCCGCGAACCTGATGGAATCGGAGTTGTTCGGCCATGAGCGGGGAGCCTTCACGGATGCGAAGTCCCAGAAGTCGGGTCTCATGGAGATGGCTGATGGCGGGTCTATTTTCCTCGACGAAATTGGATTGATGCCGTTTGAGCTGCAATCAAAACTGCTCAACGTACTCGAAACACAGCGCTTCAGACGCGTGGGCGGCACCGCAGAGCTGACGGTTTCGGTTCGCTTTCTCGCGGCAACGAACGAAGACTTGGAAAGGGCCGTCCGCGAGGGGAGATTCCGGGAGGATCTGTACTATCGACTCAACGTCGTGCCCATCGACCTGCCACCGCTTCGCGACAGAGACGACGACGTGATCCTGCTCGCCGAGAGCGCTTTCGAAGAGTACACGACACTTCACGGAACCATGCCAAGGCTACTGGCAGAGGATGCCGTGGCCCTGCTGAGATCCTACCCGTGGCCCGGCAACGTTCGCGAGCTGCGCAATGCCATCGAGCGTGCCGTACTGATGACCGACAAAGAGGTCATCCAGGCGGAAGATCTCATCGTCGATCGACGCGGCCGCAGAGAGGATGGAAGGATCGGTTTTCGGGTAGATTTAGAAGGCCAGATTCAGGTTGAATTCCCGCCCGGCGGATTGTCCCTCGAGGAAGTTGAGAGGAAGCTCATCCAGGCCGCTCTGACATACGCCCAGGAGAATGTGACAAAGGCCGCGCAGCTGCTCCACGTGAGCCGAGATACCCTCCGTTACCGCATCGCCAAGTACGAGCTGGAAGCCGACGAGTAAGAGTTAGCATCCGCTGTTTCGTCAGTTCAGTACCGATTCCTCAATCGCCGGGTCCACGATGTAAATCATCGGCTCCTCGCCCAGATCCATTATGGTGGAAGGCGAGAGTCGGGTACCCTGCGGATCGATGAGAATCTCCATCAACGGCCGTGTGGGATAGAGCTTGTTGACCCCCACGACCCGCCCAATGCAGCTGTTGTTCAGCTTCACCAGACTCCCCAGAGGAAAAATCGAGACGATGCGGATGAGCGCCCTGATATGGTTCGGGTTGAAAAGGGTATTGCGCACGTCTATTATTTCGCTGAGGGCATTGTAGGTCCCTCTCGCCTTGCGGTCCGCGCGCGGATGAGTCATGGCCTCGTAGGTATCGGCTATGCCGATGATCAAGGCGGTTTCGTGAATATCATCGCCCTCGAGGCCGAACGGATATCCCGACCCGTCCTGTCGCTCATGCACCTGAACCGCCACCTTTCCCATCCAGCTGAACTGGTCACCGAACTTCTCGATCATTCTCTGAGATTCCACGGGATGGTTATGCAGCAGTCCAGCGCCCCAGGGTTTTCTTGGACACATTAGAGGGTCCACATGGACCTGAAAGGAGTGTTTGAGATGACTAAGCAGAAGAAGGGTGTTCGGGTCGGCCGATTCTCCGCTCGTCGAAAGCAGGAGGCGGTGTTGCGCCTGCTGCGTGGGGAGGACCTGGAGGTCCTGTCCCGGGAGTTGGGTGTGATGGCAGCCACGCTGAGTGAGTGGCGCGAGCAGTTCCTGGGTGGGGGTGAGTCAGCTCTGCACAGCCGTACCCGTGATGAGCGGGATGAACAGATCGCCCGCCTGAAAGCGAAGGTGGGGGATCTGACGATGGACAACGAGTTGCTGGAGTCCAAGATCCATCGCCTGGAGGATGGACTCCCTTTGGCATCCCGGAGGTCGAAGCGATGAGCCAGACCCAGTCGCCCTCCAGGAAGCGGCCGTACAGGCTGCAGCGTGTGTGTCGGGTCTGGCAGTTTCCTCGCTCCACCGTCCACGAGCATCGGCGTCGGGCGGCTCTGCGTCCGGAGGAGCGTCTTGAGCGGAAGAAACGAGGTCCCCAAGGGCCGTGTACCGACGATGAGCTAGCTGAGAAGATTCGCGAGTTGCTGAAGGCGTCCCCCTTTCACGGGGAAGGCTACCGCAAGATGTGGGCCCAGCTGCGGGCGCAGGACATCCGCACCTCGAAGGAACGCGTACGCCGTGTGATGCGCGAGCACGGCCTGCAGGTGCCGCAACGCGCCGGCCAGCCAAGGGGCCCGCAAGCACACGACGGGACGATCACCACCGAGCGACCAGACCAGATGTGGGGAACCGACTTGACCACCACCGTGACCACCGGCGAAGGCACAGCTACGGTCTTCGTGGCTGTCGACCACTGCAGCTCGGAGTGCATCGGCATTCATGCAGCGGCCACAGGCGACCGTTTCGAGGCCCTGGAGCCGATCCACCAGGGAGTCCGCGAACACTTCGGCGGCGGCGACAAGGGTATCGCCGGGGGGCTGCAGCTGCGCCACGATCATGGCTCTGCGTACATGTCCGACCACTTCCAGAAACAGATCGACTTCCTGGGCATCGAGTCGTCGCCCAGCTTCGTGCGTGCCCCGGAGGGCAATGGCTGCTCCGAGCGATTCATCCGCACCCTCAAGGAGAATCTCCTGTGGGTCCGATACTTTGCCACGGTCGAAGAGCTCCGTCTTGCCCTGCTCGAATTCAAGAGAGTCTACAACGAGAAGTGGCTCCTCGAGCGACACAACTATCAGACGCCAAACCAGGTGCGCCGGAGCTTCCAGCAGGAGTTGTCCAAGGCGGCCTGACCATCCGCCAAATCAGTGTCCAGAAACCCAGGGCTTTACAGCAGCTCGAACTCTTCCCGGCTGAGTTTCGGCTTTTCCAACACCTCGTCAGGCACGGAGAGCATGCCGATGTCGTGGATGAGCGCACACAGGCCCAGCGCCAGGCTGCGGCGTTCGTTGAACCCCAGTTCGATAGCGAGTCGCACGGAGAGTAAAGCGACGTTCGCCGTCCGCACAGCCCACGAGCGCTCCTCGTTGCGCTGACGGACCGACTCGGTCAGAAGGCCGTCGTCTTCCCGGAAGGATCTGATAGCGCCGGTGATGGCGCGTATGAGGAGATCTGAATCGGGACTGCCGCTCGATTCGCCTGCTGCCTCAAAGGCATTCATCGCAGCCGCAGTCAGCGAGTCATAGGCGTCGAGTGTCGGATCCTGGGATTCTGCCTCCTCTGACTCCTGCAGAAAGGACTGCGGCAGGATGCCGGTGGCCTCGGCAAAAAGTGCGTCGATACCTTGCTGGTCCAGAGAGCGCGCCTGTGCACGGCGGTCCTTTCTGGGTACCTCCGTGCCTCGAGCCTCACTGGCGAGCCGCACCATTTGACGCGGTTTAAACACCGCGAGTTCAACCAGTCAACGCAACACCTTCGTCAACGCAACACCTTCATTGAAGCGTTCTGCGGGTGAAACGAACCCCAACGTCTTCCGCGGGCGCTGGTTCAGTTGAAGAGCGACTCTGTGCAGGTCGGCTTGGGAGAATAGCGACAGATCGGTCTTCCTCGGGAAGTACTGTCGAAGAAGGCGATTCGTGTTCTCATTTGTGCCTCGTTGCCAGGGACTCTGAGGATCACAGAAATACACCTCGACGTCAGTTGCGATCGAGAACTCCTTGTGCCGAGCTAGCTCCATTCCTCGATCCCAGGTAAGGGACAACCGCACCGCGGAGGGGAGTCGTTTCACCTGGCTGATCAGCGCTCTGACAACGGTCTCGGTGTCTTTGCCGTTGAGCTTCACGAGCATCGTGAACCGAGACTGCCGCTCCACCAACGTGGCGATGTGCGTGTTGTTCGACCCCGAGATCAAGTCTCCCTCCCAGTGGCCGGGAACGGCGCGGTCCTCGATCTCGGCAGGCCGCTCGCTGATGGATACGGCGTCGACGATCCGGCCTCTCGGCTGATCGCGTGTGCTTGCCTTCTTGGATCGCCGCATCATCCTTCGCGTCCGCAGATGCGCAATGAGGTCCTTGTTGAGTGCCCCGCGTGCCTGGATGAAGAGAGTTCGATAGATCGTTTCGTGGGATATCTGCATATTTCCTAAAAGCGCATACTCCCGCTTCAGCCATCCCGATATCTGCTCAGGTGACCACTTCAGGCGTAGCTTGTCCGCCACGACTCGCCGCAAACGAAGATTGGATGCGAGTCGGCAGCATTTCGGCCGGCTGGCGCGCGTCCAGGCTGCTTGGTCGGCGACGTTTGCTCGGTACCTTTGCCGCCCGCCATTGCGGGCAATCTCTCGGCTAACCGTCGAGGGTGCACGCTCAACAGCGGCCGCAATTATTCGTATCGATTTTCCCGCAGCGATACCTCGAGAGATCTCTTCACGCTCTTCCCAGCCAAGAGCCCATCGAGAGCGTCGACGCGGCATTGGTACGATGCCCCCATTGGCGGTGATGACACCATGAATCGACGCCGGATGCTTCCCGAGCGCCCGACCAATATCGCTATGCGACTGGCCGCTCTTCCATCGACGCCATACCTCCAACTTCTGTGACGCGGACAATCCTGGTCGTCCCATTTGAGCCATGTGCAACATCTCCTATGATTAGATTAGTGGGGAGAATGTTGCATTGACCGATTGAATATACCACGGCTTTCCTCTTCGTTCAGAATCAGCCTGTAGACGAGGTCTTCATCGACGCCCTGCGCCTGGCGGCTGAAGCCGATGACGAGACAGATGTCGCAGAGGTGATTGATACGGCGTGGAATGCCGCCCGAGTACTGGGCGATCATTTCGACGGCATCGGGGGAGAAGATCATGCGCTCCTGGCCGGCCACTTCGAGGCGCAGCTCGATATAGGGCCCCACGTGCTCCTTTTCAAGGGGTCGCATCACGCCGCGGGCGGAGAGGCGTTCGTCGAGCACGGCGTACTCACCGATGCGCTGCGCCAGGGCAGGCTGTCCCACCAGGACGAGAGTCAGGAGAAAGGCATCGTTGAGTTGCAGGTTGAGAAGCAGGCAGAACTCTTCGAAAAACCGGGGGTCTTCGAGCATCTGTCCCTCGTCGACGATGACGACGGTGTCTTTGCCGGCAGAGAACCTCTCGAAAAGCAGGGCATTCAGCCGGTGAAGGATCTGAGTCCAGTTTTCCGCATGCACCTCGTCTTCTTCCTCGCCCACCTGGAAGAGGATCTCTCGCACAATCTCATCGGGCCCGCGGCACGGGTTTGCCAGCAGCGCCACATCCGTGTTGTCCGCGTCGAGCTCCTGTATGAGGGCCCGTGACAGCATCGTTTTACCGCAGCCTGAGTCGCCTGTCAGCATCACCGCTCCCCGGTTGCTCTTGACTGCATACAGCAATCGGGAATATGTCTCCAGAAAATTTCGGGAGACCTGTACAGGTACCGCGGATCAGGCGTGTTCTCGAAGGGCTTTTCCTGAAGATTCCAGTAGGAACGATACATGCCAGATTCGGCCTGCCGTGACGCGATCGGGGAGCGAATCTCGAGGCCAGGTCGGGGGCGCAAATGGCCTTAAGTCAACCAAAAACACTCTCTTAAGGGATACCCCCAGAGGCTGGAATTGTCAAGAAACGGATTGCGCCATGCTCGCAAGAGCCTCCCGAAGGCAGTTTATCCAATCCACTAAGAGCCTGGGCAAATGGGATTGTGTCCCGGGGAGCTTTTAGTGAGTTTTTCCTCAAAGACTATGGCCCTAGGCACGTGCGAGATCGGGGAGATTCCTCGACAGATCTAATGGAGTCGGATTTCGTGAGTGACGTGACACAGCAACCGGCGGCGAAGACGCGATTCTCCCCTCTTGGCATTGCCCCATACGCCCGTATGGTGATGGGGCTCGTCTTTCTCGTCGCCGGAGCCGCGAAGGTGTGGGTTCCGGTTCAGTTCTACTGGGAGGCTATCTCCTACCTCGAGCTGCTGGAAACGAACCGAGAGATGTGGCCTGAGTTGGCTCGCATGATGCTGCTCATGGGTCCCATCGAGTGTGGTATCGGGCTGGCCCTGCTGTCGAACTGGCAGCCCCGCTACCTGCTGCCGGTGGCGACCGCGGCAATGGTTGTGTTCGTGGCCATCACGTTCTACAACTGGCAACAGGGCGCCAACGTGGATTGCGGCTGCTTCGGCGCCCTCGTCGATCGCTCTCCGGGTGAGGCGGTGGTCGAGGACGGGATCATGCTCGTGCTCTTGCTCGTCGCCTGGCGCTGGGGGACGGGCTCTCTGCCGTCGCACTGGCCGCCAGCGGGCCGCGTGGTCAAACTCGGCACGATCGCCACGCTGCTCGTCCTCGCCGTGAGGTTCTATCCCGAAGCCGACCGCGTTGAGAATTCGGATCTGAAGGCCGGCGTCGAACTGACCGGCATCGGTCTCGATGGGGTGGACGTCAACCTGGGCGAAGGGGAGTATCTGGTCGAGCTCTTCAATCCGAACTGCGCCAGATGCAAGAAAGCCGTTCCTAAGTTGAACCGATATGCGCAGTCGGCAGACATTCCTGCCGTCGTAGCCCTCAGCGTCTACGCCCAGGACTCCGAAGATCTGAAGAGGTTCAGGGAACAGATGAAGCCCAAGTTCGACATCGCCACGATTTCAACCTCGGATTGGAAGCGGCTGACCTGGAACCACGGTTGGCCGAGGATGGCCTACGTGCGCGACGGCGTCGTCGAGCGCGTGTGGGAGCACTTCGAGATGCCGACCATGAAGCAGCTCAAGCGGCTGATCGCAGGCAGTTAGTCTGATCCACGGCGCCCTCCGATTTCTGCGTCACCTGAGAGTCCGCTTTCAGCTCGTACTCGCTCCAATCTTCCTCTTCGGATACGCCCTCGGCGGTGGCCCGGCCACCGCCGGACTGCTCGCCATGTTTCTTCTCCTCCATCTGTGCGTCTACGGAGGAGCCACGGCCTACAACTCCTCCTACGACCGCGACCGGGGACCCGTGGGTGGCATGAAGTACCCGCCCGAGTGTGGCCTCACTGAGCGCTACGGCGGTCTGATGCTTCAGGTCTTCGGGGTCGCCGGGATGAGCCTGTGGGGGTGGGTGCTCGCTCTGTGCGCTGCGGTGATGGTCGTTATGGGGACCGCCTACTCCCATCCTCGCTGGCGCTGGAAGGCGCGTCCGCTCCTGAGTCTCGGCGCCGTGGCTTTGGGGCAGGGGGTTATACCATTCTACATGGGATTTCTGGCGGCGACATCACTCGCGATGCCGGGCTGGCAGGTTGCTCTGCCGGCGGCCGCTTCCGCCCTTCTCATCACCGGCCTCTATCCATTGACGCAGGTCTACCAGATCGATGAGGACGACCGGCGCGGCGACCGGACCTTCGCTGTTCGCTACGGCCCGGACGTCGTCTTTCGCTTCGCTCGCTTCAGCATCGCAGGAGGAGTGGCGCTGACGGGGTTGTCCCTGGCCTCCTTCGGAATCGTAGAGACTTCCTGGCTTGCAGCACTGCCTCTCGGGTACGCGATTTTCTGGCTGACACTCGGGCATTGGCAACGGCGGTTCGACGCCCAGACGGTTTACGAGAACCACGACTGGGCCTTTCGGCTCAGCGCTGCAGCGTCGCTGTTGTTCTGGGGTTTCTGCCTGGCCGAGATAATCGCCAATGGCTCCTGAGGCAGGTGTCGTGAGTAGCGCAATCTGGTCCATTGGCACGGCGGTGCCCGACACTCGAGTGAGTCGCAGACAGGCTCTGCGATTCATGAGGGCCTGTCACGAATCCGAGCCGGATCTCGGGCGCCGGCTCGACTACATCTACCGGCGCTCCCGCATCGACTGTCGTCACAGCTGCTGCCCCGAGTTCGCCCGGCCGCCGGGGAGCGGGGAAGAGCGAGGGGAGGACGGCGCGGCCGACTCGTATCTGTTCGGCGAGCCGCGGCTGGAGTGTCGCATGAACCGGTTCGAAGCAGCTGTGGTGCCTCTCGCCCTCAAGGCCTCGACGCGGGCGCTGGCGAAACTGAACGGTTTCAGCTCGGAGGAGGTGACCCACCTCATCGCCGTGACCTGCACCGGCTTCTTTGCTCCGGGGCCCGAGGTCGTCCTTGCCGAGAAGCTCGGACTCCGGAGCGACATCCAACGGCTCCAGATCGGTTTCATGGGGTGCCAGGCAGCCCTCCAGGGCCTGCAGGTCGCCGATGCCATCTGCCGCAGCGACTCCGGGGCGGTCGTGCTGATGGTGTGTGCCGAGCTCTGCACCATCCATTTTCATCGCCAGTCGACTCCAGAAAATCTTGTCGTCAACAGCCTCTTCGCGGACGGAGCCGCAGCAGCCGTAATTAGTTATCGTCAATTGGCTGTCACACAACGCTTTACGATCTGCGACTTCTATTCTCAGGTCATGCCTAACAGCCGTCACTTCATCTCCTGGCGGATTGGGGAGACGAGCTTTCGAATGGGCCTCGACCCGGGCACTCCGAAGGCTGTGCGGGAATACCTCCCCGATTTCGTCGACTCTCTGCTGTCAAAGGCGGGTTGGCGCTGGGCGGATGTCGCCGGCTGGGCAATCCATCCCGGCGGGCGGGCCATTCTCGACGCAGCCGAAAAGTGCCTGAACCTGTCGCACGAGCAGCTGGCCCCATCGTGGGAGGTCCTACGCTGCTTCGGCAACATGTCCTCTCCGACGATCCTCTTCGTCCTCGACCGGACAGAAGCGCCACAGGGCCTCGCCCTCTCCTTTGGGCCCGGACTGAGTATGGAGGGGGTGTCCTGGAGGCGCGGTTCGTAGATGGTCGATCTGAGACGCCGCGGCCGCGATTCGGAGTTTATGGACCGAGGCGATGTCGGCGGCCAGGCGCTGGTGTCCGCCCTCGTGGAGCTGGAGCTGATCAATCGTTTTCTGGGTGGACACAGCAGTTCGACTCGCGCTTTAGAGCAGCTGGTCACATCCGATGGGGGGCGGGCAGCGCCGGGAATCGGACCGGTGCGCGTTCTCGATGTCGGCTCCGGCGGCTCGGATGTAGCGCTCGCGTTCCTCGATTGGGCCCGCGCGCGGAGGGTGGACCTTCACGTAGTCGCGGTGGACTTCAATCAGCAGGCCTGCGACTACGTCACACGAAAGACTGCCGCCCGTACAGGAGTGTCCGCTGTTAGGGCGGACGCCTTCAGCATGCCGTTTGCAGATGCCTCATTCGACTACGTCCATTGCAGTCTCTTCCTCCATCACTTCGAGGGGCCTGAGGCGACCCGCCTGCTACGGGCCCTCTTCGCCCTGAGCCGGCGAGGACTCATCGTCAACGACCTCCATCGCCACCCGATCGCCTACTGGGCCGTAAAGTGGGGCTCGGCCCTGCTGTCGAGGAGCTACATGGTTCGCCACGACGGGCCTGTGTCGGTGCGACGGGGATTCTCGAGGAGGGAGTTGATCGAACTCGCCCGGTCGAGCGGATTCCGCTGGAGCGTCCTGCGGTGGCGATGGGCTTTTCGGTATGTCGCCGTGGCCGCCAAAGCTGCGGCGGCGCAGGAGGCGACGGAGCAAGAGACCGCGCCGACCCCACAAGGACGCGGTAGTTGATGGTCGCCTGCCGAGACAGAATTCATTGCCGGCACAAATGACAATCCGCGCCGATCTCGACTGCGACGTCTTCGTGGTGGGCGCCGGCCCGGCCGGGTGCGCGGTCGCCTTTGCGCTGGCGCGCGAGGGATGGCGAGTCATCGTGGCGGAACGACTGCGCTATCCGGCGGACAAGCTGTGCGGCGAATTCCTCTCCGCTGACGGACTCTCCGTGCTCGAGAGGAGCGGCATGGGAGAGTCGCTCGGGCTCGAACAGTGTCCTCGTATCGAAGAGGTCGCGGTGACTGCCGCCGACGGCAGTGTGTGGGAGGCCCCTCTGCCACAACACGGCCTCGGTTGTACCCGGCGGCAGCTCGACTTCCGACTTTTGCAGGAGTGTCGGGCAGCCGGAGTTCAGGTGTTCGAGGGGATGCGAGTGCGCAGCGTCGAAGGTGAGCTCGAATCCGGGTTTGTCGCGCGAGGGGCTGGCGAGAGCCAGAGCGTACGTGCTCGCATCGTTGTCGCCGCTCACGGGAAGAGCGGTCGGCCCACATACGAGATGCCACGCATTGGCAACGGGCGGCTGCGGCAATCCCGAGCGTCGCCTCGCAAACAGCTGATGGCCCTCAAGCTCCACATTCCCGCGAGCGAGCAGGCGCTGGAACTGCTGCGAGGACGAGTCGAGTTGCATGGATTCCCGGGGGGATACGCCGGGCTGTGCGAAGTGGAGGGCGGGTTGATAAACCTCTGTCTGCTGACAGAGGCCGGCCGTTTTCGCTCTGCTGATGCCGACTGTGAGCGCTTCTGCTCACAGTGGATGGCGAGGAACCCGATGCTGGCCGAGCGTCTGGCGCTACTTCAGCCTCAGTGGCAGGCGAGGCTGGCTGTCGCCAATTTGGAGTTCGGCTCGATGCCGCGCCCACAAGGAGGCGTTCTGTGCCTCGGGGACGCCGCCGGATCTATCGCGCCGCTATGCGGCGACGGCATGTCCATGGCGCTGCGCGGCGCCGAGCTGCTCTGGCCTCTCGCCAACCGCTTTCTTGCCGGGTCGCTGTCGGATGCCGAGCTGGTCAAGGATTTTCACGTCTGCTGGCGGCGCGAGTTCCGCCGCCGGATAGCGCTCGGGTGTCTGCTCCAGTGGGCCTTGCTCGGTGACAGCAGGACGACTGTCGCGGTCCGACTTCTGGCTGCATTTCCGAAGTTGGGTAGACGGCTGATACAGTCGACGAGAGGCCGCGCAGAGCTCAACTCGACAGCTGTCTGATTTCCTCGATCGCCTCGGGGTTGACCAGACCCGAAATGTCTCCCAGCGCCTCGCGCAAGTAGGCGTTCCGGATGACGCGACGCATCACCTTGGCGCTCCTCGTCCTCGGTAGATCGGTGACAAAAAAGAGGCCCCCCGGTTTCAACGGTCGACCCATGTTTGTCGCGATGAGGTCGGTCAACTCCGCTTTCAGCTCTTCACTCCCGCCGCTCACCCCCACCGATAGTACGCAAAAACAGATGACCTCCGTCTCCCCTTGATCTGGTGCGGGACTCCGACGGCGCCGGCCTCGATGACCTGCGGATGGCTCACGAGGACGGATTCGAACTCGGCGGGGCCCACCCGCTTGCCCGCCACATTGATGGTATCGTCGGAGCGTCCGAGGATCCACCACTGGTCATCGTCGTCGACGACGGCCCAGTCTCCGTGGACCCAGGTGCCATCCCAGCGCGCCCAGTAGGTCTCGAGATAGCGGGCATCATCTTTCCAGAAACCACGGGTCATGCCGATCCACGGCGTGCGGATGACGAGCTCTCCTACCGCATTTCGAATCGGCTTGCCGGATTCGTCGACGACCTCGGCGCCCATTCCCGGGCACGAAGCCGAGAATCCCGCAGGCCTGAGCGGCCGCAGAGGGTTGCCCATGACGATGCCACCACTCGTTTCCGTGCCCCCGGAGTAGTTGATGATCGGCCGTCGCTTCTGGCCGACATTGTCGAACAGCCACATCCACGGATCGGGGTTCCAGGGCTCGCCCGTGGAGGCAAAGGCTCTCAGGGAACTCAGGTCGTGTTCCTTCACAGGTTCGTCGCCATGGGTCTTGAGCATGCGAACGAGGGTCGGCGAGACTCCGAGGACGTGAATGCCGTGCTTCTCGACCATTTCCCACAGGCGGTCGGGACCTGGGTAATCGGGCGCCCCTTCGTAGACGACGCACGTCGCTCCGAGCACACCCGAACCGATGACGAGCCAGGGCCCCATCATCCAGCCCATGTCCGTGAGCCAGCAGATGACCTCGCCGGCGTGGATGTCCGCTCCGAAACACATGTCCTGGGTCGCCTTGGACGGGAAACCGCAGTGGGTGTGAACGGCACCCTTGGGCCGCCCGGTGGTACCGGAGGTGTATATGATCATCAGCAGATCTTCGGCCTGTGTGGATTCGAAGTCGGCTTCATCCGACTGCCCGGGCACCACATCGTGCCACCACACATCTCTGCCGTCCAGCATTGGAACTGATTGTCCCGTCGTGCGCACCACCAGGATATGGCGGAGGCTCGGCACCTCGGTCGCCGCTTCGTCGGCTATCGGCTTCATGGCAACGGGCTTGCCGCGGCGGTGCTGACCATCGGAGGCGATGAGCCCGGTGGCACCGGCGTCGTTCAACCTCTCGACGACAGCTCCCGCCCCGAATCCTGAGAACAAGGGCAACACGATGCCGCCGATCCTGGCGATCGCCAGGAAGGCGACGACGATCTCCAGGGTCATCGGCATGAACAGTCCGATTGGATCGCCCTTGCCAAAACCGAGAGCTCGCAATGCGTTGGAGCAGCGGTTTACCTCCGCTGCGAGCTCGGCGTACGTGAGGCGCCGGGCGGTGCCGTCCTCGGCTTCGGCGATCACGGCCACGCGTCGAGACGTTGTCGGATCGGCAAGCCATTTGTCGAGACAGGTCGCGGTGATGTTCAACTGGCCATCGACGCACCATTTTGGCAACTGAATTCCCCGGGAGAGATCGACGACTTTGGAGTAGGGCCGTTGGAACCGAATGTCGAGGAACTGGAGCAGCGCCTCCGTAAACCAGGCCGGATCAGTCGCTGAGCGTTCGAGCAGCTCCTCGTAGGAGGAGACGGAGTGGCGGTCCATGAAGGCCTTCAGGTTGCTGCGGGAGATATCCTCCTCCGTCGGCCGCCAGACCACCTCGCCGCCAAAATCGAATGCTTCGGTCATGCGAAGATCTCAATTCCTATATTCCACGAGTTTGCGCCTCAATTATCGGATACAACGTCAAAAGGACCTAATCGATTGCACCCGATTGTAGAGTTGGGGTGGCACGGCCCTGAGAACCGCTTCGCCCACACCATCTTCGACGACTGGTTCGGTAGTGTTCAAGCGCGCTCCATCGACGAGGTCGTGCCGGCGATTGACGAGGTCGAAACGTCGGTGAGGGAGAGACGCCTTCACGCAGCCGGTTTCGTCAGCTACGAAGCGGCGTCCGGTTTCGATTCAGCGCTGGCGACGCGGCCGCCCACCGACCTGCCGCTCGTCTGGTTCGGCCTGTTCCGCAAGCGAATTCAGGCCGATCTGGCGGGCTCCGGTAGCTGTTCGCCGCCTGTGTGGGTTCCCTCCGTCAGTGAGGCGGTGTACGAATCCGCATTGGCGCGTATCGCCGAGTACATCAGTGCCGGAGATACCTATCAGGTGAACTACACGATAAAGCTGAGAGCGGCGTTTCAGGGTCAGCCGCTCGCCCTCTACAGGCAGCTGTGTCGCTCTCAGGGTCGCGGTTATTGCGGCTTCGTCGACACGGGTGCCCACACCATTCTGTCTGCTTCACCGGAGCAGTTCTTCTCACTCGAAGGTGGCGAGCTCACCGCGCGCCCGATGAAAGGAACGCGGAAGCGCGGGCGCTGGCTCGAGGAGGACGCGAAACTTTCGCGCCAGCTGGCGACCTCTTCAAAGGAGAGGGCGGAGAACGTGATGATCGCCGATCTCCTGAGGAACGATCTCGGACGCGTCTCCCAGGCGGGCAGTGTCGCCGTACCCAGCCTCTGGGAGGTGGAGAAATACGAGACGGTGTGGCAGATGACGTCGACGGTCCGATCGCGCCTGCGGCCGGAGGTCGGTCTGAGCGAGCTTTTCGCCGCTCTGTTTCCGTGCGGCTCAGTCACGGGGGCGCCCAAGGTGCGGACCATGGAGATCATCGCCGAGCTGGAGAACGAGCCGCGCGGCGTTTACACCGGATGTGTGGGGTACGTGTCGCCGGACGGGCCGACACCCCCGGTGCCCACGCGCCTTGGTGGCATCCAGGCCAGCTTCAACGTCGCCATACGCACAATCAGCATCGACCAGTCGAGTGGTGGGCAAGCGGAGTTCGGCGTTGGCGGTGGTGTCACGCATTACTCCACAGCTGCGGCAGAGTACGAAGAATGCATGACGAAGGCGAGAGTGCTGAGCCATCAACGACCTGATTTCTCGCTTCTCGAGACGCTGCTGTTCGAGGCGCAAGGGGGGTACTTTCTCCTCGAGCGACATCTGGCACGGCTCGAAGAATCGGCCCATTACTTCGGAATTCCCTGCGACACCGCGAAGGTGAGGTCTGCTCTCGAGGCAGAGGTCGTGAGGCGAGATGCGAGCAACACAGATCTGAAAGTCCGGCTGACAATGTCAGAAAGTGGGAAGATCTACGTTGTGTCGCAGTCAATGAGTCGAGCGGAACCAGCGACTCCAATCAGGGTTGCCATCGCCGCGGAACCGGTAGACGACGGCGATCCATTCCTGTATCACAAGACCACGAATCGGCGGGTATACGAGGACCGTCTCAATCAGCTTTCCGGGTATGACGACGTGCTGCTCTACAATCAGCGAGGCGAGCTCACGGAGTGTTGCATCGGCAATGTCGTCGTCGAGCGAAACGGTGAGCACCTGACGCCGCGGCGGGACTGCGGCCTACTCGCGGGAACCTATCGCGCCGAGTTGCTGGAATCGGACCGAATTCGGGAAGCGGTTATCGGAGTCGAGGAGCTCTATTCAGCAGATAGCCTGTTCATGATCAACTCGGTGCGACGCTGGGTGAAGCTCGAGTTGGTGGGGGACCCGGCCGAGGCAGTTCGGGCGAGTTGCCGGCCTACTATAGATTCGCTGAGGCGCTGTCCATGGGTGACAGACTCGTCGTAGTTTCAAGGGGCCGCATTCTGCAACAGCCGATCGGGGCATCTTGTGGCCCCGCGAGGCAAGGGGTGAAGGAGCCCCCACATTTGGCGTCGCCCGAAGGTCGACAAAGGAAATGACTGCAATTGAACCGCGAGATTGACGTACTCGTCATCGGCGCCGGCGTCATCGGCATTTGTTCCGCCCACTACATCTCCGCAGCAGGCCGTCAGGTCACGGTCGTGGAGAAGGGCGAGGTCTGCTCGGGGGTGCTCCTACGGCAACGCCGGCATGCTCGTACCCAGCCACAGCGTACCCCTGTCGGCACCAGGGGTCGTGCGCCAGGCCCTGAAGTGGCTGCTCAATCCCGAAAGTCCATTCTACGTTCGCCCCCGCCTCGACATCGATCTGATTCGCTGGCTCATCCGGTTCTGGCTTTCGAGCAGCCGGCGTCACAGTGCTCGCGCCGTGCCTCTGCTGCGCGATCTGAGCTTCGCCAGCCTGAGGCTGTATGACGAGCTGGCGCAACTGCCGGGCGTCGAGTTTGGACTGCAACGCCGCGGTCTGATCAACCTGTGCAGGACCGAGAAGGGACTGGAGCACTGCGCGGCTCAGGCGGCAGCGCTTGCCGCCCAGGGTATCCGAGCGCGTCGCGTAGACCGCTCAGAAATCGCCGAGTTGGAACCGAATGTGGAGACGACGGCCTGCGGCGGTGTCTACTATGAGGAGGACTGCCACCTCACCCCGGTGCGATTCGTCAGGGAGATGGCCGGGCACGTGCAGAGCAATCGAGTCGACATTCTCACCGGTACCGAGGTGCTGGGATTGGAAAGTAACGGGTCCAGGATTACCACTGTGAGGACGACTCGCGGGGAACTGTGCCCCCGGGAGGTGGTGCTGGCGGCCGGCTCGTGGTCGCCGCAACTGGCGCGGGACCTGTCACTGCGCATCCCCATCCAGCCCGCCAAGGGGTATTCGGCCACCTTCAAGAGGCCGGACCCCAGTCCTTCGATGCCCCTCGTATGCGAGGAAGCCCGGTTCGGCATCACGCCGATGGGAGAGACCCTCCGCATCGCGGGAACCCTCGAACTCGCTGGATTCGACCTGGCCATCAATGAGCTCAGAGTGCGCACCATCCTGCGTTCGGTTCCGCAGTTTCTGCCGCAGCTACAGCCGGAAAAGATGGAGTTGATCGAACTCTGGCGCGGTTTGAGACCGTGCTCGCCGGATGGGCTGCCGTATCTCGGTAGACCGAAAACCTTAGAGAATCTCGTCGTAGCTGCCGGTCACGCCATGATCGGGGTCTCCCTTGGTCCGATCACCGGCAAGCTCGTTGCCGAGCTCGTAGCCGGAGAAGAGCCCTCGATCGATCTGGGGTTGTTGCGGGTGGAACGCTACGGATGAGGTCGCCGTGAGTGAGAAAGCCGCGCTGCTTCAGGAGAAGAAGAAGAATGGTGAGAAGATCGTCGTGCTCACCTGCTACGACTATCCCACCGCTCTTCTGGAGGAGGCGGCAGGTGTCGACGTCGTCTTCGTCGGTGACAGTGTCGGCACGAATGTGCTGGGATATTCACACGAGCGCGAGGTGACGCTGGACGACATGATCCACCACCTCAAAGCCGTGCGCCGCGGCGTCAGCGACGCCTACCTGCTCGTCGATATGCCGCATCAATCCTACTCAACTGATTCGGTAGCGCTCGACAATGCCCTGAGGCTGCTCTCCCTCGGCGCCGACGGCGTCAAGCTGGAGGGACTTCACGAAGGCCCGGTGCGTACGCTGAGCGCGCGTCAGATCGATGTCTGGTGTCATCTCGGCCTGAACCCGCAGCTCCACGTCAAGAAGAAACTCAAGGCCACGACGGCAGCAGCGGCAGTCGATCTCATCGACGACGCTCTCGCCCTCGAAGAGGCGGGCGCCGCGTTCATGGTGCTGGAGATGATTCCGGAAGAGGTGGCTTGCGTCGCCACGGAGCGGTTGGCGATTCCGACGATCGGAATCGGGGCGGGCCGGTCTACCGACGGACAGGTTCTCGTCGTCACTGATCTCCTGGGAATCAACGATGCTGATTTTCGCCACGTGACCAGGAATGAGGAGTTTCGGATTCGCGGCGGCGATGCTGTGCGAAAGTATGCCGAGGATGTTCGATCAGGGAGCTTTCCCTCTCGGGAAAACGCTTGGCATCTCAAGAAGAACGAGAGGGAGGATTTCACGAGGCGAATCAATCGATCGCGAAGTGAGCCTCGAGCCGGGGGAGATTGACACTCACGAGTTTGAGGCGCAATGCCGAGTTGAGCGGTGTTAGCGCGTCCTTCAAATGCACGTCGCTTTCGAATGCGAGTTCGGGAATGAAGATCGTGCCGCGGGAGCCGCGCCGATCGACCACAATGGTTTCTCCGCGCCATTCCGGTCGTTGCTCGAAATACACCAGGGTCCAGTGACGCCTTACCAGCCGCTCCGTCTGCCGCACCGTAGCGGCGACCTCCTCCGTCGCACCGAGACGCTCCACGACTTCCGTCTCCGATAGCAGCTCCATGCCGGCCTGATGCGCCCGCAATTGCTGGTGGGCGAGCAGATCGGCGTATCGCCTCAACGGGCTCGTGGCTCTCGAGTAGACGTCGAGGCCCAGACCGGCATGGGTCCCTGGCGACACGCTCGTGCGGCTCGGGGGCTGCCGCCTCCGGAGGGCGAACATACCCGCCAACCCGTCGGTCTCTACTGGGTCACTGGACTGGGCTGACGGGGCTTGGGTCGCAAAAGGGAAGGGGATGCCCTGCTCTGCGGCGTATGCTGCGACCGCCTCACCGACGGCGATCATCGCCTCGGCGACCATCTCCCGACTCTCGAATGGGGGAAGGGGATGGATGGCCGGTCGCACTTCGGTTCCCGAACTCGAGTTGCCATCGACGACGATTCTTACATCGGGCAGCGAAATAGAGATAGCTCCGCGCGAGATTCGGCGCTCGCGACGGAGGGTGGCGAGGCGGCGGAGTCCTGAGAAGGGGGCTTCCTCTCTGCGCAGTTCCGCCTCCGCATAGGTGATCCTCCGAACAGCCACCGTGCTGGGAACGATATGAAGGTCGCGAATCTCGCCGTCGTCGCTGACATCGAGGCCGAATGAAAGGGCTGGAGACACCTCGGCCAGCCCGAGAGCCAGACCCTGGGTAAAGCCGTCTGGCAGCATCGGCACCCGCCGGTCAGGCAGATACACAGTGGTACCTCGCGCTCGCGCCTCGATATCCACCTCGCTGGCGGGGGAGATGGCGGCCGCCACATCGGCTATGTGGACCCAGAGGCGATCGCCTTCGAGACTGATCGCATCGTCGGGATCGGTGCTGCCCTCGTCATCGATGGCGAAGGAGTCGAGATGGGTCAAATCGAGCCGCTCCTCCGCCGGCAGATCAAGTGAGAGGTCGAGCGGCGCCGCGAGATTGAGTCCGGACCGCTCGAGGCCGGGGACTCTGGAGCTGTCCCAGCGCTCGATCTCCAGCAGCAGCGAATGGGCGTTCTCCTCGCTCTGCGCTCGTCCCAGCCCCCTCAGGAGGCGGCAGCTCTGGCGTCGCCCGCAGGCCAGGTCCTCCACCTCCACAAGGAAGTGGCTCTCCTCGGTAACTCTTTCGCCGCCGGCAATGCGCGCCACGAGTTCGTCGAGCTGGCGCTGTGCGGTTTCCCGTGCCTCCCGCTTCGCCTTTTCCCCCGCAACCACGTCTGCCTCCCGTGCGTGAATCTCGTCCGGTGGTCCCTCGAAGTAGAGACCGTCATCGACCAGGCGCCAGGCAGCTAGCGCGGCGGGCGGCGAGTATTCCCCAAAGACGAGCTCCGACAACTCCCGCAGGTTGGAAGATTGGCCGCGGAGGATCTCTGCAACCGTCTCGATATCATCTGCAGGAGGTGCGGATTCGATGTCACTCAGGCTGCGCAGCGGCCCCGGGTGCAGCAGCAAGAGATCCTTTGGCCGCACCTTCTTCGTCTCCCAGGGGCCGGAGGAATCCTCTCGTGGAGGGATCTCTATGAACAGTCGCTCACCCTCCTGGTTCTTGACCAGTGCCGGCCGGCCTTTATACAGTACGAGACATTCGGGAGGGAGGTTCATGGTTTCGGAAACTGGACTATTGCTTGTGAGAATGGCGCGTCGCGACTGCGTCAGAAGCTATCCAGGCTCGATCGAGACCACAACCCGGATGCGCTTGAAATGAACGGCGCGAGCGAACCCGGTCGCACCGCCGAGCCGGCGGATGTGCAACACCTCCCGGCTGTGCGGCATCATCATGAGTGAATCGGCGCTCGGATACTGGCTCGTCGTCATCGCTTTCGCCGCCGCTCTGGCGGCCCTCATGTCGACGGCAAGATCTGCTCCTGGGTGATCGTCGCCATCCTCGTCGTCGTCGCCATCGGCACCGAGAAGACCTTGGTGCGGCTGCTGGAGTTGAAGTTCGAGGTTCTGATCCAGATCGCACCATGCTTTCTCCTGGGGCTGTATTGGCGGTATCTTTCATCTGAGACGGTGGCGTTGGGCATGGTCGCGGGACTCGCAATGGCGCTGGGATTGACCTGGACGGGCCAGGCGCGATTGCTGGGTTTTCACGCCGGCGTCGTCGGGCTCGGCATCAACCTGTCGATTTGTGCGATCGGCACTCTCTACAATCAACACGTTCGTCGCAATGGAGGTCGAATATGCACGTGTTCATGATCAGAGCACTACTTGCCATCCTCCTCTGTCTCGGCCTGCTCGCCTCCTGCGGCGATGACGACGGTAACAAGACGCCAGCCAGCCCAGGTGGAGAGACCGGGGACGCGGAACTGAGCGACGAAGAGGCGGCTGCCGTTTTTGGGGATCTCCAGGAATCACTGGCGCCGGTTGCCGGCCTTCTGCTGCTCGGCAGCGGCACCGACGAAGGGGATCAAGGGACGGCGACAGTCGCAGATGACAAACTGACATTCGAGAACTACTCGCCTGATGGGGAACTGATAATAGACGGGGAACTCGCGATTACTCGAGGACGAACCACACTAACGTTGAAGGGTACGGTGGATCTGTCCGGGACATACGAGGGTGAAGTGGAAGTGGATCTGACAATAGGAGCCAGTATTCCACCGACCTATACGGGAACGATGACGTTAGAAGGGGTCGCCTACGATATCGAGGCTTTGTCGCAACAGTCATCAGGGTAAGGTCTTTTCGGCGATATGACGGAGTCGGCAAGATCACCTCAGCGCCTGCTCGCCTCAGCATTGGCGGCGGCCTCGCTGGCGCTGGTTTCTTGCGACCACGGACTCGAAGCAGAGCCGGAGGGGCGGACCGGGCTCGCCGGCACCCTGAGCTTTGAGGGGACCTGGCCCGCTGGCGTCGGTCATGTCGCGGTTGCGGTGTACCGCGACTTTCCGCTGGCCGCCGCCGATCTCATCAGCGTCGCTGGCTGGGACCTGGATGTGGAGATCGGCGCCCAATCGTATGAGTTCGAAATCGAGCTCGACCGAGAGGGCACCTACCGATGGATCGTCGTTGCCTGGCGCCCGCCCGATGAATTCTGGGACTTCTCGTCTCTGCTGGGTTGTTACGCCGCGCCGGGAGACTCACTCCCGGGGGCGGTGACAGTCATTCGCGGCGAAGTGACCGCCGATGTCGACATCGCTGTCGATCTCGGCGTGCTCGAGAGCGCACGACCACTCGACGAATGGGTGTGCACCCGGGTCCTGCCCGACGAGATCCTGGAGCTGGCGGGTCAGGAGTAGGTCACGTGCCCCGGCAACAGATCGGCGGCCGGGCTCATTTAGCGCAGCGAAAACCGACTGTGTTTTCTTTCAAGTCGGGAGCAGCCTGGCCGCGGCCGGCGCTCTGCAACACGTACGTGGTGTTGTTCCAGGCGCCGCCGCGATAGATTCTCTCAGTGCCCTTTTCGGGCCCGGGGGGGGTCTTTGTGGGGCTCTTGGCGTAGTACTTCTTGCCGTACCAGTCGGCGCACCATTCCCACACGTTCCCGGCCATGTCCAATGCTCCGTACGGACGCTGTCCGCCTGGAAAACTCCCGACCGGCGCAGTGGTGCCGAAACCATCGTCGGTGTCTAGGGTGTCCAGTTTCGGAATGGTGTTGACACTTCAGTCTCCCTGTTTGAGGATGCCGTCAGTGGCTCCCCAGAAGATGTCAGATGGTATCCGGCCTCGTGTTCGGTACCCCTGATGCGGCCGTTCGTCGTTATAGAAAGCCAGGTACCGTTTCAGACATCTGTCGAGCTGCGGACGAGCAGTGAAGTATCTCCTGCGAAAGGCCACACGCCAGTGCTCGTGAAGGATCGTGCCCTGCAGGCGTTCGACGAAGCCGTTGGTCCATGCGTGACGGGGTTTCGTACGTGTGTGACGGATACCCAGGCTCTGACAGGCTTCATCGAACTCTCCTTTGAACTCGCTTCCCCGGTCGGTCAGGACTCGCCGAAGCGACCATCCAGCGGCTTCGTAGAGCGGCAGGAGGATTTCCACCAGGAAACGGACGGCGTGCTCAGCGGTGTTGGCCGGAATGATGCGTGCAGCCGCGTACGAGCAGGCCGCATCGCAGGCCGTGATCTGCCAAACCTTCCCCACTCCTTTGAGTCGGCCGATGTAGAAGGTGTCCAGACAGACGAGCTCACCCGGCTTGTTGGCCTCCACGTGCCGCCTCTGGCGACGGGCGCGCTGCAGTTCCCGTCGCGTGCGCTCCGTGAGCAGACCTGCTCGCTGGGCACTGTGTCGTTCCAGGACGACGAGTCGCTGCTGCCGAGTTCCCAGATCCATGCGTCGCAGCGCTCGATAGATCGTGCTGGGCGACAAGGATCGGTGCTGTCGAGCCAGTTGCAGCGAATAGAAGCGGGGTCCGCAGGTGGGATGAGACAGTGCCATCGCCAGAATCACCTGCTCGTCCTGGACCGACAGGCTGTGGGGACGTCCTCTGCGCGTCGTCCGACGTCGAGGGTGAAGCCCATCCCGACCGTAGCGCTCATATCGATTTTTCCAGCGGTAGAACAGGGAGCGGGAAATCCCCAGCTCCCGGCAGGCTGCCGAGACATTACCGAGCTCTCCAGCTCGCTGTAGCGCCAGGAGACGTGTCGCATGTACTTTGTCCTCGAGGGTCATCGGGACACCTTCCCTGAGAGATGTTGTTTGGCGATAACTCTCCCAGAAAGGTACCCCTGGTGGCCTTCACTTGTTATACCACCCCAAACTCTAAAACTGTCAACAGTATTACGACATCGCTCAGTCTAGGGCGTTGACGCGGCCATCCGCCTTACCTTCCGACCATGGGAAAATGCGGGAGTCGGTTCCGCGGGCCGCTTTTTCCCACTCCGCCTCGGTGGGCAGCCTCTTGCCGGCTGCGGAGCAGTAGCTCCGAGCGTCCTCCCAGGTGACGTTGACCATCGGATGGTCGGTTTTCCAGCCCCAGTCCGGCGCTGCGGGCATTGCCTTGCCGGCGCCCTTGGCGTAGGCGCGATAGGCGCCGACGGTCACTTCAGTGACGTCGATGTAGAAGGAGTCCAGCTCAACGTGGTGGACGGGGCCTGAATCCATCAGCTCGAAGCTCCCCATTTCAAACTTTCCTCCCGGAACGAGGGCCATACCCTTCACAGCTCCGCTGACCGGGATCGCAAAGCTGAGGACAGCAAGTGAAACAATTTTCGCCATGACCACTTTCTCTGCACCGATCGACATGCGTGTCTCCTTCGTAAATTCGGCGTCCACAGGGACTATTCCCATACGATCACTTCGATCCGGCGATTCAGGGCCTTATTCTCAGGCGTGTCGTTTTCTACGATGGGCCGATCTTCTCCGTATCCGACCGCATCGATCATCTGCTCGGTGATGAAGTCGTATTCCAGGATCATATAGTCGCGCACACTTCCCGAGCGGGTCTCTGACAGCTTTTGATTCGCCGCGGTCGTGCCGTCGGAATCGGTATGTCCCTCGATGACCAGCTTCGAGGGGGTGAACATTCTGACGAAATTGGCGATTTTCTGGAACTCCTGAGCGGCCCCGGCCTTCAGCGTTACATCACCGGCATCGAACAGGACGCCCGAATCGAGGATGAGCCTGGGCACGACGACGTCGCCCTTCATGGGCGATTTGTACTTGATGAGCGCTCCCTCGAGGGCCTTGCGGTTGGGGGCGAAGGAACCCACGGCCGAGCCCTGTTGT
>CBDBIJ010000044.1:0-28971 GCA_965205655.1 Candidatus Latescibacterota bacterium
CCAGCCCTTCTGATGAACTTCCAGCATCTCCGCTACTTCCTCGCCGTCGCCCAAACCGGCGGCTTCACCCAGGCAGCGCGCCAGCTGCACGTGACCCAGCCGACGGTCAGCAGCGGCGTCGCCGAGCTGGAAACAGATGTCGGGGCGAGGCTGTTCAACCGCGATAGTCGGCACGTTGAATTGACGCTGGAGGGCCGCACTCTCATGGTCTACGCCCTCCAGATAGAGGACCTCGTAGAGGAAGCGACTGAACGCCTGGGAGAAGGTCACACCCACCGTGATGAAGGGGCCTTCCAGTTCGGTGCGATCGACGCAGCTGTCATCTACCTGTTGCCGCAGATCCTCAAGGCGTATCTGAACGCCTATCCGCTTATGGAGCTATCGATTCAGGTCGCCCCATCCCGGTATCTTGTCGACGATCTGCTCTCGAACCGGTCCGAGTTCGCCATCATCACATTGCCCTTCGACGATGAGAAGATCCAAACCATGGCCATGCTCACCGACGATATGCCCCTCGTCGTCGGGAACGGCCACCGATTCGCCAGGCGTTCGTCGATCACTCCCCGCGAAGTGGCGGCCGAGACTCTCATCCTGTTCCACGCCGATTCAGTGTCGCGCAAACTCGTCGACGGTGGCTTTGCCGAGGCCGGCGTCTCCCCTCGGGTCGTGATGGAAATGCGCTCTCCCGAAGCGATGCGGAAACTGGTGGAGTCGGGTGTGGGCATCTCCTTCCTGCCCGGAATGTCAGTCGGCGAGTCGCTCGCGGTGGGAGTGCTACGGGTAGTGAATGTCGAGGGGATGTCCTTCAGCCGCAGGATCGGCTTGGCCTGGCGCCGCGGCCGTTACTTCGGCCCCGCAATTCGCTACCTCGTGGAGTCGATCCTCGAACCAAACGGTGTGCTCGAAGAGTGGCGCGCGCTCACGTCGAGCTGACAACACTCACCCGGTGGCGGATGAGCCAGCTGGATTGTGGAGTCGTAGCATCGGCATTGCCGCCGGATCGGCGCTTGGGCCCAATGCGTTCGACCCGCGTGGATAGGCCCGGAAGAAGCTGTTGAGCGTTTCGATGAAATCGCTGACGCCGACGCCCATGTAGGGTTCGTTCACGGGGACCTGCGCCAGGTTCGAGTGCGCCCTCTCGAACAGATTCGAAAGACCGCGATCGTTGTCCTGCCACCACTTGATAAATGCAGCCGATACCTGGATCAGGCCCCTCAGGAAAAATCCGCAAGCACCATTTCGTTTTTCCAACGCCCATAGCACCTCCCACTGTTCGTGCGCCTCCCACCAGTAGGCGTAGTTGTAGAGATCGACTCCGTAGAGGTAGGTGTCGTTCTGGCGCCAGGTCTTCAGATCGAGGGGCCGCGCATCGCGGTTCGATGACGTTCCATAGCTGTGACCGAGGGGGTCGGTGTGGGGGTGAGGTGTCTCCCCGGGGACGTGTCGATACGGTGGGAAGGGGGTTGACGGTGCGTAGCGTGGAAACGCCGGATCGAAGGGACTGGGCTCGCCCATCAAGCGGCGGCAGCCGGACTCGCCACGCCCGCTGCGCCGGGCGACGCCTCGAGTTGCATGAGTCGCGCCTCGACATCGCGTGCGGTCTTGAGCTGAGCCAGTTCCGCCCTGAGTCTGGCCGCATCGCGCAACCCCCGGAAATACCCGGAGTAGTGGCGCCGTATTCCCACCACTCCCTGTCGTTCCCCCTTGTGCTCGACTGAGAGTCGCAGGTGCTCGAGGCAGAGTCCGATCCGCTCCTCGATCGCAGGTGGTGGTAACGTCTTCCCCGATTCCAGGAAGTGGCGCGCCTCGCGAAAGATCCACGGGTGGCGGATGGCGCCGCGGCCGATCATGACGCCGTCACAGCCGGTGGAGTCGAAGGCGTCTTTCACGTCTTCGGCCGACATGAGGTCTCCGTTGATGATGACGGGAATCGACACCGCGTCCTTGATCCTGGGAATCCAGCTGTAATCGACGTCGCCCTTATGTCCCTGCGCCCGGGTGCGGCAGTGGACGGTGAGAGCGCGCACACCGATGTCTTCCAGCATTCTGGCCACCTCGACGATGCGGATGCTGGAGCCGTCCCATCCCAGTCGCGTCTTCACGGTGACGGGGCAATCGGTCGCGGCAATCACGCTCGCCACCACCTCGCGCATGCGCTGCGGCTCCTTCAGAAGTCCGGCGCCGGCGCCCCGCAAGGCGACATTGCTCACCCAGCAGCCACAGTTGATGTCGATGATGTCCGGTTCGCACGCGGCGGCGATGCGCGTCGCCTTTTCCATCGACAACTCGGCGGCGCCGTAGATCTGGATGCCGATGGGACGCTCCTCCGCGTGGAAGGCCAACTTGCGCCGCGCCCGGCTCAAAACCTGCGAGTCGCTGCGGATCAACCCCTCCGCATTGATGAACTCGGTGTATACAATATTCGCTCCCATTTGCTTGCAGATGACGCGAAACGGCAAGTCGGACACGTCTTCCATGGGAGCGAGCAGCAGTCCGGGCGCTACCGAAACTGGTCCTATGATCAGCGGTGCATCAATCGACACTTCGTCCTCCGGTCACCGATGTAGTCGACGGAAATTGACCATTGGTGCGCTTCCGTGAATTGTACTGGTGGCCCTTCACATCGGCAACTGGCAATCACTCGCTCAAGCGACTTTGTTCATCAGTTTCACGTCCCGACGCGTGATCTTGGGCTTGATGAGATTGACGATCTTCAGCCATTCCGGGCTGCTGTAGTAGGCCTTGAGCACCCGGTCGCGCGTTTTGGCACTCGGAAACGATCGGATCCAGATGAATTCATCCTTTTCCGCGCTCTCCCATGCTGCCACGAAGGTGACGCCGTACTTCTTCATGAAACGCTTGGTATATTCAATCGGTCAATGCAACATTCTCCCCACTAATCTAATCATAGGAGATGTTGCACATGGCTCAAATGGGACGACCAGGATTGTCCGCGTCACAGAAGTCGGAGGTATGGCGTCGATGGAAGAGCGGCCAGTCGCATAGCGATATTGGTCGGGCGCTCGGGAAGCATCCGGCGTCGATTCATGGTGTCATCACCGCCAATGGGGGCATCGTACCAATGCCGCGTCGACGCTCTCGATGGGCTCTTGCCTGGGAAGAGCGTGAAGAGATCTCTCGAGGTATCGCTGCGGGAAAATCGATACGAATAATTGCGGCCGCTGTTGAGCGTGCACCCTCGACGGTTAGCCGAGAGATTGCCCGCAATGGCGGGCGGCAAAGGTACCGAGCAAACGTCGCCGACCAAGCAGCCTGGACGCGCGCCAGCCGGCCGAAATGCTGCCGACTCGCATCCAATCTTCGTTTGCGGCGAGTCGTGGCGGACAAGCTACGCCTGAAGTGGTCACCTGAGCAGATATCGGGATGGCTGAAGCGGGAGTATGCGCTTTTAGGAAATATGCAGATATCCCACGAAACGATCTATCGAACTCTCTTCATCCAGGCACGCGGGGCACTCAACAAGGACCTCATTGCGCATCTGCGGACGCGAAGGATGATGCGGCGATCCAAGAAGGCAAGCACACGCGATCAGCCGAGAGGCCGGATCGTCGACGCCGTATCCATCAGCGAGCGGCCTGCCGAGATCGAGGACCGCGCCGTTCCCGGCCACTGGGAGGGAGACTTGATCTCGGGGTCGAACAACACGCACATCGCCACGTTGGTGGAGCGGCAGTCTCGGTTCACGATGCTCGTGAAGCTCAACGGCAAAGACACCGAGACCGTTGTCAGAGCGCTGATCAGCCAGGTGAAACGACTCCCCTCCGCGGTGCGGTTGTCCCTTACCTGGGATCGAGGAATGGAGCTAGCTCGGCACAAGGAGTTCTCGATCGCAACTGACGTCGAGGTGTATTTCTGTGATCCTCAGAGTCCCTGGCAACGAGGCACAAATGAGAACACGAATCGCCTTCTTCGACAGTACTTCCCGAGGAAGACCGATCTGTCGCCATTCTCCCAAGCCGACCTGAACAGAGTCGCTCTTCAACTGAACCAGCGCCCGCGGAAGACGTTGGGGTTCGTTTCACCCGCAGAACGCTTCAATGAAGGTGTTGCGTTGACGAAGATGTTGCGTTGACTGGTTGAACTCGCGCTTCGCTTTCTTGAACTCCCGCGTAAACGCCTTCTTCTTCCCTCGCTTGAGTCGATAGATCCTCAATTCGTGAATCACGTCCGCAACCTCCTTGTTTTACTAACTGTGGCAGTGGTAGGTGTTCGCTTCCGTTATGATTATGTCCATGCGCTCGTCGTGTTCCTCTTCGGGCACCTCTTCGACGAGGAGCTCCTCGTAAGTCAGACCGATTCTCGGCGCCTCGATACCGGCCAGAAACCCATCGTAGAACCCCCGTCCCAGACCGAGCCGTCCGCCACGCCTGTCGAATGCGATTCCGGGCACGAGCACCAGATCGACGCCTGAGACGTCCTGCATTGCGGCCTCGTCATCGGCTGGTTGGAGCAAGCCCCATGGTCCGGGCGCGAGCTCCTCGAGACTGCGGATTTCCGCATGGTGCAGAGGAGGTTGGCGGCTCGCTGCGACGATGGGAACGACCATTCGTTTTCCATGCTCGAGGCTCAGTCGAATCAGTTCCCGCGTCTCCACCTCATTCGGTTTGGAATCGACATACGTGTGCACCAGATCGGCGCCTTTCCATTCGGGCGTGGCGAAAAGTCGCTCTCGAATCGCCGCACTCGAACTGCTGACTATGTCGTCGCTCATTCGCTCCCGCGTTTCGAGGCAAACAGCGCGAAGTTCAGCCTTTGCATTGCTGGTTTCAGCGGGCATGGGCGCAGTATATCGGCGCCTCTTCGGAGTGTCAAGCAACTTCCTGTCGCGCCCATGCGTTGACTATCCAATCACCTGCCGGTAGATTGAGGTCGCTCCGAAGAATCGGACCCGATTCGGGTCTGAAATCACTCTCCGAAGGACGACATGGCACGCAGCTCTTCTCCCGCTGAGGTGGTCAGCGAGGATCCCCAACACGACGAACGAGACATCAAAATTCAGCGGGAGCTCGACGACGGCGGCCTGCCCCGGCACATCGCCATCATCATGGATGGCGACCGACGCTGGGCCAAAGAGCGCGGCCTGGGTGTTTCCGAGGGCCATCGACATGGCCGCGAATCGGTTCGAGACATGGTGAGAGCCTGTGGGCAATTGGGCATCGAGGTCCTCACCCTCTATACGTTTTCGACTGAGAACTGGAATCGGCCGCGTCACGAAGTTTCGACACTCATGCGCTGGTTTCGGGAGTCGCTGCGCGATGAGACGCCGGAGCTGCACGCCAACAATGTTCGCCTCAACGCCATCGGTCGCATCGACGGCCTGCCGAAGGCGGTTCAGAAGGCGCTGCACAAAGCACTCGAGGAGACCGCTGGCAACACTGGCCTGGTGCTGAACCTGGCCATCAATTACGGCGGTCGCAGCGAGCTCGTAGATGCGTTCCGGTCCCTTGCCGAGGAGGTCGTGGCGGGCCGCCTCTCTCCCGACGAAATTGACGAGCGCCGTCTCGGTGAATCGCTCTACACCGACATGATGCCGGACCCCGACCTGCTCATCCGCTGTAGCGGTGAGATGCGCCTGAGTAACTTCCTGCCCTGGCAAATCGTCTACTCGGAGATTTGGTTCACCCCCGTTTATTGGCCCGACTTCCGCCGCCACCATCTGTACGAAGCGATCAGGGACTATCAGCAGCGCCATCGACGGCTGGGGACCTGAACCTCGACATGGCAGTCGGGGCACCCGATTTGGGGCGGCGCGCCCTCTCGGCCTGCCTTTTCGTCCCTCTTGTTCTCGTCCTCACCTGGCTCGGTGGCTGGACCCTCTTCGCCCTCGTCGTCCTCATCGTCGGTCGGGGATGCTGGGAATTCTATCGCTTCGCCGAAGCCGCCGGCCATCGACCCGCCGCGAAAATCGGCGTCGTGGTGAGTGTCGCTTGGTGCGCCCACCTGCAGTGTGGCGGCGCCGAGAGCTCGCTGCTTCCCCTGCTCGTCATCATCACCCTCGTCGCAGCGACGGTCACACTGCGCACTGGCGTAGAGGGCTACGCTTCTAATGCACTTGTCACAGTTGGTGGGTTCGTCTACGTCGGCGTACTCGGCAGCACGCCGTTGCTGATTGCCGCGCACACCTCACAGCTCGGGTGGTCCCATCCGTCTTCCATCCTCGTCATTCTCTTTCTGGCTATCTGGATTACGGACACCGCCGCCTATTTCTTCGGCCACTACTTCGGTGAGCGAAAACTGGTCCCATCCATCAGCCCGGCAAAGACGGTGGTCGGTTTCGGCGCCGGGGTTGCCGCCGGTTTCGTCCCCCTCGTCGTTCACCAGCTCGTTCCCCTGTCACTGGCTCAACTCGCCGGACTGCTGCTGCTGGTTGCCATCGGCGGCCAGATCGGTGACATCGTCGAATCCGCCATCAAACGCGACGCCGGAGTCAAGGACGCGCCCGCGTTCATTCCCGGCCACGGTGGGCTGCTCGATCGTTTTGACTCGTATCTCTTCGCGTTTCCCTTATGTTATCTTTACCTGTTGGTAATGACCTATGTCTGAGATCGTTTCGTCCATCCTCTATTTCCTCGTCGCTCTCGGCGTTCTCGTCTTCGTACACGAGCTCGGCCACTTCCTCGTGGCCAAGTGGTCGGGCATCCGAGTCGAGCGCTTCTCTCTCGGCTATCCTCCCAAGATGATCGGCATTCAGTATGGAGAGACCGAGTACTGCATCTCCTGGATACCGTTCGGCGGCTATGTGAAGGTGGCGGGTATGGCCGACGTCGGCAGCGAGGAATCGTCGGGAGCGCCCTGGGAATTCCCTTCGAAATCCATCGGCATCCGCATGGCCGTCATCGCTGCCGGACCGGCGATGAACTTCGCCTTTGCGTTCGTCGCCTTCCTCGCGCTCTTCTTCGCCTACGGAGTAGACACCATCGGCAGCACGATCGTGGCGCCCGCGGAGAGCTCGGCGAGCGCTCACGCCGGTATCCGTCGCGGCGACATCGTCCTGAGCGTCGATGGACAGGCGGTGAGCAACGAGCGTCAGCTCGCCGAAGCTCTCGATGGCACGGAGGGGCGTGGGGTGGTCCTCGACGTCGACCGTGGCGGACGCACCTACAGCTTCGAGCTCCCCGCCTCAGAGGAGCTGGCCTACGGCCTGCAGATCCTCATCCCCACCACTGTCGGTAGGGTTTCGCAGGACATGCCGGCGGCGCAGGTCGGCTTGCTGGAAGGCGACCGCATCACCGCCGTCGCCGGCATCACCGTTCACAGCTGGGGTGACATGAAGACAGAGATCAGCGGCCACCCCGAGGAGACGATAACCCTCACGTGGATCCGCGACGGCGGCGTGATGGAAGGAGACGTAACCCCGGAGGCGCACACTGAAGGGGATACCGTCGTCGGTCTCATCGGCATAATGCCCTACACCGCCAGGTCTCCCGTCGGATTCGTCAAGGCCGCCGAGCTCGGAATCGCGACTGTCTACAATGCGTCGACCCTCATTCTCGATTTCATCGGCCAGATTTTTTCGGACGATCGCTACAAAGAGCTGGGCGGGCCGATCCGTATCGCCAAGATGGCTGGCGACACGGCTGATCGCGGGTTCAGTTATTTCCTCTACTTCCTCGGGCTCCTCAGTGTCAATCTGGCGATCCTCAATCTGCTCCCGATACCGGTTCTGGATGGGGGCCACCTCACTTTCCTCGCACTCGAAGCCCTCATGCGACGACCCCTGTCGGTGCGCCAAAGGGAATTCTTCCAGCAGGTAGGCCTCGTCATCATTCTCGGCATCATGGTGCTCGTTACCTTCAACGACCTCAATCAGCTCGTCTTCCACCGTATCGTCGAACTTTTCCAATAGCGGCACGAGGGCGCGGCTCAAGCCCCCGGGCACTGTCAACTCGCGCATGAACGGCAGGAACGCCCTCACAGCTGAGATCCGCAGCGCGGCGAAGGCGATCGGCTTCGACCTTGTCGGCATCGCTCCGGCAGATCCCCTCGAAGGTGCCGAATACTACGCACGATGGCTCGCCCTCGGCTACGCCGGTGAGATGGACTATCTCGTGCGCAATCGGGACAGGAGGACGGACCCGTCGCAGATCGTACCGGGCGCCAGAAGTGTCATTTGCGTCGGCCTGCACTACATCGGCGCCAATGGTCACAAAAATGCTCCGGCGGAGGACCCTCCTACAGGTCGCATCGCCGCCTACGCCAGGGGAGACGACTATCACGATGTGATGAAAGAAAAACTCGCCGCCTTGTGGAAAGGCATCTGCGAGATTGCCGGGCCCGCAGTACGAGGTCGCTACTCCGTCGACACCGCTCCCGTTCTCGAACGCGAGCTGGCTGCCAGAGCCGGCCTCGGATGGTGGGGCAAGAATACCTGTCTCATCGACAGACGCGACGGTTCCTACTTCTTTCTGGGCCAGATCATCACCGATCTGGAGCTGGAGTACGACGAGCCCGCCGTCGATCATTGCGGCAGCTGTACCCGCTGCCTCGAGGCCTGCCCGACCGACGCCTTCCCCGAGCCCTACGTGCTGGATTCCCGCCGCTGCATTTCCTACCTCACCATCGAGCTCAAAGGCGCCATTCCCGTCGACCTGCGCCACGACATGGGCAGCTGGATCTTCGGCTGCGACATCTGCCAGGACGTCTGTCCCTGGAACAAACAGCCAACCCCGACACGCGAGCCAGCCCTCGAGCCACGCGACGGCTTGGACAACCCGTCGCTGACGCGGATCCTCGGCATGGATCGCGACGCCTTCAACGCTCAGTTCCGCCACAACCCCGTCAAACGCGCCAAACGCCGCGGACTCCTCCGCAACACCGCCGTCGCCCTCGGGAATTCCGGATCTCCCGCCGCCATCCCAGCCTTGATCGACGCGCTGAATGACGATGAGCCCCTCATCCGCGGCCACGCCGCCTGGGCTTTGGGAAAACTCGGCGGGACCGAAGCCGAGACGGCCCTCAAAAACGCACTGGACTCAGAGGCCGACGCCGAAGTAATCGCCGAAATCGAACGCGCAATCGAGATGCTGAGCTGAGAGACGGCGCGACGCGCCTGGAGGCTTCCCCCGGTGGACGGCAAGACCTCGCCCGACCTGCGCATCCAAAAAGGTGACACGATCCGAAGACACCTCCAATCGGTGCCCTCTTTTTCTTTTTTTTGTGGTGGTGGGGAAAAATGCGGACCTGCAGTAGGGTGGACTGGCATGCCGTTCGAACGGATTGAGAGCTCGCAGTCTGGCCGTCAGGATGACGGCCTGCGGGCGAAAACCTCGGAGCGCGCCAGGGATGGCGCGTGAGCACAGGGATGTGGCCGAATCGGACGAGGCGATTCGGTTAATGAGTGAGAATGGCATGCCAGTCCGCCCTCTCACGGGGCCCCACCCTATCTATCCATCAACGCCCTAACGAACGCCCCTCCATCAAACGCCTGCAGATCATCAATCTCTTCTCCGAAACCAACCAGCTTGATCGGAACCTCCAATTCCTGACACAACGCCAACGCGATCCCCCCTTTTGCAGTACCATCCAGCTTCGTCAGCACCAACCCAGTCACCCCCGTTGCCTCGTGAAACTGCCGCGCCTGCGAGAGCGCATTCTGACCCGTCGTCGCGTCGAGCACGAGCAGCGTCTCGTGAGGTGCCCCGCCACCTTGCTTCCCGAGAGACCGTCGCACCTTCTTCAGCTCTTCCATCAGGTTGACCTTCGTGTGCAAGCGGCCGGCCGTGTCGACGATAAGAACATCCGCATCCCTTGACGTCGCAGCCGACACCGCATCGAAGGCCACGGCCGCCGGATCGGCGCCGCTCTGGGAGCGCACGATATCGGCGCCGGCGCGCTCGGACCACACCTCCAGCTGGTCGAGTGCGGCGGCGCGAAACGTGTCGCATGCCGCCACCATCACCCGCTTGCCACACACCCCGTAGCGATGGGCCAGCTTTCCGACCGTCGTCGTCTTGCCGACACCGTTCACCCCGACGACGAGAATGACATGCGGCTTGTGGGCCAGCGGGGCCGCCGGATCGAAGGCCTCCCGATCCGATTCCACCAGAATCTGCAGCTCGGCTTCGAGGAGGGCGAACACATCCTCGAGGCCGGCGCTGTCCGCCTGCTGAAGGCGCTCGCGCATCGCCTCCACGACCTGCATCGATGTATCGACACCGACGTCGGCCCGAATGAGTGCGATCTCGATTTCTTCGAGAGCTTCTTCATCGACGACGGCGGAGCTCGAGACAGTCGCCAATCCCTCCATCATGGCCGCGCGGGTCCTGGCCAATCCGGAGCGGATCCTTTCGATGAAACCGACCGACACTATAAGATTTGCTTCGCTAGGGGATTTGCTTCGCTAGGGGGAGTGCTTCGCTAGGAACGCCCCTTGACCAGGACGCGCTCTTCGATGGCGGGATCGACGATGTAGAGCATGGGCTCCTCCTCGAGATGTAAGTGACGCGGTTCCTCGAGGCGCTTGCCCTGCTGATCCATGAGGATATCTACGCTCGGTCTGGTCGGATGCGTCCGGCTCGTGCCCACGACGCGACCAATCTCGGAGTTGTTGAGCTTCACGAGGCTGCCCAGGGGGAAGATGGACACGATATTGATGAGAGCCTTGATCAGTCGCCGTTCGAACAGAGAGTTTCGCAGATTGATGATTTCTTTCAGGGCGTTGTAGATGACTCGGGCCTTGCGGTCGGCTCGCGGTTGCGCCATCGCCTCGTAGGTATCGACCAGGCCGATGACGCGGGCGAATTCGTGAATCTGTTCGCCGCGCAGCCCCTTTGGATAGCCAGTTGCGTCCTGCCGCTCATGGACCTGGACGACGATTTTCCCGATCCATTGAAACGCCTCGCCAAAAGACTGGACCATTTTCTGCGATTCCATCGGGTGGCGGTGCAGCAGCTCCACCTGTCTGCTGTTGAGGTGCTGCGATGCCAGCACCTTGTCGGGAATCGTCAGCATCCCGACGTCGTGCATAAGGCCGCATAGCCCCACAGCGGAACCGCGGCGCTCGTCATAGTCCAGCTCCATACCGACTCGCATCGCCAGAATGGCGACGTTGGTGCTGCGTTCGGCCAGGGAGTGTACCTCGCTGCGGCGCCGCACGGTCACAGACAGGAGGAAATCACCGGACCCGAGTTCGTTCAGAGCGGCTCGCACTGCGGCTACCGTCGAGGGGCCGTCCGGCGAAGAGTGTGCTTCTGCTGCGGCGAACACATCCTCCGCTGCCGCGACCAGATCGTCATACACGCCCTCGGCGCGACTGCGGTCGTCGACGACGGCTTTCTCCTCCGCGACCGGTCCAGCGGCGGCATCGACGACGGCCTCTTCGGTCGGCGTCGCTTCTTCGAAGAGAGGCTCGAGATCGGTGTGGGGGTCCTCCAACTCGGTGGCGATCTGTGCGGATCCGGTGTTGCGCGTCGGCTCTCGAGATGGAGCGCCCGCGAGTTCAACCAGTCAACGCAACACCTTCGTCAACGCAACACCTTCATTGAAGCGTTCTGCGGGTGAAACGAACCCCAACGTCTTCCGCGGGCGCTGGTTCAGTTGAAGAGCGACTCTGTTCAGGTCGGCTTGGGAGAATAGCGACAGATCGGTCTTCCTCGGGAAGTACTGTCGAAGAAGGCGATTCGTGTTCTCATTTGTGCCTCGTTGCCAGGGACTCTGAGGATCACAGAAATACACCTCGACGTCAGTTGCGATCGAGAACTCCTTGTGCCGAGCTAGCAGCATGTGGTGAAAGTCGGTGATTTTCTTGCGGCGCGGATGAGGAGCCTCTCCTTACCTTTGAGCATCAACCTTGCAGGGGAGATGCTGTCATGGCGTTGGGAAAACGGAAGCGCGCGAGCCAAGCTCAGCTGTGGGTGGCGACGCAGCACCTGAGGGCTCCGGGACATCCTTTTTACAAGAGATTGAATGAGGTGCTGGACAAGCACGGATTCGACGAGTTTGTGGAAGAGCGGTGCACGACGTTTTACGCCGAGGGCGTCGGTCGGCCCGGCATCCCGCCCGGGGTCTATTTCCGCCTGCTCATGATCGGCTATTTCGAGGGCATCGACTCGGAGCGTGAGATCGCCTGGCGCGTCGCCGATTCGCTGTCGTTGCGGGCATTCCTCGGCTACGAGCTCGACAAGGCTACGCCCGATCATTCGACGGTGTCTCGCACGCGCCGGCTGATCGACTTCCAGACGCATCATGAGGTCTTCGAGTGGGTGTTGAAGGTGCTGGCCACATCGAACCTGCTGAAGGGGAAGACGCTGGGCGTCGACGCCACGACGCTGGATGCCAACGCCGCCATGCGCAGCATCGTGCGCCGGGACACGGGCGAAAGTTACGAGGAGTTTCTCACGAAGTTGGCCAAGGCCTCGGGCATCGAGACGCCAACGCGAGAGGATCTGGCCAGAATCGACAAGAAGCGCCCGAAGAAAGCGTCCAATAAGGACTGGGAACACCCGCACGATCCGGATGCCCGCATTACCAAAACGAAGGATCGTCGCACCCATCTGGCGCACAAGGTGGAGACGGCGGTGGACATGGACACCCAGGCGATCGTCGCCGTGAGTCTGCCGAGTGCCGATGAAGGCGACACCGAATCGCTGCCGTGGATGCTGGTGCGAACCGAATTGAACTTGGAGGCCGTGTCGCAGGATCCCGAGGCCAGGAAGCATCTGCATCCCAAACCGTTGTCGGAAGTCGTCACCGACAAGGGGTATCACAGCAACGAGGTGCTGGTCGATCTCAAAGCCAGTGCCATTCGCAGCTACATTTCCGAACCGGATCGCGGGCGTCGAGATTGGAAGGACAAAGCGGAAGCACAACAGGCGGTGTATGCCAATCGCCGACGCATTCGCGGCAACCGCGGGCAGGCGCTGCGGCGTAAGCGCGGCGAGCTGCTCGAACGCCCGTATGCTCATCTGTTCGAAACCGGCGGTATGCGACGGCTGTTTCTTCGGGGCCGACAAAACATCCTCAAACGCCTCGTCATTCACGTGTGCGGCTGCAATTTCGGCCTCCTCATGCGCACCCTCTTCGGTGCGGGCACTCCGAGGGGTATGAGGAAGGCGTTTTCCCTCATTTCGTCTCTCATCACTCAGGTTTTCGCGCCTTGGCGCGCTTTGTCGCCGCCCGTGGTTCAACTCTCGGGCACTGCTCGATTTTCGTCGCCATTGGCGGCAACTCGCACCACGAATCTCAGGCCACCCCAAATCTTCCCAAACGAGGCGCCACGGGCTGCTAGCTCCATTCCCGATCCCAGGTAAGGGACAACCGCACCGCGGAGGGGAGTCGTTTCACCTGGCTGATCAGCGCTCTGACAACGGTCTCGGTGTCTTTGCCGTTGAGCTTCACGAGCATCGTGAACCGAGACTGCCGCTCCACCAACGTGGCGATGTGCGTGTTGTTCGACCCCGAGATCAAGTCTCCCTCCCAGTGGCCGGGAACGGCGCGGTCCTCGATCTCGGCAGGCCGCTCGCTGATGGATACGGCGTCGACGATCCGGCCTCTCGGCTGATCGCGTGTGCTTGCCTTCTTGGATCGCCGCATCATCCTTCGCGTCCGCAGATGCGCAATGAGGTCCTTGTTGAGTGCCCCGCGTGCCTGGATGAAGAGAGTTCGATAGATCGTTTCGTGGGATATCTGCATATTTCCTAAAAGCGCATACTCCCGCTTCAGCCATCCCGATATCTGCTCAGGTGACCACTTCAGGCGTAGCTTGTCCGCCACGACTCGCCGCAAACGAAGATTGGATGCGAGTCGGCAGCATTTCGGCCGGCTGGCGCGCGTCCAGGCTGCTTGGTCAGCGACGTTTGCTCGGTACTTCTGCCGCCCGCCATTGCGGGCAATCTCTCGGCTAACCGTCGAGGGTGCACGCTCAACAGCGGCCGCAATTATTCGTATCGATTTTCCCGCAGCGATACCTCGAGAGATCTCTTCACGCTCTTCCCAGCCAAGAGCCCATCGAGAGCGTCGACGCGGCATTGGTACGATACCCCCATTGGCGGCGATGACACCATGAATCGACGCCGGATGCTTCCCGAGCGCCCGACCAATATCGCTATGCGACTGGCCGCTCTTCCATCGACGCCATACCTCCAACTTCTGTGACGCGGACAATCCTGGTCGTCCCATTTGAGCCATGTGCAACATCTCCTATGATTAGATTAGTGGGGAGAATGTTGCATTGACCGATTGAATATACCGTTGCCAATTCCAGCCGTCACGACTTACACCCAGGCCCGGTGAGATGACAGGCGTATGGACCGTGCGATCCTTTGATTTCTCCCACACAATCCACGGCGTACCGATATAGATCCCCTCATAGGGGGTCACCGAGCTATAATCAGAAGGTGTGGAAATAGACAGACGGCGATCCTACCCTTCCTTTGTAATTAGCCATCACAAACGCCGGGGCTATCCCGGCAGGAAGAGGAGAATCGCCATGGCACAACCTAAGCCGAGCACGACGGAAATGTCCATGCCCACGTTCGAAACGCTGGAAGAGTGGACACGCTCGCAGATTCAGTCGCTGATGCAGTCGGTTCTGGATGAAGAAGTCACCCATGCGCTGGGACGGTCACGGTACGAGCGACAGGCACCGTTGGACGCAGCCGGCGGCTACCGCAATGGGTACGGGAAGCGGCGGCGACTGTCCTTGACCTCGGGCACGATCGAGGTGAAACGCCCTCGGGTGCGGGGTCTGGAAGAGCGATTTGAGAGTGCGGTACTGCCGCTGTTCGCCCGGCGCACCCAAGAAATAGGTCAGCTGCTGCCAGAGCTTTACCTGCACGGTTTGTCTCAGGGCGACTTCGAGCTGGCGCTGCGCGGCCTGCTGGGCAAGGGAGCGCCTTTGTCGGCGTCCTCGATCGCTCGTTTGCGTGAGAAGTGGATCGTCGAATACAACGCCTGGCGCAGCCGACGACTGGATGACCGCGAGCTCGTCTACGCCTGGGCGGACGGGATCTACGTCAAAGCCGGTCTCGAGAAGCAAAAAGCCGCTCTCCTGGTGGTCATCGGCGCGATGAGCGATGGGCGCAAAGAAGTCCTGACGATTGTCCCGGGCTATCGCGAATCGACAGAGTCGTGGGCGGGCGTACTGCGCGATCTGCGTGACCGCGGACTGAGCGTGGCGAAGTTGTTGGTGGCGGATGGGCACCTGGGTATCTGGGCGGCCCTGGCAGAGGTCTGGCCGGAGACGGCTGAACAGCGATGCTGGAATCACCGCATCCTGAACGTGCTGGATAAGCTGCCAAAACGCGTGCAGGTCGAAGGGCGGCACCTGCTGACACAGATCCCGTACGCGCCGACCCGTCAGGAAGCGACGAAACGTCGCGATCAATTCGCCAAACGGTTTCGCCGCGAGTGTCCAGACGCCGTCGATATCCTTGAGCGCGATTGGGACCGTATGGTGACATTCTACGACTTTCCCGAGGCCCACTGGCAACACCTGCGCACCACCAACGTCGTCGAAAGTCCCTTCGCTTCGGTACGGTTGCGAACCAATGCGGCCAAACGATACAGGAAGGTGGCCAATGCCACCGCCCTCATTTGGCGGGTACTGATGGTGGCCGGGAAACGATTCCGGCGACTCAATGCACCGCATCTCATGGCTGACGTCTACGCCGGGGAGTGCTACGAAAACGGATCACCCATCGCGCAAAGGAAGAAGATCGCCGCCTGAGTCGTTTACACACCATTTGAGCCAAGCTCGGGTCACGCCCATGCTGTAGTATTGAAACACCGGCGGGGGGAAGCAGATCTCCGGCTGTGTCCAGTGCTCGAAATCCTCGCTTTCGATACGAGCCACACACCGCCGCCAATTCTCAAGCTTGGCTCTCACATAGGCCACATACCTGTTGATCTGGGGATCCCAGAAAGCGCACTGGCCCGTATCGCTGGCAAACTTCGCCACCGGGTTGAGCCTCGAGCCCTTCCAGTGGATGCCGTCCGCTGAGAACGCCACATGGATCCCCTTCGTCTCCGCGTGATCGGGGTCGTACCCATAATCCCCGGTAAACAGCTTGTACCGACGTGCCGGGTCGGCGTCGTGCCCATCATAGAACACGCACGGCCCGGCCAGCGCCTGGCCCATCGGGAGCCAGACGAGGTTAGTTCGCTCGTGATCCTGGAAAGGAAACAGGTCGAGTTCTGGCTTGACCCACGTGCGTCCGCCATCGGTTGATTCGGCATAGGCGAGCTTGTCGTCTGGTTCATCGGGATTACCCTTGGCCTCGTAATAGAGGCGAAGCTTCTTTTTCTGCGGGTCCCACAAAGCGCTGCCGTACAAGTCGCATTGCACTGCCTCCCACGGCTTTTCACGCTTGAGAACTGGGTTTTCCGGGTGCTTCACCGGATGACCCAGGCGACGCTCAAGTCCTTCGGATTGCTCAATGATCCAATCATCCAGGAACAGCTGCCGCTGTTGACCAATATGACGGGCGGTGTCGGCCACACGAATCGGGTCGATCGTAGTGCCGATCGTCAACCGCTGCCAAACAGCCGTGCCGCGCCCGTGGATCACCGGATGGCCGAACAGGACGCCCGGCAATGCGGGTCGACTCCTGAGCTCAGCCAGAGGGACCTCCATGGGCTCGAGGCCCGCGTCCTGGACCGAAAGACGAACCACGGGGTTCCCTTCCCTCCCGCGTCCAAGGAGTTCCAGCACGTAGGTTCGCGTCACGTCGAGCGGGATCTCGTAGCTGCCCAGCACCACCGGTTTGAGCAGCCAGTCGGGCCAGTTATACTCGCCGAAGCCCTCTAACGCTTCACCACCATCAGCGAAAAAGACGACCTGACCGGGCTTGAGCGAGACGAGCTCCTCGAGAAATCCGACGCCGAAGGTCTTGCCGTCGATCGTGGTAACGGCCACACACGTGGCCGCCGGGCTACCGATGCTCTGCAGCACCCGCAATGTTGCTTCGATCCGCAGATCGGTACCCTGGCCGAACTCCTCCGGAGTAAGTCGTTGACGGTAGTACCGCCCTCGCCCCCCGCGGTGGTCGTCGGTCGACGTATCAGACGTAATGAGCTCACCCCCAGAAATACGGGCTTTGCCAAGCTCTGCCGACCAAATTCCAAGGTTCAGCGATGGATGATGCGGCTCAAGTGAGCAAGCGGCGATGTAGTCGCTCAGCACTTCGCTCATCTCCATGCCTCCAGAAGAAGAGTGCTAGGCCTTGCCCGCAGGCGCACGAGTTTGCCGCCGCCGGGCATCAGGCTCACGGTCGCCCGCGACCGGTCCGAGGCCTTGTTCCACTTCCGCTCCTCGGCGTCGAACACCTCCAGTGGCCCCGGACCGACTACGGTCGTGGTCACGTCCCTGGTGTAGTCCAGGTTCACCACCAGCACATGGGAGGGGTCGTCGGTGGTACCGAAGTAGCCCAGAAGAATACCACTCGCCTTGTCCGCAGCCACCGCGGGGTCCACGGTAAAGCCGGCGTCGGCAGGCAGTTCCACCCCGCCCTCGGGAACGGTGCCCAGATGATACACCGCCAGGGAAGTCAGCGGCTGCAGCTTCTCGCCGATGGCAACAAACTCGGGGTGGATCTGCCGCACGGCCTTGCCCAGCGGGGTCAGCGTACGATCCGGATTCTCAATCCCGCCCCAATGCTCTGCCCCCTCATAGGCGTTGTAGACGAACTGGCAGATGCCCTGGCCGCCGTAGGCCAGCGTAGTGGTGGCCAGGAATCTTCCCTCGTCGCCGTTGGGCGTACGCCAGCCCGGACCCATCGCGGCAGCCTGGATGACGTTGAGAAAGGGCAGGCCGTTCTTCACCGCCGCCTCCCGGACGAGGGCCAGGTTCAGGAAGTAGTCACTGCCATCGTATGGTCTGTCCGTGTGTCGCATGTGGTAGTGGTCATAGCTGATCAAGTCGGGTTTCACGACCTCTATGAACCGGCGGAGGTACTCCCGGTAGGCGGACACCTTATCGCCCGAGGTGCCCTGCGCCGCGGCGCTGGCGTAGGTGGGAAACAGATTGATGTGGACCATGTGCTCAGGATCACGCTCGCGAACGTAGGCCACCATCCTGCCCAACGCCGGAAACTCCTTGGCGCCCGGCTCATCGTAGATAGTGTAAGCGTACATCGCCGGATGGTCCTTGACCCTTTTCCAAGAGCGCATCGAGTTTCGCGAGCCACTCCGGGTCGTCCAGCGCACTCGTGTCAAACACATTCCGCCACGGTGGCTCCCCCTCATGAACATCCAGCATCCCACGCAGCCCGTGAGCGTGAGCACTGTCCAGGTCCTCAACATTCCGGCAGAACATCAGGTTGAAACCGCCCTCAGCCAGCTTCCTGGCGACCGCCGGCGATATTTTCTCGAATCGAGGAGGCCCGGATTCCTCCGTCTCTTGTTTCGGCGGTGAAGATCCTTCGATCCAGATGCTTTCCTCGCCGCCCGCCCCAGGGCCCTGCATGTACCAGACGATGGGGGTACCGATCTTCCACAGGCTGTTCTCCGGTCGCCCTGGCGCGGGAGTTCCCGCGAACTTGGTCGACGCTCTGCATCCCGCCCCCAGCAGCACAAAGCCCAGGACCACGCACAACCATCTCATGCCGATATCCGAAAGCCTGTCATTCATTTGAGAGCCCTGAAACCGGCTAATTCGTACCCGTTGACCCCGGTGCGGGATACAGGTAGGCCCCAAATGCGTTGATGTTCGGTCCATACACCCCGTCGCTATCGGTTCATTTCGCTCTTGAATGCTTCGTATAGCTCTGGCACGCCCGCTTCCTTCGCATCGCCGTCGTGGGCGAGGATTCGAATCCCCAGGTCAAGTTCGCCGCCCCGGTTCAGATCTCCACGCTTTTTTGAGAACGGGTTCACGTTTATCGTCCCCCAGTCGGAACAGTACCATGGCCGGATCGAGGCGATCCAATGGCTGATTCCCTTGGGGCTGCAGGCGGTCGCGGAGGAGCTGCAAAGAGCGGTCGTTGAGTTGGCTGGGCCGCGGTATCAGCGCAAGGGGTCGGATCAGCCGTTACGCCGCTGGGGGTCTCAGCTCGGGTCGGTGTACCTGGCCGACCAGAAACTACCCGTCGATGTGCCGCGGGTGCGCAACGTGGCCAACCATACCGAGGTCCCGCTGGATGTTTACCAGGCACTGCAGACGCCTCGACAGATGGACGAAGGTCTGCTGTTGCGGATGCTGAAGGGCATCGCCACGCGCAACTACGAGGCCTGCGCTGAGGCCGTACCCGAGGCCTTTGGTCTGTCATCCTCATCGGTGTCCCGTCGTTACGTGAAAGGCACGGCTCGAAAGCTGGCTGAATTCCAGGAGCGATCCCTGGAAGGATATGATCTGGTGGCGCTATTCCTCGACGGCAAGAGCTTCGCGGACGAGGAGATCATCATCGCCCTGGGCGTCACCCTCGACGGACAGAAGATTCCTCTTGGCTTCGTGCAGGCGGCCACGGAAAACGAGCGCGTCTGCCGTCGCTTCCTGTCCGATCTGGTCGAACGCGGTATGCAGTACGAAGCCGGACTGTTGGTCGTCATCGACGGCGCCAAGGGGCTTTACAAGGCGGTGATGTCGGTGCTCAAAGGACATGCCTGCGTGCAGCGCTGCCAGTATCACAAGCGCCAGAACGTCGTGTCGTATCTGTCCAAAAGCGAGCAGTCCGGTATGGGTCGCAAGATGGAGGCGGCCTACGGCAAACCGAGATACGAGGCGGCCAAGGCGGCACTGGACGCGCTCAAACCGGGCTTGAAGTTGATGAATCAGTCCGCCCTACACAGCCTCGAGGAAGGCATGGAAGAGACCCTCACACTCCATCGGTTGGGACTGACGCCGATGCTCAAGGATTCCTTCCGCACCACCAACTGCATCGAGAACGTCAACAGTCTCCTGGAGCAGCTCACACACAACGTGCGACGCTGGACCAACTCATCACAGCGTCACCGTTGGGTAGCCACGGCACTGCTCGACATCGAACCACGTCTGCGCAGGGTCAAGGGCTATCGCCATCTGCCGATGCTCCGGCAAGCCATACAAGCCGAACTCGGCATCAAACAGCTCGCGATGATGGGCTGACACACTCACCCGAGCCTGTGATTTGTTTCAACTGAAACTGGACCTTGACCCAGATTTCCCTGATGATAGTACCCACGGCTGGCCAAAAGTCCCTGGATCATTTCGAACTCACCGTCTCCGATCACCAGGTCCAGGTCTATGACCGGTTTGGCGGTCATTCCAGGCACAGCGGTACTGCCAACGTGATCAATCCGTAGACAAGCGTCGTTTATCTCTTGACCGAGATGCGCCAGGATGGTCTCGAACCACTTGGGCCACGCAGGATTGTATCTCTCTACAAGTGTGACAGGCATTCTCGAGTCCCGCGCGTGATTGTCTGTCTGCGCAACGACGGTGATCTAAGCGCCAACCAGTCTCAGGACGTCAGGCAAGGCAAGTATTTGGGTTCGCGAATTCACATACTAAGTGCGATAAGAGGCGATCTGGGATACTGTAGTCTCCTAACCCGGCTAAAGGAAGGGAGGCTACGTTAGCGTATCACCAGATCACCTGTGAAGAACGATACATCATTTGGGCACTGAGACGAAAAGAGGTAACCGTGGCTGAGATCGCACGGACCCTTGGACGGCATCCAAGTTCGATCTATCGAGAGGTCCAACGCAACCGCGGGCGAGCGGATGGATTCTACCGGCCTTTGCAGGCGCACGGCTACGCGCGCACCAGGCGGTCGCACTCGCGGCGGAACTTCCGCCTCTCCACCGCTGACTGGGATCTCGTCCAGGAACTGCTCAAGAACGACTGGAGCCCCGAGCAGATCGCTGGATGGCTCCGTCGCTACCGAATCCTCGAGATCAGCCACGAGACCATTTATCGTCACGTCTGGGCTGACAAACGACGCGGTGGCTCCCTCTACCAGCACCTGCGCGGCGCCACCAAACTACGACGTACAGCGACACGGCACCTACGACTCTCGAGGACGACTGGCCGGAAAGAGGCCGATCGAGGACCGACCCGCCGCGGCCGACAACCGCTCCCGCGTCGGACACTGGGAGGCCGACACAATGCTCGGCGACGGCAGGCCGTGCGTCGTCACCCTCGTGGAACGAAAGACCGGGTACGTCGAGATCGGAAAGCTCAACGCGCGAACGGCCGACGAGCTCAGCCGACGGACTCTCCAGCTCATCCACCGCCAACCCCGCCCCGTACACACCATCACCGCAGACAACGGAACCGAATTCCACAGCTACGCCGACATCGAGCGCGTCACCGATACCCGCTTCTACTTCGCCAATCCCCATCACGCCTGGGAACGAGGCACCAACGAGAACACCAATGGCCTCATTCGACAGTACTTGTCCAAGAAAAAAAGCATGGCCGACCTCACCCAGTACGACTGCAACGCCATCGCACGAAAACTCAACCGAAGACCACGAAAACGACTCGGATATCTAACCCCAGAGGAGTACTACAATCCCTGAGTGTCGCACTTCAAAGTTGATGCTACGGTTTTCCCGACCATTCCTCGGCCTCGGGTCTGAACACATCCATCTCTTCCGGGCGGAAGAGCACGGCCTTCATGCCTACGGCGGAGGCGCCAGACAGCTCATTGCTGCCACCATCTCCGACAAAGAGCGTCTCAGCCGCGGAGACACCTAGCCGACGTAGCGCCTCGTCGTAGATCGATGCCGCAGGTTTCTTGGCCGCATGTGCGGTCTCCATTGGGCTATCGAGCCGATCAGGCCCCCTCGGGTGCCGGGTTGGGATGAAACAGCTCTCCCCGGTCCTCAGCCTGCGAGTAGTCAGGGTTCTTTATCTTGATCCATGGACTCCTGCCCTTCAATTCCCGATACGGACTCGCCCTGGGTTTCGCAACGATGCCCTCCATATCCCGCTCGCAGATCAGGTCGAACAGCTGCTTGCCCTCGCCGTCAACATAGTCCACGTAGTGCAGCCGCTGAGGGCCCTTCTCGACGAGGTCCTTCAGCACCTGCTTCCGCTCGACACAGGGCTTGTCTCGCAGGTCCTGGCCGTCGACCATGAGAATGTCGAAGGCGTAGAAGTGTGCGGGCGCACGTCCGAACATCAGGTCGTAGAATTGAGGCCGGCCCTCGTCGTCAACGCAGACCAGTTCGCCGTCGAGGATCGTCCCGCTCTCTACCGCTGTCAAAGCTCGCGATAGGTCCTTGAACCGCTGGTAGGTGTTACCCTTGCGAGACACCAGCCGGCACGTACCGTCTTCTATGTATGCCAGGCTGCGGAATCCATCATACTTGACTTCGAAGAGCCAGTCGGGATCGCTGAAGGGTGCAGACTGCTGAATCAGGGGGAGCGGAGTGATGTTCGGTCGCATTCTGCTGATTCCGATGCCAATGCAGTCAAAGATCCAGGACCATCAGCTCGTTGCCGAAGACGACTTCGCCGTCGTATATGTCGGCAATCGCCCGTCGCGCGCGCTCGAGGGACTCCGGCTGGGTGAAGCCTTCGCAGAAGTGCGTCAGCACGAGACGGCTGACGCCCGCCTCAGCGGCGATTTCGGCGACGTCGCGGGTGCCGCTCATCGCTTTCGCCACATCGTCGCGATCGACGATCTCCTGGTGATCCCAGCAGGTGATGACGAGCACATCCGCGCCGCAAGTGAGCTCGATCGGCGGCGGACACGGTTTTGTGTCGGTGGCAAAGACGATGCTGAGCCCGTCACAGACAACGCGGTAAACGAGCAACTTCAACCAGGGCTCCATGTGGCTGCCGAGAGCGGAACTCAGTTGCCAGCTCCGCGGTCGGCGTCGGATTGCCGGCGCACAAGATGTGGAGTCGTCTCATTAGTCACTCGAATAGGGCTCAGGGCCAGTCGGTTTCCAGGCACAGTATATTGAGACAGCCGGACGAATCGGACAAACGATCGGTCGACGGGTTACTGTTGTCTGGTTACTATTGAGACGGTCACCGATGATCAATTCAGCGCTCACCCTTTACGGGAGAAACCCATGAGCAACCGGCCCAACATCCTGCTGATCTTTACCGACGAACAGTCGGCCGATGCCATGAGCTGCGCCGGCAACGTCGAGATCTCGACGCCGGCGATGGATCGCCTCGCCGCTGACAGCATCCGCTTCGAGCGCGCCTACTGTGCAGCGCCGTCCTGCGCTCCCGCGCGCAACAGTCTCCACACAGGCAGGATGCCCCATCAGGTCGAATTCAACGACGACAACCGAATCGCCAATCCGGAAGAAACCCTCGGCCGCATCCTCTCCAAGGCTGGTTACGATTGTTATTACGCCGGAAATCGCGCGTTCGCCGTGACTGAGGACCCTGATATCTGCGGCTATCAACCCCTCTCCCCCAAAGGCGATGACATCACTGCCCAGCGTTCGGCGGAGTTCCTGGAGGAGCGCGGACGCAGCCAAAGCGAAAATCCGTTCTTTCTGGTGTCTTCCTTCATCAACCCGCACAATATCTACCAGTGGGCTCGGGACCAGGACACCTATCTCGGCGGCGTCGAAGAACGCCCCATCCACGACTGTCCGATCCTGCCGCCAAACCACCACATGGCGCCCTTTACGCCCCAGTGCGTCAAGGCTTACCTCGGCGGCCACTCGCCGGCCTACGCGGCGCCCCAACCGATCGACGATCCCAATTGGTGGCGACGATACCGCAACGCCTACTTCCGCATGATCGAGATGGCGGACGCGCAGATCGGAATCGTGCTCGACGCCCTGCGTGACTCAGGACAGTACGACGACACCCTCGTTCTCTTCATCAGCGACCACGGCGACTGCGCCGGCGCCCATCAATGGCTGTGGAAGAACGTGCTTTACGAGGAAGCGCTAAAAGTGCCGTTCGTCCTCAAACCGCCATCCGGAAGCGAAGCTGGCCTGTCCAATCTTTTCGTCTCCACCGGGCTCGATATCTTGCCGACCTTCTGCGACTATGCCGAGACTGATCCACCAGCAGGGCTACAGGGCCGCTCTCTTCGACCGCTGGTGGAAGGATCGAAGGAAGCCGAGGATTCCTGGCGCCAGCAGCTCGTGGTCGTCACCGACCGCCATGATTACGGCATGGTGGGCCGTGCGGCTTTCGAAGACAATATGAAGTACGTGATCTACGAATGGGGTCGGTATCGCGAGCAGCTGTTTGATCTGCAAACCGACCCAGGTGAGATGGTGAACCTCGCTTCGAGCTCTCGTTTTACTCCGGACCTGGTGAGGATGCGATCTTTTCTACGCGAGTGGTGCACCGAGACCGGGGACTACTTCAAACACGTTCCCAAAGGCAACGACCCCGCTCTCTACTAAGGACGACGTCAGCTGACTCTCTCGCTTTCTTACTGGAGGCGAAACACGCTGCCCGCGATATGGCGGGTGCCGCCGAAGTTGTTGCCGTCGTCTTCCATATAGTAGTACGCGGTGAAGATGCGCCCATCATCCAACTCGGTAGCCACTGCGTACGCCAGGTCTGCGTCGCTGGCATCGGCGCGAATGACCGCCTCGGCCGACCACGTGGCGCCATCGTCTTCGCTGACGATCAGGCCCATCCCAAACGGCGCGTGGCGCCGGCCGAAGACCACCACAATCCGGCCATCGCGCAGGCGTAGCGGCCACGGCGAGCGGTAGAGCACTCCCCGCCGCACCGCCCCTGACCAGGCGTGGTCCCGCGTTAGGGATGCCCAGGGGGACTGGCCCCAGACAACGAGGGGCTGTGGCTGGCTCCAGCTATAGCCGCCGTCGTCGGAGTAGGTCATCGCCAGGGCATGGCGGATGCCGCCGATCTGGTTGATGTAGCACTGCAACCGGCCACTGGGCAACAGCACGAGGTTTGCGTAACCCGGCCGGCCGCGGAGGGTAGGATCGTTAGCTACCTCGGCCAGGTACTGCCAGGACAGGCCGTTGTCATCGGAGCCATAGAGACCGATGACCGCCCCCACATAGTCGCTGTCTCCGCCGGTGTTGCGATTGTCCAGCCACGCCGGCATTACTGCCGTGCCGTCGGCCAGCACGGTGAGCGGCGCACTGTCAAAAGAGGCGAAGTTGAAGCCCGGTGGTGGTGACACCCGCGTAGGCACGGATTCCCAGCTGTGGCCCCGGTCGCTGGAGCGGAACGCGAAGCACTCTAGCGTTGGTTCCCTATCGCCGGTAGGACTGATCGCGTGCCGGCCGAAGTAGACAAGCGTATCGGGGCTGGTGAGATCAAAAGCCTCCCGGTCCACGTCTTGCGCATCAGTACTATGCAGGACCTCCAGCCGCTCAGTCAAAGGCAGCGAGTGGTCCCAGACAACCACATCGTTCTCCGGCAGCCACGTCTCCCCCGAGTCATACGAACGCTGGAGCAATACGCTGGCGCGGTCCATATAGTGACCGAAACCGTGGGAGATGTCATCGCGAGTCTGGTACTTCGCCGGGGCGTGGAAGTGGGCCACAACTAGCTCACCGGCGCCGAAGTTGCGGAAAGGCAACTGGCGCGGATGTCCGCAGTAACGATCCTGGCCATAGCACAGCTTGCTGTGGTGCACATCTGTCAGGGATGGCGCGCTGCGTGTTCTCATCCAGCCTCCTTTTAAGAGCCGTGCCTGTCCAACTTCATTGCTTCGTTGCAAAAAAGACACCGACAAAGTAGTGCTTGTACACGCAATCAACGTTCACAAATCCAACATCCTTTAGCCATTGAAGTTGATCCACGAGCAGGGCATCCTGATCTAGTTCCTGGCGCCTCTTAATGCTTTTTTGGATCTGCTCTCCATCTCCTCCGGCTTGCCGGACTTCATCTAACCAAGTCGACCAATACAGATCCTCGATCGCCTGTGTTTCACCTTTAATCTGATCGATATTGATGAAGGCGCCGGACGACTTCAAAGATTCATAGATCAGCCCGAAGAGCTTCCTCTTGTCAGGATGGTTCAGGTGATGAACTGATAGGCTCGAAATAACTAGATCGAAGGCGTCGAACTCTCTGATGTTCAGAAAATCGTCCACGATAGCCGACACGTTGTGGTGAGAATCGCGGAATCGATTCTGAGCTAAATCAAGCATCGCGGACGCGACATCATAGAGAACGAACTCAGCCTTTGGATACTTCTGAGAAACCTGCCAGGAGAACAGGCCGGTTCCCGCGCCCAAATCTAAGAACCCGGATTTTCTTGCCGGACGGGAAGGGAATCAACTCGAGAGCAGTTGGGAAGGCCTCCTCGTAGCAAGGAAGTGTAAAGCCCTGGGTTTCTGGACACTGATTTGGCGGATGGTCAGGCCGCCTTGGACAACTCCTGCTGGAAGCTCCGGCGCACCTGGTTTGGCGTCTGATAGTTGTGTCGCTCGAGGAGCCACTTCTCGTTGTAGACTCTCTTGAATTCGAGCAGGGCAAGACGGAGCTCTTCGACCGTGGCAAAGTATCGGACCCACAGGAGATTCTCCTTGAGGGTGCGGATGAATCGCTCGGAGCAGCCATTGCCCTCCGGGGCACGCACGAAGCTGGGCGACGACTCGATGCCCAGGAAGTCGATCTGTTTCTGGAAGTGGTCGGACATGTACGCAGAGCCATGATCGTGGCGCAGCTGCAGCCCCCCGGCGATACCCTTGTCGCCGCCGCCGAAGTGTTCGCGGACTCCCTGGTGGATCGGCTCCAGGGCCTCGAAACGGTCGCCTGTGGCCGCTGCATGAATGCCGATGCACTCCGAGCTGCAGTGGTCGACAGCCACGAAGACCGTAGCTGTGCCTTCGCCGGTGGTCACGGTGGTGGTCAAGTCGGTTCCCCACATCTGGTCTGGTCGCTCGGTGGTGATCGTCCCGTCGTGTGCTTGCGGGCCCCTTGGCTGGCCAGCGCGTTGCGGCACCTGCAGGCCGTGCTCGCGCATCACACGGCGTACGCGTTCCTTCGAGGTGCGGATGTCCTGCGCCCGCAGCTGGGCCCACATCTTGCGGTAGCCTTCCCCGTGAAAGGGGGACGCCTTCAGCAACTCGCGAATCTTCTCAGCTAGCTCATCGTCGGTACACGGCCCTTGGGGACCTCGTTTCTTCCGCTCAAGACGCTCCTCCGGACGCAGAGCCGCCCGACGCCGATGCTCGTGGACGGTGGAGCGAGGAAACTGCCAGACCCGACACACACGCTGCAGCCTGTACGGCCGCTTCCTGGAGGGCGACTGGGTCTGGCTCATCGCTTCGACCTCCGGGATGCCAAAGGGAGTCCATCCTCCAGGCGATGGATCTTGGACTCCAGCAACTCGTTGTCCATCGTCAGATCCCCCACCTTCGCTTTCAGGCGGGCGATCTGTTCATCCCGCTCATCACGGGTACGGCTGTGCAGAGCTGACTCACCCCCACCCAGGAACTGCTCGCGCCACTCACTCAGCGTGGCTGCCATCACACCCAACTCCCGGGACAGGACCTCCAGGTCCTCCCCACGCAGCAGGCGCAACACCGCCTCCTGCTTTCGACGAGCGGAGAATCGGCCGACCCGAACACCCTTCTTCTGCTTAGTCATCTCAAACACTCCTTTCAGGTCCATGTGGACCCTCTAATGTGTCCAAGAAAACCCTGGGGCGCTGGAGAAGTCCCTTCTTCACCCAGTCATCGTAATACTCCGATGACTGATTGAACGCCTTATCAATTGCCACGGGGACGTTCTTACTTGGCAAAGACCTTGTCTTCGAGGAGCCTCTGGAGTTCAAAGATGCCGCGGCCGGATCGGGGGTCGGCGGAGTTGCGCATACGAACGGTGATCGATTCAAGACGGACGTTTTGCGTGGGTTCCCCACGGAGGATGTTGGCGTTCAAGTCGTTGGAGAGGGGCCAGGCGTCTGCGGCGGCATACTCGTAAATAAGGAGCCGGCGGGAGTTGCTCGAGGTGTTGGCGGCCGAACCGTGGAGGGTGAGGGTGTGATGGATGGAGATGTCGCCGGCGTTAAGTTGGAGGGAGACCGCGGTGGAAAGGTCAATGCCGTCGCGTTGAGGACTGATGCCGCCGATGAAAAAACCGTTCTGGTGATGGTCGAAAACGGGACCGGTGTGGGAACCGGGGATGACCATCATACAGCCGCTTTCCAGGGTGTTGTCTTCGAGGGCAATGCCGACGGCGCAGAGATCACCGTTGGTGTGAGGATGATGAGCAAAGTCCTGGTGCCATTCCACAGCGGTGCCGCCGTTGCCGGGTTTGATGTTGATCTTGTTGCCCAGGGCACGGATGTCGGGGCCGATGAGTGGGACAAGGCGGTCCAGAATGCGGTCGGAACGCATCAGGGCATCGAAGAGGGGATGGTAGGCAGTCGGGTGGCCGAGGCGACGGACCTTGGGATGTTCAGGGGTATGGTCGGGTTCAAGGTCGTAATGTCCAGAGCTCTCCATGACCGTGCGGGATTTTTCGATGAAGTCGTCAATGATGCCATTGGCTTCAGCCACCTCGTCAGGGGTGAGGATATTCGGGAGGGTGAGGTAGCCGTTTTCCCGGTAGAAGTTGATTTGATCTTGGGTGAGCATAAAAGACTCCTAGGTGATGGAGTTTGACCCTGAAGTAGCCCAATACCTCAGCACAAACTCGGACTATGAGTGAACAGCCACAAGAGTGTTGTGAGCCGTGCTATGCGCTCACGCGTTGCCGGAGCTCAAATCCATTCCCTTCAGGATCCTTAAAGCAACACACCCTCGGTATGTGACCGCGTGCTTCGCGTAGTTCAACTAGATGCCCGCCAAGACTTTCTATGTCCGTCAGGACCTCTTCTATGTTTTCGACCTCAAGACACAGCCCCGCGTTTGGCAAGACACCATCTGAACCTGCGGGCAGAATGTGTAACGCCAACACGATTGAATCGAGATCCAACGTCGTCCAACCATCTGACTCCATTAGAGGACTCACTTGAAAAGACTTCACATAAAACTCCTTGGCGCGATCCATATCGTGGACATAGTGGATTACCATCGGATTCTTGCACCTCATTGTGCCTCTCCCTGGTTGAAGTTGAGCTTCATAGGGGTGGGGTCAGGGTTGCTTAAGCACTCAAGGATCGCGCCACT
>CBDBIJ010000045.1:0-43060 GCA_965205655.1 Candidatus Latescibacterota bacterium
TGGTTCGACTGGATAGGGGCTGCTCTGGCGGCCCGCGCCATCTGGTCGGCATTGAAATTCGAGACGCCGATGTAGCGGGCTTTGCCCTGTTCCTGGAGCTGGGCCATCGCCTCCATGCTCTGCTCGATGGGACAGGCCGGGTCCCAGCCGTGTATTTGATACAGGTCGACGTAGTCTACCTTGAGCAACCGCAGGCTGTTGTCGATGGCCGCCGCGATGCCCTCGGCGGAGTAGTCCCCGCTGACCTTGGTGGCAAGGAAGCAGCGCTGCCGATAGCCGTCCTTGAGCGCCTTCCCGAGTGTAGCCTCGCTGGACCGGTAGGACTCGGCCGTGTCGACGAGCCCGATGCCGGCATCGATGGCGGCTCTGGTAGTGTCGATGGCGGTCTGCTCATCCATACGCCCCATGGCGCCGCCGAGGGGCCAGGCGCCGAGGCCGATCACGGAGACCTCCGGACCGTCAGGGCCGAGCTGTCGATACTCCATCCGCGGCTACCTCAGACGAGATCGCACGCTTCGGCCGGCATCCAATGGGCATCCCGATCCTTCCACTTGACGTTGCAGACGAGTGGGTTGGTCAGCTCGACCTCAACCTGCCCGTCTTCCAGAACCGCTTCGACGGCATCGCGCAACTCGCTGGTGGTTTGGGTGCCGCTTTCCCTGGGATTGTGGTCCATCCTGCCGGTGTAACGGAGCTTGCGGTCGGCATCGAAGAGAAAGAAATGCGGGGTGCGCAGAGCGCCGTACGCCAGAGCGACATCCTGCGACTCGTCGCGCAAATACGCGAACTCGAATCCCTTCTCACGAGCCCGTTCGACCATGTGATCGAAGTCGTCGGTGGGATGGCCAACCCCTTCGTTGGAGTTGATGCTGACCATGGCCATGCCTCGTGGCGCCAGGTCGCGATGCAAGGCGATCATGCGATCCTCGCTGCCGATGACGTAGGGGCAGTGATTGCAGGTGAAGCCGACGACGAGGGCTTTCGCATCGGCAAAATCCGCCAGAGAGCATGTCTTGCCGTCGACGCCGGGAAGGCTGAAATCCGGAGCGGACTCGCCGATCTGCAGGGTGAATGCCATTGGAGGTCCTCCTCGTTGTCTGCGTCCGTCAGATCTCAACGACGACACCGAGCCATTTCTGCAACAGAAACGTGACGCGGCCGATGAGCAGAGACATTCGGGCCATGATGGTGTAGCCGAAAGAGGCGCCGAAGGCAATCATCAAGAACCAGATGCCGACCTTCGAGGCGCCTCCAACGACACCTTTGTGTTCGACGGAAAAGAAGAAATAAACGAGAACGGTGATGACGCCCACGAGAATGATGAACAAGATCGAGACCCTCCGCACTCCAGCTCAACGGCTGCGATGGCTGGGCTCGATCTGGCCGAGGACGTACGACGAGATATAACGGGGAATCGTAAAGCCCGCTCCGAGGCCAACAAAAAAGGCAAAGGCGATACTTGCTCAGCCAAGCGTAAGTGACGCGAGAAGCGCGTCAGCATGAGCAGACCGAGAGCTGGTTGGTATGATCGAGGTGGAGGGTGCTGCCGGCATTGCCGTCCTCTGCGTAGAACACCGGGCCGTACGATGATCGCCGATACAGGACCTGGAACCAGACCTGACCGAAGACATATGCTGCGGCAGCGGCACCGACGTAGACATGCTCGCCAAACTTGAAGAGCGGGTTGTCCTTGTACAGAAAACTGTAGAGAAAGAGGGTGAACCCGGCCGCGACAATGGTGCCGAAGCCGCTGGCAGTCAGACAGAGAGGTCTTCCGAACGCCAACGAAGAACGCCGCTGACGATGACAAAGAGGAGCGACGAAACTGCCGAAGATGTAGGTATCTCGACTCATCCTTGACCATGATCCGCCCGCAGCGCCCTTCGAGGCTCTTCAGGATATGAAGAACGTGACGTTGCGCCATGACGATGAAGGCGATGATGACGACGATGGGTGATCGGACTGCGGCCGCATGCCCGACACCGCCACTGCCGGGGTGGTCCACGAGCGTTCTCGTATTCGGCGGCACCGGCGAGACCGCCGATCATGCCCACCAGCTGGCCGGACTGAAGAAAGGGAAACAGGTCCGGCGCAATGACGGCCGTACAGCCGCCGGCGAGGTTGAACTTGTACTTCTCCTGACCGAAAGGGATCCACCAGTGATCGATCGATTCCCCAGCGGCGAAGTCGAAGACGAAGTCGAAGTCGCTCAATGAGCGGACATTCCTGGTGACAGGAAGTGTATCTGTTCTGGCACCCGCCTGGTCAGTCTCGAAGGCGACGCGAAAGTCCTGACCCATGTTGATGATGAGGACCGACTGGCCCGTCTTGTACCCCATGAAGGCGTAATCCTCACCGTATTCAGCGCCATACTCCGCGGCGATCGTCTGCAGGGCATCCTGAGCCAGGCCCACGGCGTCGGGCCACAGGCAGACGGCGACGAACTCAACGTCTTTGGAGAAGAGGTGTCGCAGTATGGCTCGGGCCATTGGCTGGAGCTCGGGCTCGGATCCGCCACCGTACGAGAACGACAGCAGGACCTTACCGTCATTTTCAGCCACGCGTTCGATCTCGTCGTACACAGCGCGCACTGTATCAGTGGCCTTGATGGGGAAGGAGAAATCGACAAGTAGCGGAATGGTAACGCCGAGAAAGACGAAAATGAAAATGATGCGCCGGTCGATGTTCAAGAGCCTATCGATCATTCGTCACCTCCGCCCAGGTACGAACGCTCGATCCCGAAAATAATCCGGAGCGAGGTAGCGATTAGCGCCGAGGCTGACGCCGAGAAGGATGCCCCGTTTCGCCGCCAGATTCGGCACCGCCATGAGCCACTGCGATGCCTGCGGGATCGAATCGGAGATGAAGGCGCCGATGGGCACGCGGCCGAGCATGACGACGACGGCGGCTACGAGCAGAATCGCCGCCTCGGGCGTGCGGGCGCGGAACGTGCGGTAGGCCGCCGAGGCGATGAAGAAAGCGAGGATGGAAAACATCGTTGACTGACATGGCACGTACACATTGAGAAAGAGCCACTGATACCCACCGGTACTCGCCTGGGCGTGGAAGGGCCAATGCCCATCGTTGTAGATGACGAAGGCGACCATCAGGGCGAAGCTGCAGTAAACGACGATGCTGTAGCCCCATCCTGCCTGCTGCACGCGGATGCGGTTCCAGTGAAGATTGATGAGGCTGACGAGCCCCAGGAAAAAGGCGAAGGCGGCGACGATTCGGACCCACAGGGACAGCTCCGTCGTCAGGTCTTCGGCACCCTGGTGGGGGATGTAGAAGACGGAGATGCCGATGGCGCCAAAGGCGAAGGCGATAATCAGGGGCAGTGTGCGAGTGAAGAACAGCATTATGACCAGATCTCAGTAGGCGGTAAATGCGTGAGTCAGAAAAGAGACATCGAAGCTCGCCAGGATCGTGCCGAGGACAAGCACGACCAGCAGCACACCTTTGCCGAGATCCTGTCCCTTGAGACTTCCGAGCAGCCTCGGCTCGCGGGAGAGGTAGGCACTGGCGGCGTAGAGCTCCTCTCCCATGAGGGTGTAGTCACACGTGGTTATGAAGAAAGGCAGCTGGGTGTACGAATCGGTCCCGGCAATCTGGATCGCTCCGGTCGTGGCGCCGGTTTCTGCCAGCAGCAGCGATTCGGCGAAGAAATAACCCATCATGATGTGGGCGGCCGGTCGCTCCCGAATCATGATGCCATCGACAGCCGCGGCATAGCTGAACTGGTCCGTAGCAGCCATGAAGACATCGTCCTCGTTGAACGCATCGGGACGGCCCGCTTCGACGTACGACGCTTTGACAGTTTCCTGTGACACGGCCATGACGACGGGGTCGTAGTTGGTCACCCGAAGTTTGGTGTCGTACTCGGCAGTGCGCCGAGCCACACGGCTGAGGATGTTGACCGCGGCGATGGTGGGGATAGAATCCATCCCTCTCAGGCCATGGACGAAGAGAACGGCCTTGCCCATTTCGGTGGCACGTCCCAGCGCCTCGTCCAGCGCCTCGAGACCGGCGATGCGCCGGATAAACAGCTCCCGACGACGGGCGAGGGCGATGCAGATGAGGATGGCCGAGGAAACCAGCACCCCCAAAATGAGGTTGTTCAGCTTCGCCCAGTTGAAGTAATTGCCACTGGCAGACGCCTCCACGACCTGCCCCCGGGTCTCCCCCATGGGAGAGCGAATGCCCAGACGGACATAGTAGGTCGTGTCGTTCTCCAAAAGGATTTTTTCGCCATCGCCGGTGCGGGGCTCATAGCTCTTCACATGGACGTAGTGAAAGTTCTCGTTCTTGGCCGCACGACCGAAGGCAGCCGGATCCTCGGACATGAAACTGCCTCCCGGATCGACGTCGGCGGCATAGTGAAACGGGCCTTTCGACGATTCGCCGATGTAGACGCGGTAGGTCGTTCCGGCCGGTACGTCGTCCGACCGGGGCCACGTCACCGTGATGCTGCCACCGGCATCGTTGGGCGTATCGAAGGCCTTGATCTCTATCGGTGCGGCGACGACGGTCGAGGCCGAGACGGTGGCGGCGCAAGCCGCAATTGCGAAGAAAGTGGTGAGGATATGACGCATCGAATCCTATTCTTCTATCAGTTCCACATTCGCTCGAGGTACGACGGCCCGCTCGCCGTCTTCGAACGAGACTTCGAGCACTCGCACCAGGGCACCCGTTTCGATCCGGCGCAGCTCGGGGATGAGGTCGCACACCCGGCCGATCCGACCAAAGTAGGGATCGCGGATGACGCGGAGTGGATCTCCCGCCTTCATACCCTCTGCCTCGCCGGCTCCCATTTGAGCGTCCACCGGATCAGCGGCAGGGGCGGCTGTCGCCCGTCCCGGTACGATGATTTCTGGACGCAGGACGCCAGCGCGGATCTGGGTGGCGCCGGAAATCGACGCCTCTCTGCCAGCGCAGGACCGCAGAATATCGAAAGTCTTGCCGGCCATGGCTATGTCCCCGAAACCCTCGGTGACGACGACGGTGAGACCGATGGCCTCGGCGCCGGTGATGGCGACGCCCAGATCGTAGCCGAGCAGGTCTCGCAGTACGTGGTCGCGAATTCCGCCCGCGACGAGCGCGGCGACCCCGACCTCGCGGGCCCGCTGAATGGCTTCGCTGCTGATGAGGCCACCACCGACGACGATCTTTCCCCGACACTCGGGGCCGATACGCCCAGAATCGATGCTCTGGTCCGGGCTGTCAACGAGCAACTGCAAACTGCCCCAGCACTCACCACCGACGCCGAATATCCCCTGTACGAATGCCCCCGATGTTTCGACGACGATCCCCTCCTCCGGTATGAGATCCACCACCGTTCCGTCGACGTAGGCGAAAACCTCCACCGGAGCTGGTGGTTCACGCAACATAACCTGACCCGTCACCGACGATACGCTCTCGACTGTCCCGTCGATCTCCGAGCTCACCGTCGTCTTGAACCACTTGATGAATGGCCGAGTTTCAGCTATTGACTCGCCAGCGTGTACTGAGTCGCCGACCGCTTTGAGCATGTAGCGCGGCAGCTCCGCAGCCGTGATGCCGAGGCGGTTCACGAGATTGACGGTGGAGACATTTCCGGGGAGTTCGGTGCGTGCCACGACCTGGTCTCGTCGCACCGCATCACCGAGCCCGACGAGAATCTCGCCCTTCAACGGCAGTCGCCGTTCCTTCCGCACGGTGGCATCGGCACTGACCCGAAGGCCTGGCGTGTAAGCGTGGCGCCATGTTACGCCACCTCCATTTCGGCGGGATATAGCTGCAACGCCCGCTCCCAGGTGCGAATCCGCTCGCGTCGTTCGTCATCGTCTTCCGGGAACCGAAGCGGCCGGCCGCGAGCGTCCAGAACGACACCCACCGCGCCTCCCCGCACTCTCGTACGAAGTTCCTCACCAGATCCCGACCCGGCGTCCCAGCCGCGCTCGCAGGCGACGACGAGTTCGCCCTCCTCGCCCTCGTCAAGGGGCAGACGTATCAGCTCGCCGACGCGGAGCTCGCCGGTGAGGCGGGAGTCGGATGATTGCTCGCCACCGCATACAAGCTCGTAGCTGGCGCAGATCTGACCGTCCTTGCCGGAGCCGACGAGGCCGACGCAGGCACCGAGTGCGATGAGGCAGTCCCGTTCGAACACATCAGTGGCCGCCTTTTCGTCGATTGAGGCGAGGACACCCAGATGGGGCATCATGAAGATGCTGTCCACGGCGAGACCGGTTACACCCTCGGGCTGAAAGGCATCGATGAGCATGGCGGCCGTCTGCACCCGGTGAGGGGCGTGAGAGAGAGCCCCACCGCTGCCGACGAGCAGATCGAGGGACTTCATGTCGATGATACTTTCCCCTGTGGCGGACTGATCGAAGGCGTCGGAAAGGGATCGCTCCGACTGCACCCCCTTCAACCCGACCGCGAGCTGCCGGTGCTGGTGGAAGGCGAGGCGCAGGGCCTCGCGCGCCACGGCGTGTTCCAGCTGCAGGTCTTCGAGGAGCTGGGGGATGGTGGTGGGCCGAATCATCTTGTTCTTGATGCGGTCGCGCAGATCGGCCTCGTCGAGGGCGAAGGGAATCCAGCGCGTGATGGCCTCGAAGCCGGCCTCTGCCACGACGTTCGAGATGCTGTAGGACATGCCGAGGTTGGCGCTGACTGTGCGGTTGAAGACGGGCTCGGGAGATCCGTCGACTTCGAAAACGCTGAACACATCCGTGGTGGCGCCGCCGATGTCGACCCCCAAGACATCGATGTGCCGCTGCCTGGCGATCGTCTGCATGATCTGCCCGACCGCCGCCGGTGTGGGCATGATCGGGGCCCCCGTCCAGGAGATCAGTTTGCCATATCCTGGTGCCTGCGCCATCACGTGTTCGAGAAAGAGGTCGTGGATGACGTGCCGAGCCGGACCCAGGTTCTCGCGCTCGAGTACGGGGCGGATGTTCTCACTGATCGTCAGGGCCATCTTTTCGTTCAACACCGAGGAAATCTGCTCGCGGGCGTCACTGTTGCCTGCATAGATGACCGGCAGTTCGAAGCTGGTGCCGAAGCGCGGCTTCGGGTCTGCGGCCGCCACAAATTCGGCGAGCTCGACGACGTGCGAGATGGTGCCGCCGTCAGTACCTCCAGAAAGGAGGACCATGTCGGGGCGAAGATGGCGGATGCGCTCGATCTTCTGATGGGGGAGGCGGCCGTCGTTGGCGGCCAGCACATCCATGACGATGGCGCCCGCCCCGAGAGCGCAGCGCTGAGCCGACTCAGCGGTCATGGACTGCACGACGCCGGCGACCATCATCTGCAGACCGCCGCCGGCGCTGCTCGTGGAGATGTAGATGTCGACGCCCCGCTCGCCATCGGCGGGTGTCAGAATTCGTTCGCCCTCGAGAATCTCGCGTCCCGAAAGTTCCTCGACTTCCTGAATCGCGTTCAGAACGCCTCGGGTGACATCCTCGAATGGGGCCTCGACCGTCGTCGGCGCCTCGCCGCGGAAGGTCTGACGATATCCCCCATCTCCCTTTTTTTCGATCAGGATGGCCTTTGTCGTGGTGCTGCCGCAGTCAGTCGCGATGATTACGTCCAGCTTACTCAATGCCGTCGCCTGCCTCCGAACCGATGGAATCTCTCTCGGCGATCAAGTCGATGATGAGATCCACGCCGGCGCGCTTCTCCAGAAATCTCACAAAGCGGTCGTACTCGTCGGGTGAAAAAAGCATCGTTGCGAAAGGAGCCATGAACGCGAGGAGCTGACTACCGAGAAAATTGAGTGGCCTGCCCGTCTCCAAGAGCATGATAGCGGGCGCGGTCATGCGGCGACGCACGATAAAGCTCGCCACCCGGCTCGCGAGTTCGCGCTCGACCTCATCGAATTCGGCGCTCTCGGGTGTCTCGACGGCAAAGGCGTGCCGGAGTCGTGACCGCAGCGAGCTATGAGCGGACATGCGATCGAACGTAGGCGGCCACGTCGCCACCGTTCTCGAAGCAGCGAATGAACAACCCTCTGAACGGGTCGAGACGCGTCGGCTTGGGAAACGGGCTGAGAAAGACTCCGTCCCGATGGATGTCAGCTCGGCGGAAATCAGCCCATCCGCAGCGACGGGTCCAGATCAGATGAGAGGTCGTCAGACCTTCATCATCGAGGCAATAACGGGTCGGGAGGAGGTAGCGAGACATGGACGCCACGAGAATGCCAGTCGCGATAGCACCGTAGATGATCCCCCCGAAGCTGGCCGTGACCGTCGCGGCCACGACGAGGATGACAGTGACCAGAGACGCCGACTTCATCCACGATTCGTCGGTCAGCGGGTGGGCGGTCCAATTCATTGCTGGTGGCATCCTATTCCCCCGACTCTTCGTCCCCCGAGCCGTCTTCTTGAGATTCAGTTTCGTCGGGCAGAATCAGTATCTCCCGTCCCCGGCACACGATATACCCATCCCGTTCCAGTTGCCGCAAAGCGCGGGTGACGGTTTCGCGCGTCGTGCCCGCCATGTTGGCCAGCTGCTGATGAGTTGGTCGCTGCTCGATCAACACACCATCATTCGTCTCTTTGCCGCGATCCGCCGCAAGCCGCAGGATCGTCTTGGCGACCCGGGTGTGGACGTCGAGCAAGGCGAGACCGCCCACCTGTTCGTCGGTCCGTCGCAGGCGAGAGGCGAGCTCCTCGAGCAAAGCGACGGCGATCGCCGGGATACCCTGCACGAGCTGGAGGAAGTCCACCCGTTTGAGCATGAGCAACTCGGTCTTTTCGAAGGCGACAACATTGGCCGAGCGCGGCTCGTCGTCGAGCAGGGCGAGCTCGCCAAAGAATTCGCCCTCGGTGAGAAGCGACAGGATGAACTCCCGGCCATCTTCGTGAATGAGGCTCACCTTGACCTGCCCCCTGCGTATGATGAACAGGGTGTCCCCCGGCTCGTCGACGAGGATGATGAGCTGGCCTTTCTCGAAGGTCCTGGCGAAGGTCAGGTCGGCCAGGGCTGCGAGCTCACGGTCACCGAGGCAATCGAACAGGGGAACGCGGCGCAGGAAAGAGGCGATGTCCATATCAGGCATCCAGCATCGAGATGTACGGGCATCCGCGGGTCACGAGAGCTCCTTCAAAAGTGCCTTCCAGCTCTGTCGCTCGACCTCTGGATCGACGAGCGACTCCCGTTGGCGGCAGTGCCGTCTGAGCTCTTCGCAGAAATCTTCATCTCTCTCCGTTCGCTCCATCAGCTCAGCCAGTTTTGCCGTCTCCCCGAAAGGAAAGTAACCAGGATAGCTCTCGCCGAGAAGGCCGACGGACCCGCCGATTCGGGTGGACAAGACGGGTGTTCGGCAGGCGAGAGCCTCACACACCACGTGCGCCCCCCTTCCATTTCGGAGGTGAGCACGAGCAGCCGGCTGCGGGCGATCAGGCGGATCGTTCGCCATCGGGGCAGTTCACCCAGCCAGCGATACCTGGGGTTTTCGCGCTCCTCCGATTGAGCACGTCGAGCCATGTCGTCGCTGAGGGCCGACCCCACGTGGGTGACGGTGACGCCGGATGATGCGGGAAGCAGACGGGATGCCGCAGCGGCCCTGAAGGGATCTTTCACCGGCCGCAGGTGGCCGACGACGCTGACCTCGAACATGTCCTTTCGCGGTGGGTGCTTCCCGGGTGGCCGACGAATCGACTGGTAGATTGTTCGGGCTCTGTCGCGCAACGCTGCGGGCAGTTCATTGACGCCGAGAGTTTGCAGTACCACGAAACGGTCGGCCAGCTGCAGCGAGCGTTGAGCTTCTGGATCAGTGCGGATGTCACCGTATAGGTCCGTACCGGTAAGAGCGAGAACGAGTGGACGCTCGGGGTGACGCTCTCGGAAACGCCGAACGGAGGTAGCGCTACGGCGGGCGTGAAGCGCGATCATGAGATCGCACCGCTGCCGCTCGTATTCCACGGCGATCGAAACGCGATGACCGAGACCGCGCAACAGGCGGGACCAGCGCAGAGCCGTAACTCTGTTACCTGCTCTGGATCCGGCCGGGGCGGGTGTGACAATGAGGATCCTCATGGGATCCACCCTATACTGCTGATGCGTTGGTCCCGGCGTTCTCCGGCTCTACAGCGCACAGGTGCGAAAACCGGTGAGAACGTCGCGGCGGTCGGGAGTCTGGAAGTTGCGGTAGTTGGCCCGAATGAGCCGGGAACGGGTGACCCAGCATCCCCCGAGCATCACCTTGCGAGTGCCGAACCAGGGCTCGGAATAATCTTTGTACGGATCGGCGACGAATCCCGGAAAGGGAAGAAAGTCCGAGCTCGTCCACTCCCAGACGTTGCCGATCATCTGGCGGCAGCCCCAGGGGCTGTCCCCAGCCGGCAGGTCCCCGACATCCGTTGTGCCCATTTCGCGCCAATCCAAATTTGCCAGCTCGGGTGTGGGCGGGGCATCTCCCCAGGGGAATCGCCGCCTCTCTTTCGACAGTCCGCCGTTGGGCGCCGGCTCCGCCGTCGCCGCAGCCACCCATTCGGCCTCGGTGGGCAACCGACGTCCCGCCCAACGGCAGTAGGCGTCAGCCTCGTACCAGTTTACGTGGATGACGGCCTTGTGCGGTTCGAGATCGACCCACTCATCAAAGTGGCGCCGCTGCCAGGTGCCGCCTACGCGGCGCCAGTGGACATGGTGCTCGGCTTTCTGCTCCTGCCGCCACTGCCAACCCTCGTCGACCCAATATTTCTTTTCGGTGTAGCCGCCGGCATCGGTAAAGTCGGCATATTCGGATTGGGTGAGGGCGGCGCGGGAAATTCTGAAGAGCTCTAGCTCGACGGGATGGACCCATTTCTCGTTGTCGAAGACGAAGGCCTCGTCCCGGCCCGAGCCCAGCATGAAGCTGCCTCCGGAATCTCGATGTCTCCCGGCAGTGGACCGCCTCCCGACGTATGCCACGGCGGCGCCATCTCGGAAAACCGCGGCGGCGGAAAGCCGTGGGTCTGGCGGGTGTAGGTAAAGGCTTCTGTATGCATGTCCTCGTGGAGGGTGCTGTAGAGGGCGTGATAGCGCAGCTCGTCGCTGGGATCCTCTTCCAGAAGGGCGAGAACCCGGTCGCGGACCTCCCGCATGTAGTCGAGGGTCGCCTCCCGCGTGGGAAGCGGCAGATCCCAGCGCCTGTCATGAGCGATTTCCATGGAGTCGTAGAGCTCATCCTCGCGGTCGACGACGGGCGCCTGACGGCCGGCGTGGCGCAGGGCCCACCTCGACTGGAACCAGGCGTGGTGGCCCATCTCCCAGAGTCCCGGATTCACCACGGAAAGCTGAGGCCCCATCAACTGTTCATCGGACAGGTCACCGACGAGGTCGAAGGTGCGCTGGCGCGCGTCCTTCACCCACTCGATGAGCTGGGAATCTGAAGCGACACGACCGATGTCGCCGTCCATGAAATTACTCCGGAGCTGGCGTACGCAAAGATGGGGGTTCCATTTAAACGCATATTATCATAGGTTTGCGCGCTCAAATCCAGAGGGTGATATGGCGATCTTCTCAAAAGAAAAAACGCTGACGAATCTGGCCAAGACCTGCGGCTGAGCGGCGAAGGTGAGTCCGGTCGGACTCGGCAGACTGCTGGCGGGGTTGCCCAAGAACGTCGACCCGAATCTCCTCGTCGGATACGAGACGAGCGACGACGCCGGAGTGTATCGTCTCGACGGTGAGACCGCCCTCATCACGACGGCCGATATCATAACGCCACCGGTCGACGATCCGTTCGTGTTCGGGCAGATCGGGGCGGCGAACTCCCTGAGTGACATTTTCGCCATGGGCGGCAGACCGCTCACGTGTCTGAATCTGATCGGGTTTCCGACGAAAGCGCTGGGACAGGAGGTGCTCGAGGGGATCGTCGAGGGGGCGCTGAGCAAGATAACGGAGGCGGGCGCCGTGCTCGCGGGGGGACACACGACCGATGACGAAGAGCCCAAAATTTGGCCTCGCGGTCACCGGCATCGTTCATCCGGAGAAGCTGTGGCGCAATACTGGCGCGAAACCCGGAGATGTCATCATCCTGACGAAGCCGATCGGCAGCGGCGTACTGTTCAACGCCAACTTGAAGAATCTGGTTTCCGAGGCCGCCATGGACGCCTGCATCGCGACCATCTCGACTTTGAACAAAGCAGCTTCCGAAGTGCTACAGCGCTACACCGTGCACGCGGGCGACGGACGTGACGGGTTTTGGCCTCGCCGGGCATGCGCTGGAAATGGCGCAGGGTTCGGCGGTGACGATCGAGTTTGACGTCGACGAAATTCTCGTTCTCGACGAGGCTCTGCAGCACTACGACAACGGTGTCACCACCGGGTCAAACCAGAACAACCGCGCCCTCATCGAGAATTCAGCCCGCTTCGACAGGTCGCTGCCCAGTAAGCAGAGTGAAATCTTCGTCGATCCTCAGACCAGTGGCGGTTTGCTTGTAGCCATGCCGGAGGATGAGGGTCGGCAGGCCCTGCCGGCCCTGCACAATGCGGGCATCGATACGGCTCGCATCATCGGCAATGTGATTTCTATCCAGCGATCAGACCATCTCGTTTTCAAGTGAGGACCTCCTGAAAATTTTCATCGCCACTGCCCTTGTGTTGAACTATTCAATCTCAATCGGCTTCGCCGTTGAGACGTTTCGGTTCACGGCCATACCAGATCAGAACACGGCCCGCCTGACGGAGCGGTTCGACAAGATCGCCGAATACCTTTCGGGTGAACTCGGAGTGTCTGTCGAGTACATCCCGGTGAAGTCATACGCCGCATCTGTTGCCGCCTTCAAGAACAACGAAGTGCAGCTGGCGTGGTTCGGAGGGCTCTCGGGGGTTAAGGCGCGACGCGCAGTGCCGGGTTCGCAGGCGCTAGCGCAGGGGGAAGAAGACCTTCAGTTCGTCACCTACTTCATCGCCAACACGAGTACGGGCCTCAAGGCGTCGGAAGAATTCCCTGACGGTATTGCCGGCCGCACGTTCATCTTCGGATCCAAAGGCTCGACCTCGGGCCGACTCATGCCGGAGTACTTCATCCGTCAGCACTACAAAAAATCACCGGATGATGTGTTCAACCGTGTCGGCTTCAGCGGCGACCATTCCAAGACCCTGGCGCTGGTGCAGTCGGGCGCCTACGAAGTGGGCGCTTTGAATTTCAAGGTCTGGGACAACGAATTGAAAGAGGGTAAGGTAGATAGCGCGAAGGTGCGGGTTATATGGAAGACGCCACCATACCCGGACTACAACTGGTCGATTCGCGGTGACGCGGAGACACGCTACGGCAAGGGATTCGTGAAAAAGGTCCAGGACGCCTTGTTGTCTCTGGATGACCCAGACCTACTGAGCCGGTTTCCACGCTCAAACTTCATCGCCGCCGACAACTCCATCTACGGTCCGATCCTCGAAACCGGGACCGCGATCGGCATTTTCGAGCAGTAGGACGAAAGTTGCGGCTAACCAGCTGAGATCCCGAGACCAATGTACGACCTCGATAACCTGAGCGTCGCCTACGAAGACGCGCCCGTCCTCAGGGACATCTGTCTCCAGATCAAACCTGGTGAGAAGGTCGTCATCATTGGACGCAGCGGTGTCGGAAAATCGACTCTGCTGAAAAAGCTGTATGAGCTGCGACAGCAGGAGTCAGCCCTCATACACCAGGATTACGCCCTGGTGCCCCAGCTTTCGGCTTTCCACAATGTCTTCACGGGACGCCTCGACGAGCATCCGACGACTCACAACTTGCTCAATCTGCTCAGACCGCAGAAAGGGGAGATCGATCGAATCAGGCCGATCTTTCAGGCTCTGGGTATGGAGGAAAAGATGTTCGAGCGGGTGAGCAACCTCTCGGGCGGCCAGCAGCAACGGGTTGCCGTGGGCAGAGCGGTCTATCGAGGCTGTCCCATCATTCTCGGCGACGAGCCCGTATCCTCCATCGATCCGCACCAGGCCGGGACAGTGCTGCAGCTCATCCTACAGAGCGCCCCGACAGTGGTTCTGGCGATGCACGACGTGCAGCTCGCACTCGAGCATTTTCCCCGCATCGTCGGTCTGAAGGATACGAAGGTCTGCTTCGATCTGCCGGCATCGGAGGTGGACGAGGGCACGCTGGCCGACCTCTATCGAGGAGAGACTCCGCGCTAATCGCATCAGTCCGGATTCACTGAGAGATGTTCCGCACCAGTTTGTATTTCCTGTTGGTGGCGCTTGTCTGTCTCGGACTCGCAGACATTGAAGTCACGACTCTCGATCCGTGGCAGGAGATGCGCAGGATCGCCATCGGTTTTCTGACGCCGGATCTGCCGGTCCTCTACACGTTCAGAGATGCGCTGCTCAACACGGTCACATTCGCATTCTGCGGTCTCAGTCTCGGGGTGCTATTCGGCTCTGCGCTCGCATTCTTCCTTCACCTGGCTCCAGTGCGCCTGTTCTGCGCCTTCATCCGGGCTATTCACGAGATCTTTTGGGCATTTCTTTTCTTGCCCATCGTCGGCCTCAATCCAATGTGCGGCGTCCTCGCTATCGCCATTCCGTATGCCGGTGTCTTCGGCAAGGTATATGCCGAAATCATGCAGGAGGCAGACCAGACACCGCTGAGGGGCATACCAACCGGCGCAGGCAGCATCAGCAAGTTCTGTTTCGGCGTTCTCCCGGTCATCTACAGCGATCTCAAGAACTACACGTCCTACCGTTTCGAATGCGCCCTGCGCTCCAGCGCTATCCTTGGGTTTATCGGTCTGCCGACGCTGGGGTTTCATCTCGAGACGGCGTTCAGGGAGGGGCTCTATTCGGAAGCGCCAGCATTGCTATACGCCTTCTACCTCCTCATCGCCTCATTGCGCCTGTGGTTGAAGCCCAAGCTGGTCATCGCGTACGTAGTGGCTTCCTTCGCACTCATTTCGACGGAAATCACCGTGCAATGGACGAACATCACGCGATTCCTGACGTACGAGATTATGCCGTGGCCGATGCGGCGCGAAGGATTTCTCGATGGCACTGGCGAGATTTCTTTCCCCGTCTCCGCGGTGTGGCGTTGGGCGGTGAGTATCGTCGAGTCGGAGGCGCTGCTGGGGGTGTGGAATACGGTCGTGCTGACCCAGGTCGTCCTCGTGGGAACTGGCGTGTTCACACTTGTCTTCTTCGGCACGATCTCCCATCACTTCGTAAAGGCGCGGGGATCGCGAGCGCTGTCGCACTACCTCCTCATCGTCATGCGGACGACGCCGGAGTACATCATGGCCTACGCCATGCTGCAGCTGTGGGGACCATCGATGTTGCCGGCCGTCGTTGCGATCATCCTCCACAACGGCGCCATCCTCTCCTATCTCACGGGCCAGAACGCCAACCTCGTGGAACTGCGGATTGACTCGGCGCGCAGGAAGGCGAATCGATATTTCTTCGAGGTCCTGCCGAGGGTGTACGGGCAGTTTCTGGCGTTCCTGTTCTATCGCTGGGAAGTGATGATGCGAGAGTCGGCAATCCTCGGTATCTTGGGCATCTACACGATCGGGTTCTTCATCGACAGCGCGATTTCGGATGACAAACTCGACAAGGCGGTTTTTCTGATCCTGATCACGGCTGTGCTCAACATGGGAATCGACTCGATTTCCCAGATCATTCGCAGGCGTCTGCGGATTACCACAGGCGCCGTCTTTACATACCAACAGTGACGCTTGGCCGCACGCTGGATCTTGAGGCGTACAAATCACGGAGGACGTATGAACAAGCTTCCAGATTCACCCACCCCACACCATCTCAGCCACCTCCACGACGAGCTGCAGGTTTTGCTTTCTGGTCGGCGAGAGTCAGTCTATTTCCAGCGATGGAACTGGCGAAGCCGCATTGAGGGCTGATGGCGAGCTGCTCTTGCGGAAAATAGCGTCCAGCTTCCCCGATACGGTCGACGAGGTCTGTCGCGGATTCGAGTCTGCCGGTCTTCGTCGTAATCAGTCCCAACACAACGATCCTGTCATCGGGCACGTGGGCGAGCGGCGCGAAGGTTCCCGAGCGGGCATCGTCGTATTCCAGGAGAAGCCGGTGCACCCGCACGCGCTGGAAGATCTGGCGGGCGATGTTGTCGTAGCCACCCTCCACGAGCCATCGGCTCTCCTGATTGCCGCGACACAAATGCATAGCGAAGGTGATTTCCGAGGTGAAGTCGCCGATGACGGCGTTGTCGAGCTCGATGCCGGACGAGAGCCAGCGATCGATGCTCCAGCCGCGGGATTCGTAGAACGACCGGGCGGCGGGATCGAGGAGGAGAGGGTAGTGCGGGGCATCGAGCTGGATGTAGGTGGCGCCGAGGCGCACGAGCTCGGCCACTTCTTCCTTGAGGATCTGCGCGACGTCGGCGAGGAATGAATCGAGAGTGGGGTAGACGTGTGACGAACGTTCGGCGGACCAGAAGTTGGCGAACAGACTCGGGCTGGGCAGGCTGACTTTTGGGACGCGGCTCGTCCTGCGGGCAAGGTAGCTGAACTCATCGGCGCAGAGATAGCGGCGACGGGTGAGCTTGTCGATTGCGCCAAGTGTGACAGGGCGGTCGAGGCTCTTGCTGCCTACGTCTTCGTCGCCGTGCCAGTGGCCCCACAGAAAGGCGTCGATACCGAAGTCGCCGAAACCATCGACAGCTTCGGGCAGCTGGCTCTGAAACGAGAGGCGGCGCATCTCACCGTCGGTAACGACTTCGAGGCCCGCTTCTTCCTGCAGAGACACCGCTTCGTCGACGGCGCGATTCTCGATCTGCTTAAAACCCGCTTCAGAAAGGTCACCCGAGTCATGCTGCTGACGCGCGGTGCGCAGCCAATCCGGCCGCAGCAGACTGCCGACGACATCGGTGTGCGAGGTGATCACGGCGGTGCGAATACATTGACACTGAACAGCCGATCGGCGTCGAACCATTGGTGCTCGAGGACAAACTCCGACTGCACCGCCAGCTGCTCGATTTCCTGCTGCGAGTACTTGTAGCAGTTCTCGGTGTGGATGGTTTCGCCGGCGGCGAAACCGACGATCAGATCCAACTCATCGATCGCGACCTCCTGTGACCCCTCACTGACCAGGTGCATCTCGACTCGGCCGAGCTCGTCGTCGTAGCGCGCGAGATGGCGAAAGGCGACGAGGTCGAAATGGCCGCCAAGGTCGCGGTTGATGCGCTCGAGGATGTTCTTGTTGAACTGCGCCGTGACGCCCTGGCTGTCGTCGTAGGCCGCTTCGAGGGTGAGGCCATCCTTCCGCATGTCGATGCCGGCGAGGAAGCGATCACCCTGCGTCATCGCCTGGCGAACTTCGGCGAAAAATTCGACTGCCCGGGAGCGATCGAAGTTGCCGACATTGGAACCTAGCCACAGGATGAGCCGCTGTCCGTCTTCGTGCTGCCGAAGATAGGCCAATCCGTCGTCGTACTCGCCGGCCACCGCCAGGATCTCGAGATCTTCGAAGTCCTCGACGAGGGCAACCGCGCTTTGCTCCAGGGTGGTAAGAGAGATATCCACGGGAATGAAGCGGAGGCCGCCGTGATGCTCGATGAGGGCATCCATGATGAGTCGCGTCTTCACTGCGCTGCCGCTGCCGAGCTCGACGAGGGTGACCTCCTCGGGAAAGAGGGCGGCGATTTCGGTGGCCCTCTCGGCGAGGATGGCGCGCTCGGTCCGAGTGAGGTAGTACTCAGGCAGCGAGCAGATTTTCTCGAACAGCTCAGAGCCCTCGGCGTCGTAGAAGTAGCGGCAGGATAGATGCTTGGGATTCGAGGTGAGGCCGGAGCGGACGTCTGCGGCGAAATCGTCGGAATGCTGGCGATCGATGGCGGCGACCATCGTGAGTGCGTCGGACTCGACTCGAGTCGGCTGCCGTGAGAACTGAGTCATCAGTCGACGGGCTTCAGACGAAGCCCCTTCGGTACGAACACGCGCTCCGACAGTTCGAACAGGCCCTGGACGAGGAGTGCGAGGACAGCGGCAGGCACGGCCCCTTCAAGAATGAGACTCATATCATCCAGTCGCAGGCCGGTCATGATCGGCTGGCCATAGCCGCCGGCGCCGATGAGGCCGCCCAGCGCTGCGAAGCCGACGTTGATGACGGCGGCCGTTTTGATCCCGGCAAGTACCGAGCGCGACGCCATTGGCAGTTCCACGAGGCGCAGGCGCACGCTCGACTTCAAGCCAAGGGCCTCGGCCGATTCGCGGATGTTGAGGGGAATATCGCACAAGCCAGTGTAGGTATTGCGCACGATCGGGAGCAGGCTGTAGAGAAAGAGGGCAGCGATGGCGGGTAGCGTGCCGATGGAGGCGAGGCCGACAAGACTGAAGAGAGCCATCATGAACGCGAGCAGGGCAAGAGCTGGAACGGTCTGGATAACTCCCGTTACACCGAGAATGGCCTGTCCCAGGCGCGGCAACTGGGGCGCCGAGGACGCCCAGGGGGACGGCGACGAGGACGGCGGCGCTCAGTGAGATGACCACAAGAACGAGGTGCTCAGCCGTGTACCGTAGCAGTCGATCGAAGATGGTTTCCTCTTCGACAATCGTCTCGAGCTCGAGGGCGGTTTCGAGAAAGTCAGCGGCGATTCTGGTTTCCGGCGCCTTTTCGATGAGCGCGCGCGCGTTCATGCGGATCATGGTGCCGTCGTCGATGAGGTCCTCGAGCTGCAGTATGGCGGAGACAACGCGGGGTGCGCGCTCTGCAAGGTCGGCGCGATACAGCAGGACCGCGTTGTAGACCGGAAAGTGTGACAGGTCGTCCTCCAGGACACTGAGCGCGTACCGCTGGATTTCCGCGTCTGTGGAGTACAGATCCATGGCGTCGATGGCTCCCGACTGGAGACCCTTATAGGCCAGGACATGCTCAATGCCGCGGACATCGTGATGGGGCAGACGATACGTGTCGCGGAGACTGGGCCAGCCGTCGCCGCGGTCCATGAACTCGTTGCTGAAGCCGAGGCTGAGCTCGGGATGTCGGCGCAGGTCGGAGATGGTACGAACGCCGAGCTGGACGGCCCTGCTTTCCAGCATACCGATCGCATAGGTGTTGTTGAAGCCGATGGACCGGCTCATGTGTAGTCCGTGCTCGGCAACAGCCTTGCGAATAGCCTTCTCACCCTGCACTCCCAGGCCTGCGAGAATCTCCTGGCTGATGGTGCCGGTGTACTCGGGATAGACGTCGAGCTCGCCGCTCAGGAGACCATTCCACAGAATACGCGTGCCGCCCAGCTGGCGTTGATGGACTGCCGTAGCGTCAGCGCTCCGCGCGAGATGAGAGATGAGCTCTCCGAGGATGACGGATTCAGTGAAGGTCTTGGAGCCGATTTTCACTTCGATCGCTTCGGGTGTAGGTGTAGCAGCTGACGGTGGGGCGCTGGCGGCGAGCACGCAAAGGCAGACAGTTACGAGGCCAGGGGATCGGCCTGGTGCCCTCAGTTCGGAGGCCGAAGAACGGACTGGCGGATTCACCGTGCGTCGCCCCCCAGTACCTCGACGGCCGTGCGCTGCGCGTTGATGAACCGCGTTACGAAGGGGTCGGCCGGCTCGCTCACGAGCTGGTGAAGGTTACCCTCCTGCAGGATCTCACCCTCGCGCATGAGGATGATGGCATCGCCGAAGTAGCCGGCTTCGGCGATGTCGTGAGTGACCATGACCACCGTCTTCTGGAGGGTGCGGAAAATCTCACGAAGGTCTGCCTGCAGTTCCGAGCGGACGATCGGGTCGAGGGCGCCGAGGGGTTCGTCGAGGAGCAGTACGTCGGGATCCAGCATGAGACCGCGCATGAGGCTGACGCGCTGCCGCTGTCCACCGGAGAGTTGGGCAGGATAGCGGCCCAGGCCGTCCAGGGGAAAATGGGTGAGCGCGCACAGCTCGCCCAGACGGGTATTGATGCGGGCCTCGTCCCAACCGAGGTGACGGGCGAGCAGGGAAACGTTGCCGGCGGCCGTGAGATGGGGGAAGAGGCCGCCGTCCTGGATGACGTATCCCATGCGGTGGCGCAACTCGACAGCATCTTCAGGGGTGAACTCCGTTCCTTCGAAGCGGACGGCGCCAGTGTCGGGGCGGATGAGGTAGAGCATGAGCCGCAGCAAGGTGGACTTGCCGCAGCCGCTTGGTCCGATGAGCGCTGTTGTGAGCCCGGCCCGAATGGTCAGGTCGGTTGGACGGATGGCAGGGGTGCCATCGAAGGTCTTGGAGACGTTCGTCAGTTCGAGCACGGAGATAGGGCGTGCAGCCGGCTCTCAGTCGAGAGGCTCCAAGCTGCCGAGCACGGTCGGGATGAGCTCCGAGACGGTGGGGTGAATGTGCACGGCCCGCTGGATGACGGTGTAGGGCGCCTTCGCGTACATGATGTCGAGCAGAGAGTGGACGACCTCGTCGCCATTCACGCCGAGGATGGCAGCACCGAGAATCTCCTTCGTATCGGCATCGACGTGAATCTTGATGAAACCGTCGGTTTCGCTGCGCTCGCGGGCGCGCCCCACATCTGCCATCGCCCGCGTGCCGACGAGGGCGTTGCGGCCCGAGGCGCGCACCTGCTGCTGCGTCATTCCCACGCGGCCGAGCGGTGGATCGATGAACAGCCCGTAGCAAGAAATGCGATCGGAGACCCGTCGCGGATCGCTATCGAAGAGGTTGGCGGCGACGATCTCGAAGTCGTTGTAAGAGGTGTGAGTGAAAGCCGCCAGTCCGTTGCAATCGCCGATAGCCCAGATGCCTGGCACGGTCGTGCGCAGCTGGTCGTCGACCTTGATGAATCCCCGATCGTCGGTTTCCACGCCGGCGGCGTCCAGTCCCAGGTCGTCCGTGTTCGGGCGGCGACCAACGGCGACGAGCAGATGAGAGCCGCTCACCTGCTCTGCCCCATCCGGTGCAGTGAGGTAAGCGATAACGTCGTCACCATTTTTTTCGACGCGGTCGACGCCGGTCTCACAGCGAACGCTGACCCCATCCTTTTCGAGAATGTCGCGGATGGCAATGGAGATATCCTCATCTTCCCGGGAAATCACGCGCGGCCCACGCTCGATCACGGTCACGTCGCTGCCGAAACGGCGGTACATCTGGGCGAATTCGAGCGCGATATAACTGCCCCCGATGATGACGAGGTGCTCGGGCAGGAAATCGACATCCATTATTGACGAATTGGTCAGATAATCGACCTCATCGAGACCTGGAATGGGTGGGGCGACAGCGCGGGCGCCGACGTTGATGAAGATTTTCTCCGCCTCGAGGGTGTCGCCATTGACGGAGACTCGATTCGGTCCTTCGAAGCGGCCGTGTCCCACGAAGACGCTGCCGTTGTCCAGGCCCTTCATCCAACCGGCGACCCCGGAGTTGGACTGCGCCACGATGGCGTCTTTTCTAGCCTTGACCTGCTTCATGTCGACGCGGATCGGCTGATTGATCACGACTCCAAAATCGGTGCCGCGTCGGGCCATGTGCGCGGCCCGCGCACTGGCGACGAGGGTTTTGGTGGGGATGCAGCCGACGTTCACGCAGGTGCCCCCGAAGAGGTTGCGCTCGAGCACGGCGACCTTCATACCCTCGTCACTCAGGCGGTCGGCGAGGGAGGGGCCGGACTGGCCGGTTCCTATCACGATTGCGTCGAATTTCTGGGCCATGTTGGACGCAAGTATATCACAGGCCGGAGGCAGTGGCAAGACTCGGCAGTTCGACAAAGCACAGTAAAATAGTGACTTAGACGCGGAACAGCAGTCGTCAGAGTGGCTCGCGGCGACGAAGCATGCGCAAGATCCACCAGGCGGCGGCGGCGGCGATCAGGTGTTTGAGAGAGTGGCCGCTGATGATGTAGCCGACACCATACATGAGCACGTCGCCGACTTCTGCCAGCTTGGCAGCGATGTAGAGGGCGGCCACGACGTAGAGATCCCGGCTCCGGGAGTATGGTGAGGGTAGCAGCCCTGCCATGAGCGGTACGAGCAGGACGGGCAAGAGCTGGGCGAGGACATAGTAGCGCAGGTCACCGGCGCCAACCTGCTCGGTGAGGCGCCAGTAACAGACACTGAAGATCCCGTAGCCGATCAGGGGGATCAATAGGATGAGGCCACCACGCCGGTCGATCCGTTCGGTGATTGCCGTGGCGAGAAGAGACATGAAAGCGATGCTCATGGGTAGACGGTCCCAGAACAGTCGCTCGGTGTCCGGCTTGAGATGGTAGTATGAGGAGCCGAATCCAGTGAGGAAAACAGCGGCGAAAAGCGCGGCGTACGGAACAACTTCCAAAGCCGAGAGGAAGAAGCCCTCCTCAGGGATACGGCCGCGGATCAGAAGCCACCACAAGCCGAAGGCTCCGACCACAATGAAGGGCAGATTCGAAACGACGTTCAGACAATGAGGGATACCGAGCGTTGTGCGCTGATCGGCGAGGTCGTGGTAGGCGGAGTCCTGGGGAATGGGGGGTTGCAGGAAAATGGCCGCGCAGGCGACGACTGTCACAGAGGCGAGGAGCTTGAGACGATGGTCGCGGGACATCGGCTCTTCTCTATATGGGCTGGCTGGCCGGGGCGGCGGAGCCCAGGATCAGGAGGAGCTTGTCGGGGCGGCGGGGGCTGAAGGCTGTGAGGTTGAAGGGGCCTGGTCAGCGTTCACGGCGGGAACATCGCAAGAGCCGGTATCGCACTCGACGCGGCCAAAGCGGTGTCGATTCCGCGCGATGAGGTCGTAGCCAATTTTGAAGAGCTGACGTAGAATCGGGATGCGGTAAGTCCATGTGACCAGGTGGTAGGGCGGCAGCGACCCGTATATCTCGAACACGGCATCAGCGCCGACACAGACTCTCCCGTCGTCCTTGATCAGCCTCAGACCGGTATTGAAATCGGACTGTGACAGGATGGGAAAGCGCTCGTCCACGCCATCCGCCTGACGCGGCAGGTACTCGAACTGATCCTCGCGGTCCAGCGATCGAATGCGCCGCACGCTCCACTGACAGAAGCGGCATTCGCCGTCGTATATGATGGTGGATTGGGGCATCGACAGTGAAGATAACCATGATGAGCCAAATGTGTAAGGGTGTTCACACTCATGTGGCCATATAGGGCCATACGCAGATTCCGAAAACTCGACGGGAGGGGAGGTGTAACGGCTGTAACTCTTCATTGATCAGAGCACTTACAAGTACAGAGACAGGAAAGAATGAAAGGCACGGCGATTGCGATGGAGAGCACACATCTATAGGCAGTGGTGAAAACAGATTGTCAGCACACAATCAGGACTCAGATCCAATAGGGGCTCTCAGCAGGCTTGGCCGTCAAGTCGTCGGCAAAATCCTATTCTGGTTTCTGCTGAGCTTCGGCTTGGCTTTAGGCATAGTTATCCTTCTTGGATGGAAGTTACGAACAGAGGTCAGCATCTCAGGTCCCGGCATCGCCGAACATGCGGGTCAAGGCCCAGTTTCAGTTGAAACAAATCACAGGCTCGGGTGAGTGTGTCAGCCCATCATCGCGAGCTGTTTGATGCCGAGTTCGGCTTGTATGGCTTGCCGGAGCATCGGCAGATGGCGATAGCCCTTGACCCTGCGCAGACGTGGTTCGATGTCGAGCAGTGCCGTGGCTACCCAACGGTGACGCTGTGATGAGTTGGTCCAGCGTCGCACGTTGTGTGTGAGCTGCTCCAGGAGACTGTTGACGTTCTCGATGCAGTTGGTGGTGCGGAAGGAATCCTTGAGCATCGGCGTCAGTCCCAACCGATGGAGTGTGAGGGTCTCTTCCATGCCTTCCTCGAGGCTGTGTAGGGCGGACTGATTCATCAACTTCAAGCCCGGTTTGAGCGCGTCCAGTGCCGCCTTGGCCGCCTCGTATCTCGGTTTGCCGTAGGCCGCCTCCATCTTGCGACCCATACCGGACTGCTCGCTCTTGGACAGATACGACACGACGTTCTGGCGCTTGTGATACTGGCAGCGCTGCACGCAGGCATGTCCTTTGAGCACCGACATCACCGCCTTGTAAAGCCCCTTGGCGCCGTCGATGACGACCAACAGTCCGGCTTCGTACTGCATACCGCGTTCGACCAGATCGGACAGGAAGCGACGGCAGACGCGCTCGTTTTCCGTGGCCGCCTGCACGAAGCCAAGAGGAATCTTCTGTCCGTCGAGGGTGACGCCCAGGGCGATGATGATCTCCTCGTCCGCGAAGCTCTTGCCGTCGAGGAATAGCGCCACCAGATCATATCCTTCCAGGGATCGCTCCTGGAATTCAGCCAGCTTTCGAGCCGTGCCTTTCACGTAACGACGGGACACCGATGAGGATGACAGACCAAAGGCCTCGGGTACGGCCTCAGCGCAGGCCTCGTAGTTGCGCGTGGCGATGCCCTTCAGCATCCGCAACAGCAGACCTTCGTCCATCTGTCGAGGCGTCTGCAGTGCCTGGTAAACATCCAGCGGGACCTCGGTATGGTTGGCCACGTTGCGCACCCGCGGCACATCGACGGGTAGTTTCTGGTCGGCCAGGTACACCGACCCGAGCTGAGACCCCCAGCGGCGTAACGGCTGATCCGACCCCTTGCGCTGATACCGCGGCCCAGCCAACTCAACGACCGCTCTTTGCAGCTCCTCCGCGACCGCCTGCAGCCCCAAGGGAATCAGCCATTGGATCGCCTCGATCCGGCCATCCAGGTCCTCTACTTGCTCTGCAGTCTCGGGTGCTACCTTGCCGATGCTCACCGTTCGTTTGACGCCCTTCTTCCGTGCTACTAGCTTGCTCATTGCAGGCTCCTTTTGTTACCGATGCGAGACTTCTTCCAACGGGCTTCTCGTATCAAAACGTAACGATTGGAGCCTGTGCTGTTTCAACTAAGATCGGGACAAAGCGAACATGCGCGGAAGCACCGTGTTAAGGGTGTTAAGGCTCAACTTGCAGGTATCGTAAGGGCTATCCCGGTCAGGCAGGGAGAATACGTATCCAAGGGTCAACCATTGCTGATGATGGAAGACGACCAATTGCGGGCAGATCTGCAGCGGATTGACAAGGAGATTCAGATAAGCGATAGCCGATTGAGAGATCTTGCGCGCCAAATTAAAGTCGACACAAGAAACAAGGAAGCCAAGATAGCACTAGCAGTATCAGAGCTGAATCGAGCGAAATTGGAACTGGCGAGGGTTTGCGCCGAACAGCAACTCTATTCCGATACATTCCTTTTCGTGAGCCGGAAGCCGCTCTCCGAGCTAATCCCAGTCAAGCGCGCGCAATCATTGCTCGATCAGCGAACCGCGAGTGTAGAGTTGGTGAGGCAGCAATTGGCTGCCACCGCGTCTCGTCTGGGCGAGCTGCGGACAGTTCAAAAGGTTCACCAGAAACTGCAATCGGAAAAGCAACACTATCAAGCGCAACTGAACAAGGCTGTCACATCATCGCCAGTCGATGGAACAGTACTGACGAACGAGCCACAGAAAAGGGTGGGTGACTGGGTAGACGCTGGAGAAGACGTTGTCGAACTCGCAATATCGGAGGAATGGCATGTGATAGTGGCTCTGACCGAGCAGCAAATGCCAAAGGTGAGAGTGGGACAACGGGCGCGAGTTTACTTCACGGCATTCCCGCACTCCGAATACAAGACGTTTGCCGGCTCTGTCACGGAGGTTTCCGCACAACCTGCAATAGCGACGTCGTATCCCGTGAAGATCATCATTGACGATCCCGTCCTAACGCGTGGGCAACGGAGGTACGAGCTTCTCGAGGGTATGACAGCAGAGGTACGGATCATAGTCTTGTCCGGGCGAATTATAGAGATAGTCTGGGACAAGTTCATGAGGGAGTTCGCACATCCGGCTGTGGAAAGAGTTCATGAGGCAGCTGCCTTCGTTTGAGACCAGATCTCCGCACGATGGCGTTACTGCGAGGAATACGTGAAGCTGCTAGGGGAAACTCATCCTTCTGCTGCGGCCCTACTGGCGGCTGACGACGTATTCCACGGCAATGGCGCTTGTCATCACAGTCCTCAGTCTTCCAGGTCCACTCGTCAGCAAGGTCATCATTGATAACGTGTATCCCCAACGAGACGTGTCCCTGCTCTCATTCATCCTGATCGTGGGCGCAACTCTATCAATTTTATTGGGGATTGCAGAGGCCCTAAACGGATACTTCCAGAAGTGTGTCGACATCAACATGAACTTTGACTTGCAGTCGCGGCTTTACAAGCACTCCAGCGCCCCAGGGTTTTCTTGGACACATTAGAGGGTCCACATGGACCTGAAAGGAGTGTTTGAGATGACTAAGCAGAAGAAGGGTGTTCGGGTCGGCCGATTCTCCGCTCGTCGAAAGCAGGAGGCGGTGTTGCGCCTGCTGCGTGGGGAGGACCTGGAGGTCCTGTCCCGGGAGTTGGGTGTGATGGCAGCCACGCTGAGTGAGTGGCGCGAGCAGTTCCTGGGTGGGGGTGAGTCAGCTCTGCACAGCCGTACCCGTGATGAGCGGGATGAACAGATCGCCCGCCTGAAAGCGAAGGTGGGGGATCTGACGATGGACAACGAGTTGCTGGAGTCCAAGATCCATCGCCTGGAGGATGGACTCCCTTTGGCATCCCGGAGGTCGAAGCGATGAGCCAGACCCAGTCGCCCTCCAGGAAGCGGCCGTACAGGCTGCAGCGTGTGTGTCGGGTCTGGCAGTTTCCTCGCTCCACCGTCCACGAGCATCGGCGTCGGGCGGCTCTGCGTCCGGAGGAGCGTCTTGAGCGGAAGAAACGAGGTCCCCAAGGGCCGTGTACCGACGATGAGCTAGCTGAGAAGATTCGCGAGTTGCTGAAGGCGTCCCCCTTTCACGGGGAAGGCTACCGCAAGATGTGGGCCCAGCTGCGGGCGCAGGACATCCGCACCTCGAAGGAACGCGTACGCCGTGTGATGCGCGAGCACGGCCTGCAGGTGCCGCAACGCGCCGGCCAGCCAAGGGGCCCGCAAGCACACGACGGGACGATCACCACCGAGCGACCAGACCAGATGTGGGGAACCGACTTGACCACCACCGTGACCACCGGCGAAGGCACAGCTACGGTCTTCGTGGCTGTCGACCACTGCAGCTCGGAGTGCATCGGCATTCATGCAGCGGCCACAGGCGACCGTTTCGAGGCCCTGGAGCCGATCCACCAGGGAGTCCGCGAACACTTCGGCGGCGGCGACAAGGGTATCGCCGGGGGGCTGCAGCTGCGCCACGATCATGGCTCTGCGTACATGTCCGACCACTTCCAGAAACAGATCGACTTCCTGGGCATCGAGTCGTCGCCCAGCTTCGTGCGTGCCCCGGAGGGCAATGGCTGCTCCGAGCGATTCATCCGCACCCTCAAGGAGAATCTCCTGTGGGTCCGATACTTTGCCACGGTCGAAGAGCTCCGTCTTGCCCTGCTCGAATTCAAGAGAGTCTACAACGAGAAGTGGCTCCTCGAGCGACACAACTATCAGACGCCAAACCAGGTGCGCCGGAGCTTCCAGCAGGAGTTGTCCAAGGCGGCCTGACCATCCGCCAAATCAGTGTCCAGAAACCCAGGACTTCAGTTTTTTCGACAAAAGAGAGGTAGGCGAGGTCCTGTCTCGCTTTCGAGACATGGAAAACGCTGTCGATGGAGCAATAGGGGTAGTAAACACGCTGGTGTTCAACTTGTTTCAATTGGCGATTTTCCCCGCCGTTCTGCTCTACATAAACTGGAAGTTGGCCCTAATCAGTCTGGCAGTGTTACCAATGGACATATTGCTAGCAACGGTCACCAGGAAGTACACCGGCAATCTTTCGCGTGTAGTTGCTGAACGCGCGGCCGAGCTGTCCGCCAAGTCCTTCGAATCCGTATCGAGCATTCGAACCATCCAGGCCCTTGGTCTTGAGGGCACCTTCTACAACAGGCTTCGAGAGCTGTTCGCTGGTGTTTCCAGAGTTGAACTCAAGGCGGGGCTTTTCGCGAATGGAACTGGGGTGGCGACAACGACCATGGCGACTTGCGGATCGCTTGCCTATGGCTGGTATGGTTGGAATCAGGTGCTCCAGGGAAACCTTTCGCTTGGATCCTTCATTGCCTTTTCCGGCTACGTCGGCTATCTGTCGGGCCCGCTGCGGAGCCTGATTGATCTGATTCCGAGGCTTGAGACTATTCGAGTGCACGCCAAGCGCTTTTTCGAGCTCTATCACCGGCAGCCAGATATACGCGATCGGGATGGAGCAGCGCCGCTTGAGATGGTGCGCGGTGATATCCGATTCGAGGAGGTATGCTTCGCCTACGATCCGACGAACAAGGTGCTTCGGGGGGTAAACCTCGAGGTTCCACGAAGCACGACAACCGCTCTTGTCGGCAAGAGCGGATCTGGGAAGTCAACGCTCGTGAAGCTGATTCCGCGCTTTTACGAGCCGGAGGCGGGGAAAATCTGCATTGAAGGACGAGATGTCAGAGAATACACGGTCAGATCGCTGCGTTCCAAGATTGGTTTTGCACTACAGGGGAGCACGGTATTTCACGGATCAATCATCGAAAACCTCACTTTTGGTCAAGAGATACCACTTTCCGACGTTGAAACGTCTTTACAACAGGCACATATCTACGATTTCGTGTCGTCGTTAGCTGATGGCTTCGATAGCATTGTTGGCGAGCAAGGGGTCAACATGTCAGAAGGGCAAAAACAACGACTTGCACTTGCTCGAGTGCTCCTGCTCGATAAGCCAATCCTCATCCTCGATGAGCCGACAGCTGCGCTCGATCACGAGTCGGAGTTTCATATACAGGAGGCGTTGAAAATCGTCACGGAAGGGAGGACGACAATCATCATCGTTCATCGTTTATCGACGATTCAGCATGCAGACACGATTGCAGTGCTGGACAATGGTGTGATAGCGGAGCACGGTTCGCATGATGACCTGCTGCAACAGGGTGGTGTTTACTCCCATCTGTGCGCATTGACATAGGAAATGAAGCTGATCGAGCAAATAGCCACGTGGGTGACGGGCGGCCTACCCGCGACTGACGAGGGCGACGATCGCCCCGTATCGTCGGTTCCATTTCCGCCGTGGAGTGTGAAGGTGATTCTGCTTTGGATTCTAGGATTCTTTTTCCTCTCCGGAATTGTCGGAGCAGTGGTCGCTCTGGGGTTGATTTATGTTGATCGATGGGGAGATCTCGGATGGCATCCACACGCACGGATGTTTGTCGGGACCAGGATAAGCGAGTTCACGTATGCGCTTGTCGCGTTCGGGTTTGTTCGATGGCGACTGCGGAAGGCAAGGTCTTCGATAGGAGAGCTCTGGGGGAGTAAACCTTGGGCAGGGCCAAGGACGCTACTCTTGCTTGTGGCCGCGGCAGCTGTACTCAAGCAAGGTGAATCCATGCTCCACTTGTGGCTATCGGGCAAACCCGATATCGCCCCGGAGAGCTTGACAGCCCTTGATTGGAAATTTGGGTTCGCGTTGGATTTCCTATCGCTTGTAGCAGTCGTAAGCATCGTCGAAGAGATCCTATTCCGGGGTCTCCTCTATCGAGCTTTAAGACGGTCGCTAAGCTTCCCGCTGTCAGCAGCAATCTCATCAAGTGTATTTGCGGCTTACCATTTTGAGTATCTGTTAACCGATATGCTTCGTCTCACTTGGGCATTCGCGATTGGTATGATTTCCAGTACGCTGCTAGAACGGAGTGGATCACTCACGGCATGTGCCTGGCTTCATGCATTGGTAAATCTAGCAGCGATCAGTGTTGTTCGACTACCTAATGGCATAATTCTAGCCAGCTTATTGGCGAGCGAGAGGTAGGACGCGTCACAAGGAGATGGCAATATGAGTAGAATTAGGAAACCCGCAAGAAGCAGCTACGGGGAGAGCAATATCCAAGCATACGCGAGCGAAGCCACGTTTTTCTACAGCTCGCGCTGATGCCACTCGCGTTGCTAGCAGGAACAATCTCTCAGCAGCACAAATGGAAAACGCGCGCAGACAGGAGGAGGAAGGGAAGCGAATCGAGACTGCACTAGACCGAATTCATGCCGAGGCTCGGAAAAAGACAACCTATAGCATGATCATTGGGGCCGCGTCCGGCGCTGTTGTGGCTGGAGGTCCTGGAGCCGTAGGCGGTGGTATCGGTGGTTTTGGAACTGGTATTCTCAACACTTGCACAGGTTCCCGGTATCACCGTCTTCCGTAGTAGAGTCCTTTTCAAGCGGTTGACGATGTAGCGTAACAACCCTTACCTGAACCTGACGCTCCACCTCTCGCTCGCCATCACACTCTCCGTTATGCCAAGCAGATTTCAGCACGCCGCCTTTCAACCCGTACCACCCTCGACTCAACTGCGTAACCATTTCGGAAACACCGCAACCACACTGAGACTTTACCGCATCATTCTTCGCTCCTGTAGGTACATCAGATCAGCCCGTGACATAGATGTTGCCTGCACTCGTGGCGGCAGAAGCAGCAGCTCACAGTCACGAGGTATCTCTAATGACCTACCGACGATCCACGTTCAACCAGGGAAGCGCCTCGCGTCTCGCGGCATTCATCAACAGACTTCACAGGGAAAACAAGCTGTACAGATTCTTTCCGGACACAACGGGCACCGAACTGATCCGAGCCGCTAGCAAAGCAGAGCACGTCGGCACATTTCTGCTCGAGCACAGCGAACAGATCATCGCGGCTGTCACGGTGGAGGAGCTCTGGAAGGAAGGACGAATTGCCGTCTTCTCATGCGTTGAGATGGACCCCCGCCAGCGAAATCCCTTCTGGGTTCATCTCGGGAAGCCATTGATGAGGGGTGTTTTGTCGAAGCTCTTTTGACAGGCTGGAGACGAAACCGGCCACATGGCTCGGCAGAGGAAGTGCTCTGTTAGGTCGCTACGGATTTCGGATGGCTCCCGGCCCGGATGCTACAATGACCAACTACCTGCCCGCGATTCTCAGACACCCGGCGACAAGGATGTTTTTTCAGCATTGCGATTTCCTGGATTGTCTGCGCGTCGACAACGGATGCAGTGGTATCCTCACAGGACGTGAAAACATCAAGCTCGTAAAATATTTCTGGTCTACCGATGATGCGATGCTGCAGGTCCTCGTCGACAGCGAACGACATCAGATTGCGCTGATAGATCGCCAGGATTGGTCGGCTTGCTGCTATACAGCGTCGGAATCTCCCTTTCAAATACACTACAGAATCGGCAACAAGATGGGCACGTCCGAGACTGTTCGAATACAAAGAGCAGGCGGAAAGGCGGGCAGGAGCCAAACCTACACGCTGCTGCCGAATAGGCACGTCGAGGGAGACATCTTCGTCATGGACCGTCCGAATCAGCGGTATGATGGCGTTCCCACCAATCAAGAAGTGGAGATCCTTGTAGAGGTCGGTGGGGAGGAAGTCCCTTTCAGTCTACGGCGGTTCAGGCAGGATGCTACCAGAAACAAGCATCGGCACATGGACGGCCGCCGGCAGACGGGGCTCAGAGATTCCGGGCATGAGTCTACGGCGTTCGAATTCGCGCGCCGCTCCACATGACCGGGTTCGGTCATGGCAGCCGCGTTGATGGTGGGTATATGCTGCCGCTTAGAAGGGGAGCAGATCTCCGCTGTCGTCGAACTTGATTTCGCTAGGCACTTCGAGGACACTCAGTTCCTCGCGCTTTTCGACGTCGGGCAAGTAGGCTTCCGAGGCGAGGATCTCCACCAGGTCGAGAGTGTCGTGGATGCGGACGATCTTTTCTTTGCCGGGCTCGGCGAGACCGACGGTCTTCAGGGCCTTCTCCATGATTTCGCGGTCTGTGTCGAATGGATCGGGATCGAAGCCGCCGAGGGGTGGTTCCCGGTCATCGAGTTGATGTATGTGATCTCGCGATCCACCTTGTCGACGGCGCGCTTGTGGGCGAACTCGGCCATGCCGAAGCCGCAGGCATTGCCGTGTGTTTCGTCGGTCAGATCGCGAACCATGATGCGGGTGACCTTGGGGAATTCTTTTTCAGCGGCGTGGTGGTCGTTGTATTTGCGGCCGACGACGTTCGTATCCATCCCCGACCCGGAGATGTTCTTGCCGATGCGGTCAACGATGAGCAGATCGATGCGCTCGAAGGGCATAACTCGGCATCCAGCGCTTGGCCAGCATGAGGAGCTCTTTCTCGCCTTCGACAAAATCCGCCGGTGCGACGGCCCGCACCAGGGCCGTCTTGTCGGACTGATTCTCCACGATTCCGAGCCCGAAAAGGACACCGCACTTGTCGATCACGGTCTGACCGACGGCGAACGGACAATGCGGTCGAAAGCTGTAGTGGACAATCGCCTGGTGGTAGAGCGCCGCCCCTTTGTGTTTGCCGAGGCCGATGAGCATCATTTTGTGGAGGCCACTTTCGATCTCGCCAGTGAAGCTCGTGTGCGCCTTGACGCTGACCGGAAACGACCACGTGATCCGCCTCGTAAGCATGTACTTATCGAAATAGACGGCAACCCCTTCTTCGGTTTCGCCAACCTGCTCGACTTCCATCGACGACTTTGATGGGCGCTCCGATATAGTGCTCTTCGGTGACTCCGTAGCCCTTCCACGATCGCCCGTTGTCCCTCAGCCGTGCCACCACCGTGGCTGCCCATGGCGGGGACGACGAACGGCTTGGTGCCGAGAGTCATTGAGCTCTTCGATGACCGTCTTCGGGTGATGAGGGCGATATTGGCGATGCCACGGCTGCCGACGGTGACGGCGACGCTGTCACCTGCCTTGACCTTCGAATACCGAGGTCGAGTTTGGCGATTTCCGAGCGCACGCCACCGGGAATATCCTCGAGAGTCGGGAGAGTCGAAGTGCTGTTTGACGCGCATCATTCGCGGAAAAGCCATGCAAACCTCCTCAAATGCTGAGTTGCACTCATGTTCAGATGGACAAATATAACAAATAGAAACGGCGGGTCACGCCAAGAGCGGCGTCCCTATGATCCGACCCAGCCACCGTTGGGAAGATCCTCAGGTTCATGCCATCGAGAACAGCGGTGCTCGCCACTCAGATGGCCTCCCTGAAGAGCGCCTCGATATCCTCTGCCTCTGTCTTCCTCGGATTGACGGCGATGTTTCCGCTGGCCATGGCGCCGCGGGTCATCGAGCGGATGGCATTCGCCTTGACGCCGACCTCGCCGAGTTTGGAAGGAATGCCGAGATCGTCATTGAGGCTGACGCACCTGCTCGATGGCGAGCCAGCGGCGTCTCGATCGCTGAGCCCCTCAGTCTCCTGCCCGAGGGCGCCGGCGATGGCGGCGAGCTTTTCCATTCGCGAAGGCAGGTTGAACTCCATGACGTATGGGAGCAGGATTGCGTTGGCGAGGCCGTGATGAGTGCCGAAGTGGCCGCCCACGGCATGGGACATGGCGTGGACGTTACCCAGGCGGGTCCTGGGAAAAGGCGAGCCCCCCCAGGGCGCTGGCAATGAGCATGCGCTCGGTGGCCTCCAGTTCGTAGTCGTTTGCGCAGGCGCGGCGGAGGTTTTCGGCGATGAGCTCGATAGCTGTCATGGCGATGCCTTCCGATATCGGGCTCGCCATCAGAGAGACATAGGACTCGATCGCATGTGTGAGCGCGTCGACGCCGGTGGGCGCGCCCAATGAAATCGGCAGGGCGACCGACAGGTCGGGGTCCAGGATGCCGACCTGCGGCACGATCTTCCAGCTGATGACCGGGTCCTTGCTGTGCGTCCTCGGATTCGTCAGCACCGCGAAGGGAGTGACCTCACTTCCGGTGCCGTATGTCGTGGGGATACAGAGCAGGGGAGGCAGGTCCTCGGAAACCTTGCCGGCGCCCAGGTAGAGGTCGATGCGGCCGCCGTTCGTAGCCACGACACCGATCATCTTGGCGACATCCATGGGGCTGCCGCCGCCGACGGCGACAATGGCATCGCATCCCTCTCGTTCGTAAAGGCGGTGTCCCGCGTGCACACACCGCGCTGGCGGGTTCCCGAGTACGCCGTCGAACACGGCGTACTCCAGAGCCGCATCGTCCAGGACACTCGCAACCCGGTCGACGATTCCGGCCTGCCGCAGGCCCTTGTCGGTGACGACGAGGACCTTCACCCCATCGGGAAGGAGCTCCGGAATGCGGGCAATAGTGCCACTGCCGTGTACGAGATGAGCAGGGCAGCGAAAATCGAAACTGGATTGAAAGGGCATCGTTTACAGTTCCAGGTAGTCCCACAATTCGTCCAGGCTGTGAATCGTCGGACCGTCGACTGGCTGATTGGATTCGTGAGAAAGGTGGATGTACTCGACACCGGCGGCAGCGCTGGCGGCACAGTCGTAATGGCCGTCGCCGACGAAGCGGACCTGCGCTGGCGAGAGGCCAAGTTCCCGAAGGGCCATCAACAACAGATCGGGTGCCGGTTTGAGGGTGCCATCCTCACGACTGAGCATGAGATCGAAACAGAGCCCGATTTTCTCGACGACGTGTTCCATCGCTTCCCGATGGTTGTTCGTGACGAGTCCGAGTCTGATGCCGCGGGCGCGCAGCCGGATCGTCAGCTCGATGATTCCCGGAGTCGGTGTCGCCTTTCGGGCCGCTGCGAACTCGGCCTGTCTGAGTCTCACTTCAGCAGATTCTCTCTCATCGGCGGGGAGCGAGGAGATATGGTCCATGATTGCCGTCCCCTGCGGCACGCCCAGCCGATCCCGCAACGCGCGCCAGTCGATGTTCGGTTCGGTGACGGTTCCGTCCATGTCGAAGAGGATGGCCTCGATCATTCGAACAGCCTCGTGAGCTCATCGACCTCGAACCGAGGCAGGGGTCTCAGCTCGCCATCATCGCCGATCTGAAGCTCAAAGTCCTCTTCACGCGCATGGGCGATGCGATCGACGCGGATACCATCGTTCCGCAATGCCTTCATGACGGCGCTCGAGGAGGTCTGCGGGCAGCCGATGAGAAGGGCGCCCGACGAGATGATTCCGAGTGGATCGAGGCCGTACTCGCCGCAGAGTCGAGCTGACTCGGGAGCGACATGCAGCGCTTCCCGATGCACCTCGAGTCCCACCCCGGAAGCGGCGGCGAGTTCGAAGAGACCCGTGGCCACACCTCCTTCGGTGGGATCGTGCATGGCGTGGATTGGGACACCGCTCTCCAGTGCCAGTCGCGCATCACGAACGACGCTGATTCCCGGGTCGCGAAGATATCTTGCGCAACGCTCGAGAAACAGTGGCTCGTACCCTTTCTTCAGCAAATCCTCCCTCTTCTCCCGGGCGATGACGGACGTGGCCTCGATGGCCAGTCCCTTGGTGAGCAAAACCTCGTCGTTCGGCTCGAGCCCCGACGAGCGCACCAGACGGTCGCGTTCGACTTCCCCAAGCATCTGGCCGACGACGATTGGCCGGTCGATGCCATGGGTGATCTCGGTGTGGCCTCCGCACACGGTGATGCCCAGCTCGCCGGCCGCTTCATAGATGGAGGCGAAGATCGATTCGACGAGCGACGTCGTCGCCTCCTCTTGAGGGATGATGATCGTGGCCATGAAGAAGCGCGGCTCGGCTCCCATGGCAGCGACGTCGTTGGCGTTGATGTTGACGGCGTACCAGCCGATGGCGTCGGTGGCGAAGGTGATTGGATCCGTCTTGGCCACGAGACAGCGATCCCCGAAGTCGATGACGGCGGCGTCCTCGCCGACGCCGGGTGGGACGATGAGTCGGGGGTCATCGGCGTGGGTGTAGGACCGGATCATACCCTCCAGCACGTCGTGGGGGAGCTTGCCAGCGGCGAACCTGGAGGTCATTTCGCGCTCGCGCTATGGTAAAACCGACAGATGGCAGCGACGAGATTCGGAATACTACTTTCCTCCGGCTGCACCTCCACCTTCAGGCCCAATTCCTCCACGGCTCGCGTCGTCGTCGGTCCAATGGAGGCGATGTGACCATCCGCAAGTCGACCGACGGCCCGTTTCCTTCCCATGAGGTCGCAGAAGTTGCGCACGCTGGAGGGGCTGGCGAAGACGAACAGGCCGATGGCGCCATCAACAAGTGCCTGAGGCAGCTCAGCGGAGGCCGGATCCGGGGGCCGATTCTCGTAGGCGACGACGCGACTCACGCGGGCCCCGCGGGCCGCGAGCTTTTCGTCGAGTATTGTGCGACCGATCGATGAAGCGGGAATCAGGAAATCCACGCTGGCGACTGGCAGCGACTCAAACGCGAGAGCCAGCCCTTCCTGAGACTGCTCATCTGGCACGAGGTCCGGCAGCAGTCCCCGCAACCGGAGATGGTCTGCGGTGGACAGCCCCACTGCCGCGACCGAAACGTCCCCGAAGGCCCGGGAATCCCGAGCACTCTCATCGAGCCGCTGAAACAGAAAGTCGACGCTGTTGGGACTGGTGAAAACGACCCAGTCGAAATCGGAAAGGCGCCCGAGGGCAGCGTCGAGCTCCGACCAATCGCGCGGCGGCTGAATATCGAGGAGGGGCAGGGCGGAGACGTCGGCCCCCTCCGCTTCCAGCATGAGTTGTAGAGGGGCGGCTTGCTCGCGGCTGCGGGTGATGAGCACGCGACGGCCGAACAGCGGTTTGCCCTCGAACCAGTTGAGCTGCTCCCGCAGGGATACGACCTCGCCAACGACGGCGAGAGTCGGAGACTTCAGTGCCTCTTTCCGGACCTGTTCGACGATGTCTCGGAGCGTGGAGACGACCGTGTGCTGGTGCGGCCAGGTGCCCCACTCGATGACGGCAGCAGCCGTATCTGGCGGCCGACCACCCTCGATGAGGGCTGTGGTGATGTCAGGCAGATTGCGATTCCCCATGAAGACGATGAGGGTGGTGGACTCGAGCTGGGCAAGTTTCCCCCAGTCGACGCTCGGCGAGGGCTTGCCAGGGTCTTCATGACCGGTCACCAGAACAGCAGAGGTTGCAATGTTGCGATGGGTGAGCGGAATGCCGGTGTAGGCAGGCACCCCCGAGGCAGCTGACACGCCGGACACAACCTCGAACGGGATACCCGCTTCTTTGAGGGCGAGTGCCTCCTCGCCGCCTCTGCCGAAGACGTAGGGGTCGCCCCCCTTGAGCCGCACGACTCTGCGCCCTTCGCTGGCGTAAGCGATGAGCAGCTGGTTGACGTCATCCTGCGATCTGGCCCGGCTGCCGCCGCGATGGCCGACGTACACCCTGTCGCACGCCTGAGAGGCCATTTCGAGCAGGCGCGAGTCGAGGAGATCGTCGTAGAGCACGACGTCGGCCTCCCGAAGGTACCCCACACCCTTGAGAGTGAGCAGGCCGGGGTCTCCAGGGCCGGCGCCGACGATGTAGACGTGGCCGGCAGCTGCCGCGGGCAGATTGATGCCGGGGTCGGAGCCGATCACGATGAGGGCTCTAGAGTGTCCAGTTTCGGAATGGTGTTGACACTTCAGTCTCCCTGTTTGAGGATGCCGTCAGTGGCTCCCCAGAAGATGTCAGATGGTATCCGGCCTCGTGTTCGGTACCCCTGATGCGGCCGTTCGTCGTTATAGAAAGCCAGGTACCGTTTCAGACATCTGTCGAGCTGCGGACGAGCAGTGAAGTATCTCCTGCGAAAGGCCACACGCCAGTGCTCGTGAAGGATCGTGCCCTGCAGGCGTTCGACGAAGCCGTTGGTCCATGCGTGACGGGGTTTCGTACGTGTGTGACGGATACCCAGGCTCTGACAGGCTTCATCGAACTCTCCTTTGAACTCGCTTCCCCGGTCGGTCAGGACTCGCCGAAGCGACCATCCAGCGGCTTCGTAGAGCGGCAGGAGGATTTCCACCAGGAAACGGACGGCGTGCTCAGCGGTGTTGGCCGGAATGATGCGTGCAGCCGCGTACGAGCAGGCCGCATCGCAGGCCGTGATCTGCCAAACCTTCCCCACTCCTTTGAGTCGGCCGATGTAGAAGGTGTCCAGACAGACGAGCTCACCCGGCTTGTTGGCCTCCACATGCCGCCTCTGGCGACGGGCGCGCTGCAGTTCCCGTCGCGTGCGCTCCGTGAGCAGACCTGCTCGCTGGGCACTGTGTCGTTCCAGGACGACGAGTCGCTGCTGCCGAGTTCCCAGATCCATGCGTCGCAGCGCTCGATAGATCGTGCTGGGCGACAAGGATCGGTGCTGTCGAGCCAGTTGCAGCGAATAGAAGCGGGGTCCGCAGGTGGGATGAGACAGTGCCATCGCAGAATCACCTGCTCGTCCTGGACCGACAGGCTGTGGGGACGTCCTCTGCGCGTCGTCCGACGTCGAGGGTGAAGCCCATCCCGACCGTAGCGCTCATATCGATTTTTCCAGCGGTAGAACAGGGAGCGGGAAATCCCCAGCTCCCGGCAGGCTGCCGAGACATTACCGAGCTCTCCAGCTCGCTGTAGCGCCAGGAGACGTGTCGCATGTACTTTGTCCTCGAGGGTCATCGGGACACCTTCCCTGAGAGATGTTGTTTGGCGATAACTCTCCCAGAAAGGTACCCCTGGTGGCCTTCACTTGTTATACCACCCCAAACTCTAAAACTGTCAACAGTATTACGACATCGCTCACTTCACTCTAGAGGCACAGAAGCGCCCTTCTGCTGAATCTCCTGTGCCAGGCTGGCACCTAGTGTCTCGGCATCGCCAGGGTCTCCCGTAATGCTGGCGCGGGTCAGCTGCGAGCCGTCGGGTTGAGCCACAACACCGTCGACGCGAAGCTCGTCGCTGATGACGCGCCCCCAGGCTGCGATGGGCGCTCTGCAACCCCCGCCCAGGGTGCGCAGAAAGCTGCGCTCCGCCATAACGCTGGCCCAGGTGGGAGAGTGATTCAGCCCTTGAACGAGGCGGACCAGGGTCATGCGATCATCGTCGCGCCGCATCTGGAGGCCGAGGGCACCCTGGGCAGGCGCCGGCAGCACCTGTTCGGTATCGAGGTAGACGCTGATTTCCTCCAACATGGAGAGTCGCTGGAGTCCGGCGGCTGCCAGCACGATGCCGTCGAAGTCTCCGTCCCGCAGTCTGGCGATGCGAGTGTCTACGTTGCCGCGAATATCTACGAAGCGCAGGTCGGGTCGCAGGGCGAGAAGCTGCGCTCGACGGCGGGGGCTGCCGGTAGCCAGGCTAGCGCCTTTTTGCAGGAGGTCATAGAGGCCGGGAATCTCGCCGGCCGTTGGGCCGGTTACCGGCTTCTCCCGCGTGATGAGGACGTCCCGGACATCCGCTCTGCGTGGCGTCGCCAAGATGGCGAGGTCTTCGTGAACGGTGGTGGGCAGGTCCTTCAGGCTGTGGACGGCCAGATCGATCCGCCCGGCGAGCAAGGCCACTTCGATCTCGGCGGTAAAAACCCCTTCACCGCCGATGACGCTCAACTCTCGCCCCGTCCGATCTCCACTCGTGCTGATGACTTCGATGGTTACAGCCAGATTCTCTTCCCCGCCGCGGAGTTCGACGAGAAGGGCGCGGACCGACTCGGCCTGGGCGAGCGCGAGTTTGCTGCCGCGGCTGCCAATGACGATGGTCGATGTGGTTTCGGTCACCTTGGAGGAGAACGTGAGGTAATTGAGGGAAAGGCTTTGATAAATAATGGTTTAGGAAATATAGGAAGCGTTCGAATCGGAGCCAAGACGAGGATGCCGGAGCGGGTCGATTCGTGCGGCGTACACTACGACGTATCTTACGAATCCGAATACGGTGTCGCGCGTCTGCTGAGCAAGCGACCGTGTCCGGAGCGCAGAAATAAGGGGAGGTACCCTCCCGGAGCGATGGTTACGCGGGGGTTTGTTTCGACCGTGATTTGAGTGGCAACCCCAATCTCGGCCGAGCCGCGGAAACCTGCGAGGGTACCTTCCTTTTTCTGTACCTACTACTTACTGCCGGACAGCCCTGAAGTTCCCTCCGCCCTACACCATGTCGTAGTACAGAGCGAACTCGTACGGATGCGGCCGCAATCTGATGGCGTCGACCTCTTCCGTGCGCTTGTAGTCGATCCACGCCTCAACGAGGTCTTCTGAGAACACGCCACCCTCGAGCAGGTAGTCGTGGTCCGCTTCGAGGGCGTCGAGGGCTTCCTCGAGTGACGCGGGTGTCAGAGGGACCGAAGCGCGCTCTTCAGGCGGCAACTCGTAGATGTCCACATCCATGGGGTCGCCCGGATCGGTGCGGTTCTTGATGCCGTCGAGGCCGGCCATGAGCATGGCGGTGAGGCCCAGGTAGAGGTTGCAGCTCGGGTCCGGGCAGCGGAACTCGATGCGCTTCGCCTTCGGACTCTGTGAATACATGGGGATGCGCACGGCGGCGCTGCGATTGTGCTGAGAGAGAGCCAGGTTGACGGGCGCTTCATAGCCGGGAACGAGGCGTCGGTATGAGTTCGTCGTCGGGTTCGTGAAGGCGATGATCGACTTGGCGTGCTTCAACAGGCCACCGGCATAGTGCAGGGCCATGTCGCTGAGGCCGGCGTATCCCGACCCCGCGAAAAGCGGCTTGCCTCCCTTCCACAGGCTCTGGTGCGTATGCATGCCGGTGCCGTTGTCCTCGAAGATCGGCTTGGGCATGAACGTCGCCGTCTTGCCGTGCTTCCTGGCCGTGTTCTTGACGACGTATTTGTAGATCATCATGCGGTCGCCGCAGGTCACTAGTGGGCAGAACTTGATGTCGATTTCGGCCTGCCCGGCCGTGCCGACCTCGTGGTGGTGGACCTCGACCTCGACACCGCACTCGATCATGGTCAGCAGCATTTCGCTGCGCAAGTCCTGCTGTGAATCGTGGGGCGGTACGGGGAAGTAACCACCTTTGTAAGGAGGTTTGTATCCGAGGTTGGGACCCTCGTCGGTTCCGGAGTTCCAGGCCCCCTCGACCGAATCGATGAAGTGGAAGGATGAATGCTGGTTCTGGTCATACTGGATGCTGTCGAAGACGTAGAATTCCGCCTCGGGCCCGAAGTAGGCCGTGTCGGCGATACCAGATGACTTGACGTACTCGGCACCTCTACGCGCCACGCCGCGCGGGTCTCGGCCGTAGTCTTTCCGGGTAATCGGATCCTCGATGTCGCATATGAACGACAGGGTGGGGTGCTCGGTGAAGGGGTCCCAGAACGCCGAGGACGCATCCGGCATGACGAGCATGTCGCTCTCCTCGATCGACCGCCAGCCGCGGATGCTGGAGCCGTCGAAGCCGAGCCCGTCGGTGAACATGTCGGCTTCGAGCTCGCTGGCGGGGATCGAGAAGTGCTGCCAGGTGCCGGGAAAGTCGATGAATTTGAAGTCGACGATCTCCGCGCCCTTCGCCATGGACAGAGCGGAAGAGGTGGAGCCGCCGGAGCCCCCTTTGGTTTTGGCTTTCTTCGCTCCGCCTTTGGGTTTTGACTTTGCCATCACTTCCTCCTTCAGGGGGTGTGGGGTAGGGTGTATGACTATGGCCGATAAAATCGCCCCGGCCGTCACTGAACCGGGGCGATCATTATCGGCCATAGTGATCGCAACGCCAAACAGGCGTCGAAATTCGGTCAGAAGCTCGTCCCGAAGACGAGGTAGGCGAGCTCCTTGTCAGGATTCACGATGTAGGACGCGAAGTTGTCGCCGATGCTCGCGTTGATGCTGACGGAGACGAGGTTGGGATCGGTGTCACTGGTGTAGTTACCGTTGCCGAAGCCGGCGGACAAGCTCACCTCGACGTCATCGGTGGACATCTTTGGACACGGATAGTCCACCTCCGCGTAGTAGGAGTCATTGGGATCACCGTAGAAGTTGAAGGCTCCCATGACGCTGACCATGCCGAGATCGATGGAACCCATAATCTCGATTGCGTGTGAACCCGTGTCCTTGTCGTAGTCGAGGAACTCTTTTGGCGGGTTGTAGTAATCGGTGAGGGTCAGTGACACGGACTCCATTGAATAGGTCACGAACAGGTCGTTCTCGTTCGCTTGGTGCGATATCGACCACGACGACCAGGCGCCGATCTCCAGGTTGTCCTTGGCGCACGAGATCGAGGGTTGAACGTTGACTGCCTCGCCGCCAATTTCGCTACCGCGCCAGACGTATCGGCTCACGACGTCGGCGCCGATGCCGATCTCGGCGTCAGCTGGAACCGTCGCCAAAAGAGTCGCCCCGGCCAGAGCTGCAACTGCGATAATTCTTCTTGCCATTTCTCCCTCCCTAGGGATTGTAGCTCTCAGTGGCACTGAGAGCTACCTGTGGGTGAGTGGTGATGTGCTAACCAATGAAAGAACGGCCGCCGCCGACATTCTTGCACCCTTGAGAACCCGGGAGGACTTTCCTCCAGACGGCGGCGGCTCCAACCAAATGGTGAACTACAACGCGCCCTCGCCGGTCTCCCCGGTGCGAACGCGGATTGCCTGCTCGATCGCGCAGGAAAAGACCTTGCCGTCTCCCACGCTGCCAGTCTTGGCCGCGGTGACGATGGCGTCGATGGCGGCGTCGCGATCGCTCGCTTTGACGACGACTTCGACCTTGATCTTGGGGACGAAGTCCACATTGTACTCGGCTCCTCGATAGACTTCGCGATGGCCGCGCTGGCGACCGAAGCCGCGCACTTCGAGAACCGACAGCCCCTGAATGCCGAGGCCGTTCAGGGCTTGCTGCACCTGGTCGAGGGCAGCGGGGCGTAAGAAAGCCTCAATTTTGTGCATGTCTCTCGAAATCCTCCCTAATGCTGCGGTGTGCTGAAATCGGGATAGGCAGAAATGCCGTGCTCGACGATGTCAAGTCCAACCTCCTCCTCCTCCTCCTCGACCCGCAAACCCACGGTGGCCTTTATGATGGAAAACAGGATGAGGGAGGAAACGAAACACCACACGAATACGGCGGCGATGCCGGCGAGCTGAACCCCGTAGCTGCCCGCTTCGCCCGGCCGACAGAAGGCGGGAATGGCGCAGGCGAAGGTGCCCCAAGCCCCGGCAGTGCCGTGGGCGGAGATGGCGCCCACGGGATCGTCGACTTTGATCTTGTCGAACAGAATGACGGAGAAGACGACGATGACGCCGGCCACGAGACCCGTGAGGATGCCGCCAATCGGGGTCATGGTGTAGCAGCCGGCGGTGATCGCCACAAGACCTGCTATGGCCCCGTTGAGGGACATCGAAATATCCGGCTTGCCGAACCTCATCCAGCTGGTGAACATTGCTCCGATGGCCCCGGCAGCTGCCGACAGGTTGGTGACGAAGGCGACGCGGGCAAAGCTGCCGCCGTCCATCGACGTGGTTGAACCGGGGTTGAAACCGAACCAGCCGAGCCACAGGATGAAGACCCCGAGGGCGGCTAGCG
>CBDBIJ010000046.1:0-46985 GCA_965205655.1 Candidatus Latescibacterota bacterium
CAAGGCGATTGAGAGGCTGGAGAGGGAGGTGGTAGTGGCTCGGGATAGAGCTGATCGTGCCCTCGAACGGCTCGAGAGTGGGGAGGAAGAGGCCGGGAAGATGAGGAAGCGGCTTCAGGAGGAACGCGACAACGGTGATAAGCTGAGAGTTGAGCGCTCGCGCCGCATCAAGCTCGAGCGCGAAGCGCGGCAGGCAGGTCAGAACCTGGAAACGCTGCGAGCGGAATATGTGAAGCTTGACAATCGACTCAGAGAGATGGCTCGGCGAGCGCCGTCGTCGGCAACGGTCGATGCGGCGTCGGCGAAGCAGATCGACCTGGCCGCTCTACGGGCGATCGACGCGGCTGAGCTGCTCGGGCTGGGCTCACAGGCGACAGAAGAAGAGGTGAGCAAGATACGTCGCCGTTTGCCACTGCATTCCATCCCGATAGGATCAACCAGCTGCCCTCGTGGGTGGCGGCGTTGTTCGATCAGTTGCTCGGCATCGTCAACGAGAGGTGCGACAAGGCGGGTCGAAAGTAGCCCAGTCGAAGATAAGTGCGTGTGTGTGTTTGTGGGTGTACACGAGAGGGCCCACTCCACGAGGGAGTGGGCCTTTATCTGATTCTCTCGAGTATTCGTATCCGCTGGTTGTCGGGCGTTGGGATCTAGCTGCTCAGGCGGCTGCCGCCGCCCGCCCCATCATTTGGTCCAACCGCCGAGAAATCTGCGAGAGGGAAAGGCCCTCCGTAACTCTCATCTCGTGAATCAGGTGTTTGAGAAGAATAACCTCGGCCATGTCGTACAGATCCTTGTTGCCGTGACAGTCAGTGACCTTGAGCAGTCCCTTGGACTTGTACTCTCTCATCTGATGAATCGATTTGCCAAACAACTTCGCGGCATCCTCGATACCGATCAGCTTTGTCTTTCTCGCTGCCATAGATAAAGACCTCCTTGTCTTTATGTCATGTATTACTATTTCATACTAATGTTATCGGACCAGACGGGAGATACTTGAATACTGCCTTCGAAAAAGTCTTTACAGGCGTGACTGACGGGGGTCTGTCAATGTAGGTGATTCTTCCGAACAGATTGGGAGTGAATGTATTAGGGTCAATTTCTCTCCAGGAGCTCGATTTCGTAGCCGTCTGGATCGTCGATGAAGGCCATCTTTTGACCGGAGGTAAACTTATCCCTCCAGCCACCGGGCCAGATTTCGATCCCTGAGGACTCGAGGCGATCGCACTCTTCGATGAGATCGGGCACGCCAATTGCCAGGTGCATGATGTCTTCGGGCACCTCCAGGGAGTAGTCATCCGACCATGTTAGCTCCAGAGTATGCTCGTTCTCCGGCAGCTCCAGGTGGGCGATGTGATTGCCCGCCGGAGAGCTGTCGTTTCGGCTCCGTAGAACGAACCCCAAGTGGTCACGGTACCATTAGTGTAGATCGATCCAGATCGCTCACTCGAATCCGGGTGTGAAGAAAAACGGCCATTCGTCAGTCCTTTCCCGCGAAACCTGCGCCTTTGTTGCGAACGAGGAGCTTGTTCTCCAGTTTCAACGCAAAGGATACGCGATCGGAGCCGGGGGCGGAAAACGCAATCTGCGGTCGACGACCGCCGTTGCGCCTTTGTCGGCGATGGGATAGACAAAGAGCCGGATCACTTATGGACCCGGCTCCTTTCGGGATGATACCCTGCCGGATACGTCCCGAGTTCGGGATTGTCGCCCGCGATTTTGGTGCCGAAGGAGGGACTCGAACCCACACGGGGATTAACCCCACTACGCCCTGAACGTAGCGCGTCTACCAGTTTCGCCACTTCGGCTCGAACTCAAAACTAAGCGGCTTCGGGCGTGACAGTCAACACTTTGGGAGCCCGACGGGGCCGACGCTTCAAACACCATTGGCCCAACACCATAACAGGGGATTGTGGTTGTAGCAAACAACAGAAGGGCCCGTCGGAACTATGAGATCTTGGACTCCTACGAGGCGGGAATCGTGCTTTCGGGAAGCGAGGTGAAGTCGTTGCGGGGCGGCAAGGTCAACCTCGGAGATAGCTACGCCCGCATCGAGCAGGGACAGGTATTCCTGCACAACCTGAGCATCAGTCAATACAAAGGCGCGAATCGATTCAACCACGACCCGGTGCGGCCCCGCAAGCTGCTGCTGCATCGCTGGCAGATTCGGCGCCTTGTCAGCCAGACGGAGCAGAAGGGCCTCACCCTGATCCCGTTGAAGCTGTATTTCAACCCCCGCAGTCTGGCCAAAGTGGAAATCGCGCTCGTCAGGGGAAAACGGCAGTACGACAAGCGTCAGGACATCGCGCGCCGCGACGCCGAGCGAGCCATCGACAGGGCTCTGAGAGGCCACGATTGAGCCTTCCGGCACAGGAACGAGTCCTTCCCTGCAGTCGTTGTGGCGGCAACGGCGTGCGCTACGATGAGCATGTTGAAGCTGGCAGGCACGGGACCCTGAGGATCTGCGCCTGCATCGAAGAAAAATGCCGCTGCGGTGACCAGCAGCCGTACCAATATTGGGATGAAGAGTCGAAGCGGCAATGGTGTGACTGTGCACCGAGCAGACGCCGACTTGCCGACATCTCCCGCATGATGAAAGAAGCTGACATCCCGTCGCGCTTTCGCTGGAAGTTCAGGAGGGAATTCCGCTCCACCGCTCCCGGAGGCGGGACTCCGCTCACTGTCGCCAAGCGGGCCATGCCCGTAGTGGATTACCTGGCCGCGTTGATCGACGACGACCGGGAGCCCCCAAGGGGTTATTTCTTTTTTGGCACGCCGGGGTCGGGCAAGACCCTTCTGTCCTGCATTATTCTCAACGAGTTGATTCTTCACAGGGTTCGAAGGGGCCGCTTTCTGAATCTGTCGAGGAAGTACTTTCAGCAGTTGAGGGATACCTACTCGGAGCGCAGCGAGCACTATGGCCAGACCTGGCGGATCATGGACGAACTGTGCCGGATGCCATATCTCGTACTCGACGATTTGGGTGTTCAGCGGGGGACGGAATGGGAGATGGAGATGCTCTACGATCTGATCGATGCCAGATACGGCGAGGAGTTGTTCACCGTCGTGACGACGAACCAGCCGATGGACGACCTGCGCCAGCTGGCCGACGGCCGCGTCTACTCGCGGCTGGTGGAGATGTGCTATATGGTGGACATGACCGGCGAGGACTTTCGTCTCCACTCGAGATTGGATTGAAGGAGGCGAATCGGATGGCACAGCGCTTCGATGGCCGAGGTGGCATGGAGTTGCGGCCAGTCAGAATGACGATGGGGTATCTGAACACCTCGCCCGGGTCGGTCCTGATCGAAATGGGGCAGACGAGAATCATCTGCACTGCCTCGCTGGAGGACCGGGTCCCAGGTTTTCTAGAGGGGAAGAACCGCGGCTGGCTCACCGCCGAGTACGGCATGCTGCCCGGATCTTCACCCCACCGCATCGCCAGGGAGGCCACCACCGGGAAGACGAACAGCCGCACGAGGGAGATCCAGCGGCTCATCGGCCGATCGTTGCGCGCAATCACAGATCTGAGTCGCATTGGCGAGCGCACCATTTACGTGGACTGCGACGTGATCCAGGCAGATGGCGGCACAAGAACGGCTGCTATTACTGGTGGCTATTTAGCTGTGGCACAATCTATTGAGAGTTTTATCTCTATTGGAAAATTGGATGAGAACCCGATTGGGGACACGCTTGCAGCAGTCAGCGTCGGCGTCGTTGACGGGGAAGTCTTCCTGGATCTGTGCTATGAAGAAGATTCTCGTGCTTCCACGGACATGAACGTGGTGATGACCGGATCTGGGGGCATCGTCGAGATCCAGGCGACGGCTGAGGGGAGCCCCTTCAGCCGCGACGAGGCCAACGGGATGCTCGACGCGGCCTGGGCAGGAATCGTCGAGCTGCTCGATCGCCAGAAGAGGGCGCTAGCGGGAACGTGTTGACGGCATTGAAGTTGGCTCTTCCTATCGGACACATCCAAATGCTTGACAGCTCCGAAGGCCACTGGTAATTTTGTAGTCCGCTCTGGCACGACGCAGTGGCGGTCACCCTATCCAAACGGACGCCTATGGCCGAGAGTGCTAAAAGTACGCTTTGGGACATGGAGGATTCTCTGGGCTCTTACCTCGGTGAGATAGCCAACTCCAGGCCCCTGTCATCATCAGAGGAAGTCGGCCTCGCCCGCAAAATCAAAGATGGAGATGAGCATGCCCGCAATCTGCTCGTCGAGGCGAATCTTCGTTTCGTCGTCAGCGTCGCCAAGGAATACCAGAATCGTGGCGTGCCGCTGTCAGATTTGATCAGTGCCGGCAACATGGGTCTCATCACGGCGGCGGAAAGATTCGACGAAAACAAGGGGTTCAAGTTCATATCCTACGCCGTCTGGTGGATTCGCCAGGCCATTCTTCAAACCCTCGCCGAACAGTCGCGCACAGTCCGCCTTCCGCTCAACAAGATCGGTCTCCTCTACAAAATTTCGAAGGCGTCCCGCGCCCTGCAGCAAGAGCGCGCCGATGACCCCAATCCCGAGGACATCGCGAGCGAGTTGGATGTACCGGTCGAAGAGGTGAGGGAGACCCTCATGTGCGGCCGTTCCGTACGCTCGCTCGACGCGACTTTCAAAGAAGAAGAAGATCACAGCCTGCTCGACATTCTTCCCGACGACAGGCAAGAGTCGCCCGAGAACCACGTCATGCGAGGATGCCTGAGAGGCCAGATCGATTCTGCGCTGGGAACCCTTGTTGGGCGTGAAGCAGAGATCTTGCGGCTTTATTTCGGGTTGGACGGCGAGGAGCCGATGACTCTCGATGCCATCGGGGCCAGCTTCGGCCTCACTCGCGAGCGCGTCAGGCAAATCAAGGAAAAGGCCCTACATCGGCTCCGCCATCCAAGCCGGTGCGACCAGCTCAGGACCTACAGCAGAGCGTAAGCAGCAGCTTCATCCTCCCTCTCCCCCCCGTACGTCCCCTTTCATCAATCGGAGGTTCCATCCATGCCAGCTGACGTCATGGAAGAGGAGCTTCTGCGTTCGATCGATGATGTCGACACGCAGATTCGGACCTTTCGAAAGAAGGTTCGGGCAGTTCTGATGGCGGCTCAGACAGACGCTGAGTCCGCTGGAGGGAGCGCAGGAGACGGAGACGCCCTCTAAGGGCGTCTCGAGAGACTGGAGAGAGGGAGCGGTGCTTTGCCGCTCCCTCTTTTCTTGTTGTGTGAGCTTTTTGGAAGGCATACCTTATGAACTTCAATGAAGTTATGGCGTTTTACGGAGATCTGATCGATGCTCAGCGAACAGGAACTACAGCAGATCTGCCGCGCCTACGAGATCGTTTGCCCAGTTTGCGGCACCTCGAACTCGTACCATCGCCTCAAACGGGATATGGCACGGCCGGCAACCACCGAGGGGGATGGCCATCCGACGAAGTGGAAGTGGGCCAAACCGGGCTTCGACTCGGTCGATCCGAAATGGTTTTTCATGGGCTCCTGCGGCAAATGCGGCTTTACCGGAGAACTCGACGATGCCGATTACCGCACCTGTGGCAAGAATCCCGACGGATACAAGAAGGACTTTTCCGAGGAGGGCCTGCAGCAACTGCTCAGCGCGAGTTCTGTGGGCAAGGGGATCGCCCAATCACTGCTAAAACGGATTAGCGACGACGATCCCTTCGGCAGCACGCTCGCCAAATTGCACCTCGGAATACTTTGCCAATGTTTGCGCCAACGCGTAATGCCCGGCACGATCGCCAGATACTACTTGCGCATCGCCTGGCTATTCCGGGACCATGAAACATACTACGCTGAGGCCGATCCGGGCGCTCTCGCTGAAAAAATCGGAAAACTGCGGAAACGCTGGAAGCGGGAGCTGCCCGAACACGACGATTATCCAGCTCAACCGGATCTGGCGCTGGAGGAGGCAGAGGCGCTGACCCTGTGCCGGTCCTTTTTCGAGCGCAACTACGAAACATTGAAGCAGGCCGGGCAGGAAGACGAATTGCGCCTCCGCCTCCTCCTGGCCGAGATAGGATTCCGACTCTACGAGCTGACGAACAGCGAGAGTGACTACAAGAGGGCAGCCTCATTCTTCAGCGGCACCATGCAGCAGTGCTTGAGCATCGTCTCGGACAAGACTATCGTGGGTGGCATCGTGAATCGCGCCCGCGAAATGCTCGAAACGAGCGGTGAGAGGGGGAGGGAGCTACGCGCACTTCACAAGAGTCGCGGTGGCACGGACGACAACGGGGACTCCGAAACGCCAAAAGCAGCCAAGAAAAAGAAGAAGGTGCGCAAAGGCGACGCGCCGATGAAGGACTCGGCGTCGGCGAAAGACGCAACCGCAGCGAGAGGAAAGGGAAAGAAGGAGAAGAGCGCCCCCGTCGGCCCGAACGGAAAGGGGAACGGCGCCGAAGCGATTGCGACACCAAAGCCAGCAGACGAAGACATCGAGGAGGGAACACAGGCTGAGCGAGATAAGGCCACGAGACAGATGTCCCTACTGCAAAGAAGAGGTCGAGACGCTGAAGGAGCGGGTGAAGGACCTCGAGGACGACAACAAGAAGTGGCGCCAGCTCATCGGTCGCGACGCCCTGACCGGTTTACCCAATAAGGTCACCTTGTTTCGCATCGAGCTCCCGAAAATTCTCCGGACTCTGTCCGAACCCTATACCTGCATCGCCATCGGTCTGGACCAGGTGGCCAAAGTCAACCTCGAGCATGGCTGGCTCATGGGAGACAGAATGCTCAAGGCCTCGGCGAAGGGGTTGCAGAAGTTCCTGCAGGAAGGTGATCAGCTGTACCGAATCGACGGTTCCAATTTCGTCATCACGGGAAAAATGGACGGGAATGCAGCTCGTCAGCGCGCCACCGACATGCGTCGCAGCCTCGGAACGTTGACGGTGCAGGTCGAGAACACGACCCTGCCGCTCGCCTCGAGCCTGGGTGTCGTCACGGTGGAGCAGAAGGCGACAAAATCCGACGCCGAAATCGCTGCCTCCGTGTATCAGGCTCTGATAACCACCCTCTACAAAGCCAAGGAAAAAGGGGGAAATACAGCTGAGGTCCACAACATCACCCGCTTCTGAACGACCGTGTTGCACGCGTGAGGGTGATGTGGGTACACCTGCATAGGTCTATCGTCCCCTACAGTCGGCGCCATGGCCAGCTCTTTTCGAAAAGAAATGGATTTCGCAGCTGAGGCGGCTTGGCACGCCGGCAGGATCACTCTGCGCTACTTCCAGTCAGACATCGAAGCTGAGCTTAAAGAGGACGCTTCCCCGGTGACTATTGCCGACCGTCAGGCTGAGGAGGCGATCAGGCGTCTCATCGCCAAAGCCTATCCAGCCGACGGTATTCTCGGCGAAGAGTTCGGTAGGGAGGAAGGGCGCTCCGGTAGGCTTTGGATCGTCGATCCCATCGATGGGACCAAATCCTTCCTTCAGGGAGTGCCTCTCTACGGTGTTTTGATCGGGCTCGAAATCGGCGGCCGAGTCGTGGCGGGAGCCGTGCACATGCCTGCTCTCGACGAAATGGTGTGTGCCGCCGAGGGTGAGGGCTGCTGGTGGGACGGTCAGGCGGCCCGCGTCTCAGACGTATCGAGCCTCCGCCAAGCCTGCGCCTGTTACACGAGCGAGCATTCGTTCGACGACAACGACCGACGCGGCGCTCGCGATCGGCTCGTCGATGCGGCGCGGCTGTGGCGCGGCTGGGGTGATTGCTACGGTCACATCCTCGTGGCGACCGGAAGAGCGGAGGCCATGTTCGATCCCGTCATGAGTCCCTGGGACTGCGCACCTCTCGTGCCCATCCTGTCAGAGGCGGGCGGAACCTTCACCGATTGGCAGGGGGAGTCGACGATCTACGGCGCCGACGCATTGTCGACGAACGGTCATGTCTTCGACGAAGTCAGATCCTGTATTGGAACCTGAGACTGTCTCGAACTCGGTGCGAGGCGCCACGAGGGCGCTGCTCCGCTTTCATTGGGTGGTGCCAGCCGGACGTCTGTTCAAGAAAACGGTGCGCTCGACGTATGACCACCACTGCGCGGACGCATCTGCCGCCATGGCCTTCGATTTCATCTTTGCCATCTTCCCCGGTATCGTAATCCTGGCGGCTCTCCTGGCACTGATGGATATCCCTATTGAGTCATTCGGTGAGCTCACAAGCGATCTCGGTATCGTAGTGCCGCATCCGGTCGCGGCGGTGGTGGCGGAGAACATCCTTCACGTGTGGGAAACCTCACAGAGCCTCTTCTTCATCGGCATTATCGGGGTGTTATGGCCCGCCTCCGCGAGCATGTCCACGACGATGAACGCCCTCAACCGGGCCTATGCCACCATCGAGCAGCGAACCTTCTGGCAGCGCCGGGTGCTCTCCATTGTGCTGGTGATCAGCATGGGGCTCGCGCTCATCTTTCTCTTCAACCTCATCGCCTTTAGCGAGCAGGTTGAAGCGTGGCTCAGTGCAAACTGGGCCATTTCCAATCAAATGCCTTCGCTGGCGGGGATTGTTCGACGCGCCGCCGTCGTGTGTGGCACCCTCGCAGTGGCGGCGACCATCTATCGCGTCGCCCCGGATGTGAAACTGGGATGGCTCGACGTAGCGCCCGGCAGCGTCCTGTTCCTGGCGCTGTGGTCTATCATAGCGGGGGGGTTTGGGTATTTTGTCGCGAACTTCGGATATTACAACGTCATCCACGGTCTTCTCTACGGCGTCATCGTGCTCCTTCTGTCGGCCTACCTCGTCGCCTTCACACTCCTACTGGGCGGGGAACTCAACGGAAATCTCTATCGCATGCGCCGAAGTGGCTGACGTGTCACGAGTACGGCGGCTGCGAAACCGCCGAACGGCGAGTGTCAATCCAAGCGGAGGCAATGTCATGAGAATTCCGACCGCAATCATGGTCGCGCTCCTCGTCAGCGGCTGTGGTGAGCGAGCAGACGAGCTCACTCCATAGGTAAAGCAGTTCGAGGCCATGGGGAAGTATCACGAGACGCTCGCTCGATACGACGGTTACCTGAATAATCCAGCCCTGGAGAGGCAAGCCCGGGATGTCAGGAAGGTGATACAGAGTTACAGGACTGACATGGAGGGCCTCGACAGCACGAAAGACAAGTTCATCAGGGCAACCCACAACAATGTCAAGCGCGCCCTCGACCGATCCTTGAAGAAGCTGGTGGAACCGGATTTCCCAACATTCACAGTCAGCGCGAAAAAGCAGATCACAATCATCAGGGAGGCGGTGGAGAATCACCTGGGCAATTTGGAGCGGCTGTGGGAGAAGGCTGGCAAGACAGAGCCTTTCCCGTTGAAATGGTCAGGATCGGATTGAGAGCGGGAGAGCGAAGTGCTCAAGATCGCCCTGCTACTCATTCTCGCCCTGGTTGGATTTCAGATTGCCAGATTGGTTGGGCTGGCCCGGCCGAAAGGTCACGCGAAGTCCGAATCGGGGCGGGGGCCTTTCGGTCGATCGGGCTCTGGAGGCCGCGCCCGCGGAGGCGATATCATCGACGCCGACTTCGAGGAGATCCCCGATTTCGGAGACAACCCGGGGGATGGCGGCGCAAAAGATGTCGCGGACGGGAGGAAGGTCGATGAGTAAAGCGGCCGGCGGGACGAGAAAACGCTCCAGCCGCGGCAGCGCCGAAAGCCTGCGACGGAGCGTGAAGGACGGTGAGCGACATCCGTACTACATCCTCCACGGCGCCGAGGGATTCGAACGGGATGCAACGTGTTCGTGGCTGGCGCAGAGGGTTGGGCCTGAAACCGCCGCGGATTTCAATCTCGACATCTTTCACGGAGACAGCCTCGACCCGCGACGGGTTGTCGATGTATACCAGTCGTATCCCGTCATGGCGTCGCAGCGTCTGCTGATCCTGAAGAGTTGCGAAAAACTGGCGGCAGACAAGTGCCGGTCGCTCGAGGAAATCGTGAAGGTTCCGGCGGAGACGAGCGTCGTCATCGCGGTGGGAGAGAAGATAGACCTGAGAAGGAGCCTGTGGCGCGGCATGTCACAGGTCGGTTGTTCGGTTGAATTCAAACCACCGTATGACAATCAGCTGCCCGCGTGGATCTCTCGGTACGCGAGGCGTCAGGGGATCGAGCTCGAGGCCGATGCCATCGAGCTGCTACGTGTTTACGTGGGATCCAATCTGCGCGAACTCGCCAGCGAGATTGAGAAGCTGAAGGTATACAAGAGCCATCCCGAGGGACGTGCCGAATCGACGGGCCCGATTTCACGGCGCGTTGTCGAGGAGCTCGTCGGCCTTTCACGCCAGTCGAGCATATTCGCCCTGACCGACGCGGTCGGTCAAGGCGACAGGAATCGAGCTGTTGAGTTGACGCACGCTCTGCTGGGTCGGGGAGAGGAACCGATTCGGATAGTGGCCATGCTCAACCGGCACCTGCAGCTGTTGCTGAGGGCCAAGTCGCTGGAATCAGAACACCCTTCGCGAGCGGAAATGGCCAAACACCTCGGCGTTGCCCCCTTTCTTCCTTCAAGCGTATCTCGATCAGGCCAACGTGTCGTCGTCAAAAGCTCTTTGGGACAAATTGAGCGCAGCTCTCGCGGCCGACGCCAGCATAAAGTCACGCGGGCGCTCGCAGCAGCGCCTCATCCTCGACATTTGCCTCAGTGATCTGGCTTCTGCGGGTAAGCCTCGCGAGGGCGAGGATGGCCGCGAGCCCAACTGAGGGTTGACACGGATCTACCCCTGGTTATATTATCGCAATGGGCTAACCACCTGATATCCTTTCAGTTATCGATGCTAGTAGCAGTTGACGCATCCCTCCAGCTGTGGCGTGTACGTGGGGACCGGCGAGAAGAATGAGCGAACCGATTACCGTTACGGATGACAACTTCGCCTTGGAAGTTCTGGGTGCACGGACGCCTGTTCTCGTCGATTTTTGGGCCGCGTGGTGCGGGCCCTGCCGCATGGTGGCTCCGATAGTAGAGGAGCTGGTGGGGGAGTACGACGGTCGCGCCAAGATCTGCAAGCTAGACGTGGACGCGGCGCAAAAGACCGCTGGCGAGTACGGCATTCGAAGTATCCCGACGCTGCTCATCTTTGACGGGGGAAAGGTTGCCGATCAGGTCATCGGTGCGGTACCGAAGACCCAGATAACCGACAAGCTGGATGCCGTGTTGACGAATTGATTCTCCGCTCCTACGCATCCAACCGACGAACATCGCGAATGGACGAAGGCGGCTCTTTCACAAAGGAGGGGTCGTTTTCTGTTTTGGCGATTGACGCACGCGGGCTGGCACTGTTCGGCACCCAAGTGGCATTCAGACTGTCCTCGTCGATCCCGTTTCGGTAGCTGAACGACATGCCCGGTGACCCTTTTTGGTCCAACGTGTTCCGCAGAGGCCCCCGTCAGGAAAACGAGCTCTACGACCTGCTCGGCAAAGTGCCAATCTTCGCGGATCTGAGCCGCAGAGAATTCGAGAAGATCGAGGGCATCCTCCACCGGCGAAACTACGGCGTCGACGAGTATATCGTGAAGGAAGGGGACATGGGGGTAGGAATGTATGTCGTACTCTCGGGAGAGGTGGATATCGTCCAGAAAAGCGATACCGGGGAGGTTACTCTTGCGACCTTCGGCCCCGGGGACTTCTTCGGCGACCAGGCACTCCTCGAGGAATCACCGCGAACCGCTTCCGCCATTGCCAGAGAGTCGTGCCGGACCGTCGGGTTCTTCAGGCCGGATCTGCTGGAGCTCATCGAGCGCAACCCACATCTGGGTCTCAAAATCATCATGCGGCTTTCCCAGATGATTTCAGTTCGTCTCAGACAGACCAATCGCCTCCTCAAGGATGCCCGCGATAGGGCCACTGAGATGGAACGAAAGCACCGGGAGGCCGTTGGAAAAAGCGCAGGCCGACGCTGCGACTGCAGCGGCCGAAGCAGGGCTCACTTCCACCGACTCAGCCGCTTCGACAGAGCCTGACTCCGCTTCTGGCAAACCGGGCGCCTCTAGGGAATCGGGCGCTTCGGTGAGGAAGAGCGTGGACACCTCATCGGAGACGATCCGCGTCGCGCCCTCTGCGGGACAAGCATAGACGGTCGAGAGACAGCTCTCGCCGCCGCGAGTCGATTGCCCCGCCGCGTCGTTTGACGAGGTTCGAAAAGTGGAACACCAAGCCCCTTCCATTTTCGGCCAGACATGGCTCAAGACGATACTCATCATCGTCGCGATCGTGGTCCTGGCATGGTTCATTTTCACCGTCAGGGGTGTCCTCGGCCCCTTCGTTTTGGCTTTCGTTCTCGCCTATGTCCTGACTCCCCTGGTCGATCACATGGAGGGGAGAGGTCTCAACCGGACGTCTAGCATCCTCGTCATCTTCCTCGTGACACTCGGCGTCCTCGTTTTCGGCCTCATCACGCTGGGCAAGAAGCTGACGAACGAGATGGTCGACCTGTCCGTCGAGTTTCTTCGACATGGAGTCTGTGGAGAGGAACATCGTACTGATAAATCAGTCGGGCGACACGGCAACCATCGATTTCAGATACGGTTGGACTTCATCGACCACGAATCCCTTTACCGTCACCGAGCCAGCGAAATTTCCGGTCGAGATAATTTCGGGTGATTCGATCTCCTTCACCGTGCAGTTCGCACCGTCCACACCCGAGCTCGTCTGGGGCGACATACGGCTTACTGAGACGGGCAGCGGGGACAGCAAGTTCATTCGGCTTCTGGGCAATGGCTCGTCTAGTGATCAGAGTAAGTTCGCTGCCAAGTGGGGAAGCAGCTTTAGATGGGCGGGCTTGAATCTCGCTGCGCTCGGGATGGATTTCGGCAACGCCGGACCGAACATAATCAGTCGTCTCAGCGCCAAAGCCGAGGACCTCGAACCTCTGGTGCAGCCCTATCTGGGGGAGGAAACGGATATACCGTCCCAGATCAAGAGATACGGCAGCGACCTGATCCAGGTTCTCCTTGGGCCGGATCTGCTGGAGGGGGTGACGACGGATGTTCTCTCCGGCGTCGCGTTGGGGATAATGCTGCTCGTCATCGTGCCGTTCGTCGCCTTCTTCTTTTTGCGGGAAGGGAGGAGAATCACGCACGCGCTAATCGAGCTCGTTCCCAACGCCTATTTCGAGATGGTCTTGAACCTCATTCATCAGATAAACGGCCAGATAGGCGGGTATATCCGCGGCCAGCTCCTGGCCGTGAGCGTCGTCGCCGGCCTTGCCGTCTTCGGCCTGACTCTTATCGGAATGCCCTATGCGTTGCCCGTGGGCGTGGTGGCGGGTCTCGCCAACATGATCCCGTATCTCGGTCCCATCATCGGCATCGTTTCCGCCTCGATAGTCGCGCTTGCCACACAGCAGGGTATGGATATGGTCTGGCAAGTCATCATTCTCTTCGTCATTATCCAGGTCATCGACAACGTCCTCATTCAGCCACTTGTCGTAGCCAAGAGTGTCGATCTGCATCCCCTTGTCGTGCTGCTCGTCGTGATGATCGGCAGCGATCTCATGGGTATCGTCGGTATGCTTGTGGCTGTGCCCGTCACCGGCATCCTGAAAGTGAGTAGCGCTACGGTGTACGAGGGTATCAAGACATATCGTCTTCACTGAGCGGTGTCATCCTGCCGGCGCGTGAATGGAGCAGACTGCAGGTTGACATCCATGGAAACTAGTGCAACTTAGCATTCTAGTGCCTTCGCAACCGGGATATCCGGATAAACGCCACTGCTAGATGGTCCGGGCCCGTCACCTCGGGCTCTGTTGATACAGAAGGGAGTAATCCTTGGGATGTCACTCACACTGAACAATTCGTTGATCTCCTCAGTAGCAGAAAGGATCGCCAACGCCAGAAAGCTGTATGGCTCAGACAGCTCCTACATAATCGGTGTTTTTGCCGGTCTCGACTGGCTGCTGGAAAATGGCGACTCAGAATCGGCGCGGCGCCAGCTCCACGAGCGAGTTCTGGAAATCGAGAGCGGCAAAGCGCCGGCTGCCCCGAAACCACCGGTGGAGACGAAAGCTCGAGCTGCCGATGGAGCGGACTTGGCCGAAAACACCTGGATTCGGGGAGCGGTGAAGTGGTTCAACAACGACAAGGGATACGGGTTTATCTCTACTGACAGCGACACCGACGTTTTCGTCCACTGGCGTGACATTACCTCGTGGGACCGAAGTCTGGGACAGGGCGACGAGGTGGAATTCATGGTGACGAGGACAGCCAAGGGGTACCAGGCGATCAACGTGATGAAGTCGGACAAGCAATCTCAGTCGACGGAAGATGATCTCGAACAGCGACGCAGTCAGATCAGCGGCGCCTTCAGCGCCGGTCCCGGACCTTCGGCGGTCGCCGCCGAGTCGGACCGCTCATCGCAGGAGGCGGGCGACGCCGAGGTGGAGGACGCCAAGGGCGCTCTCAATCCTGGCCAGGGTGACGGAGCAGCCGATACACAGAGTGTGACCACGGAGGGCGATGGCGTCGTGGACGCGGATCGCGTAGAAGAGGATCGCCCGGACTCTTCTCCCGAAGAAGGCGACACCGATACCACGCCTTCGGAGACGGTCGACAACTCGACATCATTCTCAGAGGAGTCGGCGTCAGAGGAGTCTGTCGGCGGGGAGCAGCACCCGCAAACAGCGGAAGTGGAGAGCGACGATTCGTCCTCCGGCTCGGGAGAGGCGCCGTCGGGCGATGGACTCGATCAGGACAATGCGCGGACGGTGTAAGGCCGCTGAAGACTTTCGATGCTCAAGAAACCGAGAAGTACTGTCAGCTGCTCGTTCTGCGGCCAAGGCGTCGGTCAGGTGGAGAAGATCATCACCGGACCGTCCGTGCACATCTGCAATGAGTGTATCGGCCTGTGCAATGAAGTGCTCGACGAGGAGATCCAGCAGGAGCCCAGTCTCAACGGCCAACCGCTGCCCAAGCCAGCAGAGATCAAGACCCACCTCGACGAACACATCATAGGGCAGGAGCGCGCCAAGAAAGCGCTGTCAGTCGCCGTTTACAACCACTACAAGCGGGTGTATTCTGGCACCTCGGACGTCGAGCTTTCGAAGAGCAACATCCTGCTCCTTGGCCCTACGGGAACAGGGAAGACTCTGCTCGCCGAGACCCTGGCGAGGATTCTTCAGGTCCCTTTCGCCATCGTCGATGCCACGGTTTTGACTGAGGCTGGGTATGTCGGAGAGGACGTCGAGAACATCCTCGTGCGAATCCTGCAGGCGGCTGATTATGATGTGAGCCAGGCGGAACGCGGCATCCTCTTTCTCGACGAGGTGGACAAGATCGCCAGGAAATCCGGGAACCCCTCGATAACCAGAGATGTATCTGGCGAAGGGGTGCAGCAGGAACTCCTGAAGATACTCGAGGGAACTGTTTCGGGAGTGCCACCAAAGGGAGGCCGCAAACATCCAGAACAGCCGCTCGTGCAGATCAACACGAAGAACATTCTTTTCATTTGCGGTGGCGCCTTCGACGGCCTCAGCCAGACTATCTCCGCGCGCATCGGCCGCCGCGCCATGGGATTCGGCGCCCATCTGGACGGCGATGACGAGATGGATGTGGGGGTCGTCCTTTCGAAGGTCGAACCGGAAGATCTCATATACTACGGTCTGATCCCCGAGCTCATCGGCCGTCTGCCCGTCGTCAGCACGTTGCATCCACTCAGCGACACGGCGCTGCTGGACATTCTCGTCAAGCCCAAGAATGCACTCATACGGCAATATCAGAAGCTCTTCGAGATGGATGGCATTTCCCTCAAATTCGAAGAAGAAGCGCTCTCGAAGGTCGTCAACTTGTCGCAGGAGAAAGCCCTGGGCGCGCGCGGGCTGCGGGCAGTGCTGGAGACGGCTATGTTCGAAATCATGTACGAGCTGCCGTCAAGGAATGACGTAAAGGAGTGCATCATCACCGCGGAGTTCATCGACGCGAAAGGCCCGCCAACCTTCATCTACAAGAAAAAGCGGGCGTGATTCCCACCTCCGCGCGGGCTGAGACCGCCTCCGCGGCGCGAATTCGGAATCTTACAAAGAGAAGCGAAATCCTGATATTGGTTCGCGAGTTCTTTGCTCGCCAGGGTTTTGTAGAAGTAGAGACGCCCGCGCTCGTAAACGCCCCCAGTCAAGAAGCGCATATTTCGTCGTTTGAGACGGTCTTTCACGGGCCCTGTGGAGGACAATCGACCAGGCATCTCATCACCTCTCCAGAGCACCACATGAAATTCCTCGTCGCTGCCGGTCTCGACAAAATTTATCAGATCTGCCGCTGCTTTCGGGATGGTGACCGAACTCCCGTCCACAATCCCGAGTTCACGATGGTGGAATGGTATAGAGCACACGCCGACTACACCCAGATCTCCGAAGACGTGGAGAGCCTCACGGCGGCAGTCACTGGCGCGCTGCTCGGCGATACGACGATATCCTACCGAGGCCGTCGGATCGACTTGGAGCCACCATGGCGCCGCATGTCGGTTCGAGATACCTTCCTACAGTTCGCCGGCCTCGACATCGATGAATGCGCGGATACATCTTCTCTGAGACGATGCGCTCGCGCGGCCGGCTGCAGAAGCCTGCGAGAGACAGATACGTGGGAGGCAGGCTTCTATAAGGTATTCATAGAGAGAGTCGATCCCAGATTGAGTGAACTCGGTGCCGTTCTGCTCACAGACTTTCCAGCGCCCCTCGCGTCGCTGTCGAAACTGAACGAGAGCAACCCGAGCGTCGCCGAACGCGTCGAGGCTTATGTCGGGGGGCTTGAACTGGCAAATGGTTTCACCGAGCTGACAGACCCCCGAGAGCAGCGCCGCCGCTTTATGGCCCAGCGCGAGCAACGGCGCCGGCAGGGCGAGCTAGCCCCAACGCTGGACGAATCGTTCCTGCAGATGCTCGGCAGGGGGATGCCCCCCGCCGGGGGGATGGCGCTCGGTCTGGACCGGCTCGTCATGCTCTTGACAGGCTCGGTCAACATCGGGGACGTGCTGGCCTTTCCCTTTGATGGGGAGTGTCGATGAGCTCCGCTCTTTTGCTTTGTGCAGACGCAGACCTTTCGGAACAATCCACTGCGGTACTGTCTCTACGGAAGCTCGACGTCATCACCGTCGCGTCACTGCCCGAGGGCGTGCAAAGTGTGATGGAGCACAGCCTGCGGCTCATGCTGTTGGATGAAAGGCTGGGAGCGGGGGGGAAGGAAGGCGAACTGGAGGCTCTCATCGAAGAGTGTGACCGCGCCGATATCCCGATCATCATCCTCGGGAGCCAGCCTGATCTCGGCTCATCGATCGCAGGTCCCACAGCCGCGGTCGCGGACTTTGTCCCCCGATCTCCTCTCGACAGTGACATTCTGAGCGCGCGCGTCGAACTGTTGCTGCGGATCAAAACCCGGCTGGATCAGCTCCGCTCGCAAGCGCTAGTCGATGAGCTTACCGGCGCCTACAATCGCAGATACTTCGACGAACAGATGAGTGTGCGGCTACAGGAGGCAAAAAGATACGACACGCCGTTCTCGCTTGTCCTGTTCGACCTGGATCATTTCAAGGCCGTCAATGACAGCAAGGGGCATCAGTTCGGCGATATGGTCCTGAGCGAAACGGCGGGCCTGGTGAAAAAAGCGGTGAGGCAGGAGGATGTTCTGGCGCGCTACGGCGGCGAGGAGTTCGCCGTCATGCTGCCTCATACGGATCGGCTTGGATCTGCCATCCTGGCAGAGCGCATCCGCGAATCGGTGGCCGAGTACGATTTCGCGCGCAAGGCCGATACCAGCCGAGTAACCGTAAGTCTCGGCGCAGCCTCTTATCCTATCGATGGTGTGGAGAGTGTTGAGGAGCTGATAGGAGTTTGCGACCGCCGGCTCTATCAGGCCAAGGACAGGGGGCGGAACCAAACGGTCTTTGACTGACGGGGAAGTCGACGACCTCGACTATTGAGTCACTTCGGTCTGAGCGACGAGGTCGTGCGATGATTCGAAGACGCCGTCGATGAGGCCGAACTCCTCTGCCTCCAGAGGCGAGAGAAAATAGCTGCGCTCCGTCACCTCGTCGATCCGCTCCTGAGACTGACCTGTTTCATCCACGAGAATGCCGTTGAGACGCTCCCGCCACTCCATGATTTCCCGCGCGTGGATCTCGACATCAGTAGCCTGGCCTCCGATGCCTCCCCATGGCTGATGAAGCATGATACGTGAGTGGGGGAGAGCGTGCCTCTTTCCTTTTGAGCCTCCCGCGAGCAGAATAGCACTCATGCTGTAGGCCTGACCAATGCACAGGGTGGCCACGTCGCAGGGGACGTGCTGCATGGTGTCGTAAATGGCGAGGCCGGATGTTATGTGGCCTCCCGGACTGTTGATGTAAAGTGATATGTCTTTCTTGGGGTCCTCTGACGCCAGAAACAGGATCTGGGCGATGACGAGGTTTGCCTCGCTATCGTCGATGGGCATTCCCAAAAAGACGATGCGCTCTTTCAGGAGCCTCGAGTAAATATCGTAGGCCCTCTCACCTCGTCCGGTCTGCTCGATGACGACTGGTATGACGGGCATGGTTCAGAGGATAGGATGCCTGGGTGTGGCTGTCAACGGCGCACGCAGCGCGCTCCTCGTTGACACCACTTGGGCGCCGCTATTACTTTCTCTGAGTCGAAATCGAAACATCGCAATCGGTGCGATGGCAGCGCTACTCAGGGGATGACATGCCGAAACAATTCGAATTTCCCAAATCCCAGGTTCCGGCCCTCAAGCTGAGTCCTAGGACCATCTACGTCGTCATAATCGCTTTTTTCGCCCTGTGGCTGCTGGACGGGGTCTACACGATCGCTCCGGACGAGCAAGGGGTCGTTCTCCGGTTTGGGAAGCTGCACGCGGTTGTCGATCCCGGATTGCACTACCACCTACCGAAGCCCATCGAGACCGTTATCATCGAATCAGTAACGAAGGTGTACCGGGAAGAGATTGGATTTCGCACCATCGACCCGGGACCGCCTGCCAGGTACAGCCGGCGGCCTCACGAGTCTCAAATGCTCACCGGGGACGAAAACATCGTCAATGTGGAAATGGTTGTTCAGTATCAGGTGAGCAGCATCGTCGACGCCCTGTTCAGCGTACGGGAACTCGGCGCCTTTGAGGAAGGACGAGGCGAAGGCCTCGTTCACGACGCTTGCGAGGCCGCCCTGCGCCAGGTCGTCGGCCGGCACGGCATCGATGAAGCGCTCACCGAAGGAAAGCTGAAGATCCAGACGGAGATCAAAGAGAAGCTTCAGGAGTCGTTCACAAAGTACAAGTGCGGTCTCGCAGTCCAGTCCGTCCAGCTGCAGACGGTGGGCCCGCCGGAGCAGGTCGACGCCGCCTTCAAGGATGTGGCCAGCGCCAAGGAGGACAGGGAGAGATTGGTGAACGAGGCGCGGGGATATCAAAATGATATCATTCCAAAAGCTCGCGGCGAGGCGCAGAAGATGCTCAAGGCGGCCGAAGCCTACACTGTGGAGCGCGTCCGCAGGGCGGAGGGAGATGCCAATCGCTTCCGCTCCGTCTACGCAGAATACAAGAAGGCCCCCGACGTGACCGAAAAACGACTCTACCTGGAAACGATGGAGACGATTCTACCGCGACTCCAGAAGTATGTCATCAAGGGCGATCCGAACGGTGGGCTGATCAATATCATCAACCTGGACCAGTTCAAGCTGCTCCAGGACAAGGACGGCAAGGGAAGGTAGGCATGCCGATGCGCTCTGCAGTGACGCTTCTCGTGGCAATCATCGTCATCCTCTTCGGGCTCAATCTGGTCCTGTTTACTCTGAACGAGGTGCAACAGGCGGTGGTGACCCAGTTTGGCAAGCCTGTCCGCATCGTCACCGAACCAGGCCTCCAGTTCAAGCTGCCGGACCCGATACAGAGAGTCACCATCTTCGACAAGCGGCTGTTGGACTACGATTCCAACCCGGACCCCATATACACGAAGGACAAGAAGATCCTTCTCCTCGACAACTACGCACGCTGGCGCATCATCGATCCGCTGCGCTTCATGGAGGCGCTTCGCAGCGAGGGGGAGGCGCTTGCGCGTCTCGACGATATCATTTACTCCGAGTTGCGAAAGGAGTTGGGCCAGCACGAGCTCCACGAGGTGATCGCCGAGAGTCGAGAGACGATCATGCGGGAGGTTACCGAGCGCTGTGCAGAGGCGGCGAGAGTCTACGGGATAGAAATCCTCGACGTGCGGGTGAAACGGGCGGATCTTCCACCTGAAAATGAAACCGCCGTATTCAGCCGCATGCGGGCGGAGCGGGAGAGAGAGGCGAAGGCGTATCGGGCCGAGGGTGAGGAGCAGGCTCTCACCATACGGGCCGAGACCGACCTGGCGGCCTCCAAGATTAACGCGCAGGCATACGAGACGGCTCAAGGCATTCGCGGCGAAGGGGACGCGGAGGCGTTGCGGATCTACGCTTCGGCCTACACGGGTGCCACTGAGTTTTACCAGTTCACGCGCACCCTGGAAGCGTACGAAAAGGCACTCGACGAGAACACGGTCCTCGTGCAGCCCCTCGACACCGAGTTTTTCAGATTTCTCCAGGGGAAGTGAGCCTCGGTTCGCGTCGCGGCTGAGATCTCACCCCGGAAGCGGCCGGCCGGACCGGTCGGCGCATCCGCATATGACGCACACCGCTGGCACCTGCGGCGGTCTTCTTCCCACAACAGTAGCGACCGCTTCCTTTACGGCATGCTCGTAGGCATTACCGGGAGTATCGGTGTCGGCAAAACCACCCTCGCCAGAATGCTGGAAAGGATGGGTGCCAGACTGATCGAGGCCGATCCGATCGGTCACGAGGTCATCGAGCTGCACGAGGTCCGGGCCAAACTCAAAGAGGTATTTGGAGCGGACATCGAAAGCCGCGAAGGGCGAATCGATCGACGTGAACTGGGCAGAAGGGCTTTCGCAGATGATTCGAGCCGAAGCCAGCTAAACCGGATTGTCCAACCGCCGCTCAATGACGAGCTGTGGCGGCGCGTAGAGGAGGCGTCCCGGGAAGTAGGAGAGCGTGGAGTCGTCATCGTCGACGCCGCGCTCATATTGGAATGGGGCCAGGAAGGTTCGTTCGACGCGCTCGTCGTCGTCGTGGCTGACGAGTCGCAAATGGTGGCTCGACTCGAGAATGCGAGGGGGCTGAGCGAATCCGAGATCCGGGAGCGCATGGCCGCGCAGAGTTCATCGGCGCGCAAAGTTGCGCGCGCGGACTTCGTCGTCGAGAACGACGGTGCCATGAGCGATCTCGAAAATGCCGCTCGCCGGATCTGGCAGAGTTTGATGGATCGGAGGTGATCGCCTGTGGGTGCCGCGTCAGTGGCCGATGAGGATGTAGGCGAGCTCAAGAAAACGCCGTTACACGACGTGCACCTCGAAGATGGGGCGCGTATGGTGTCATTCGCGGGTTGGCACATGCCGCTGCAGTATGCCCAGGGCATTCGGCAGGAGCATCTAGACGTGCGCGGCGATGCCGGTGTTTTCGACGTCTCTCACATGGGACGGCTTCGAGTGTCGGGAGCCGATTGCCTCGAATTCCTGCAACATCTCGTGCCGCGAGATGTATCCGGCCTCGAACCGGGACAGATGGCCTACGCCGTCATGTGCGCGGACGACGGAGGGATCCTGGACGACCTGGCGATCTACCGGCGGCGTGAAACCGAGTGTCATCTGGTCGTCAACGCCTCGCGACTCAGCGAAGATATTCGCTGGATACGGTCGCGGGCTCAGGGCTGGACGGGGGTCGAAACTCTCGACTACACCGCGGAAAGTAGCATGCTGGCTCTCCAGGGGCCACGCTCCGAAGAGATCGCCGTTTCCCTTCTCGGGCCTCACATCGGCCGCTTGAGGTACTTCCGCTTTGCGAGCGCCGTTTTCGAGGGCGAGCAGATCCAGGTGAGCCGAAGCGGCTATACCGGGGAAGACGGTTTCGAGATCATCTGCAACCGCGATTCGGTCTCTGCCCTGTGGAGAGCGGCGCGCTCCATGGGCGCCAACCCGATCGGGCTGGGCGCTCGCGACACGCTTCGCACGGAGATGGGATACTGTCTGTACGGTCAGGAACTGGACGAGTCGACGACTCCGATCGAGGCGGGCTTGGATTGGACCTTGAATTTGGACAAGACCGCACCCTTTCCCGGCAAGCAGGTGTTGCACGCGGCCATGTCACAGGGAGGTCGCAGCAGGCTGATCGGTCTCAGCTCCGAGGGAAGAGCCATTCCCAGGCCCGGAAGCAGAGTCATGGCGGAGCAGTCCTGTGTCGGACGTGTCTCCAGCGGCACCTACTCTCCGACTCTCGAACGGGGAATCGCCCTGGCCTTCATCGAGCCGTCTCACCAGTCGGTGGGGACCTTGCTACACATCGAGATGCGCGGGCGCCTCTGGCCGGTTCGAGTCAGCTCCCTGCCCTTCGTCCCACCCCGGGTCAAACGATCGAAAAGGCGCCGATCCCTTCGCCGACCGCTCCATAGCGTGGCGCGGCAAGGGAAAGACTGACGACGATGAGCGATTCCGAGACTTTCGATTCCTTCGCGCCCCGCCACATCGGCCCCGACAAGCGCGCGATTGAGGAGATGCTCCTCGCCCTCGGGGAGCGCAGCCTCGACGACCTCGTCGACAAGGTTGTGCCCTCCTCGATCCGCTCCAAGGGGAGTCTGGCGCTGAGTGAGGCTGTGAGCGAGTACGCCCTGCTGCAGGAGTTGAGGGGCATAGGCGCACAGAACGTTCAGGCGAGATCCTTCATCGGCATGGGATATTCGGATTGCATCACGCCACCTGTCATTCAGCGAAACATTCTCGAAAACCCAGCCTGGTACACCCAGTACACGCCATATCAGTCAGAGATATCCCAGGGGCGGCTCGAAGCGCTGCTGAATTTCCAGACGATGATCATCGATCTGACCGGCATGGAAATCGCCAACGCGTCGTTGCTGGACGAGGGCACTGCAGCAGCGGAGGCGATGGCGATGATGCACAGTCTGCGAAAACGAAAATCAGCCAGCCGCTTCTTCGTCTCCGACGTCTGTCATCCTCAGACGATCGCCGTCATCCGAACTCGCGCGTGGTCGAGAGGCTGGAATGTCGAAATTGGAGATCACCGCGACTTCGATCTCGATCACAGCTTCTTCGGCGCCTTGCTCCAGGTACCCTGCACCAGGGGTAGCGTATACGACTATGAGGAATTCTGCGCCAGGGTCCACGACGCCGGAGCCACACTAGCGGTGGCATGCGATCCTCTGGCGCTCACCCTGATGAAGCCCCCTGGGGAGTGCGACGCCGATGTCGTGATCGGCAGCACTCAGCGGCTCGGAATGCCCATGGCATGCGGTGGCCCCCACGCTGCTTACTTCGCTACGCGCGAGCGCTTCAAGCGGCAAGTACCCGGCCGCGTCATCGGGGTCACCGTGGACGGGACCGGCAAATACGCTCTTCGAATGGCGCTTCAAACCCGTGAACAGCACATCAGACGCGAGAAGGCGACAAGCAATATCTGCACTGCCCAGGTGCTACCCGCGGTCGTCGCCAGTATGTATAGCGTCTACCATGGAGCAGAGGGGCTCAGTCGAATCGCCGAGCGCATCCACGGACTCACCGTGGAGCTGGCCAGGCGAGTTGAATCCGAATCAGCGTTGCAGATCGCACACCGGTCCTTCTTCGATACCGTCTGCATCCGAGGTGAGCGAGATGCCATCCACGCCACCCTATATCGGGCCGGTAGGCGCGCCGTGAACCTGCGCCGCATCGATTCCAACCACATCGGCATCAGCTTGGACGAGGTCAGCGACGAAGCCGACGTAAATCTGCTGTGCGATCTGTTCGCCGTCGGGCGCGGACCTGCGAAGGGGAGCGATCGGTTCGCATGGAAACAGTCTCTTCATCGTCAGAGCCTCTACCTCACCCATCCGGTTTTTCAGCGTCATCGCTCAGAGACTGAGATTCTGCGCTACATGCGCCGTTTGGACGCCCGGGATCTCTCGCTGACGACGTCGATGATTCCACTCGGGTCGTGTACGATGAAGCTGAACGGCACCGCCGAAATGATGCCGATTACGTGGCCGGAGTTCGCCCGTGTACATCCCTTTGCTCCGCCTGAGCAGCTGGCTGGATATCAGCGCATCATCGGCGAACTCTCCGACATGCTGGCCGACATCACCGGACTGGCCGCGGTGTCGCTGCAACCAAACGCGGGATCGCAGGGCGAGTACGCGGGCCTCCTGGCGGTGCGCCGATTCCAGGAGGCGAGAGGCGAAAGCGGACGGTCAGTGTGTCTCATTCCAGCTTCCGCTCACGGCACGAATCCAGCCAGTGCGACGATGGCTGGACTCGAGGTAGTGGTCGTGTCCTGCGACGAGGCGGGTAACGTGGACCTCGGGGACCTGAGATCAAAGGCGTCCGCCCATCGAGAGGACCTGGCGGCGCTCATGATCACCTATCCATCGACACACGGGGTGTTCGAGGAGGGAATCTCCGACATCTGTGCCGTGGTGCACGAATCTGGCGGACAGGTGTACATGGATGGGGCGAACATGAATGCGCTCGTCGGCCTCTGCAAGCCCGCTGAGATCGGCATCGACGTGTGCCACCTGAATCTCCACAAGACGTTCTGTATTCCTCATGGCGGGGGCGGTCCCGGCATGGGACCGATCGCAGTGGCCGCTCATCTGGCGGACTTCCTGCCGAATCATCCATTGGTCCCCACTGGGGGACAGAGCGCCGTCGGACCGGTTGCTTCCGCCCCTTACAGCAGCGCGCTCATTCTGCTCATTTCATGGGCGTACCTGAAATTGATGGGACCAACCGGAATCGAATCCGCGAGCAGGACTGCCATCCTCAGCGCCAACTATCTCGCCAGACGGCTGGACGAGCATTATCCGGTCCTGTTCAAAGGGCGTGAGGGATTCGTCGCTCATGAAGCCATCCTTGATCTGCGGGCTTTCAAGTCGAGCGTCGGCATCGATGTAGAGGACGTAGCCAAGCGTCTGATGGATTACGGATTCCACGCCCCGACCGTCCATTTCCCGGTGCCAGGGACTGTCATGGTGGAACCGACGGAAAGTGAATCAAAGGCGGAATTGGACCGCTTCTGCGAAGCGATGATCTCGATTCGGGAGGAGATACGGGAGATAGAGCGGGGGGAGATGGACGCCACGGACAATGTGCTGAAAAACGCCCCTCATACGATCGAAGCGGTCGTGGACTCTGCGTGGTCTCACCCCTATCCCCGCGAAAAAGGAGCGATGCCCGCAGCGTGGCTGCACGAACACAAGTACTGGCCGCCAGTGGCGCGCGTCGACAATGCACACGGCGACCGTCACCTGGTCTGTGCCTGTCCTCCCCCCGACGGCTTTCAATCCTGAAGATCGATCCGCCTGTCGGTCTCCTCGAGCGGTGGCAGCGCGCCGTGGCGAAGGGCAAACTTGCGGATCTGAGAGCAGAGCTTGTGAATGACCTTGACGTCTCGGGGCTCGAGCGGCGACCGGCTCAGCACACGGCGCAGGACACGATCGAAATTGGAAGGGTCGTCGTTGAACGGCCTGAACTCGACAATCTCCATGACCCCGTGGAGATCATCGACGAGGCGCTCCAACTCGGCTCCGGTCGCCAGCTGTCGGCGCGGTGTTCGCACAACACTCCCGCTGAGACGAAACAGCTCGTAGACGATGAGCAGAACGGCGTGGGACAGGTTGAATGACGGATAGGACACGGCAGAGGGAATTCGCACGAGCCGCTGGCACAACTCGATCTCCCTTCTCCACAGGCCATCGCGCTCGCGTCCGAAGACGATGGCCACGTGGTTGTGGCTGGCCAGTGAGGCGCCCTCTTCCAGGACGTGCAGATGGTCCTCGTCGACTTCACGAAAGCGTCCTTGTCGGTGCGTCGTGCCGACCGCGAACTGGACGTCTGCCAGAGCTGAAGCGAGATCGGCATAAACGTCGCAGTGGTCGAGCACTTCGACCGAGCCGTGGGCCATCCAGCGGGCTTCCTCGCCGTCCCATCCGCAAACGGGGTTGACCAGCCGCAGTCGCGATAGACCAGTGTTTTTGAGAACCCTCGCAACGGCGCCGATGTTGCCCGGCGCGGCGGGTTCCACCAGTACGACAGAAATGTTGTCCTTGATATCCACGCCTGCGGGGTGAACGTAGGCGGTGTGGCAGGCGCAGGCAACGGGCAACCGCGTTGCCGAGCACTGCTGGGCGGTCGGCTATTGCATGAACGGCGACTTTCAAACGATCCAGCTCGCGACAGGCGTGCGCCTCAGTCATCATCGCACACGGCGATTCAAAACGACGAGAATAGACGTTTTCATCCAGTTTCCCCTCGAGCGAGGACGCAACACCAGAGTCGCTCTCCTGAGTCGGATGCTGGAGCGAGGCACCGCCAGGCTTCCGGACCTGCGCGCTCTCAACAGGTTCGTCGATGGGCTGCACGGGGCTTCTTTCGGATCTGGCGTGTCGCAGTTCGGGGACAGGCAGGTCATTCAACTCAGCATGGAGATGGCCAGCGATCACCTCGTTCCGGCCGGAGGTGATCAACTCGTCAAGGGAGTGTCGTTTCTCAAGGAGGTGCTCTGCGAGCCGCTCAAGGAGGGGTGCGGCTTTCCACCTCGGACGCTGGACCAGGAGAAGGCTGCACTCCGGCAAGCGATCGCTGGGTTGTTCAGCGACAAGGCAGCACTTGCACGGCGTCGCTGCATCGAGGAGATGTGTCCCGATGAGCCATGCGGTGTGTCGGCTCTGGGCGAGGTCATCGATCTTCCTCAGATCGATGCGCAGTCCCTGTTCAACTTTTACAAGAGAGCCTTACGAGACAACGAGGTCGATCTCTACATTGTCGGCGAGCTGGACCCCGGGCGTGCGGAGGAGATCTGCCGGACACACTTCGATTGGCGCCGAGAGCGGCCTGCCGGCTCAGGCGGGCACGCCTCCATACAGCCGAGGCCGGGCTCTCCGACTCCAGACGTACGCCGCATCGACGAAACCCAGGATGTCCAGCAGGGTAGGGTGGTGCTGGGGTATCGGACAGGCGTGCGCTTCGATGACCCTCAGTACGCGGCGCTTGCTCTGTTCAACCAGCTCCTGGGTGGAGATGCGAATTCGAGGCTATATCGAAATCTTCGCGAGACAGCCGGGCTCTGCTACCACGCGGGGTCCTTCATCGAGCCCTCGTGCGGCCTTATGCTTGTCGAAGCCAGCGTCGATTCGCCTGACTGTGACGAGGCATTGAAGCACATGGAAGCGGAGGTGGCGGCCATCCGGAGGGGGGAAATCGGGGATGACGAATTGAACCGGGCGCGCCGTGCAACTCTCAACAGACTGCGATCGATCGATGAGGATCGTGACGGGTTGATCAGATTTCACTACGCCCGGGGCCTGGCACGAGCCTCCCGGAACCGTTTGGAGTTGGAGCGCCGCGTGTTCGACGTGACTGCCGCAGACGTAAGTCGAGCTGCAGGCCACATCAAACTGGATGCCGTGTTCACGCTGCGGGCTCGAGCCGGCGAATCGGCGGATGGCTCATCCTAGCATGGAGAGGTTCCAGCAGCCCACATTGGGGGAGGAGGTCTTCGCGACAACCCTACCTCGAGGCTGTGATCTCTACGTCTATCCCGCAGAGCTGACACGCCGAAAATTCTTCCTGCTCTGCGTCGATTACGGGTCCGTCGATCTTTCCTTCATCGAGGCACAGACGGGACAGCTGCGACAATCGCCCCATGGTGTTGCGCACTTTCTGGAGCACCGCCTCTTCGAAAAGAGGTCGGGGGACATTACCGAGCGCTTCAGCGAGTTGGGCTCCGAAGTGGATGCCCAGACCTCGTTCACGAGTACGGAGTACGCAGTCACTTGCTATGATAGCATGGAGGAAACCATCGCCCTTCTTCTCGAACTCGTTCTTTCGCCGCAATTTTCAGACGAGGGAGTGGCCCGAGAAAGAGAGATTATTTCCCGAGAGATCGGTCTATTCGCCGAAGAGGTTGAGTGGGTCTCCTTCTCGAATGCCATGCGCTCCCTCTACCGGCAGCAGCCCGTGGGGATCGATGTGGCAGGCACGGTGGAGAGTCTGGAGCAGATTGACCGGGCAGCTCTGGAGCACTGCTACGAGACCTATTACCAGCCACACCGAATGAGCCTGTTTGCGTGCGGGGATGTCGACGTGTCTCAGGTATGCGAACGACTTTTCGACGTGTGGCGCAGTGACGTCGATCCGGCGTCGAGGAATCTGCCAGCGACCAGGTCACAGGCTGCCGCTGTGCCCGAGAGACACACGACGAAACTGAGTATCGCCCAGGCGCGGCTTTGCCTCGCCTTCCACGATCCACAAACGGGGTTGAGGGGAGAGGAGTTGCTCAAACGGGAGCTCTCCCTGGAGATCGCTCTCGACATTCTGTTCGGACCGGCGAGTGAATTTTACTCAAAGCAATACGAGTCCGGCGTAATCGATGCGGACAGCTTCGACTTCGATGTATTCGCCGCTCCCGAATTCTGTTTCTGTCATGTCAGCGGAGATTGCCGAGAGCCGGACAGACTCGAAGACGCGATCCTCGACGAGATGGAGCGCGCCGGTCACAGCGACATCGTCGCGCGAGACTTCGATCGTGCCATGCGCAAGGCCTACGGCGCACTGCTGCGCAGCTATGACGACATCGAGGACCGCGCCACCATGATATGCAACGAGGTGAGCATCGGCGCCCACCCATTCGCTTTCTTTCGAGCCTACGCCGAAACGAATGCGGAAAGCGTGCAATGCGCCCTCGGCGAGTGTCTCGACCCGGGTTCGTACGGCGCCGCTACCGTGTTGCCCATGAACGGGTGAAATCCGCCATGCCGGACGATAAACTTCGCGACTTTTACGTCACCTCGATCAGTGGATTCGAGGAAATCCTCCTGGATGATCTCAAGAGGCACCTTCCAGGGGCGAGTCGCTACCGCGCCGAGAAGGGCGGACGACAGGGTCGCATCTTTTTCCGATTTCCACGCAGCCCACGTCGCTTGTTGGAACTGCGGTCCGCGACGAACATCTTCGGGTTGCTCACTGACTTCCGCCCGGTCACTGCGGGCCGGCCAGGGTTGAAAAGACTGTGTGCGAAAATCGGACAACTGAATTTTCGAGCTGCTCGAAATCTTCTCGCCTCTTTTCGTACGGATGCAGATTCGAATCGCTTTCAGCTGCAAATCAGTCTTCGCGGTCATCACCGTTTTTCCAAGCAGGAGCTTCGCCGGGCAGTGTGTACGGCTCTCGAACAGAGCCACAATCTGATGCCCGGGCGGGGCAAGAATGTGTTGCGGCTTCATCTGAAGGTCATGGACCGGCGCGCCCTATTCGGCGTGCAACTCGCCGCGCGCCGTTCGCCCGGGCGCATCGAACGAGAGGGTCTCACTGGCCCGCTCGCGTTTTGCCTGGGGCGGTTGCTGGGCCTTCGCGGCTGGGAGGTGGTCGTGCTGTGTTCATGCGGGGCCGGCGCGCTCGCCGAGATCTCCCACAGCGGCCCTCCGCGGCTATTGTTGGGATGCCAGCACAACTCGAGTCAATCGAGACATCCTGAACCGGACAGTCGGCCGGTGCCTGGCGCTGGCACGAATGTCATCATCACGTCGCCATGCAGCATCCCCGTCGCCACCTCAGCCGCCGATTGCGTCATCGCTGTGGGGGCTCGCGACATGCCATCGAGCGGACGCCCAGCGCTGCGTGAATACGCCCGGATTCTGCGACCGAATGGATTGGCCATGATCCTCACATCGCTCCCGGCTGAGCTGGTGCAGCTCCTGTTCGGCACGGATCTGCCCTTCGAGATTGCCGCGTCGCAGTCCATCCTTCTCGGTGGCCGCAGATACACTGTATTCGCCCTCGAGCGAACCGACCTGTTGACCCTTGAGTAGGAGCCTGTTGCGGTGGTTTTCGCTCCGGGCACGAGATTTGCCGTATTGGCCGTTGGGCGCTCTCCGCGGGAGTTGGGTGTATGGGCCTTCGCCAGCGCGTGAGAATGTCGCAAGGGGTTGATTTTTATTGGGTTTTATGCTACCTTGGCCAAAGTGGTCGTGCCGAAATGGGACGCTGAGGCGAATGCCGCCTGTGACATGTCCGTGCCGGTGTAGGAGGGCGAATTTTCCACCCGGGGTAGTTCGAGCTGGCCGGCGCAATCCAGCCGGCATGAGGCAAATACAAAGGATCCGGAGGTCGATGAGACCTGGAGGTCAACGTGGCTGAAAGTGGCCCTGACATAGGAGAAACAGTAGTGGAAGAGGCCACTCACCTGGACGAGCAACTCGATGCAGACCCCATTGAGGAGGTGGGAATCGCCGAGCCACAGGAGAGTCCTTTTCCGAGTGACTCAGGTTCAGGGGACGGCGGCTCTCAGGACGGAGGCTCGGGGGTAGAGGAGGCGCTCAGGGCCTGGGAGGCAGGCGGCCACGCTACCGAGGAGCTTGATGAGGATGACCAGGTAAGACCCGTCCGGTTTGGGCAGCTGGAAGAGACCGAGCCGCCGCCCACGAAACCACGGGTGAGCCGGCTCAATAACGTCTATATCGACATAATCGTTGAGCTGGGTCGAAAAGAGATGACGGTGCGGGAGCTGACAAACCTCAAGGAGCAGGAGGTCATCGAACTCGACAAACTCGCCGGCGAATCGTTTGACATCCTCGTCAACGACCGTCCTTTCGCGGAGGGCGAGATCGTCGTCATCACCGACATGATGGCCGTCCGTCTGACAAAAATGGTCGAGAACGCCTCCGCGGAAGACGAGTTTGAGTGAGGGTGCGCCTCAGGCACTTGGTGGCACCCATTTCCGACCTTTTACAGCGTTTCGCTTCAGGGCGGTAGTGATGATCCGATTCAGCTCGCTCGCCTCGATCGGAAACTGGACAAACCCTTCGTAGCGCACTTCCTTTCTCATTCGTTTCAATCGCAGTCGCGTCAGCTGGTCGAGGGGGACAGGAGTGTGGATGACGATGGGAATATCGCCAGTAGCGGGATGGTTCTTTATCGTCTTGAAGAATTCGAGGCCGTCCGCACCGGGGATGAACAAATCGAGGAATATCAGATCTGGTCGCCGCTCGACCATCTTCTCCACGGCCGCGTAGGAACTCCCCGCAAAGCCGATCTCGTGGTTGCTGCGATGCCTGAGGATTCGCTCTATGTATCGCTGGCTCTGCGGATTGTCGTCGATCATCAGGATGTAGGCCATGGGTTCCTTCCTTCGCGCTGCACAACTCAATAAAACGGGCAGTCGCCAGAAACAGCAAGGGAATTTCGCCTGGCCGGCGACCAGGTCACTCAACTGGACGTCGAAGAGCTTCCCGCCCGCACTCGGGGCGACGCTGCTCTGGGCGGCGATGGCCGCTTGCGGATACGACATTGACTACGACGATGAACTCGGGGTAGAAGGTTCCCCTCAGTCCGCCGAGTACGAACTCGTCGTCATCGATGGCGATAAAGGGGAGGAGAGCTCGCGGCGCCGTGATTCGATTGCTTCCAGCCGCGGAAGCGAAACCGATGGTGCCACGGGAGAGGGGACCGAAGAAGGGCTCATCCTCTATGACGGCGAGGGTGAGTTCACGGTCCAGGTCGGTCTGTACGCCTCATCCCGTCAGGCTGGCGAGCGGGTCAGGGAATTGAGCACACAGGGGTATCCCGCCTACGCCATCGCTGTGCCCTCAGGCGGTGGATTCCGCCTGAGGATAGGCTATTTCAAGACGCATCGGCAGGCCGAGCGATTTGGTGAGATTTTCAAGAAGGACACCGGCGCCGATTACTGGATTGATCGGCGCACGAACGAGATGCTATAGCGCCACTCCCCGATGTTCCAGCACGTGACCGAATGCGCATACTCTGCTGTGGCACCTTCGATCACCTCCATCCCGGCCACGAATCCTTCCTGCGTCAGGCTTCCGGACTTGGGAGCGAGCTCTTCGTCGTCGTCGCACGCGACGAAAACGTCAGTCGGATAAAGGGAAGGCGGCCGGACCAGGGCGAGGAGGAGCGGAAGAAGACAGTGGGGCAAGTCGAGTGCGTCGACGACGTGCGTCTCGGACATCCCGGCTCGAACTTTCTGCGAGTCGTCGAGGAAGTCCGTCCCGACGTGATCACGCTCGGCTACGATCAGAGGGCGCCGGCCGGCCTGGCCGCCGCCTTCCCGAATTGTGAGATCGTCGTCCTCGAGCCGTTTCACCCCGAGAAATACAAGTCGTCACTGTCCCGAGACGACCCGGCTTGATGACGGTGCACCGAGATGCAGCTGCGGCTGGCTACACGGTCGAGGAACGAGAAGGCGGTAGTGCCCCTCAGTCCAGGTAGCCCAGCTCGCGGAGGCGCCCATCGAGCCGGTCTTCGCCAGGTGACGCTGACTCCAGCGGATGCAGCGCGTAGCCGGATACCGACCTCATCTCGTCATAGGTGGAGAGGTAGTCGACCTCAGCTCCCGCTCCCGCTTCCACCGGCCTTTCCGTGAATGTGTCCTCCAGCCTGCCCGCTTCGAGATCCTCGTCATAGGTAAACTTCCGCCTGTGGTCGAATAGGGCCCATTGCCGATTGGCGCCTGAGTCGCCGGGCTGATTCACCCACCCCGGCATGGTGGGTCCCCGCGCTCTGACGGGATGGATCTGGGCCATCAGATATCTTCCCTCCTCCTCCACCTCTTCACGAATATCCCGCGCGAATCCGCGGTACTGCACGGGAAGATCGAAGAGTCTTGCCAGGGTCGGAAAGAGATCGACGATGGAGACGATGGGCCTGGATATCTCGATAGCGCCACGGTGGGGGATGTTGACGTAGAGGGGCACGCGCAGCACGGAGTTTCGCAAGCTCTGACCGTGATAGAGCTCCTCGCCGACTCGCCAGCTTTCGCCGTGATCGCCGACGATAACGATGCACCATTCCTCCGGGTCCAGTCCCTTCAACAGGGGGGCAAGTTTGTTTTCGAAAGTGTCTCCAACTGCCACCATGTAGCGCCTCCGCACCTCCTCCACGCACCCGTCTCTCAGGAGACGAGCAGTTTCACCCATGGCCTGGCGATCGGCCGCTCCGTAGGGCGTGTGGGTTCCCCAGTAGTGGAGGAAGATGGCGACTCCTCTCGAAGAGGCGCTGGAGCCACCGCGACGACTGCCGTCCAGCCAGCTGGTAATCTGCCTGCGCCCGCTAACGGCATCAGATTCGAGGGGCTCGATATCGAGGCCGAGGTCGAGATCGGTGAAAATGGTGGCGGCCTCCGAAAAGCCGGCGACCTCGTAGTCCCGCGCCACGAATAGATCAAACAGGCGCGGAATTCCCGTTCGCAGCTGCTGATGGCGCTGACCCAGTATCCCGTGCTCGAAGGGGTAGAGTCCTGTGAAGAGACTGGCGTGAACGGGGCGAGTCGCAGAGGAAACGGAGAAACATCGATCGCTGAAGAGAAACTCTCGGCTACACCGGTCGAATCCTGGCGTGCGGATGCGATCGTTTGTTCTGGAGACGTAATCGACTCTGAGGCTATCGATCGTAGCCAGCAGGAGATTCAAGATTCGAAGGTCACCGCGAGTTCAACCAGTCAACGCAACACCTTCGTCAACGCAACACCTTCATTGAAGCGTTCTGCGGGTGAAACGAACCCCAACGTCTTCCGCGGGCACTGGTTCAGTTGAAGAGCGACTCTGTGCAGGTCGGCTTGGGAGAATGGCGACAGATCGGTCTTCCTCGGGAAGTACTGTCGAAGAAGGCGATTCGTGTTCTCATTTGTGCCTCGTTGCCAGGGACTCTGAGGATCACAGAAATACACCTCGACGTCAGTTGCGATCGAGAACTCCTTGTGCCGAGCTAGCTCCATTCCTCGATCCCAGGTAAGGGACAACCGCACCGCGGAGGGGAGTCGTTTCACCTGGCTGATCAGCGCTCTGACAACGGTCTCGGTGTCTTTGCCGTTGAGCTTCACGAGCATCGTGAACCGAGACTGCCGCTCCACCAACGTGGCGATGTGCGTGTTGTTCGACCCCGAGATCAAGTCTCCCTCCCAGTGGCCGGGAACGGCGCGGTCCTCGATCTCGGCAGGCCGCTCGCTGATGGATACGGCGTCGACGATCCGGCCTCTCGGCTGATCGCGTGTGCTTGCCTTCTTGGATCGCCGCATCATCCTTCGCGTCCGCAGATGCGCAATGAGGTCCTTGTTGAGTGCCCCGCGTGCCTGGATGAAGAGAGTTCGATAGATCGTTTCGTGGGATATCTGCATATTTCCTAAAAGCGCATACTCCCGCTTCAGCCATCCCGATGTCTGCTCAGGTGACCACTTCAGGCGTAGCTTGTCCGCCACGACTCGCCGCAAACGAAGATTGGATGCGAGTCGGCAGCATTTCGGCCGGCTGGCGCGCGTCCAGGCTGCTTGGTCGGCGACGTTTGCTCGGTACCTTTGCCGCCCGCCATTGCGGGCAATCTCTCGGCTAACCGTCGAGGGTGCACGCTCAACAGCGGCCGCAATTATTCGTATCGATTTTCCCGCAGCGATACCTCGAGGGATCTCTTCACGCTCTTCCCAGCCAAGAGCCCATCGAGAGCGTCGACGCGGCATTGGTACGATGCCCCCATTGGCGGTGATGACACCATGAATCGACGCCGGATGCTTCCCGAGCGCCCGACCAATATCGCTATGCGACTGGCCGCTCTTCCATCGACGCCATACCTCCAACTTCTGTGACGCGGACAATCCTGGTCGTCCCATTTGAGCCATGTGCAACATCTCCTATGATTAGATTAGTGGGGAGAATGTTGCATTGACCGATTGAATATACCACGGTATTCACGATCAATGTCGTCGCTGCCATGGGAAACGAGCTTGACGAACTCGTCGCACTGCGGTAGCTCAGCAGTCAGAATGGCATCGGGTCCCACCACACTCTTCGTCCAGTGATCGACACTCAGCTCTCGGAAATTTCCCGTTGCCGAACCAGTGTAGATGGCGAAAGGGGGATCCGGCTGCCCCTCAGACGACAGAGCGGTTGCTTTGACTTCGATCGTCGCAGCTCTCTCAATTCCTTCTGTGAGCTGGAATACGAGACTCGCTCCGGAGTCCAGCGCCACAGTAATCATCATCGGAACGTTCGTCGAGTGTGGTCTCGCCGTGAGTGGATCCGCGCTCGCCGGGATGAGCGCCCAGCTGCTGTAGTTGATCGTCGACATCAATAATCCTCCGTGGAGGCGACAGGGGTGGGTAAGTACGGATGTCCCTTAGCCCGCCTCTGGCAATGGCGAAGCTTCGGGGGGACGACGCCAGGTTCGTATGGCCGCCTTGACCCGCCCTCCCGTGCTGGCAAGAAGGTCTCGAGCCTGCGCCTCGTCGATTCCGCAGACTTCCCTCACGACGGCATTCTTGAGATCCCATCGCGAATCCTCGAGGCGCTGGCGGGCCGTCTCCTCGGTCAGATTCGCGAGTGAGGCGAGGATGCGGATGGAACGGTCCCGCAGCTTGGCGCTCTTCGGCTTCAGGTCCACCATGAGGTTTCCATACGTCTTGCCAAGCGACACCATGGCGGCGGTGGAGATCATGTTGAGCACCATTTTCGTCGCCGTGCCGGCCTTCATCCGAGTCGAGCCGGCTATGACCTCGGGCCCCACGTCCGTGAGAATCTTGACGTCCGCCACCGCCGCATCAACCGCCGAAGCACTGGCGGCGATAAACAAGGTGGCGCATCCCAGTCCGCGGGCGTAGTCCAGGCCCCCCAGGACATAAGGGGTCACGCCGCTGGCGGCAATTCCGGCGACGATGTCCCCCGGAGTAAGGGCACGCTCCTCGAGATGCCGCCTCGCCCCGTCAGCGTCGTCTTCGGCTCCTTCGACAGCTCGAAACACGGCTTCCGGCCCCCCGGCGATGAGCCCCTGGATTGATTCCGGATCGGTACCGTAGGTCGGCGGGCACTCGGTCGCGTCCAGAATTCCGAGACGACCACTGGTTCCGGCGCCTATGTAGAGCAGCCGATCTCCGCGTGCCAACGCCGCGGCGACCAGATCGACAGCCGTCGAGATATCGCGCAGCGCACGCCCGACGGCCGTGGCGATGCGGGCGTCTTCGCGATTGATCAGGGCCAGCATCTCGGTTGTGGTGAGCTCATCGATGCGCTCGCTGGCCGGATTACGACTCTCGGTTGCCAGTGAGGACCAGTCAGTCATAGTCGCTCAATTATATCGATGGGCGCTCGCATCTGTAAAGCGGTATTGGCGCAGCCCGTCCGGCGCAGGCCGCGTTGTCATTGTGCATGTCAACCGGTATATTGGATTATTTCTACTGACTTTATGGACAGTATGCCAACCGGATGAAACCGTGACACAGGCGCTGCTCGAAACGAAATACGATCCCCGAATTGTCGAACAGAAGTGGTACGCCTATTGGGAAGACCTGGGTTTGTTCAACGCCGACGTGAATTCCGGACGCCCGCCGTACTGCATCACGATTCCCCCTCCAAACGTGACTGGCGAGCTCCATATGGGGCACGCCATTCAGCATGCCATCCACGACAGCGTGGTGCGTCGCAAACGCATGGAGGGACACGAAACGCTGTGCTTGCCGGGCACCGACCACGCCGGCATCGCGACTCAGATGGTCGTCGAGAAGGAAGTGGCGGCGACGGAGGGAAGGACGCGCTACGACCTGGGACGGGAAGCACTTCTGGAACGAATATGGGCGTGGAGAGAAAAATACGGCGATACCATCTACGAGCAGCTGCGTAAACTCGGATGCAGTTACGACTGGAACCGGTCCAGGTTTACGCTGGACGAACAGTACGTCGATGCGGTGCTCAAGGCTTTCAGCCAGCTCTACGAGTACGGCTGGATCTATCGTGGCACCCGCATGATCAACTGGTGTCCCACATGCCGAACGGTCATCTCAGACCTGGAAACCGAGGAGATCGAGACGGCGGGGCATCTGTGGCACATTCGCTACCCGGGAGCCGACGGCGATGCCGATATGGTAGTGGCCACGACCCGGCCGGAAACCATGCTCGGCGATACCGCGGTAGCCGTCCATCCCGACGACGAGCGCTGGCGAGAGGCCGTTGGTAAATGCGTGATGCTGCCACTGATGGAGCGCCGTATTCCGATCGTGGCAGACGACTACGCCGATCCGGAGATGGGCAGTGGCGCGGTCAAGGTGACGCCGGCGCACGATCCGAACGACTACGAAATCGGCGACCGCCACGGGCTGGAGCAGATTCAGGTCATCGGCTTCGACGGCCTCATGACTTCGCAGGCCGGTCGATTCGCGGGGCAGGAGCGAGACGCGTGTCGCGACGCCATCGTCGAGGAGCTGACTCGAAGTGGACTCGTGGAACGCGTCGAGGATTATGACCACTCAGTGCCGCACCACGACAAGTGCGGAACCGTCATCGAGCCACTGCCCATGGAGCAGTGGTTCATGGACATGAGGGCGCTCGCCGATAAGGTCAAGCCACATCTCGTGCGCCGGGATATCGAATACACTCCCGATCGCTTTCGAGAATACGCTCTCGACTGGTTGGACAATATCCGTGACTGGGCGCTGTCGAGACAGATCTGGTGGGGACACCGCATCCCGGCGTGGTACTGCGTCACCTGCAGCGGCGATGGCCTCATTCCACTCGGCGGCGTCAGCCGGGATCAAGCGCTGGCCGACGGCAGTTTCCGCGTCTCAGTGGACGGCGGAGCAGAGCCACTCGTCCAAATCGAACGGCCCACCGCGTGCTCCAAGTGCGGGTCCGAAGAGTGGGTGCAGGATCCCGACGTGCTCGACACCTGGTTTTCCTCGGCATTGTGGCCATTTGCCACACTGGGCTGGCCCCGGCGCAGCGAGGATCTCGATTTTTTCTATCCCACAGACCTGATGATAACCGGGCGGGATATTCTGTATTTGTGGGTCCTGCGCATGGCCATGACCTCGGTGCAGTTCGTGGGGCAGATACCGTTCAAGGCCGTCCTCGTCCATCCCACCGTTCTCACCAAGGACGGCCGCAGAATGAGCAAGAGCCTCGGGACCGGGCTCAACCCCCTTGACCTCGTGAGACTGTACGGCGCCGATGCCACGCGCTACAGCCTGCTTCATCAAGCCGGAGCCGGTCAGGATATTCGATTCGACGCCGATATCGAAGACAACGAGGTGAAGTCATCTCTGAGCGCGAAGGCGGGGCAGAACTTCTGCAACAAGCTGTGGAACGCAGCTCGCTTCGTGCTCATGAACCTGGAAGGGTTTCAACCGGCCGAACCTTCGACACACAGCGACGAGCTCGCCGACCGCTGGATTCGGAGCCGACTCGCCGCCACCGTCGAGCAGTTGAGTGAGTATTGGGATGACTATCGTTTCAGCGACGTGACCCGTACGCTCCACGACTTCATATGGCACGACTACTGCGACTGGTATGTCGAGCTCGCGAAGATGAGATTGAACGCCGAATCGGACGAGGAGCGGTCACAGGCACAACGAACCCTTCTGGAAGTGCTGGAGCAGTCCCTTCGGCTCATGCACCCGGTGATGCCGTTCATAACCGAGAGCTTGTGGCAGGCGCTCCCCAGGCTCGGGGAGGACCTTTGGAGAAACCGGGGCGACAGCATCATGATCGCCCCCTGGCCGGAGGCGAACCCGGCTCATCGCGATCGGACGGCAGAGGATGACATGGGCTTGCTCAAGGATGTCATCTCGGCTGCCCGCGCCATCCGCAGCGAGTTGAATGTACCGCCGGGGCGCGCGGTACAGGCGATCCTGTCGGCGAACTCCGAGGAGTCGGTTCGCATACTATCGGCGGGAACGATCTACATCGAGCAGCTTCTCACTGCTGAGGAAGTGACTGTCGGAACGGGGCTGGCGCAGCCCCCGGCCTCGGGAAGCGCCGTGATTCGGGATGTGGAGGTCTTTATTCCCCTCGAGGGTCTCATCGATGTCGATGCCGAACGACGTAGACTGCGTAAGGAGATAACCAAGTTCCAGGGCCTGCTGGAACGTTTGGAAACCAAGCTGGGGCAGGAGGCCTTCGTTCACAAGGCACCTCCGCACGTTGTCGAGAGGGAACGCCAGCGCCACAGAGATTACGGGGCGAGCCTGTCCAAGCTGGAGGCGAGCCTGCTGATGCTCGAGTAAAAAGTGAGGACGCCATGTTGGCAAGCCAGTCAATGAGCGAAAAGCTGCGGGGGGCGGTTGTGGTGGTGATCTGTTGCGCGGTGGCGTTGCAAGTCGCGCCGAGCGAGGCCAAGTTCGATCCCCCGCGCATCATCCACAAAATAAATCCTCTTCAGTCGGGCACAGTGCCGGACAGTCTGCTGAGAAAGATCCGGTTCTACATCAACAAGGGCCGGGAGACGAGCATCAACCGGGGCGACATTCTCAACGTGTATCGAGAGCGACGGGTCTCGAGGAAAGTAGCCCGTCCGCTGCGCATCTTCATAGGCACGATGGTAATCAGGCAATCGCAGCAATGAAAACAAAGCACTCAATCGTCGCATCGAGGTCATTGTCTGGGAGTAGGCAGCGACGAACGGTCGCTTAGCCACAGGCGGGAGGACGGCGCTGTTACGCCCTCTCGCCTTTTCTGTGTCACGTGGGGATGCGAGTGGCATTCGATCACTTCACCATTCGAGGGTTAGCCGCGGAAATGGATGCGCAGCTCGGGGGCAGGCGCATTCGCGAAGCGCGCTCGGCAGGTGGCCGGCCCGGATCCAGGCGCAGGGTCTCGCGGGCTGCCCTCGGGTTCGGGTGCGAGAGCGACTTCCACCTGTTCGCAGAATTCGGGCACGACGGATTCGTCTGTCTGTCTCCCGGGGAGGTGCCGGGGAACCTGCATCGCGACGACGGGCCGGAGCGCTACCTCAGGGGCGCCCTCGTAGACGCTGTGACAACAGATGAAAGAGATAGGGTGATCCGCATCCGCCTTGGGCGCGAGGATGAAGACGGCCGGCTGACGTTCGGCGTGCTCCTCTTCGAGCTCGTGCAGCCGTACTTTCAGGCCGTTCTGATCTCCGAGCGGTCGCAGCGTGCCCTCGGTGTGTGGAGAGGTTCGTCCAAAAAAGCCGGGGCTAGGCGGGTTGAGGAAGGACAACCGTACGTCCCAATTTCAGGTGAAGAGCGTCTCCTGCCGGGGCACGATCACGCCTCGGTTTTTGTGAGCCGTGCCGAAAGGGAGCCCCGGGCCCCACTCAATCGGTTTCTGTGTCGACACCTGGCCGGCGCGGATGCCATCGTGTCAGCGGAAATTCTGCACCGATCCTCGATCTCAGCGGAGTTTGAAGTAGACGACGTCGATGGAGCAGGCCTGGAGCAGTTGTGGGAAACGGCGTCAAAACTGTATTCCACAGCCGGCGGCTGTACCGGCGGAGGTGCCTTTTGCTGGAGCGAGGGCGGCAATGCCCGATTCTCAGCCTTGAGACCAAGCTATCCGGTGGATGGAGGGATTGCGGAGTGCTCCACTGTGAGTGAGGCCGTCATGCAAGTGCGAGACAGCGCCAGGAGGGACGAGGGAGCACAGCGGCAGTTGCAGCGAAGATTAGAATCTTTGCGACGGTCGCTGAAAGCAGTCGAGGAAGACCTGGCCGCTGCGGCGCGGGCCGAGGAGTTCGAAAGGAAAGGAAGCATCCTCCTCGCCCACCTCAAGGCAGTTCCGCGTTCGACGGATCGGGTCGAGCTGCCGGACACTTTCGCCCAACCGCTGGCGGATAATTCATCCCTCGCATCAACGTCAGGGGAGATGGTGGTCATCGAGCTGGATTCCCGTCGCAGCCCAGCGGACAACGCCGCCCGATACTTGAAGCTAGCTGGCAAATTTCGGCGACGACTTGATATCCTGCCGCAGCGACTCACATCACTCCGCGCGGAGGAGTATCGCTTGCAGGAGTTGCTGGCGAGAATGGCTGCGGGAATCGCCCCGGCCGAAATTGAGGAGCTACTGGAGTCGATTCCCAAAGAGACCCCGGGGCCGCGGGCGGAAAGACGGCCCGAGAAACCGCTGGCGCGGCCTCGCCGCTACCGCACGACGAGTGGGTGGATCGTGTGGGCTGGCAGAAACAACGAGGAAAACGATGCGCTCACTCATCGCATGGCGGCGGCGGAAGACATTTGGTTCCACGCCAGCGGCTATGCCGGATCTCACGTCGTTTTGAGACGCGAGGGACGCCGAGACGAGCCGAGTCAGAATACCCTGCACGAGGCAGCCGCAGTGGCGGCGTACTGGAGCCGTGGACGGACTGCCAAGAAAGTGCCAGTCGTCTATACGAAGGTGAAGTACGTGTCTAAACCGAGGGGAGCGGCACCGGGACTGGCTGTGCCGCAGCGGGTCACTTCCCTCATCGTCGAGCCGAAGCTGTTGCCGGAGCAGGACAAGAGAGCGTAGGCCGTGCCGCTGACCGTCGGAATCGTGGGTCTGCCCAACGCCGGCAAAACGACCTTGTTTAACGCTTTGACCCTGTCGTCTGCGGATGCCTCCAACTACCCCTTCTGCACGATCGAGCCGAATGTAAGTGTTGTGGAGGTACCCGACTCTCGGCTCGATCGGCTCAACGAGCTGCTCGAGCCATCGAGTTGCACAGCGGCCACAGTCCTGTTCACCGACATAGCCGGACTCGTGCGCGGAGCCAGTCGCGGCGAGGGACGGGGAAACGAATTCTTGCGGGACGTGCGGGAGACCGATGCACTCCTGCACGTGGTACGCTGCTTCTCGAGTTCGAGTGTCAGCCATGTCGAGAAGGAGGTGGATCCGCTGCGAGACGTCGCCGTCGTCGATAGCGAGCTGATGCTTTCAGATCTCCAGGTCGTCGAACCAACCATCCCGACCCTCGACAAGGTCGTCGCCGCCGATCGGCAGTCGCCGCAGCGACTCGAGCTCGAGATGCTCAAGAAAATCCAGGCCGCTCTCGAAGAGGGAATACCCGCTCACGCCCTCGAACTGGCCCCTGAGCAAGAGCTGGCCGTTCGCGGGTACGGTCTTCTCTCAGCCAAGCCCATGCTTTACGTAGCAAATGTGGGTGAGGAAGGGGACGCGGTGAGCTGTACGGTGTTGAAAGCGCTGCGAGAGAGGGTGGGAGCGGATTCGATGCTGTCGGTATCAGCTCAGCTCGAAGCAGAGGTCGCCCAGCTTCCCGCCGACGAGCGCGACGCTTTTTCCGAAGAGCTCGGTCTGCGGGAGAGAGGTGTAGAACGACTCATCCGGGCTTCCTATCGACTCCTCGGCCTGGTGACGTTCTATACCCACGCTCACGACAAGCTGCGGGCGTGGCAACTGCCGAGCGGCGCGGCGGCGGCGAAGGCAGCGGGCGGGATTCACAGCGACATGGAGCGCGGTTTCATCAAAGCCGAAGTAACGACGGCGTCCGAGCTCGAGAAATCCGGACATATCTCGACGCTCCGCTCCACGGGACAGTTGCGCACGGAAGGGCGCGACTACATCATCGAGGACGGAGATGTGGTTCAGTTTCTCTTTCGAGCCTGATCGCCCCTGACGTCAGAAGAAGCTGTGAAGGCTCAACACGAGACCGTCCCTGTTTCCCTGCACGTCTTGAGGGACGCTCTCCTTGAGGCGGTAGTAGACCCCGGCGGTCAGCGACGGCGTCAGGAAGGCCTCCGCGCCCACAGTCAGGCGGTACCTCTCGTCCTCCTCGACCGCGTCGAAGGGGTCCAGAAAGTCATATGCCACGCGAACGTTGACCGCGTCCCGGTGCCAGTACTCGATACTGGCGAAGGCCGTTAACTGCTCTTCATCGACCGCTCCGGACTCTGAGATCCAGTCGACCTCCCCCATGAGGGTTGCCGGGCCGAGGCGAACACTACCAAAGGGACCGAACAAGACGCGTTCGACACCTCGCGACTCGTTGCGAGAAACCGAGCCTCCCAAGACGATATTGCTCAGGAACACGGACCCCACGGCGGAAACCTGCTTGCCTGTGTTGTCATCGCGCGCGCCTTGGGTGCCATTGCTGACGGCGACGCTCAATGACGCGTTGCCGGGTTCCACGCCGATCTCCACACCCATATCCTGGTTGTCGTAGTTGAACCCGGAGGCCTGCCGGATGAAGCTCTCGTCATCCCATAGCCGGATGCCGTACGGCAGCAGCATGCGACCCGCCTTCAGGTAACCGCTTGCGGGCAGGCTCTCGAAGAGCAGAAAAGCCTCGCGACTGCTGGCACCCGAAGGCGCGACGTTCTCGTCTATGTAGAATGACAGTCGTTCCGGAATGAGGTCAAAGTCGAGATAGAGATTCCCGCTGGCGATATTGAACGTGTTCTGCGATTTCAGGTCGCCTTCGGAGAATAGCGTCTCGTTTGTAGCCATGAAGTCGGCACCGACGGAGATGGCGCTACTCAGTTCGGAGGAGAAGTCCATGCTGCCCTCGGAAAACGTCTCCAGCAGCGGAGTCAGCTCGGTTTGGGGATACAGGGTTCCGTACCCATTACGCATGCCGCCGCCCGTATGGTTGACGTGACAGGCGCTGCATTTCAAGCCCTCTCGGTAGGCGATGTACGGCTCGCTCCAGCCGTTTGTGGCCAGGACTGTGAGGAGAAGCGAGGTAGCCGTCAGGGGGAACAGCCATCGATTGAGACGATCCCGTGACATTCGATTTGATATCATGTCTCTGGTGGCCTTGGTCGAAGAGGGTGAGTGGTCGGTGGCTGCTGAGTTAGTTCAGAATCATCCAGAAAGTCAAGCGGTGGACCCATGGCAAGTCAAGCTTTCTGAAGAGGTTACGCTAAACCACGGGCTGGCCGCCGCAGGCTCGATTGCGGGGTGACCGACGGCGACGGAATTCTTGACCTCTGGGGATACGGCGACTACCATCGAAGTTTGGCAGGCGAGGTGCTTCAAACATGAGGGGACCGTCAAGTCATCTGAGGATGTGGTCTGTGCGGCCGGAAAGAGCAATCCTGTCACATTTGAGGCAAAGTATCGTGCTGCGGATTTCTGTGACCGCTGCGCTTGTCTGTTTCCTGGCGCTGTTCGTTGACCCTCACGAGATCTGGCTGACGCTGCGGCGAACCGAGCCGTTGGCGTTCGGCGTACTTTCCGCAGGCGCCGCGCTTGGGATGGCCATTCAATGGAGGAAGTGGCAGCGCCTTCTTGAGTTCGTTCGTCCTTCGGCAACGCCGTGGGAGGGCCTCAGTTCACTGCTAGTCGGGTTCGGGTTCGGGCTCGTGACCCCCGGGCGATTGGGCGAATTGGGGCGCGGCAGCCTCCTGGATACGGATCGAGCGGCTTCCACCGGCGCTGCGGTCGTGGACCGACTCTGCTCCTTCGGAGCCACCGTTACTTCCGGCCTTGCCGGTCTGGTCTTTTTGCGACTACCGCTCGCATTGTTGCTGATCACGGCACTGTGTGCCTGCGGTCTGCTCATCCGCGGACGCCTGTCATCGCTCGAGGCATCGGTCGAGCGCTTCACCTGGCTTGGGCGCACCGCCGGCGTGTTTCTTGCCGGCATGCGCAGCGCCATCATCTCGGTGCCGGGAGGCCTGTGGCTGTCCACCTTGGCCTGGTCCATTCTCTTCAACCTCGTCTATCTGATTCAGTTCTTTGTCGTGGTGGGCGGCTGGATCGAACCAACTGTCGAGCTCGCGGCAATTACTCCGATCATTTTCGCTCTCAAAGCGCTCTTTCCTGTCGGTTTCATGGATCTCGGTGTTCGCGAGGGCGCCGCCGCGGTCGCATTCGTGTGGTTGAACCTCGAGCCGTCAATCGGCCTGAGCGCAGCTCTGCTCGTTTACGTCGCCAATGTGCTCTTACCCGGTCTCGCTGGAATCGTCCTCATCGGCCGTCAAACAGGCGCGCGGAACGGGACCCGCAGTTATGATGGCGACCAAGCGAATGGACTCGTGAGCACCTGCCGAGGAGGCCAGTGAGCGATGGGAGCAAACGGGCCGCAGGCGCACGGGGACATCTGCGAGGTCGGACGGCGTCTTTATCTGCTGGGTTTTGTAGCCGCCGCTGCCGGCAATATCAGTACCCGCATCGGTGATGACCGTGTTCTGTGCACCCCGACCGGTGTGAGCAAGGGGTTCATGACCGAGGAGATGCTCGGGGTGTGCGATTTGGAAGGGAATAAGGTTGTGGGGGATCTTGAGATGTCTTCCGAAATCCTCATGCACCTCGAGATCTACAAAGTGCGTCGCGACGTCGATGCCGTCGTCCACGCCCACCCGCCAACGGCAACCGGATTCGCGGCGGCTGGACTCGACCTGCCTGCCTGCGTGCTGCCGGAGATCGTCGTCGGCCTCGGCGCTATTCCCCTGGCACCCTATGGCACTCCGGGCGGGCCGGAGATCTTCGAACCCATGAGATCCTTCGTCGAAAAGCACGATGCAGTGCTGTTGGCCAATCACGGGGCCGTCGCCCTGGGCCGCGATGTCATGGATGCTCACTTCAAGATGGAAATGATTGAGCATTTCGCCAGAATCGCGCTCGTCTCGCACCAACTCGGAGGAGCGAATACGCTCACTCGCGAGCAGGTCGCGGAGCTCGCTGCTCGCTTCGGCCACCCGGCCCGGACCGGCGGCCTCGGCCGCTGAGTGGAGAATGGGGGGGGTCCATGCAGCTTTCGAGCAGTTGGCGATACCTGATTCTCAACTGCGCGGCAGCAGTCATCAGCTCCGATGCTCCGGTCCAGGCTCAAACGGGCGGGCAATCCTCCGGGGCTGAGGTTGAGCCTCGCATGGTGCGCCTCGTGACCGAGGCAGAGTTTCACGCAGAGCGCGGGCGGCTGAATCTGGCGATTGAGAAATACGAACAGGCGCTCGAGGCCGGCGCCGGTAGCGCCGCAGTGCTCAATAGACTTGCGGAGCTCTACATGGCCGCAGGAGAGTTTAGTGAGGCGATCAAAATGCTCCGCCGATCTTTATCCGAAAAACCCGGGCAGCTGCTCGTGTATTCCCGTTTGGGAGAAGTCTTTCTGGCTCTGGGCAGACCAGATTCGGCGATTGCTTGTGTTGAAGAAGCGCGTGATTTGTCTCCCGGGGCCAGCCAGATTCGCAGTTCACTTGGATTCCTCTATCTCCAATCGGGCCTGCCGGAGCGCGCGAAAGCCGAGCTCGATACGGCACTGGCGCTAAACGGGCGCAATCCGGAAGCCCATCGATTCATGGGCCTCTACTACACCCAGCTCGAATCGCTCGCAACGGCAATCCACCACTACGAGCGCATTCTCGAAATCGATTCAAACGACATCGAGGCGCACAACAACATCGCCTTTCTTCATTCTGCCCTCAGGGATTACGACGAGGCAATGGAGTATTACAGACGTACGAAAAAACTGACCGCAGACCCTAATCTGCTGCACGCCGTCAACCTCAGTATGGATGCCATCTGGGCAATCCTGAACGGCAAGATGAGGGCGCGTTACATTCTGATGGATTCCGAGTCCGAGGGAAAGGGAATACTCAGACGGCTCGAGCAGGGAGAGGAGTTCGGCTCTCTGGCCGCTCGATTCTCGAAAGCACCGAATGCGCGGGACGGGGGAGATCTGGGCTTTTTCGGCCCCGGCGACATGCTGCCCCAGGTGGAGGAGGCGGTCATGAAACTGAATGTTGACGAGGTGAGCGACTTGATTTTGCTCGACCAGGGAGTAATGATCATCCAGCGATTGAACTGAGGCTGGAACTCGAAACGGCCAGAGGCAAGTGGTTGGAGTCACTCAGCTGCCTCTGGCCGCTAGGGAGGGTGCGAGCCCAGACCGGGAAGGCTCGCACTCAGTTGGACGCCTTATGCGATCATTTGGACGCCTTATGCGATCATTGGTTCCAGACGGTGCCCGCCGAACGCTTCAGCGTTGCTGCGGCGACGTTCCCGGGATTGGCGCCCGTGTCACTGAGCGGTTGAGATTGGGTATCGCAATCAGTTGCTGCACAATGAATTAAGAGAATTGTGATCGAGCCTCGCTCGCGGCCGAAAGCGGATCCGCCGATCGCGGGAACAACGGTGGAAGTGATGATCTTCCATTGCCTCTAGTGTGCTGTCGCAGAGATTACTTTAATAAGTTTGTAGGCCCTGAGGCTGCACGTTCTCTCTGGTAAGCCGACGGGCCAAACCGCTTTGAGGCTCGATACTAATGCAACAAATTTCCGCGACGCCACACT
>CBDBIJ010000047.1:0-15422 GCA_965205655.1 Candidatus Latescibacterota bacterium
AGCACTAAGATTGAAGTAGACGTGGTCCATCGCGGGATCGATGTCGAGGCACCTTTCGTAGGCATCGACGGCACGCTGGTAGTTGCCCTGCTCGTAGTGGGCGAGTCCGAGATTGGCGTGGGCGCCGGCGTGCCTCGGGTCGAGCTCTATCGCTTTCTCGTAGTTGGTCACCGCGTCGGCGAGTCGACGTTTTCGATGGTAGATCCCGCCGAGGTTGTTGTAGGTCTTGGGATAAGAGGGGTTCAGCTCGATCGCTTCGAGGTAGTAGAAAATCGATCGCTCCAAGTCTGACATTTTCTCGTACACCCTGCCGAGGTTGTAGTAGCTCAGGTAGTAGCCGTCATCCCACTCTATGGCCTTCTCGTACTGATGAATCGCCTCGTCTATGAATCCGAGCTCCTCGAACCTGATGCCCAGTTTGAGGTTGCGGTCGCCGGCGCGATGCGGATCGTTCTCCACCATCGCCTCGATCGCCTTTGCCGCTCGAACTGGAAACTGCTGCAGCGCGATCCACGGAATGGTGTGAAAGAGACTGAGCGTCACGATGACCGTCGCCGTGTGGCTCGATATGCCCTCCGTATCGCCGCGATCGAACGACGAGGAGGTAGGTTCCCATCAGCACCCAGGCTGGACTGTGGATGGACATGAGGTCCCAATCGAGGCTGCCGAGGAAGGGATTAACGACTCCCATCATGAAGAAGCTGGCCACCCCACCGGCGACGAGCGCCTTGAGAAGAGGGTCATTAGCCTCATCGCGGCCGGAGGCTGGGTCTTTCGAAGACAGAAAAATCGCCACAAAGAGGGCCATCCAGCCTGGGAGAGCCACGAGGATGCTCTCGTTGACGAGGTATAGAATATGCGCGGACGAGAGCAGGGTGTACGGTATATGCCCGCAAGACTGAACCAGCGGAATCGCCGAAGTGGGACGGACGAGCTGGTAGAGAGCCCATCCGCCCAGAACGCTGGCCGCGATGAGAACGAACAGGCATCTTCGCCGCCAGACTGGACCCAGATGTCGATCCAGGCCATGTCGGTAGATGATGGCGTAAGCCAGTGCCGGCCCAACGAATAGGCCGAGCACGTGAAAGAATCCGAGGAGGAGGAGGAGAGTCGCCGGAAGCCACAGCCTTACCGAACCGGCGCTGTAGGTCACGACCCCCCACAGAAACAGTAGTTCGAGAGCCACAGTTGAGCTGTATACCTCGATGTAGCCGCAGAAGAGCAGGACGAACCCGGATGTCGTCAGCGCGCCGAATAGCAATCCAGCTTCGGCGGCTGTGTGCGCCAGCCGGCGTGTGATGCCGGCGGCGGCGATCAGAAAGAAAACACCGTAGAGGATGCTGGTCGCAGCGAAGCTCTGTGCCGGATCCGGGTTCCAGAGCCATTTGAACAAGCTGTGCAGGTAGAACCGGACGACTGTGTCGCCTCGGTACCACGGCGCAACGGGGGCTGATGCTCCATTGAGCTCGCTGAGCCTGACGGTCGCATCGCCAAAAATGGTGTGTTGGATCTGCAAACCGCAGAAAACGGCGATCCCCAGAACCACCGCAGCGGCAACGGCACACCCGAAGCGCCAGCGCAGAAGCCGGACCCGGCGGCCGAGTGACTTCGCGAACGCAAGGATTGTGGCGTCCTGCAGTGATGGCACCGCCAGCACCAGGACAAGGACGTAAAGGGCGATCTGATACGGCAGAGGAACGAATGAGAGGTGATGGCCGCCCCACAACAGCTCGGGCGCCGCCGCCGCGGCCAGGTGGAGACCGAGAACGACGACGACGAGCGCCCACACGGGACCCCTCATCGCATAGCTGTGGGGCAACGACGTCACTATGTTCTGCCCATTCGATGTGACCCGAGACATCGCCACAGTAGCACAGCCGTGCCCACGGCGTACACAGCCAACGCGGCCAGAAGGGCGACCGAGAATCCCCACAGGTCGAACAGGAGGAGCGCTGCCGATTTTGCTGCGATGCCGGCCACGACGGCTGCCGCCGTCAACACGAGCAGGTCGCGTTCCCGCCCGAGGACGATGAGGGCGGTGGCGAAGAAAAACCCGAGACCTTGCAACGGCAGGCTCCACACGAGAAGGCGGTAGAAGGGTATGGAAGCCTCGAACGCGCCACCGAGAAGGTAGGTGAGCGCGGGACCGCCGGCGACGAGAAGGACGACGGAGAGACACATGAGGCCGGCCGCGAGCGCAAACGTGTATGCCTTGAGCATGCGAGTCAGCCGCTCTTCTTCATCCAGGCTGGAGGTCAGATACGGGATGGCAGCGGAAGCGACGACGGCGGGAACGAAGAACACACCTTCGACCCACTTGAAGGCGAGCATGAGGACGCTCACTGCGTCCAAGCCGGCCAGCCATTCGATGAGTACCGCATCGTTCCGATAGTGGAATTGTCCGAGGAAGAACAGTAGGACGAATGGCAAGATCGGCCTGACGAGCCGACGCCAGACGCCCGGCCATTCGGCAATCGTAGCCTTCATGGTCATACCGATTCGCGGGAGACAACCGAGCTGAATTCCGATGTGGACGATGGCCACGGCCACGAGCAGGATACTCGTCGCTGCCAGCGATGGCCTGCCTCGTACAACCAGCCACAGACCGGTCAACAGCAGGACCTGCGAGGCCACACGGCTCAACACCGTCGGCCAAACCTGTCTCCGACCGATGAAGATGGCCCCCAGCACACCAGCGCCAGCCCTGATCAAAGCTGCCGCCGTCGTCAACGCTACCGGCCACCCGTGGAGGGGAATGAGTCCGAAGGTTACCACCGTCACGGATAGAGCGGACAACCATAGGAAAGAGGGCAAGAGCTCCCTCGCCTCGTCGAACCGGGCCGCCGCCTCCCTGTTGACGTAGTGCTGAGCACCCCAATGGACGAGAATCTCCAGCAAGCTTCCCAGCGACAAGGCATAGAAGTAGAGTCCCAGCTCCTCGCGCTGCAGCCAGCGTCCGAGGCAGATGACGGTAACGGCAAGAGCTCCGTTGAAGAAGGCCTGGCTCCCCACCAGGGTCGCGGTCGAGCTACCGGGTCGCTGGGTCATGAGTCGGAATGTATGGGGATGAACCGCGGATGAACCATCCGGCTCACTGCGTACAGACCGCCCTCATGCCTTACCCTGCGCATGACCGGATTCTGGTCCTGTGCTGTAGAGATCGGCTGGACGAGGAACGCGGTCGGCTGTTGACCGAGACCGTGCGCTCCGATCCAGACTGGCATCGCCTGCTGCGCAAAGCCACCTACCACCGTCTCCTCGGTCTTATCAGGTATCATCTGAATCAAGTCGACTTGCTCTCCGCGGCGCCTGTTCATGTGGGCGAACACCTGCAAAGACACGACACCGAGTTCGCTGCAGCGCGTGACCGCCAGCGAAAAACCCTCACCAGCTGCCTGGACGCCTTCGTCACCGACGACATCGAGTTCATCCTTCTCAAGGGACCGGTCCTGCAGGAGCTCTATCCAGTGGGGGTTTTTCGGCCCTCCGGTGACATCGACTTCCTGGTTCGGGAGCGAAAGCTGGGCAGGGTTCGCGCCGCTCTGGAGAGCGCCGGATTCCGGTCGGGAACCCGCGCACCATTTGAGCTCAGCGAACTCGAAGCGATCGAGTTCGCCCAGTACTTCGAACAGTTTCGTTTCCTTCGCGAGCACTTCACCGAAGTTGAGCTCCACTTCAGACTCTACAACTATGGCGTGCCCGATCCGGTTGAAGAGGTCTGGCAACGAAAACGCGAGCAGGTTATTGACGGCCGTCCTGTCTCTGGTCTGTCACTCGAGGATCAATTCCTCTATCTGGTTACGCACCTGAATCTACACGCCTTCGGCCGCATGCTGTGGTACTACGACGTCGCCGCTTTCTACTGGAAGTGGAAGGACTCCATCCACTGGGAAGCCCTGGCCGATCGCGCTCGCACTCGCGGCATCGGCTCATCGTTCTACCATTCGCTTACGTGGATCTTGCAGCTCCTCCATCCCGAACGGCCACTGCCGGATCTCGACGCCCTCAAACCGTCAGCGCTCAGAAGGCGCCTCTTCAGTATGGCCTGGAGGAAGCGCGACTTCGTCGCTCTCAGATCCTACATACGCCCTTTCGACGCCGCGATGTACTACCTGTTGGCCTGCGCGACGCCGTTTAGAAACAAACTACGGTATCTGGTGAGAGTTCTCTTTCCGCCGCTTTCGTGGGTAGCGGCGCACCTCGACGCCGACCCCTCCATAGGATTGATCTGGCGCTACCTTCGTAAGCGGCGGCGCGAACGCCGTGACTGGAACCGGGTGACCAGAAAGGACGAGCTCCTCGGTTGAACGTCGAGGCACCGGGCTACACTATGTCGTCACTCTCTTTCAGTGCCCAATCCCAACAGCGTCACGCCCAGGGCGATGAAGGCGATCGTCAAAACGGGAAAGGTGTACCACCACCACAAACCGTTCAGCAATCCGCCGCGCAGAAATGCGTGATTGAGTATGAGACCGAGACTCTTCTCGGACGGGTCCCCCAATCCCAGAAAACTCAACCCCGCCTCCGTGAGAATGGCTTCCGGCACAGCCGTGATGAATCTCGCCACGGCCACGTGCAGAACGTTTGGCAGGAGGTGCCGGAGCAACACTCTGAGATTCCCGAACCCCATCGCCTGTGCCGCTTCGATAAACGGCATCTCGCGCACCTGCAGGGCCTTGGCGCGAACTGCCCTCGCTGTGCCCGTCCACCAGATGAGGCCGATGACAAACGCAATGCTCCAGAAACTTGGACCGGTGTAGGCCACAAGAACGATCATAAGGGGCAGAGCCGGCACGAGCATGAGCGTATCCGTGATCGCCATGAGACAGTCGTCGATCGGGCCGCGAAAATAGCCGGCCATCATACCTATGCTCGTGCCGATCAGGGTAGCAAGGCCGGCTGCTGCCAGGCCGACGATCAACGACACCCGCACACCGTACAGGATTTCGCTGAGAATGTCCTGGCCGATGTCGTTCGTGCCGAGAAGGTGCGCTGCGCTCGGTGAACCGTAGGGACGGCCGCTCGGCGCCCACGGGTCGTGGGGTGCGAGCCATCCCGCAAACAGGCCGCCGGCGATGGCCGCCAGCAGCAGCGCCGCACCCAACCTGCTTTCCGCGCTATCCAGCCTCAGGGCAATCACGATGGTTGGCGCACTCGGGGATCGAGGATGCCGTAGGCCAGGTCTGCGAGGTAGTTGGCCGCCAGGACGCTGAGCGTGAGAAGGAGGAAGCAGGCCTGCAGTAGGGGATAATCGCGACCGTCGACGGCGCTGAGAATAAGCGTTCCCATACCCGGCCAGGAGAACACGATTTCCACCAGGAGAGCGCCTGATACCGAGAATCCCAGACCCAACCCCACGAGGGTCAAGAAGGGTAGCAGCGCGTGGCGGAAAGCGTGGCGGAAGAGGACAGCTCGCTCCGACAACCCTCGTGCTCGCGCCGTGACGACGAAGGCGCTCGACTTCAGATCGGCGATGTCATTGCGCAAAACCAGATAGTACTGGGCGGCGTTGAACAGACTGAGAACGAGAATTGGCAGAGCCGCGTGCCAGGCGACCTCGAGCGCTCCTGTCACATCCTCCCGACCGCCGGCGATCCCGCCTATCGGGAACAGCCCGAGCTGAAATCCGAATATCATGAGGGCCACCATGGCCAGCCCGTACTGGGGGAGAGACTTGACGAAAAGCACCCCTAGCGTGACGGCCCGCTCCCAGCGCTCTCCCCTCCCCCACCCTGCGAACGAACCAGCGAGCGCTGCTGTGGCCGCGCCCAGCAACAGGCTCGGCAGCACGAGGAGGAGCGTCCATTTGAGGCGACGGGTCACCGTCTCCGCAACGGGCGCTCTGTAGCGAAAGGAGTAGCCGAGGTCGCCGCGCACGAGGTTCGAGACGTAGCGTCCGAATTGAATATGGAGTGGCTCGTCGAGACCGTACTTCGCCTTCAGCCGGGCGGCGAGCTGCGGGAAGCGAGCGTAGTCTTCGGCCCCCATGATGTGAACGACCGGATCACCCGGCATGAGTCGTGGCAGCAGAAAATTCAACGCCACGACCACCGCCGCGCTGATGACGTATCGCAAAGTCTTCGTGAAGACGACGCCCCTCATAGTGGTCTAAGCTGTTCCGGGCTTAGCCGAAGCGTCGCCGTCGCCACCCCGCCACTACCAGCGCGGTCGCCGCGAGGGCGAGCGGCAGGACCCAATAACGGCTGGACGATGGGTCGTCAATCGCCGGACTCTCGCTGACCGGCTGCAGCGAAAACCATGAGTCGTAGTTGGGAATTCCGTAACCGGCCATGTCTCGCCATCCGACGAATCGGTCCTCACGAAAGACGTACGCCTTCTCACCCCAGATCAGAGCCAGCCCGGGTAGATGGGCGACGTTGTAGAACTGGGACTCCCATACGGCCTTGAGATACGCTGTCTCGTCACCGGCATGGGTGATGCGATCGAGGATAGCGAAGTAGCTCGAATCCTCGAAGGTGCCGTAGGAAAAATCGCGGTAATTGGCGAAATACACATGGCCGCCATCTCGCGTGCTGGCGTGCGTGGCGTGGCCGACGTACACGGTGTATGCTCGCTCTTCCCACAGGAGCTGGTACTCCTGCTCCCCCACATATTTCGTCAATTTTGCTCTGACGCCCAGCTGCCCAAGCTGGTAAACGATCAGTTCCACCGCTCGAATCGCATTGCCCGGGTCCTGCCAGGTCTCGGGAATAATCTCGAGAGTGAAGGGTGACCCATCCACATCCTCCCGCACACCGTCGCCATCCACGTCCGCGAACCCGAGCGAATCGAGCAGCGCCGCAGCTCGCTGCGGATCGTGCCGCAAGCGGGGCGTCGGCCCTCCAAAGGTCCACAGAGCGGGGGGCACAAAGCCCAGTTCCGGGATGCGACCGCGCCCCCTCACGATCGCTTCGATCAATGCCGCCGAGTCCACCGCGTGCGACATGGCGCGGCGAAAGGCGGGAATCGAGGCGGGATGGGTGTTGTAGTTAAATACCATGGTGAGAGGTACGCCCGAATCTTCGACAATGGAGAGGCCGACTCCCTCGGCGCCGGTGACACTTGGTAAGTACGACTGGGGCACGTGATTCGACGGCCCCATAACGACATCGATCTCTCCGCGTTTGAGCGCCAGAAGGAGGGCGTCAGTGGAGCCGAAGTACCGGATCCGGAGCTCGTCGATGGCCGTCTCCCCGCCGAAGAAGCCATCCACCCTGCGCAGCGTGGCGATGCGGGCATCGGCGTCGTATTGGCTCAAAGCGAAGGGACCGCTGCCGACCATGGCGAGATCCCCCTGGAAGGCGCCCGGCTCCTCCACCGATTCCCATATGTGCTGGGGCAGAATCTTCGGCCACGGGAAGAACATGGATTGGTAGTACGCCACCGACTCGGTGAAGGAAATCCTTGCCGTGACCTCGTCGAGGGCCTCTGCCTTTTCCAGAAACCGCCACACCTGACCGATCAGCTCCTTCTCTTTGAGATATTCCATGGTAAAGGCGACGTCGGCGGCGGTGAGAGGCCGTCCATCGTGCCACCGCGCGCCCCGATGGAGGCGGAAGGTGATGGATCGATTGTCCTCGGAGACCTCCCACGCCTCGGCCAGACACGGACCGAAGCTGGCGTCGGGCGCGCGGTAGGTTATGAGGGGCATGTGGAGGAAACCGGTGTACCCCGTGCCGTACCAGAACCCTTCCGTGACGACAGGGGAAAGGGGTTCGAGCTCGGTAATGGTGCCGGCTCGGAGGACGACGGTGGCCCAGCACGCCTCCATAGCCAGATGGAGCAGCACTGTCCCAAGCAGAATCATCAACGGCATCTGCAACCGCCAGCTCGTTGGAGCATGTGTGACTTTCAATAGAAAGGTCGAGGAGTGAGTACTTGCCCTCTTCGACTGTGTTCGCCGCATCCTGGTAGATTCGTCCAACCTTTTGGAACGAGAGTCTCGGGAAGCGGTCCTCCTCCAAGGCGGCGTGGTCGACGTGTGCGACGGTCGTGAACGGAGGATCGGTCACTTCCCCTCGCTTTGGCTACAACCCCAAATTACCGCCTAAAGCAGAAGGCGCATCCACTCCTGCGGTGGAATGCGCCTCGCCTTGTTGAATCGCCGATACCGCCAGGTCTCAGAAGGTGTAGCCCAGCCCCACGTGCAGGGCCTGCCCCAGTGGTTTGTAGTCCCAGACCCGGTTGGCGTAGATCTGGTAGTCCTCGTCGAGGAGGTTGGTCACGTCGACGTCGACGTAAACCTGCTCGCTCCCCAGCGGCAATACATAGCGCGCTTTGAGATTGACCAGCGTGTAGGGATCCAGATCCGCGTCCTGGGAATCGGTGAGGCTGACCTTCGGGTTCGCGTCATCCGTGTTCTGGCTGTCGTCCCAGATCTCGCCGACCCGCTGCACAGAGAGACGAGCCGTAAGCCCCTCGACGGGCGGACGGTAATCCACGTGAGCATTGAGGGTGTGATTGGGCACACCAGGGGGTGTGCGGCCGTCGATCGTGCTGTCCCCGGACGTGTACTCCGCGTCGAGCACGCTGAGATTCGCCCCGATGCCCACCTCGTCAGACAGACGGAACCCCGCTTCAGCCTCGAGCCCCTGTATCTTCTGGTCGAAGTTCTTGTGCTCGATGACAAACGGGTCGTCTTCGGTGAAGCCGCCCAGGAAGGTGAACTCGATTCGATCCTGGGCGTCCACGGCAAACGCGGTCACCGAAAGAGACAGGCGTTCCTGCATGGCAGTGAGATCGGCGCCGACTTCGTAGGAGACGATGGTCTCCTCCTGCAGGTCGAGATTGGAACGGTAGAGGAGAAAAGCCAGCGTCTGGTAGTTGGGGCTATATGTCTCGGTGATGCGCGGCGCGCGGAACGTGCTGCCGGCTGAGCCCCTCAATTTGAAATTGTCTGCAAGCCAGTAGGCCACCCCGAGCTTGGGATTGATCGCGTTGTTGTCGTCGCGGCCTGATGCGTAGCCGATGTGGACCCGACCTCCCACTGCGTCGTCCGGCTCCTGCTCTGAGTAGATGGCATTGTCCTTCCACTGCTCGAGCCTCACGCCCGGCGTCACTTCGAGCTTGCCGAGCTCGATCTTGTCCTCGACGAAGACGGAGTAGATGTCCTGTGTCCCCTGTACATCGAACTCCAGTGTTTCGCGGTTTCCGTACCACGTAGTGCGGCTGCTCTCGTTGCGCCGCCACTCGAGCCCGGCAGCAAAGCGATGCGTGCCGACGACGTTGCCGGAGAGCTCGACTTTCATACCGAGTTCTCGATTCGGCCACTGCTCAAGCTTCGTCGTGCGGTCAGCCGTAGCGGTGTCCGGTGGTGCCGCGTCCGATAGGCCATCGTAGTCCGTGCTCAGGAAGTTCCCCAGCACGCGCAGGTCGAGATCGTCATTGATCTTCCGCGAGAACGTCACGTGCAGGATGTTGCCGGTGATTTCCTCGAAAGATATCGGTCTACCATTGTAATTGTTGAACTTCTCCAGCCGGTTGCCGAGGATGTCGAGTCGGTCGCCGGAGGTGATGTCATATCCGAGCATGAAGCCATATTTCGAGTGTTCGACCCGGCCTTCGTCCATGTACCCAACGGTGCTATCGTTCCACACCGGCACGTTGGTGACTGCCCCGTCGCTTCCCGTTACGGGTCGAGTTGACTCACCAGTAAGGAAGTCCGTTCGCCGGCGCGTCTCCCTCTCGCCGCCGTGCAGGAACTCTCCCCAGGCGGCGCACGAGAGCCTGCCCTGTTGCCCGAAGGCCACCGGGGCTATCGAGCGGAATCCGTACGGTCCCATCCTCGTCCTAACACTGCCACCAGCGGGTGCGCCGAAGTGCTTGCGCGTCACGACGTTGATAACGCCTCCGGTCGCTCCCGAGCCATAGGTCGACGTGTAGGGCCCCTTGATCACCTCAGTCTTGCGGACGATGTCCAGCGGCACGGCATCGAGATCGCCGATATTGGCCCACGACCCCAGTGAGCCGTTTATACTGTGTCCATTGAGCATGACCAGCGCCGACGTGCTGCGCCCCAGATAGCCGGTCGACAAGCCGCGCACGATGATCTGTGGAAACGTGACGAGCAGACCCTCGCCGCGGGTCACATACAGCCCCTCGACGTGCTGCAGAACTTCCTGCACGTTCCGCGCGGTCGTGCGGTCGATCTCCGCCTTGTCGATGACGTTGACCCTGTTGGGCGCCCGTCCCGCATCCTCGCCGATAGCGCTGGCGGAGATCAGCGTACTGCTCAGCTCGATAGGCTCTACAGACAACGCAAAGTCGACGGTTGCGGAGCCTGCCCCTACCGCAATCTGGGTCTGCACGACCGAGCCATAGCCTATGAGGCTCGCGCGAACGCTGTAGGTCCCAATGGGAACTCCCGAGATACTGTACGTGCCGTCGTCGTTCGACGAAGCGCCCAGCTTCGAGCCGACCACTTCTACAGCCGCCCCGGCTAGGGCGTTGCCGCCAGAATCTGTAACACTGCCTTTTAGGCTTCCGGCCTTTGCGGCGCCTGGAAAGCATACGAGAATGGTCAGCAGCAAGATTTTGCCCAGTCCTCGATTGATGATTCGGAACTCTCCTCTAATTCGTGGGTGTTGTCGCTCTTGTCCGAAAGCGACCTGATGAACAAAGCCAAACGCCGACGGTCTCTTTCTGCGAGGTGTCTGTACCCCGGCATGACGATTTTTCCGACGCCGATTCCCTTCTCGATCGTCTTCATGATTTGCCCGATCTCCCAACCCCGTTCAAAAGTGGACCGGTCGGCGAGATCCCCCGGGCGGGGATCCAGTGTGTGGGCGATTTTGCCGTCACCCCTCCCCCCCTTGCCGTGACATACGTGGCATCCATTCTGAATGAACAGCTGCCTGCCCCGGACGATTTCGGCTGTGCGCACGAAGCCGCTCGCGGGACCGTCGAATTCGCCAGAATTCGCGAACTCGCCAGAGCTTGCAGACTCATCGTCCGCGCCGCCATCGCAGCCGCTCAGCGACCACAATATCACCAAAATCAGGTAAGGGACGAGTGGGGAAATCGAGCGATGTATTGTGCTTGGATTTGTTGTTGCGCGGACCCGGCAAACCTCCACTTCAGATAGCACCGGCCGAAAGATACGGCAATTTCATCCGGATGTAAATAAAGAATTTACGGCCGTTTCATCATATTCTGGCGCCGGGCCGGATTACCCCGTCTTTGGGAACGACGACGATTCCATCCCTGATATAGTAGCCCTCCCCATCAGCCTCCTGGATTCCCTCGTCGTTGCCGATGATGGCACCTTCTCCAATACGCGCGTTCTTGTCGACGATGGCCCGGTTGACAACTGTGCCGGCACCGATGCCGATGTTTGGCAGCTCCCGGGCTACGTTGCGTTCAATGTCAGCCGCTGTCTCGTAGAGATCAGCCCCCATGATCACGCTGTGATAGATTCGCGCCCCGGGGCCGATGACGCTGCGCAGGCCTACGACGGAATCCTCGATCTCCGCGTCCCGTATGTGACAGCCCTCGGCAATGATAGCGCGGTCTATCCGGCAGCCCTCGATGCGCGAGCCCGCCAGGTGCCGCTGGTGCGTGTAGATGGGCTTTTCGGGGTTGTAAAACTCGAAAGGAGGACTCTTCTGGGTCAGCTTGAGCGTCGCCTCGTAGAATGACCGAATGGTTCCGATGTCCTCCCAGTATCCGTCGAAGGCATGAGCATAAGCTCCCAAAATCTCGACCGCCTTGGGAATGATGTGAGTGCCGAAATCATCGTGGGGGGCCTCCATCAGGAGGCTCGTCAAAGCCTGGCGTTCGAAGAGATAGATTCCCATCGAGGCGAGGTAGAGCTCATCGGGGTTTTCCCCGGGCGGTTCGTCGAGCTGGAGCTCGTCCAGCTCCTCATCGGTCTGCGGTTTTTCTCGAAACATCATCACCCGTCCTGTGGCGTCCATCTTCAGAATTCCCAGATGGCGCGCCTCCTCTCGAGTCACCGGCTTGACGGCGATGGAGACGTCGGCCTGGCGTTCGCGATGCTCGCTGACGAGAAGCTCGTAGTTCATTCTGTAGAGATGATCCCCGGACAGGATCAGGCACTGGTCGGCAGGGGGCGACATGATATGGTTCAACTGCTGCCGAACCGCATCCGCAGTCCCCTGATACCACTCCGGGCTCTCAACGGTCTGCTCGGCGGCCAGAATCTCGACAAAGGCGTCGGAGAAGCTGTCGAAACGGTAGGTGGCGCTGATGTGCCGATGCAGAGATGCGGAGTTGAACTGTGTGAGGACGAAGATCTTGTCGATCGAGGAGTGAAGGCAGTTGCTGATGGGGACATCGATGAGCCTGTACTTTCCACCGATCGGCACGGCTGGCTTTGACCGCACCTTTGTCAGGGGAAAGAGCCGTTTTCCCTGACCTCCACCCAGAATGACGCTGATGACTTTTCTTCACGGAGGGGCCGCTCTCGGCGTTGTCGATGGCGCTATGAAATCAACCAGTGTGGCATATCCTATTGTGAAACCTATAACTTAGCGCCCTGCCTTCACAGCGCAAGCCGCCCCTCCCTGCTCGCTTTTCGACCATGAAGGGCCTCGGTGAGCTGGCTGTCGATATCGTAGAGATCCCGCCGAAACTGCACCCTTCCGGCCGCATCGACCCACACGGTCCAGTAGAGGACGTACACGGGAATCGGCTCTCGCAGCGGTACGGAGGAGGTCGGTGACGCCGCTTCGAATGCCGCAGCGATCCTGATGGCCCCCATGCCGGGTCATCGCGAAGGGCGAACCGCACCCAGTTCCTCGTTGTCTTCGACGCGGATACAGCCGTGGCTGAGGTCTCTCTCGCGTTCCGAGGAACAGGTTCCTGTCCGGGGTGTCGTGAATGGCGATGTCGAAGGAGTTGGGAACGCGAACTTGACCCTGCCGAGCGGGTTGAAGGGACCGGGAGCCTGAACCAACCGGTAAGGAAATGCCTCTTCGTCAACCTGCTGCCAGCTAATTCCACTCGGTGCTACGGCAACGGTCCTGCCACCCACGCTCTCCAGAACGGCGATCCCTCGATTCTGCAGGTAATCGGCGTTTCGCTTGAGAATTGGCAGAATTTCCTCCGCCGCTATTCTCGGCGGGACGTTCCAGGACGGGTGGAAGACAATGTGAGTCATGTAGCTGCTGAACAGTGGGGTGCGGCGATACGGCTTGCCGACGATCGCCCGCATCGTGGATACGACCCGTCCGTCCTCGATGAGGTCGAGCTCGAAATCGGCTATTCGCACAACGACGTAACGGCTTCCCAGCTCGTGGGGCAGCCATCGCCAGCGCTCGAGGTTGGCCTCTATCTGGTTCACCCTTGCGGCCGCTGGCACGTTCAGGGCCCGCAGCGTGTTGTCGTCGACTCGTCCGTGGGCGTCGAGACCATGGCGCTTCTGAAAACTGCTCACGGCCTGCTCCAGTGCTGGATCGAACACTGAAGCCGGCGAAGCAAACGCCTCCATATCGCCAGTCACCTGCAGCCTTCGGGCGAAGGCTGCCACATTCAGGTTGCTGTCGCCCTTCCTCAGCTCTCCCACTTCGAAGGGAAGCGTTTGCCAGCCACCGCTTGAAGCGATGCGTGAGTAATACCCGAGAGCCTCTTGAAGCTTGCCATAGGCGAGTTGCTGGGGCCGCAGCATTTCCAGCGTCCCGCCCACCCGATGCAAGTCGAGCGCCGTCTGCATCAGTCCGGCAAGATCCGCTTTTGCGGCATGGACCTGCCACTCTTCGTTGACGAGGTGCGGCTCAACCCGACCCCGCAAGAGGTGATCGGCGTATCTCAGAAAGGCGTTGCTCAGCAGGAGATCGAGTTCCGCCAGCACGCCGAGCGCTATGTCTGACCCTGGCTATGTCTGACCCTGCTAGGTCGCGCGGGCGCCCGACGATCGCCTCGAGCGTTTTCGTGGCGTACTCCGCGGGGATCAGCCCGTCATCGACCGATGCTCGGAGACAGGCGATTAGCTCCGTCGCCTGGCTCAGCAGCCCAGTCGGGCCGATCCAGGCAGGCCGAAACGACCGGCGGCGGTAGAATTCATATATCCCCGGCGAAGCGGGGATCGAATGGTCTTCCTCTGAACTGACCGCCGCCTCCGGTAGAGCCTCTCCCAGTGACCGGGTGCGGATCCGGAGCTCCTCTGCGATGGCGGCACTCCAAGCATTTACCTCACTGCCCCTGTCGAAGGAAGCAGAGAGAGGCCCCCACCCGCACCCCGCTGACAAGGCGAGTTGCGAAATGATGAGCCCGCCGACCGCAGAGCCGAAGCCGGGGCGTGTCGTTCGGAGACGAATACTCATGGCTTGTGACCCATTTCGAGACCGGTGGTGCAATCCACGTGGTAATTCTCAGAAGAGATGTGAGGCGCGTCCAGTCAGCTCCGCAGTCATTTTCCGGCGCCGCCCCGGCTTGCAACACGAGTCGACAGCGGCTAACTTGCCCGCCGCGTTCGTGCCCAAACTGCGCGAACCCGAAGGCCGCATACCAGAGAAAAAGGATTTGCCATGGCAGGAGAGCTCGAAGGACGGACGGCCCTCGTCACCGGTGGTGCGCGCGGCATCGGCCGCGCTATCTGTATGGCCTTCGCGCAAAGCGGCGCGCGCGTCGCCGTCGCCGATATCGACACCGACACCGCCCGCTCGACCGCCGACGCACTGGCCACTCAGGGCCTGGCGGTAGAAGTAGACGTCGCCTCGCCAGCCGCTTGCAGAGAGGGCGTGCAAAAAACACTCGCCGAATTCGGCCAGCTCGACATTCTCGTAAACAACGCCGGCCTGCTCTACCACAGAGCTGTTGACGACTGCACCGAGGAAGACTGGGATCGGATGATCGACGTCAGTCTCAAGGGCACCTTCTTCTGTTCCCAGGCGGCCATCCCCCATATGAGGGATCGGCGGCGGGGTGCATTCTCACCCTCACTTCACTGGCAGCCAAGAACGGTGGCCTTGCGGCAGCGGCCCCGTACGCCGCCGCCAAGGGCGGAGTCTACACGCTGACGATCTACCTGGCCAGGGCGATGGCCCCCTTCGGCGTTCGCGCAAACGGATCGCCCCCGGTATTATCGATACCGACATGACTCGCGGCCTCTCCTCCGACCATGCCCGCGCTGGCGGCGACGATTCCCCTCGGGCAGAAGGGAGAGCCCGAAGACGTCGCCAACTGCGCCCTGTTTCTGGCGTCCGACAGGGCGAAGCATATCACCGGAGAGATCGTCGACGTGAACGGTGGACTCTGGATGGATTGAGGGTGAGCAAGGACTGATGAAAGGGATCGTTTTAGCAGGTGGAATCGGGACGAGGCTCTACCCTCTCACCCGCATCGTCTGCAAGCAGCTCCTTCCGGTGTACGACAAGCCGATGATCTGCTACCCGCTGTCCATACTCATGCTCGGCGGGGTCCGCGAGATCTGCATCGTCTCGTCACCGAGGGATCTGCCGATC
>CBDBIJ010000048.1:0-6377 GCA_965205655.1 Candidatus Latescibacterota bacterium
GCTCGCGATGACGGGCTGAGAACATCACCCGAGCCTGTGCTCTGTTTCAACTGAAAATGGGACTTCACCGTCCAGAGGGGACGCCGTCGATTGCTACACAGGCTCGTACTGCTTTGCCTCCTCTGCTCCTTCTGCTGCGAGACCGCGGCTCAGCCCATCGCCACCCTGCCGGATCCGAGGGTCATCGATGCCGGCAGGGATGTTTTCGCCAGAAGCTGCTCGAGGGGCTACTGCCACGGCAAGGATGGCCGCGCCGGCAGAGGTCCCCGTCTTCGAGGACGAAACCTCGACCTGAACTACGTATACAGAGCGACTCGGGACGGCATCCAGAATTCCTCGATGGCCGGCTTCGGCAACAGTCTGAGCGAGGCCGAAATCTGGTCCGTCGTCGCCTACATCGGATCTCTGTCTAAAGTAGCCCCGGACGATCGAACACCGTCGTTAACACCGGCGCTGGCCGCTGCGATGGCTGACTCGATGTCGCAAATCGCCGAGCTGGATACTCAGCCGTCGCGGTGGGTATTCCCCTCCGACACGGGCCGTCCCCGGGAAATGACCGGAGATCGAGCCGGGGGTGAGGATCTGTTTTTCGATTCGAGCGATGATCTGAACTGCGCCCGCTGTCACAGGATCAGTGGTCGCGGAGCCTCGGTCGGCCCCGATCTGAGCGGAATCTCGGAAAGGCCCGCCGGAGAAATCCTGTTAGACATCGTGCGTCCGAGTGCCGCCGTCTCTGAAACCTGGCAGCTGCTCGAGATGACGACTCGCGACGGTGAGCACCTCGAGATTCTGAGGGTCTCCGAGAGCGCCACGCGGGTCAAGGTGTACGATGTGTCGACCTCACCACCGGTGCTCAGATCGATAAAGAAGGATCGCATAGACAGCGTGTGGGTGTCGCACCGATCGGCCATGCCGGACATTTACGGAGAGCGCTATACGCTCAAACAATTGCTCGATATCATCTCCTTCTTGAAATCGAACTCGATGCCGGCCCATGTCGCGCTCAGTGATCTGTTCTAGCGAAGGCCGATGAGAATAACAAGCACAGACATATGGTCGGTTGTCGTGCCTACCATTCCGGGACGGGTTCACAGTCCTGAGTGCGTCGCTGAAACCGAGTGGGATCGCGCACCCAAGCAGATCCTCCGTCTCAACACCGATACTGAGCATTTCGGCATCGGCGAGACTGAGCGGGCCATCCCCGTCGACGATGTCCAGCGCGGAGCGCGACTGCTTCTGGGTCGGGAGCCCGAGTCGATGAGCTTTCATAACATCTACTGGAATGGAGGCGGCGGTGACGCCGGCATCGATCCGGAAGGATCCGATCCGCGCGGATCCGTCTATGCGGCCTTGGAGATGGCAGCGCTCGACGTGGTAGGCAAGGCGCGTCGACTGCCGCTGCACGCAATGCTGGGTGGCGCGGTTCAGAAAAAGGTGAAGGCCGATTACTGGATCGGACATCAAACACCGGAAGATGGCGCTCGGAGTGTCGAGAGGGCGCTTGTGCACGGCTTCAAGGGAGTGAAAATCAAGTGCCGCATCGAAGAGCCCATCGTAGAGCGCCTGCAGGCCATGCTCGATGTAGCCGGCCCCGAGTTCAAGGTGACGGTCGATCCGAACCAGCGTTTCCACACCGCGGGGCAGACGATCGAACTGGCGCTGAGGCTCGAGCCGCTGGGTAACGTGGAGGTCTTCGAAGATCCGATCCCGAAGACCGATACCGAGGGCTACTTGCAGATTCGCGAGGCGATTGAGCAGCCGGTTGCCATGCACCTCGGCGACGCATCGAAGGCGCTCGAAGCGATCGTCGCGGGGACGGCCGACTGCTTCAACTTCGGCGGCAGTATTGGCGAGTTCACGCGCAGTGCCGGTGTCGCCGCCGCAGCCCATATGCAGTGTTGGCACGGATCGGGAAACGACCTCGGCATCCTCGACACTGCGGCCGTGCACGCCAGCGCCCTCAACGCCAACTGCACCATGGCCTCGGACTTCGTCGGCAGCTGGACCCGCGAGGACGACCTCATCGTGGAGCCGATTCCATTCGAGGATGGCTATGTGCCGACACCGACGCGGCCGGGGTTGGGATGCGAGCTGGATATGGGGGCCCTCGAGCGCTACAGCATCGATCATGTAGAGGTAACCTGACCGCATGAAACTCTTGCTGCTCGACAATCTGGAAGAGCATCTCGTCGATCAGATCCGCGCCGTTTCAGATCAGGTTGAGGTCATCCAACCACAGGATGGCGATGATCTGTCGCGCGTCCTCCCCGAGGTGGAGGCTTCTATCGGTGTGCTCCAGCCCGATCAGTTCCGTCTGGCCGGGAAGCTTCGCTGGATGCACAGCGGCGGTGCGGGGGTCGACGGCAGTCTTTTCCCCGAGTTGCGAGACAGCGACGTCGTCTTTACCAGCGCCAAAGGCTTCGTTGGGGAACATCTCGCCGATCACGCCATGGCCCTGCTGCTCTCTCTGACCCGGGGCATCGGCTGGTCCGTGCGCGCGCGAGACTGGGATGAGAAATGGCCGATCCGCAACGCCTCATGGGAACTCACCGGCCGAACCATGGGCATCGTCGGCCTCGGTGGAACCGGTCGGGAACTCGCCATTCGCGCCGCCGCCTTCGGTATGCGCATCATCGCTGTCGATCCGGAGGACGTGGAGCCTCCGGACGCCGTCGAGGCGTGCTGGCCCATGGATCGCTTTGACGAACTGTTGTCTCAGTCCGACGTCGTGGCGATCTGCGCGCCGCTGACGCCCGAGACAGAGAGAATGTTCGATCGCGCTGCGTTTTCCCGCATGCAGCCTCACGCCCTGCTCATCAATGTGACCCGCGGAAGAATCGTCGACGAGGCAGACTTGCTGGAGGCGCTGAAAAAGGGCGAGATCGGTGGAGCCGGGCTGGATGTCACACCGGTGGAGCCACTGCCGAAGGACCATCCCCTGTGGCAGATGCGCAACGTCGTCATCACGCCGCACACGGCTGGCGCCTCGCCTCTCAGGAATCAGCGTCACGTCGACGTGAGCTGCGAAAATCTGAAGAGACTCCTGGCGGGCGAGCCGCTTATGTGCGTCATCGACAAGAACAAGGGCTACTGAGATGGCGAAGACGGTTGGCCTCTTGAGCCCTGGCGAAATGGGCAAGGTGGTCGGCCAAGTACTGATCGAACACGGTATGTCGGTGGTGACCTGCCTCGAGGGGCGAAGCGAGCGCACCGCTGTGCGAGCTCGCGAAGTCGGCATCGAATGCGTCTCGACCTATGGCGATCTCGTGGCTGATGCCGATATTCTCCTTTCCATCCTCGTACCCGCCGAAGCACCTTCGGCCGCCAGTGCCGTTGCGAGCGAGATCTGCCCGGCACAGCTCGATCTCCTCTACGTCGACTGCAACGCCATAGCCCCGACCACGACCTGCCGAATCGGCCAGATCATCACCGCTGCGGGTGGCCGCTTTGCCGACGCCGGCATCATCGGTCCGCCACCGCGTGCGGAGGGCCTCACCCGGTTCTACGCCTCCGGTGAGCACGCCGCCGATTTTGCCGCACTTGGCGACTACGGCCTCGACGTCCGCGTCATCGGCGATGAGATCGGTCAGGCCTCAAGTCTCAAGATGTGCTACGCCGCTTCGACAAAAGGGCGCTTCGCTATTTTTCTCGAGCTCCTCGCTGCGGTGCGAAAAATGGGACTCTATGACGCCCTCATCGCTGAACTGGGCCTCAGCCAGCCGGCGGTGCTCGCCGACATGGAACGGATGCTGCCGGGAATCCCGCCCAAGTCCGGCCGCTGGATCGGCGAGATGGAGGAAATCGCCACCACCTTTGGCGATCTGGGTATGACCGCCGAGATATTTCATGGCGTCGCCGACATCTACCGGTTCGTCAGCGGCGCTCACCGCGGCGGCGACCCGATGTCCGATGAGAATGTCGGTTTGGAGGGCTTGGTAGCCGGGCTCTCAGACAGACTTCCATAGCTGAAAACGACAGATTGGACAACCTGAAAGAGGGAGCCTGATGCCTGACGAAACCGCCACCCTTCGAATCGACGGCTCCGTCGCCGTCGTCACCGGAGCCGCCCAGGGTCTGGGTCTGGCCATGGTGGAGCAACTCGCCCGCAATGGCGCCGCTGCCGTCATCGCCGACCTGCAACTCGACAAGGCGGAGTCCGAGGCGGAGCGCCTCCGCGCCTCCGGTCTTGACGTGTCAGCTGCCCAGCTCGACGTCACCGACAGTGACGCTGTCAATCGTCTCTTCGATGGAATCGTCGAGGAGCGCGGCAAACTCGACATCCTCGTCAACAGCGCCGGTGTGGGTCAGACCATCGCTCCGGTATCCGAAACGCCGGACGAAGAGTGGCGCCGCGTCATCGCCGTCACCCTCGACGGCACCTTCTACTGCGCCCGCGCCGCCGCCGCCATCATGGAGCGCCGGGAGTCAGGCTCCATCGTCAACATCTCCTCCATCAACGGACTCACACCCAACCCGCTCGTGGGAGCCTACAACGTCGCCAAAGCCGGCGTCATCGCCCTCACCAAAACGATGGCGATCGAGCTGGCCGCCTACTCCGTCCGTGTCAATGCCATCGCCCCAGGCCCGGTGTACACCGAATTCAACCAGCGCAACATGGCGCAGCGAGCCGTCAGCCTCGGCATCTCCGAAGAGGAGATGCTAGAGCGGGTGCGCAAGGCCGTTCCCCTCGGACGCTGGGGCGAGCCCTTCGACATGGCCTGCTGCGTCCTGTTTCTCTGCAGCCCGGCCGCCTCCTTCATCACCGGCGAAGTCTACCGGGTCAGCGGCGGCATGGAAGGGGTACCCTCCGCTCCCCCGAAGCGACCGAAGAGCTGAATTGTACGTAGGGACCCAGTTCGAATACCCCGCTGCCGGCGATGACTACTTCCGGCAGCTCAAGCAGCTCGGCATCGACCACGTCTGCTTCACACCGCCTGGGCCGGCCACCTCGTGGACGGCCGATCATCTGAAGCAGCACAGGGAATACATCGAGTCGTTCGGTCTCTCCCTCGACCTGATTCCGATGCCCCATATCGGCATCGCGCGGGGCAACCTGTTTCCAGCAATCATGCTCGGCACTTCAGAGCGCGACTGTGAACTCGACCAGGTGTGCGATATCGTCCGCTTCACAGCAGAGGCCGGCATTCCGGCGATGAAATACTACCTCAGCTACCTCGGCGTGGTCAGCACCGGCCCGGTCAAAGGGCGCGGCGGCTCCACGAATCGCTCCTTCGTTTATGCGGAGGTCGAACAGAAATCCTTGACCCCGGCCGGGCGCGTCGATGCCGATACGATGTGGGAGCGCATCACTTACTTCGTCGAGCGCGTCATCCCGGTGGCCGAAGAATACAACGTGAGATTGGGCTGCCACCCTCACGATCCTCCCGTCCCGAGTCCTGACGGCATGCGCGGCATCGATCGCGTGATGGGCAGCGTCGACGGTCTCAAGCGCTTTGTCGAGATCGTCGAGAGCCCCTACCACGGGCTCAACTTCTGTCAGGGCACGGTCTGCGAGATGCTCGAGAAGCCCGGCGAGGAGATCTTCGACATCATCCGCTATTTCGGAGAGCGAGACAAGATTTTCAACGTCCACTTCCGCAACATTCGCGGCGGCTTCTGCAATTTCGTAGAGACCTTTCCCGACGAGGGCGACATCGATTTCTATGAGGCCTTGAAGGTTTACGACGAGGTAGGCTACAAATACATGATCATGCCCGATCACGTTCCCGAGATCTCCGGACCCGAGCCCAACCTGGTGGCCTTCGCCTTCGCCCTCGGCTACCAGGTGGCGCTGCTACAGGCCATCGATCAATCGCCAACCTACGGTAGGCGGTAGGAGGGACTGCCTCCCCTTCCACGCTCGAGTCCGAGCTGCAGGCGGATCCTCGACCTGGGTGGCAGCCTCACTTCCACAGCGCCGCCATTGATTTCCGCGCGCTGCTGAACACCCTCCGTGCCGTCGGGCGCCAGGGGCCGGTATTCCACCGACGACAGCGTGTTTTCGCCAAAGCTACCCGCCTGCACGAGCGCACTGCGATCTGTCCGGGCATTGAGGTTGACGAGTTCCACCTCGATGACGTCCCGCTCCACCTTGTGGACGAGTGCGCATACATCCTCGGGAAGACCCGGACGCTCATTCACATGATCGAAGTACCGAATCGGCGCGAAAAGCAGACCGCCGTTGTAGATGAACTGCGGCGCGCCCAGGGTCAGCTGCACGAGAGTCTCAGTGGTGACGGGATTGTGCTCCTGCCACTGATGGATGTGGTTGTCGAGGGGATTGGAGTCATCCTCGCGGATACTCTCGATCCGCTCGTTCACCATCGACATCGTTCCTCGCAGCGCCTCTTCTGGGTAGCCCGGGTTCCGCCCTGTGA
>CBDBIJ010000049.1:0-5017 GCA_965205655.1 Candidatus Latescibacterota bacterium
AACAGTCGGTTGCCGTAGAGCAGCGGCGATGCGACATACGGAGTATTCTGGTCGATGGACCAGAGAACTGCTTCGGAGCCGGTGATGTCACCCTTCGCCTTGTCGAGCCGGATCGCTTGCATGGCCGGACGACGGTGGCCGCTCGCGACATACACAACACCATCCCGAAAGAGCGGTGTCGGAACGACATTCGTGCCCAGGCCCGAGCACTCCCATATCACGTCACCCGTTTTCAGATCGTAGCTCACTGTCTTCCCCGAGGCGCTGACGATGACCTGGTGTCTACCGGCAAACTTCACGAGCAACGGCGTAGACCACGAAGTCGGTTCGTTCCGCTCCTGCCTCCAGATCTCTTCGCCGGACCGCTTGTCGAGGGCGACGATGAACGAATCCCCTTCGTGATCCCAGTTGATCACCAGGGTATTCCCCGTGAATGGCAGGTGAGCTGCCTTCACCAAAACTGTTCCGTGTCGTCATGTCGCCGAAATCCTTTTCCCACTTCAGCTTGCCATCGAAGTCGAAACAGTAGAGACCTTGTGATCCGAAGAAAGCATACAGGCGCTCGCCGTCGGTGACCCCCGTATTGGAGGCAAAAGTTGCTGTCCGATGATGAGAATCTTCGGCGGGGAGGGCCTCGCGCACCGTCTTCTGCCAGGCGACTTCACCACTGTGCCTGTTCAAGGCCAGCAGTTTGTACTCATACTTCGGGGCGCCGAGCAGACTGTCGACGGCGCCTCCCACGGCCGTCTGCACGTAGAGGTAGTCACCCCACAACACGGGTGAGGCGTGGCCGGCTCCAGGTATAGCTGTCTTCCAGCGGATGTTCTTCTCTTCGCTCCATTCGACGGGGGGATTGCCCTGATGGATCAACCCGTTGTAGTTCGGACCCCGCAGAGCCGGCCACTGAGCCTGTTCCGAGTGGGCAGAGACCGAAAGAAAGGGTGTAGCCTCGTTTTTACGCTGCCCTTTTCAGGGTTGTTATGGGCGTGGTCTGCTGGAGATACCAGTTCCAGAAAGCATCCCATCGCTTTGATTGCACCTGGACTCGTAGGTTGAGGATCTGCTGACCTCCGTGGCGGGTCCATCGCATGCCGCTGCGTTGAGTCGGTGGCCGACGATGGTCTTGGCGGCGGCCTCCACAGGGCCGCTGGAGATGATCAAGCCCGAGGCGTGATAGCCAGCGTATTCCATTTTGTCCCGGTTGTTGCGAAAGTAGCCCATTTCGGTGGTCGCCTGGCGATAACGTTCCGATCGTCTTCGGAGTTTGCGACGGTGGTAGGAAAAAGAGCGGATCAAGCCCGCCACGGCGTTGGGTGTATGGCGCAGTTTGTGCCGCCAGGATCGATACCAGCGATCCGCCTTCGCCGACGCTTTGCCGAAAAGGTGCTCCGCCGCCATCGACAGATGCTGCGCCGCGTGATAGAAGTCCAGAATGCGGGTGAAACCCTCGAATACACCATGCTCGTCGACGATGCGCCAGATCTCTCGTTTGCCGTCGGCCAAAACGACACGATGGTCGTAGCCACCCTGCTGCAACGCCCGGGCCGTCTGCTCCACCAGGCCGTTGACCAGGGTCGTCATCTTCGCTTCCGGCATACGCGCGGCATAGCGCACATCGACTCGTTCCGGCTCTTCGACCTCTGGATCCAGCGGCGTCAGGTAGGTGGCGACCATGCCCACACCCGCCTCCTTCCAGGCGGTGGGCGCGGTGTCGGTGGCCGTGGCCATCGGTCGCTCGGCCGGACGTCCGCGCTTGGGCGCTGGCTCTCGCAGGGGGACGGTGACGCCGTCCCAGCTCACAACGAGCGTGTCGCCCTCGGCATCCAGCGGCGCCGCGCCTTGCAAGGCCATCTCGAGCTGTTCGGCCCCGTCCTCGGCACACTGTCCGACGGTGGTCAATACGTGCTGGATAGCCGTACGCGATGGCGGCTCCGGCAGCACTTCACCCAAGCTGTCCTCGACTTCGGCCGGGACCAACCGGGCGCCCAAAAACGCCGTCACGCGCTCCAGCTCCGGCACCATGAATCGATTCACCATGCCGCAGCGCTCATCCAGCGGCACCCGGCTCGGTCCGCCATGGTCTTCCTGATACAGCCGACGTGGCACTACGACCTTGCCCCACAGACTCATCCACTCCTTGTCGACCATTTGCTTGAAGCGGTACAGCCGACCGTCGTTACCCAACGTGTCGGAGGCGACCTCACAGGCGTGCGCCAATCGCAGGAAACCGGCCCGACCGATCTCATCCAAAGCAGCTCGCAGCTCGTTCATCGCCAGGCGAAACGCTGCCGGTCCTCCTTGTTCGGATTGCAGCCGATTTTCCCACGGGAGGACATTTTCCTGCAATTTCTCCACACACGCGCTCAGATCCTGCGTATTTTCCATCTGGGACCTCCTTCCGGGTTTGGGCGTATGTCCTTACACCCAAAGTACATTCGTGCCTGGAATTGGGGTCCCGCTTTTTATGCACAAATACGTAAATCAGAACCTACACCCTTTCTTAAGAGGATTGGAGTCATGGCACAATCAAAGAGGTATTCCCCAGAGGTACGCGAGCGAGCGGTCTGGATGGTGTTCGAGCACCAGAGTGATTACGACTCTGAGTGGCGGCCATGAGCTGAATCGCCGCCAAGATCGGCTGTACGGCGGAGACGCTCCGCGAGTGGGTACGTCGGACCGAGGTCGACACGGGCCGACGGGGGCGGCGTGACCAGCGACGAGAGCGCGACTCAAGGGCTTGGAGCGAGAAAACCTTGAGCTGCGGCGCACGAATGAGATCCTTCGCAGGCCTCGGCTTTTTTCGTTCAGGCGGAGCTCGACCGCCGACCGAAGTGATGGTGGCCGTCGTCGACAAGGAACGTGACGCATACGGGGTCGAGCCCATCTGCAGGGTCCTACCTGCCGATAGCCCCCCTACTACGAGCACAAGGCGCGTCAGGCCGACCCTCTCGCCTACTACCCCGTTTCCGTCGTGATGCGGTGCTGCGGGACGAGATCGAGCGGGTCTGGACGACAACTTTCAGGTCTACGGCGCTCGTAAGGTCTGGCGGCAGCTCGGCCATGAAGGCTGGGACGTCGCCCGTTCACCGTCGAGTGCCTGATGCGCCAGATGGGGCTTCGGGGAACCACACGAGGTCGATCCTTCACGGTGACGACGTGGACTGGGCTGAGCCGAGGCCCGCTGACCTCGTCGAGAGCGACTTCACTGCACAGCAACCCAACCACTGCGGGTAGCGGATTTGACCGATGTTGCCACGTGACATGGCTTCGTGTATGTCGCCTTCGTCCTCGATGCTTTTCTCACGCATGATCGTTGGCTGGCGCGCTACGAGTACCCGCGCAGTGACCTGGCCATGGCTGCTCTGGAGCAAGCTCTCTATGCTCGCCCCGAAAGCGACGGGCTTGCACACCACAGCGACCGCGGTATCCAATCTCGATCCGCTACACCGAGCGTCTGCTCAAGCCAGTATCGAGTCGTCCGTGGGCAGCGTCGGTGACGCCTACGACAACGCTCTGGCGGAGACCGTCATCGGTCTGTACAAGACCGAAGTCATGCGTCGCCGGGGACCCTGGCGCAACCTGGAGCATGTCGAATTCGTGAACCTCGAGTGGGTGGATTGGCTCAACAATTGACGGCTGCCTGACCGATCGGGGAAGCGAGTTCAAAGGAGCGTTTGATGAAGCCTGTCAGAGCCTGGGTATCCGTCACACACGTACGAACCCCCGTCACGCATGGACCAACGGCTTCGTCGAACGCCTGCAGGGCACGATCCTTCACGAGCACTGGCGTGTGGCCTTTCGCAGGAGGTACTTCACTGCTCGTCCGCAGCTCGACAGGTCTCTGCAACGGTACCTGGCTTTCTACGACGACGATTGGCCGCATCAGGGGTACCGAACACGAGGCCAGATACCATCTCACCTCTTCTGGGGACTCGCTGACGGCATCCCCAAACAAGGAGACTGAAGTGTCAACACCATTCCGAATCTGTTAGGGACCACATTGCACTGGCAACCTCTCCCAACACGTTCTCGGCGCCCGCCATCATCACCGCACACTCTGGGAAGTGATGACGCCAGTCTTGATCTATTTCGCCATAACGCCAGCGGGCACTGCGGCTGCTGGTACGACGGCGAGAGCCGGGGAATTGCCACCGAACCCTACCGTGCGCGCGCCGGAGATCTATCCAGATATCTCCAAGTCCGGCTCTGGGGAGGGCCGGAGCTGGGCAACTGGCTCCGGCTACTCAACTGCCCCTGAGGCCGACCGACAGGTTGTGGAATCCTCAATGCTAATCTGAACACGCTCCTATACCGGACAGTTGGTCCAACAAAACACGGATGCTCTTGGAGTCTCCGTCGATGAAGAGCGGGGCCAATGCTCCGCTGCCGTGAAGGGCTTGGACGAGCATATCCACCTGCATCATCCGCTCGTCTGCGGTTGTACATCGCTTCCAGTCATGCATGAACGCGATAGCGGGGCCGGGGGTAATCCGTACCGTGGTCAAGTGCCTCAGTGCGCCATTCCTGCCACCTGAATTCATGCCTGCACGCCCGACATATAAGTTCCTCGTCACGCTTCTTGAGTGACTTCCAATACGTCCTCCACTGACGCTCGTGCCCACAGTGGTGGCATTTGAGCAGCCCATGGGAGATCTCGGCCGTCTTCTGACACTTTGGGCATGGGAAGGTTCGCTTACGGCTTTCGCCGGTGTCCTCAGCGTGGACCTTCGAACGCTTAGGTCGCAGGAGCCGAGAGCCGCACGATGGACACGGGAGCCAGAGTCGGCGGACAACCGACTGCTCGTACTTGCGAGAGTTCCAGGACTTGCCGCATCGACACTCCAGGACACTGGGGCTGGCCTGCGTCAGTACGGAGTGACAGTCAAAACACCGAGGTTGTGAACGTAGCGCTTCCCGGCAATCAGTCCAGAGAAGGCGCCGGCTGCACTGGTCGCAGTGAAACCAGCCCAAGCCGGACAGCCGCCTATCTGACAGGTCCTCTTCTGGACTTGGCGGT
>CBDBIJ010000050.1:0-11873 GCA_965205655.1 Candidatus Latescibacterota bacterium
ACGAACTATCCGGAGGAGACCTACGTAGAGCTCGTCGCGCAGTCGGCCCGGCAGTGGCGCGCCTGGCACGAGCGTCTGAGCCAGGCGATCTATTATCAGACCGGCATGATCATCATCCTACGCGATATGGGTCAGGACAGCGCTGCCGTCCGCGGTTGGGAAACCTTGAAACGCGTGAGCGGGCGCGAGGGAGGAGAAGATGGGGCTTTTGAGCTTACCGTCGAGGAGGCCGCGGCGCGGTTTCCACAAATCTCGATCCGGGATGGGGACACCGTGCTCTTCGATCCGTGGTCCGGATACGTGCGCAGCGCCCAGGCCGTCAGCGACCTTGCCGGGCTCGCCAGCGACGATGGTGTCCTAATTCGTGAGAATGCAGCGGTCCGGGAAGTGACGGAGTCCGCCGACGACACACGGCTCGTCTGCGACGACGAAACCCTGACCTTCGACCGGGTCATCGTGGCTGCGGGTCCATGGGTAACAAGCCTTCTACCAGGTCTGTTGCCGCACATCCGCACCACGCGGCAGCAGATGGCGTTCTTTGCCCCCCGGGATAGCGCTCGTTTTGACCGACGGATATTCCCGATGTGGAGTGCCATCTCACCGACGGGAGCATGGTACGGTTTCCCATTCTTGCAGGAGGGTTTCGTAAAGGTGGCTGAGGACGATAAGATCGACGAGGTCGCCCCCGACACGGAGCGCACTGCAACCGGCGAGTTTCTCGACGCGGCTCGCCGGTTCGTCGCCGACCGCATTCCCGAGCTCGCGGAGGCCGAGCTCGTGGGTGGCCGCTCCTGCATCTATACCAACACCCCCGACAACCATTTCATCATCGATTGGGCGCCGGGTTTCGAGCGCGTTCTCGTCGCCGGGTGTGGCTGTGGCCACGGCTTCAAGTTCGGCGGTTCCATCGGTCCGGTGATTGCCGATGCCCTCGAGGAGCGAGTGAATCCCCTCGGCGAGCTCTTCAGAATCGGCACTCGTTTTTGCGGTGCCGCATCCGGTGCTGACTAGCACCGCGTGGTGCCGCTTTCGATGACACACTTTTTATGACAAAGGTAAAATCATGAAAAGGACATTCGCATTGTGCCTGGTCAGCTTCGTCCTGAGTTGCTCTATGAAGCAAGGAGGAGAAACTGGAGCTGATTGGCGAGATCAGGAGTGAAATCTCGAGTGTCAAAATGGAATCGAAGAGCTTCGGCTCTGATCAGCAGGCGGTCGCGTCGTTCGTTGAGCGTCGGGAGAAGGCGTTCGCCCAGATCAAGGAGGTCATGCACAGAACGGTCGGCCAGGACAGAAAGATCGAGAGCTTCGATCGATTCTATTTGACCGGGTTGCTCGAAGAGATCCGCGCGAGGGACGACATTTCCTTCGACAGCGCCAAGAGAATGACGGTGAAGCGACTCGAGAAGCTGAAGAGACGTATCGAACAGATGCAGTAGAGGAGATCCGTCGACTAATTCTTTTGCTTACCTACCGCGCCCTGAATGACCGACTCCGCGGCCTTCGGACTCAAGAACCTCAAACCCAGTAGAGCTTTGAGTTTTGACGGAATGACGAGCTCGCGCTGCCGCTTGCCCATGGCCTTCAGTACGGCGCGGCAGGCATCTTCCACCGAAACCGCATTTTTGCTGTGCTTGCGCGATGACTCCCCGAGCTCTCCCCCATCCTTGCCGAAGGCCCGCTTCCTCAGGTCGGTTCCGGCCAGCCAGTGAGGCAGCACGGTCAGTATATCCACACCACTTCCCTTCAACTCCATCCTCAGCGAATCGCAGAAGCCCTGTAGGGCGTGTTTGGAGGCGACGTAGCCCGTGTGTAACGGAACCGGAATCTTGGCCTGGATCGAGGTAATGGCCACTATCATCCCGGCGCTCTGCCTGAGGTGAGGCAACGCATAGTAGATGCAATTGACCGCCCCCAGATAGTTGACGTCGGTGAGCCGTCGAAAGATGTCGATGTCCTCGACCTCTTCGAACGACGTCCACATGCTGATGCCGGCGTTGGCCACCAGATAGTCGAGGGCGCCGTACTCCGCCACGCACTCCACGACTAGTCGCTGGCAATCTCCGGGCTTCGTTACATCGCCGATGACGGCCAGGGCATCGGCACCGAGATCCCGACATTCGGCGGCAACCGCCTCCTGCTCCTCTTCCTCGGGCGAAAACAGGGTCAATCTGGCTCCCCGACCGGCGAACTCGCGCGCTAGTGCGGCCCCCAGACCGGACGAGGCGCCGGTTATGACAACCGACCTGCTTTTGAAAACGTCAGCCATACTCGGTCACAGTTGCTACTGATCTGCGAATATCCCGTTGCTGATTCCGAAGACATTGTCCGGATCCATCGCCCTTTTCGTCTCCCGCAGGACACTCATGGCGCGCTCGGTCTGGATCTGCGGTAGAAAAGTGTGCCGGATCTTCCCGACCCCGTGGTGATGGGATAGCGAGCCGCCGTTGTCGAGGATAACCTGCCTAAGATGGCGCTCTATCTGGTGGTAGACGTCGTCCGGTTTTTCCAACCCCTTCCCCGACAGCCCCATCGTGAAGTAGATGCAGACACCGGTATGATATGTCTGCGTGACACGGTACGACAGATACGGCTTCCCCCGAACTCCGTGGGCCTGTGCCTGGTCCGCCAGCGTCCGCTCCACGGCCTGCGTCAACTGGTGAATCCGGTTCCAGGGTACTGATGTCTCGAAGGTTTCACCGAGAATTTGAAACTGATTGAAGAAATCCCTGATGTAGGCGATCGAAAAGGTGAGCATGTATCCGCGCTGCCCGTTCTTTGACCCACCGCTCACGCCGCCGTGCTTCCTGGCAGCTCTGAATATGACCTTTTGCTGGTACGCCACCTCTCGTCGCGTGCCCTCCATGACGATGGTGCAGGCGGCGATCTGATACGGCTCGAAGCCTTTGATCTTCAGCAGTGCGAACTTCTGCAGCCTGGTCTCTATCCCCTTCCAGAAACCCGGCGCCGGCTTGAGAGCTTGGCTGAATCGGAACTCGGTGTTGTTTACCAGCCTGATGCTGGCCGGCAATGCGCCTTCGCGGCGCAGCTCTCTGAGAAACTCGATGCCTCTCGACAGATTCGGGAACACGAGGGAACCGTACCTGCGCGTTTCCGGCAGCGGGTGAACCTTGATGATCGCCTTCGTGATGATGCCGAAGTTGCCCTCGCTGCCGAAAAGGAGGGCTCTTGGCTGCACGCCGGTCGAGTTCCTCGGCGTCGCGTGCCTTGTCTCGATGTCGCCGGTCGCTGTGATCAGCGTCGCCTCGAGCACGATGTCCTCGATATTGCCGTACTTGTTCTTCTTCATGCCGCTGGCGTTGGTCGAGATCCAGCCGCCGAGCGTCGACAGCTCGACGCTGTCGGGATCGTGTCCGCACGTATAGCCCCGCGCCTCCAGCTCTCGTTCCAGGTCCTTACCCGATATCCCCGCTTCCACGCAGGCGACCAGATTCTCTTCGTCCAGCTCGACGATCCTGTTCATCCTTCGCATGTCGACGGAGACGATCATGCGTCGTTCGTCGGCGGGACACGCAAGGGCGCCGCTCACATTTGTCCCGCCCCCGTACGGCACCAGGCACACGCCGTGCTCGGCCGCCGCCCGCACCAACTTCCTCACATCTTTCTCGCTCTGCGGGTGCGCCACCGCGTCCACAGCTCTGGCGAGTGCGCCGATATAGAGGAGACGGTAGATTTCGTCCACGCTCAGCTGCCCGTGACTGTGGACGAGCCTGTCCTCGTCTCCGAAGGAGAGTTGACCGTTGGCGAGTCCATCATCCTCGAAGGCGTTCAGGAATGCCTCGTTCCGGTACGGCTCGGGCAGCTCTTGGCGCTCGACCTCGCTCACGGTTTCCTCGGGTCGAATCGGCACCCCGAGCATCTCCTCGGCAAACGGTATGAAGCCGGGCAGACTGTATCCCGCCAGTGGGTATCGGCTTCCGGTCATTCTCACGCTTCCGGGCCCGTCGAACTCGAACCGGGTGTCCGTGTACCCCCAGCAGTGGGGATATCTGTCCCCGTCGGACATGTCGTAGCACGACTCGAACATGCCCACAAGATAACGTCCATCCCGAATTGGCGGAATGCATCGTCTCGCACTCGCCCTCGCCAAGTTGCTCGAGGAGGATTAGGAATACGCGGGGGAATTACCTAAGTTTGTGTGCCACATGATCCTGCCTACAGCCAGCGTAGAGGAACCGAGACCGGCTTATGGAACGAAAAAAGGGACTTCTGATAGCACCGAACTTCCCGGCGGACTCCTTCTGGAGCTACAAACACGTCCTCAAATACGTGGGGCGCCAAGCTGCCTTCCCACCACTCGGCCTGCTGACTTTCGCCGCCTACGTGTCTGAGGATGAGTGGGACCTACAGCTGCTGGATCTCAACGTTCGGCCGCCATCGGACAGCAAGCTTCGCCGGCTGATTCAGGAAGCCGACGCCGTCTTTGTCGGCGCCATGAACATCCAGCGCGACTCGCTCGTCGACCTTCTGGCCGGGCCGGCGAAAGGGACCGACACGCCGTGGGTGCTGGGCGGCCCCATAGCCTCTACCTACCGGGACACGATCTTGGAGCCCAGGACGGAATCCGATCGCGTTCTCCACGATGGGCTCGATTACCTCGTTTGGGGAGAGGCGGAGCCTTGGATCGATAGCTTGCTCCAAGCCCTCGAGCGGGAGCCGGTTCACAGCCGCGCCACGCCGACCTTGCTCATTCCCGAGCGCGTCCTCGAGGAAGAGCCCGGCTCGCGCAAGTATCTTCTGGACAAGGAGATCTTCAGGCCCCTGGATACCGTCCCGGTGCCGCGGTGGGACCTGCTCGACGTCAAGGATTATCGGACCATGATGATTCAGACGACGGCCGGCTGCCGCTTTCGGTGCAACTTTTGCGACATCGTCCAGTTCAACGGCGGCTTTGCGCGGGCCAAGGACAAGGCCGCGGTCAAGAAAGAGCTGCAGGCGATTTACGACACCGGTTTCCGCGGCGGAATCTTCACCGTCGACGACAACTTCGTCTCCGAGCCGGCGGCCATGGAGTTCATTCTCGAGGCCATGATCGAGTTTCAGCGAGAGTACAACTACCCGTTCGCCTTTTTCACACAGGCGAGCATCGACCTCGGCAAGGAAGGCATGTCCGAACTGATCCCTTTAATGCAGCGGGCCGGGTTCGTCTCCGTCTTTCTGGGCATCGAGAGCCCCGATCCCGTCGCTCTCAAGGCGATGAACAAGATCCAGAACATAAAGACCAAGCCCGAGGACACGATCAGAATGCTGCAGGAGGTCGGGATCGAGGTCTACGCCGGCTTCATATACGGAATTGATGGCGATTCGAAGGAGACAGCCGATATGATCGTCGACTTCGTCAAGGATAATGCCATCTTTTCCGCCATGACGGGCAAGCTGACACCGATGCCGCACACGCCTCTCTACGTCGATCTGAAGAGGGAAGGTCGGCTGGTCGAGGAGGGCGTCGACGCTAGAAACAACATCGATGAAACGCTGCAGTACAAACCGACGATGGGGCTCGAGCAACTGCAAGAGGGATTCCGTCACATCTTATCGTCGCTGTTCAACCGCAAGGCTATCGACGAGCGCGCCCTCGACCTCATGGAGCGCGTCGACGTCCACCTCTTCGCCGAAAAACATCACAATGCCGGCGATCTGAAGGCCGTTTTGCGCTCCTTCGCCAGGTACGGTCTTCAAGGAAGAGGCGGCGAGTTCATCCGCTACCTGGGGAACGCCTTCAAGCTCGATCGGAAATCTCAGCGGGAACTTCACGCCGAGCGGAGCTCGCTCAGGAAATTTTGGGACACCCTCGCCTCTTCGGCGACCGACTACATCGAGCTGGGCCCCCAGCAGGTGAAGCGGTTCGCAAGGATGATCGATTACGCGCAGGATACCCTCGTGCGCTACTACCCGGACAAGGGACTACCGGAAATAGGCGAGATCGTCAGCAGCGCTCGCGAGGCTATCGAGAATCGCAAAATATCGGTTGAAGAGGGGAAGCAGATCTACGAGAGGGCGATGGAGTCGGTCGAGGGCAAAGCGAACAAACTCCGCTTCCCCGGTCGCCACCTGGTCCGCGCCTTCGAGCTGCGCATCCTCGGCCTCCACTACGAAACCGTAGTCGCCAACGTCCTCAAAAGAGACACGTCTCCGGTATAGCCGAACCGCATAGGCCCCCGGGGCCCGCTGCATAAGCAAGACACTCAGCGGACTCGCTAGAGTCCGCGAAAAATGGTCACTATAATCGAAAAGCGGCTTCGTCAGAAGCCGCAAAAGACGGACCCGTCAGGGTCCGTCTTCATCTTCATAGACCGGCTCACCCCGGTGGAGCCGGGTCGCGATCCTCAGCGTCTGCTGTCTTTCACGTTGGGTAGGGGCGTGGGCTGCCAGGTATCGCGCCGCCGCCGTCGCGATCAGTCGCCTCGCTTCCACGTCCACGGACGCGTCCGCGTCTCCCTCCATCTCGCCGAACTGCCTGATCGCCGCCTCGAGCATCTGAAAGCTGTGGAACTCCGCATCCTCCCGCAGCAGCGATTCGGCGAGCACCGGAAACAGTGATCGGCTGTCGCCACCGTTTTCCAGATACTCGTACACCAGCTGTCCCGCCTCGTCCACCATTTGCTGCTGGTCGAGGAGCGCGAGATACCTCGTCAAAGGGCTCGCGGCCTTGCGCTTGGCCGCATCATTGAGACTGGCGGCGGGCGCCGGAAGCCTCGCAGCCGGCACGTTCAGGAATCGATCCAGGTAGACCCGCATAGCCCCGTGGTATACCCCGCGTGTCAGGTCAGCTCTCGGCTCGCAGCGTTTCAGAAGTTGATGCAGCCCGTTTGCATAGGTGAAGGTGTGGAGCACGCCGATCCAGTCTGAGAATTCGTTCTGCGTGTGGAATTTCGCAACTCGAAGGGCCGCTGCGTAGGCCACGCTCTGTGCCAGTTGCACCGGCCGTGCGCCCGCGGAGACGGCGCGATTGAGCCCGGTCACGATCGCGTTGGCATCGTCACTCAACAGCAGATCGATGAAGTCCTGATCTCGCTGCCATGACAGACCCTCCCCTGCCTTCAAGAGCTCCGCTGTCGAGGCGAAGGCATCTTTCAGGAGTGTGACCAGGTCGACCGGCGAGCGCCATGCGTTCGACTCTTCACTGCGCTGTGCGCTGCTCAGCTGGGCCACCAGCGCCGTCAGCAGCTCGCCGGCGTGCTGCCACCCGATTCGGTCGAGTGCCTCGAAGGCCTTGTTGATGAAATCGACCACGTGTCCACCCGAGAGGTAGTAGTGGTCGGTGGCCGCTGTAAACATCATCTCGGCCAGTTGAGAATCTGTCGCCCCCAGTCGCACCGCCGTCAGCAGACAGCGCTTGGCGCCGTCTTGATTGCGGACCTCGACGAGGTCGCGAAACCACGACGTGAGTGCCGGCAGGGTGATATCGGCGCTTTCCAGGGGCCGCAGCATGATCGTCGGCGGCTGGCCGGCGCAGTCCGATGCCACTTCCACGAGACCCTGGTAGAGTGGTGCGATTCGGTCCTGCCCCTCGAGGTGGTCCACTACATTCGCCATGGCCGTAAGAATCGTCAGCCCGTTCGACCACCCGCCCCGTCGCCGCCGCACGCCGTAGAGAGCACCCCTGGTTACGATCTCCCTCGTTTCCGCATTGGCGTGAATGAGAGCGACCACAGCCTTGGCGATGACGAGCCGAATGTTGAGGTCCATGCCCTCGTGCAGACGGCGCATCCCGTGCTCCACGGGATCCCTGCCGGTGACGACGGTCTGCAGATAGACCCGGCCATCGCGCACTTCGAGGGGATAGCTGTTCACGTCGTCGGCGAACAGGTCGAAGGTACAACCGCTCTTCAATTCGAAGCGGGCGTGGTGCCAGTGGCAGGTTAGGATCCCGTCCTTGATGGTGCCACGGTGCAGCGGGAATCCCATGTGCGGACAGCGGTTGTCGACAGCGTGAATGCCGCCTTCGTGGCAAAAGACGACGATGGGCACCCTCCCCTCGGTGACGACGATCCGTCCCCTTTGCCGCAGCTCCTCCACCGAGCAGATATCGAGTATGTCCGTCGCCATGGCTCAAAGAGCTGACCGTGTCGGGGTCGGCGCTCCTCCTTCACGATCTTCCGCCAGCAGCTCCTCTACCTGTTGCTGAAACACCAGTTCGTCTGACGGACTGCCGAGTCGAGCGTGCCGAATGACACCACGCTTGTCAATAAGATAGGTTAGCGGGATCGCTGAGATTCCACCGTAGTCGCCGTTCACTTTGTCGTCACCCATGGCCACGGGGAAGTTGAGCCCCTTCACAGTGTAGAAGGATCTCACCTTGTCCTCACTGTCCCTCACGGCGATTCCGATGACAGTGAAATCTTCGGGACCATAGCTCGACTGCAGTGAGACGAAGGTCGGCATCTCCTTTACACAGGGCCCACACCACGTAGCCCAAAAGTCGAGCAGCACGACCTGTCCGCGATAGTCGGACAGACGCACCTCGTTGCCGTCCAGGTCGGCCAGAACGAAGTCCGGCGCCACCTCGTGCTCATCCAGCAGCCCTCCTCCGAATGGGGACCAGTCCGATACCGTCAGCTCGAGGGCGTCGAGATCGATTCCCGCCCTGATGACGACGGCGATTGTCGTCGCGGCGAGAGCAACGCAGAGACCCAGACCAGCTGCCCGGTTCGCTTCATCTGTCATCACGCCCTCTCACATCAAATCTCCTTGGAGTTTCCGTCAGCGTTCGCTAACATAGTAAATTCGTGGACGGCTACGCACATGCGGTTGACTCACCGCCTCATCAAATTCTCTGGAAGCGGGTTCCCCGATGAGCGCAACTCCCGGTTTTTCCGTAGGTGATCTGGTGCATCACAAGCTGTTCGACTATCGCGGCGTCGTGATCGATGTCAATGACCGTTTCATGCTGTCTGAGGAGTGGTACGAAAACGTGGCGCGATCACGGCCGCCGAAGAACAAGCCATGGTACCGGGTTCTCGTCCACGATGCGACTCATGAGACCTACGTCGCCGAGCGCAATCTGGAACCCGATGCGAGCGGCGAACCCGTCGCTCATCCACTCGTCGAGATCCTGTTCACGAGTTTGAGGGACGGAAGTTATGTTCCCGCCGCGAGACGTAACTGAAGCCTCTCTCAGAGGTCCGAACACAATCATCCTTCTATCACGCCCTTCAGAAAATCGACATCACTCTGTAAGACCTCCCTGCGCTCTGCTTCGCCAAGCCGACCGAGCGATTCGTCTTCGATGCAGATGTCGCCTTCGTAGCCGGCGTCTTTGAGGAACCCGACGATGCGGGCGACGTCCAGGTCTCCGTCGGGAATCGGACAGACATACTCACGATACTTCCAGCCGACCTCGCGTCGTTGCTGCCTCGTGTCTACCGGATAGTTGATGTTCTTGATGTGGGTATGCTTCGTGTGTGGCGCGAAATGTTCGAGGATCTCGTAGACCTCGCCGATCGGGTAGCCGTACCAGTAGAAGTTGCCGGTATCCAGCGTCATGCCCAGCCGCGGAGAGTTCACGCCATCGAGAACGGCATCGAGAAACTCGCGCTGGTTGCCGATTGCCCCGTGATTCTCGATGCCCAGCGGGACACCAGACGCCTCGGTCGCTTCCAAAACCTGCGTCACCCCGCGTTTGAACCGCTCGACACAGGTATCCAGGTCCAGCTCATTTCCGCCCCTCATAGCCGAATCGATGCGCACCGCCTTGATGCCCAGAGCGCCGGCCGCATTTACTGCGCTGACGCACCACGCCACCTCGCTCTTGAGATCCTCTGCGTTGAAGTCGTTCCCCAGCAGCAGGGCCGATACATGGATTCCCGCCTCGTCCAACTCAGCCCGGAATTGCTGTCGAGCCTCCTCGGACGTCAGCCGAAAGGATTCGCCTGCCTGAGTGGGCGACCTGACCGCGCACTGACGACTGAAATCCATTTCAACGCCGGAGAGTCCGAGGGCCTTCGCGCCGTCTGCGATTGACCGATATCCAGCCCCAAGGAGAGAGCTATCCCGGATCGAGGCGTACATGTGAACTCCTTTCAATGTCTGCAGCATTGTCTTGACTGACGACAGCCATCCCTTATCCGAGTTGAACCTTCAGGGTTTTCACATCCACTCCAAGACTCAAGAGGATCTCACTGGCCATCCCCTCAATATTGAGCAAGGCGCGGAGAATATCCGTTTCATCGTCCTCATCCCCTCGTTTCTCCGCTAACTCCTTAGCTTGCTCAATGGTTTTGCTGGCCCGGGGTGTCATCTCCGGCATTGTCAATATTGACTTTGCGGCCTTGATTGGTGGGCTGGAGTAAACCCTATTAAATGCGTATGGAACGGCGCTTTATTCTGTGGGATCACGACGGCGTTCTCGTCGACACGGAGCGATGGTACTACAGGGCGACGAAAGAAGCCCTTGTTTCGTTAGGAGTCGATCTGGACGAGGCGACCTATCTTGAATTTCAAGCCCGCGGCCAACCCTGCTGGGATCTCGTTGAGAGCAGGGCAACGAGGGCAGAGGTAATCGATCGCCAGCGACGGCGACGGAACGAGATCTATCAGGAGTACCTCCGAACTGAATCTATTGAGATCGACGGTGTCGCGGAGGTACTCTCGGAGCTGTCAGAACGATTTCGGATGGCCGTCGTCACTACCTCTCGACGCCAGGATTTCGACCTCATCCACGAATCCCGCAGCATTCTCGAGTTCTTGGAGTTCATCCTCACCGTTGAAGACTACCCACGGACAAAGCCACATCCAGATCCGTACCAAGCGGCACTCCAACGATTTGGTGCGGCGGCTGAGGAAGCCGTTGCGGTCGAGGACTCGGCTCGCGGCCTGCGATCTGCAGTGTCCGCCGGCATCGACTGCGCCATAGTCACGAACTCTTTTACCGCCAGCCAGGACTTCTCCGGTGCCTGGCGTATCGTGGATTCGATTCGCGCGCTGCCGGCGTTGCTCAGGGAGTGGCCAGTGCCGTAGCCTGCAACTCAGAACTCGAACACGCCCTTCCCTGTCGTCTGAGTGTCGAACAGCTCGTAGGCTGTCTTGGCTTCCTCGAGTTTGAAGCGGTGCGTAAAGATGCGATCCAGTTTAATGCCGCGATCCGCAATGAACTCGGCGCACGCACGCTGCCCGAGGTGGGAAAAAGTCCAGGACCCGAGCAGGGTCAGCTGCTTGCGTATGATGTCCTGGCTCACGTCCAGGGTCACGGTGTTGCCCTCACCCACGTAACACACGGTGCCCCAGGTCTTCGTCGCTCTCACCGCCTGCACCCGCGCTTCCGGATGCCCGCTGCAGTCGAGCGCCATGTCCACGCCGCGTCCCTGCGTGAGCTCTCGAAGTACTTCCACCGGATTCGCCTGCTTGCCGTTGACGATGGTGTCGGCGCCAAACTCCCGGGAAAGCGCCAGGCGTTTTGCTTCCACGTCCACTGCTATCACCCGCGCGCCAATGGCGCTGCCAAGCATCGTGGCGCTCAAGCCCACGGGCCCCTGGCCGAACACGGCCAAGGTTTCCGCGCCGGTCAGATTCATGCGCTTGATGGCGCCGAAGGCGGTTCCGGTTCCACAGGACACGGCCGCCCCCTCGGAGTAGGACAGCGAATCCGGCAACGGCACCAGGGTCTTGGCGGGCACCTTCATATAGGGGGTATGGGCTCCGTGGCCGGTGACACCGTAGACGACGACGCTCTCGTCACACAGCTGCGACCATCCGGATCGGCAGCTTGGACAAACACCGCAACCGTTGTAGTGGTGGCACATCACGTTGGCCCGCATGGGCGCCAGGGCTTCCGGAACGGCGCTGCCGCGCTCGGCCACCACCCCGCAGGGCTCGGGGCCGGCAATCACCGGACTGCCGTCGCCTCCCAGACC
>CBDBIJ010000051.1:0-6656 GCA_965205655.1 Candidatus Latescibacterota bacterium
GCAAACACTGGAAACGATGGGGGCCGTACGTCAGCGAACGAGCCTGGGGCACGGTGCGCGAGGATTACAGCCCACACGGGTCGGCCTGGGAGCATCTACCTCACGACCAGGCCCGCTCCAAAGCGTATCGCTGGGGTGAAGATGGCCTCGCCGGACTGTCGGACAATCACCAGCGGCTGTGCCTCGCTCTGTCGCTGTGGAACGGCCGGGACGCCATTCTGAAGGAGCGCCTGTTCGGGTTGAGTGGCAACGAAGGCAACCATGGCGAAGACGTGAAGGAGGCGTACTTCTACCTCGACAACACGCCGACCCACTCCTACATGAAGTACCTCTACAAGTATCCGCAGTCGGCCTTTCCCTACGACGTAAGCGTTCAGTCCCGCACGGTGGGATCAGTGGTTTGAGAAAGAACTGTTCTGTTTCGGCGTTCGCTGGTATCTTGGAATCGGTTGGTTGGTCCGCACGTTTCTACGGGTACTGGCGACGCCGTGAATCAAGCTCCTCCATCGATCTCGGACAGCGACTGGCGACGCACGCCACAGGCGGTGCAGGCGCTGGTGGTCAACTTGCTGGATGCCATGGAGCGAGCCGCGCACCTCGAGCAGGTAGTGGAGCAACAGGCCGCGAGGATCGCGTCGCTGGAAACGGAGTTGGCGCGCCGAAAAGGACGGGGCAGTGGCGGCGCCAGGGCATCGTCGTCGGAGTCGGCCTCTCAAGGCTCGCGTCGCTCCGGCAAGCGTCGATCTTCGGGTCGGTCGCCGGGAGGTCAGCCGGGTCACGAAGGCCACGGTCGCTCGTTGGTGTCGGTGGAGCAGGTGGACGAGTTGGTGCCGATCAAGCCGAGCACGTGCCGCCGATGCGGTCAGGCGTTGTGCAGCGACGATCATCCGCTGCGTCACCAGGAGGTCGTGATCCCTCCGGTGCGAGCCCAGGTCATCGAGTATCAGTTCCATACCTTGCGCTGCCGGCATTGCTACACTCTGACCGAAGCGCCCTGGCCGGAGGGTGTGTCGCGCCGGACCTTCGGGCCCAGTGTGCAGGCCTGGGTCGGTTTGCTGTCGGGCGCCTACCGCTTGAGCAAGCGCAACATCGTCGCGCTGCTGTCCGACGCCTTCGGCGTGCACCTGTGTCCGGGCACGGTCAGCCAGCTGGAACAAGAGGTATCGGCGGCGATCGCCGAGCCCGTCGAAGCCGCGCGGGCTTACGTTCGCCAGCAGCCGACGGTCAACCTCGACGAGACCGGCTGGCGGGAGTGTCGCCTCCGGGCTTGGCTGTGGGTGGTGATCACAGCTGGGGTCTCGGTATTCGCCATTCGCCGGAGCCGCGGTCGGGAGGTCGTCGATGAGTTGCTCGGCGACGACAGCACCGCGATCGTCGGCTCCGATCGCTTCTCGGCCTACGGACATCTGCCAATGTCTCGCCGCCAAGTGTGTTGGGCCCATCTGCGGCGCACCTTTGAGGACTTCGTGGCGCGCGGCGGCGAGGCGGCCAGTGTCGGTCAGAAACTGCTGGAGTATACGGCGCAGCTGTTTACCTGGTGGCATCGAATCCGCGATGGCACCCTGCAACTGTCGAGCTTCCAGGTTTACGTCAGTCGCCATCTGCGCTTCCGGGTTCGTTTCGAACTCTGGTATGGGCAGCAGTTCGCCGACGCCAAGACGGCCGCAACCTGCGGCAATCTGCTCGCCATCGAGCCGGCCCTGTGGACCTTCGTGCGCAAGAACGGCGACGTCGAGCCCACGAACAACGCGGCCGAGCGCGGTCTTCGGCATGGAGTCCTGTGGCGCCTTACCAGCTTCGGCACCCACAGCCCCGACGGAAGCCGCTTCGTCGAACGGATGCTTACCGTGCGTGACACGCTGCGCCGACAGGAGCGCCACGTCCTCGACTATCTCACCACGGCTTGTTACGCCGCCCTCTACCACCAGCCAGCTCCTTCGCTTCTACCCCAAGACACCGCAGTGTCGCGGTAAGCCCACCGGCTTCCTCTCTCTCCTGGCCGCATCACCCAGGGACCTGAACGGTTACCCTACGACGAACTCGTGCGCGTCAACGGCGAGCGCTCGCGGACCGAGCCCGAGTACGAGTTGCTCGGCACCAATGCCTTCGATGGCGACCGCTACTTCGACGTTTTCGTCGAATACGCCAAGCTCGACACAGATGATATCCTCATGCGGATCACGGCGTTCAACCGCGGACCCGAGGCGGCGACGCTGCACCTGCTGCCGACGATCTGGTTCCGCAACACGTGGCAGGCGGATGGCGACGTGGTGCGGCCCGCCATGAACGCAGTCGGCCGCGCTGACGGCAACTGTGCGATCGAGTGTCATCACGAGACTCTGGGCATGCGCTGGCTGTTCTGTGGTGGCGAGCCTCGCTTGCTCTTCACGGAGAACGAGACCAATCGCCAGCTGCTCTACGGACAGCCGAATCGAACACCCTATGTGAAAGACGCCTTCGATCGCTTTGTCATCCACGGCGAGCAGACAGCCGTCAACGGGGATCAGGTCGGCACGAAGGCGGCGGCCCATTACGTCGAACACATCGATGCCGGAGACGCCTCCTGCGTGTGGCTGAGGTTGGCCGACCAGCTACCGAGTGCGCAGCCTCTGGCAGCCGCAACAATCGAACAGATGGGCAGGCGCGAACGCGAAGCAGACGAGTTCTACGACTCTGTGTCTGCCGAGCACTGTTCCGCTGATGTGCGCAACGTGCAGCGCCAGGCCCTGTCCGGGCTGCTCTGGACAAAGCAGTTCTACCACTACGACGTCGGACGCTGGTTGCGGGAGGACGAGGAGGGCAAACCGCTGCCGGACGATCACGACCGCCGCAATCGCGGCTGGAAACACCTCTACAACGAAGATGTGATCTCAATGCCGGACAAGTGGGAGTACCCGTGGTACGCATCCTGGGATCTCGCCTTCCACTGCATTCCGCTGGCGTTGGTGGACGCCGACTTCGCCAAGGAACAGCTGCTGCTTTTCCTGCGCGAGTTGGTACATGCATCCCAATGGCCAGATCCCGGCATACGAATGGGCGTTCGATGACGTCAATCCCCCCGTCCACGCCTGGGCTGTGTGGCGCGTCTACAAAATCGAGAAGCGTCTGCACGGAACGGCGGATCGCGCTTTCCTCGAGCGCGCTTTTCTCAAGCTGCTGCTGAACTTCACCTGGTGGGTCAATCAAAAGGATGCGGCGGGCAACAATATTTTTCGAGGGCGGTTTTCTCGGTCTGGACAACATCGGCGTCTTCGATCGCTCCGCGCCGCTGCCGACCGGCGGCCTCATCGAGCAGTCCGACGGCACCAGCTGGATGGGCATGTTCTGCCTCGACATGCTGGCCATGTCCCTCGAGCTCGCCCGCGAGGACCGGGCCTATGCCGACATTGCCAGCAAGTTCTTCGAACACTTCGTCTATATCTCTGACGCCATGAACAATCTGGGTGACGAAAACCTGCAGTTGTGGGATGAAGAGGATGGTTTCTTCTACGATGCCCTGTGCCTTCCCGACGGCAGCTGCAGACTGATGAACGTGCGCTCCATGGTCGGACTGATGTCATTGTTCGCGGTGCAGACTCTGGAGCAGGAAACCGTCGACGCATTGCCCGGCTTCAAACGCCGCATGCTCTGGTTTTTCAAGAACCGGAGGCACCTGCGCGACCATGTTTCGTACCGCAACCGGCCCGGCGAGAGTCAGCAGCGTCTGTTGGCGATTGTCGGACGCGAGCGGCTGCGTCGCGTTTTAAAGCCGATGCTCGACGAAGCTGAATTTCTGTCCCCTTATGGCATACGGGCTTTGTCCCGCAGGCATCTCGAGCACCCGTACGAACTGGAAGTGAACGGCGAGACCCACAGGGTCGACTACGAGCCGGCGGAATCGGCGATCGGCTTTTTTGGCGGCAATTCCAACTGGCGCGGCCCCGTGTGGTTTCCGCTGAATTTTCTGCTCATCGAGTCGCTGCAGAGGTTCCACCACTACTATGGCGATGATTTCAAGGTTGAATGTCCCACGGGCTCAGGCCAGCTGATGTCACTCTGGGAAGTGGCGACAGAGCTCTCGCGGCGACTCTCCATGTTGTTTATGAGGGATGCGTCCGGCCGGCGGCCAGTCAACGGAGACTGTGACTTGCTCAACTTTGATCCGCACTGGCGCGAACATGTCCTATTCCACGAGTACTTTCACGGCGACAACGGCCGCGGGCTCGGGGCGAGCCATCAGACCGGCTGGACAGCGCTGGTCGCAAAACTCCTGCAACAGAGCGGCAGCGGGCTCTGAATCGAACCGTCGCTGCTAGGCGCTCTGTTCGCCAGCTCGCCGCTGGGCCTGACGGATGCGCTCGGCGTCAACGTTGATCTCGACGCCGGCCCGCTCCTCCTGGAGCAGCATCGCCACTCGTGAATCGCGATCACCCCAGCCGCGCTCGAGCGCTTCCCCAAGCTCGTCGAGGGCTATATCCGCCATCGGCATCGGCACCTCCAGCTCGCGGGCCAGCTCGGTGGCGAGGGAGACATCCTTGTGTGCCAAGCGCAGGGCAAAATCCGGAGGATCGAAGGAACCGGGCAGGAACTGCTTGAGGAGGAGATCGAAGGTTCGGGCTCGTCCAGCGGCCCCCTCGCGCACCGCCTCCCACAGCGCCAGAGGTTCGACGCCCGCTTTCACTCCGAGAGTGAACACCTCGGCCATGACGCGATTCATGGCGTAGTGAGAGCAGTTGTGGACAAGCTTGGCAACGCTCGCGGCGCCGATCGGCCCGACGTAGCGCGGCCGGTCGCCGATCGCCTCCAGAAGCGGTCGGTGCCGCTCGAACACCGTCTCCTCTCCCCCTACCCAGATGGCGAGCTTTCCGGAAGCGGCGCCATGCGGCCCGCCACTCACCGGCGCGTCCAGCATGTGAAGCTGTCGCTCGGCAAACTCCCCATGAATGCGGCGCACGACGGTCGGTGAATTCGTCGACAGGTCGAAAAGCGTGCCACCGGGACTCATGCCGGCCAGCAGCCCGTCGTCTGCCAGAGTGACCGACTCTACCTCGACAGGGCCTGGCAGCGAGGTAAACACGACCTCCGCTGCTGCGGCCAGCTCTAACGCTGAATTCGCCCACACGGCACCCGCCTCTATATGGGTTGCGGCAGCGGCTCTCGAGACGTCGTGCACGACGAGATCGTACCCCGGCGCGCTGAAGACTGGCGGCCATCTTGCCCCCCATCGTCCCGAGGCCGACGAACCCGACTGAATCCCCCATCTCAGTCCTGCTCGGCAAAGACGTCGACGGCGACGCCGGCGGCCGACATGCCGTTTGGCCAACCGGCATAGAACGCGAGATGAGTCATGAGCTCGCTCAGCTCCTCTTTCGTCACGCCATTCTCGAGCGCCCGGCCCAGGTGCACTCGCAGCTGCTCGGGCCGGTCGAGGGCGACGAGGGCGGCAACCGTAATCAGGCTGCGGTCGCGCTTCGAAAGCTCGGGGCGCTCCCATACATCTCCGAAAAGCACATCCTCTGTAAGCTCGATCAGCTTCGGCACCACCGGCCGCAGTCGCTCGCGGCCCGCTGTTGATTTCTTGGCCATCTTCAATCTCCCGTTCTGAGTGGTTTCCCAGAACGGAAGGAGGCAGCTTGCGCACGTTCTGTCAACGACGCGGGTGGGGTTCTTGCCAGTGGACGGGGACAGACGGTGATCCGCATCTTATGTGGATGCATACACCCTCACCCGCCCGACCATCATGACGAGTCACAGCCTCTTTCCCATGCTCATCACCGGTGTAGCCGGTGTCGCCGGCTACAACGCTCTCGACTATTTCAGCGGGAAACATCCCGGGCAGGTCATCGGCACCCGGCGCGTCGACAACTGGAAGCTGCGGGGCGAGGGTATCCGTCCACTCAACGCCTACGACGCTGATGGCATGAAACGGCTCTTCGACGAGCACGAGTTTGCCTGGGTGCTCAACTGCGAAGGCACGTGCAAGCTCAAATCGTGTGAGTACGACCCGGAGAACGCCCGACGGATCAACGTCGAGAGTGTCGATGCCCTGATCGCCGCAGCCCCTGCCACGACGCGGATCGTCACCCTGTCCATCGACCTCGTCTTTTCTGGTTCGGGTGAGGGCAATCACGTCGAAGAAGATCAGACCGGATCCGGTCACCGTCTACGGCGAGACGATGGTCGACGCGGAGCAGATGTTCGCGAGCGAACGGCCGGACGCGTGCATTCTGCGGATCTCGCTGCCTATGGGCGTCAGCTTCAACGGCCACGCCGGCGCCATCGACTGGATTCAGTCGCGCTTCGCCAAGTCCCTGCCTGCAACCCTCTACTATGACGAGATCAGAACCCCGACCTACACGGACTGCCTCAATCATATGTTCGAAGCGGTCATCGGCAGCGATCTGTCAGGCATCTATCACGCCGGCGCGCCGCGCCAGCTCAGCTTGTACGAGATCGGCCAGATCATCAACCGCCTCGGCGGCTATGGAGCGGATTGTCTGATGGGTCGACGGCGACAGGAAGCCGCACCGATTCCACCGCGAGCCGGCAACGTGACGATGAATTCGGCCAAGTTGAGAACCGCGCTGGGATATGAGCCGTTCGATCCGTGGCCTCTGAGCGACGAGCACGTGCCGACACACCGCGACTGGCATCGCCAGCGATGTCTGGACGAGCGG
>CBDBIJ010000052.1:0-11644 GCA_965205655.1 Candidatus Latescibacterota bacterium
ACCTACTGGATGGGATCTCTCGATGAGCGCGATCAGGACGGCGGCGGTGCAGATGGGAGCCGGGGGGAGCAAGCGGGAAAACCTGGAGAAGGCGCTGCGACTCATCGATGAGGCAGTGGAGCGCTACGGGCCGCTGGATCTGCTGGTGCTTCCGGAGTATTGCTACGGCGAGCCGACGCCGGAGAATGTGAAGGAGATGGCGGAGTCGTTGCCGGACCGGTCTCGGAGGCGATGGCGGAGAAGGCGCGTACGCACGAGGTGAATCTGGTTACCGGGAGTCTGGCGGAGGCGGCCCCGGATGGCAGGGGCCTACAACACGACGTTGGTGTACGACCGCAAGGGGGAGGAGCTGGGGCGGTATCGGAAGATCCATTTGATGGATGCGCTGGCGTTTGAGGAGACGTCATGGGTGGCGCCCGGCGATTCGCTCTGCCTCATCGACACGGATGTGGGTCGCATGGGAGTGATGGTGTGCTACGACATGCGGTTTCCGGAGCAGGCGAGGACGCTGGCTCTCAAAGGGGCGGAGGTCATCATCGTGCCGGCGGCGTTCCCGTCGGGGCAGCTGCTGCCGCCGCGCACCGATCACTGGGACACTCTGGTCACCAGCACGGCGCTCTACAACTTGTGCTACGTGGTGGCGGCGAATCAGTACGGCAAGCTGGCGAACGACTATCCGTTCGGTCGCAGCGCCATCGTCGATCCGTGGGGGATCGCGATGGCCAGGGCGCAGGGGCGAGAGGACATCATCTATGCGCAGATCGATCTCGACTATGTCAGGGAGCTGAGGGGCAAGCTGCCGACGCTCGAGTTACGGCGTCCGGATTTGTACGACCTCGGCTAAGCTCCGTTACTTCTGTTCGATCAATTCGAATTTGATGTTGTCGGGTCCGTTGATGAAGACGACCCGCTTGTCGCCGGCGACGAGGGGACCGGCCCAGATGCCGACGCCGAGCTCCTCGATGCGAGCCATGGTGGCGTCGAAGTCGTCGGTGGTGAGGCCGATGTGGTCGAGGCCTTTCAAGCGGCCGAGGTCGACGCCGGAGGCCTCGCGCGAGGTGACGGTTATCATGGTGCCGCCGATGTCGACGAAGGCCCAGGGAACTCCGTCTCTGTCGACGGGGGCCGTCTGTCGAGGCGTCAAAGAGGGATTTGTACCATTCGAGGGCGGCGGGGACATCTGCCGATTCGTGGTGGATGTGGTGGTGGGAATAGTTGGGCATTGCGGAAAGATAACGCAAGAACCGTGACCTATTCAATGGTGAATTCGTGGAACGTTGCCGACTCCATCTGCTCCCAGTCGACGTCCAGGCCGAGGCCGGGTTTTTGGGGGGCGTGGACGTAGCCGTTGGAATCGGAGCGGATGACGTCGTGCATGCCGTACTCGTAGGGTTCCTGGGGCACTGAGTGCTCGTAAAACGTGCAGTTGTTGTGGGCCAGCATGAGGTGAAGGTTGGCGGCGGAGTTAAGGCTGTAGCCCCAGGACATGAGCTCGAGGTTGATGCCGGCTGCCTCGGTCAGGGCAATTGCCTTTTGTGTTTGCGTGATGCCGCCCATCATGTGCGCGTCGGTACGAGCCGAGCGCCAGGCCTTGGACTCGATCGCCTCATTGAATGACATCAGATCCATGAACCAGTTGCCGGATGGCAGGACCGGGATGGCGGTTCGGCGGGTCAGATCCCGGTAGCCGTCGAGATCGTAGTCGGGCAAGGGCGCCTCGAACCAGGTGAATCCAAGCTCCTCGATGCCTCTGGCAACTTTCAGAGAGCTGCCGCGGTCGTAGTTGTTCTCGGCGTCGAGCATGAAGTCGATTTTCGACGTGTCGTACTCTTTGGCGACGGCTCGGGACAGCTCGAGGTCTTTATCAGGGATACACCAGGTGTGGAATTTGACGGCCGTGTAGCCCTTGGCCAGCAGATCCTCGACGAACTTCAAATACGCCGGGATATCTTCGAGCATGGGGGTGCTGGCATAGGAGCGAATCCGCTCTCGCGCTCCGCCAAGCATGCGGTAAAGCGGCATGCCCGCCACCTTGCCGGCCAGATCCCACAGGGCGATATCGATGGATGCGAGCACCTGCGGTGGCACCGGAAAGACACGCGGCCGGATATCGCGCCACAGCTCTTCCCGCTGCAGCGGATCGCGCCCGATGAGAATAGGGGCGATGTGGCGGATGGCCTCGGCGGTGTATTTCTCGAACCCGTATGAAGTCGCGTTCCAGACACCGGAAACGGCTTCGATACCCTCGTCGGTATAGAGGCGCAATATTGTATTGGTCGCGAACTGCGCCGGGAGGTCCTCGGACCATTGGAACTGCTCCGTCGGAGGGGCAACCGATCTGACTTCAATCCTGTCGATTTTCATTGGTGTGCTCTCCTGGGTGGACCGTGGTGAGTAGAAGGTGGCGGCCTCGCCGATCGGGTGGTAGTTTCGGCTATTTCGCCTTATTCGGAAACCGCCCCGGATGTTCGATTCTAAAAGCCGGAGATTCGTATGCAGCTGAACCGCGATCAGTTTCTCGAAGAAGGGTACGCCATCTTGCGCGAGGTCGTGCCGCCTGACGAGCTGGATGGGCTGCGCGCCGCGAGTGAATTGCTCGTCGATCGTCAAAAAGAGATTTGGGCCCGCGAGGCGGGTCCGGACGATCCGCCGGGAGGTCAGTGGGAGATCTCCATGCAACCGCGGTTGACGATCATGGAGAGGCCGGAGATCCTCGACGAAGAGACCGCCGGCTTCGTGGAATTCTGGCTACATGAAAACAGCCACGGTGTCAGCAGCCGGCTGCTCGACATGCCGCATGCCGCCTGCACGGACATAATGATGATGTGCAGCCCGCCCAAAGACCGTGGACCGGCAAAGTGGCACAGGGACATCCACCCGTTCGACACGGCGCCGCTGCAGGCGTATGCGGAGGACATTCTCGAGAACGGGCCGCGGTATGTGCAGTGGAACATTCCTCTGTACGACGACGACGTTCTGTGGGTGGTCCCGGGGAGTCACGTGCGGTTGAATACGGAAGATGAGCAGGCCCAACTGAATACAGATCGTACGGTGCCTTTGCCGAATGGGGTGCAGACTCATCTCAAGGCGGGTGACGGGGTCGTCTACATCACGCCGATCCTTCACTGGGGCAGCAACTACAGCACACGCATGCGGCGAACCCTGCACGGCGGCTACAGCAACTTCACCGCCTATCGGGATCTGAGATTTACTGAGCGCCTGCCGGCTAATTCGCGGGAAACTTTCGTCGGCTGGGAGGAGCAGAGTGTGCGCAACCGCGACGTCACGGAGGCGGCGTTGCGCGCGGTGCTCGCCGGGGATGGGGCCGGGTATCTGTCGGGGTTGGACAAGTTGCAGCCGGGTATCGGCGACAAAGGGAAGTGGCAATTGACGATGTATCTGTGCAAGGCGGCCTGTTTTATCAATGTGTTGCTGAACCCGGAGGTGGAAGGGGTGGCGCCGCCTTTGCGGGACAGCGCCACTCGTCTGCACTCGATTACATTGAACTGGGGTCCGGATTTCGCCAAGCGGTTTTCCGCCGCGGAGGCGACGGCGCTGTGGCAGGGTTTCGCGCCGCTCGACGCGGCGTTACAGTGCGAGGAGCGTTACGTGCCGGGGTTTCAGGGTGGTCAGGTGCCGTATCACTTCAATGAGATGCCGGCGAATATGGATCTGGACTCCTTTATCGCCGGCTGGAGTGAGGGGTAGGCGGTCGGATATAAGCTGACTGGAGAGGAAAATGCCGCAGAAACAGAGTTCGAGTACGGGTGTGGACAATCCGTGGTATCCGGAGGGTGGGCCGGGGCGTCATTTGAAGGCTCGTCTCAAGAAAGGGGACGTGCTGATCGGGCCGATGCTGTCGGAGTATGCGAGACCGTCGCTTATCAAGTTGTTTCAGCACGCGGGGTTCGATTTCGTGTATATCGAGTACGAACACACGTTTTTCGATCTCGCCGATCTTGCGGACACGATTCTGTCGGCGAGGGACAATGAGTTGCCGGTGATTGCCAAGACGCCGCAGCTGGAGCGTATGGAGGTGGCCAAGTTGCTGGAGGCGGGTGTTTCGGGCATTCAGCTGCCGCGCACGGAGACGCGGGAGCAGGTGGAGACGCTGGTGAGCTATGTGAAATTCTCGCCGGGTGGGACCCGCGCTGTGGCGCCGGGGTGGGGGAACAGCGACTTCAGGGGAGTCGGGGACTGGCAGGGCTGGATGGATGAGCAGGACGAGGAGACGACGGTGGTGCTGCATTTCGAAACGAAGACGGCCTACGAAAACGCCGAGGAACTCATCGGTGTGCCGGGTGTGGATATGGTCTATTGCGGCCCTGGCGACTCGTCGATCGAGCTGGGCCACGCGGGGGACTACGATCATCCCGAGGTGCGCGGGGCGATGGAGCATGTGCTCGAGCTGTGCAAGAAGTATGGTGTCGCCTTCGGGACGACTTGAGCCATGTGCAACATCTCCTATGATTAGATTAGTGGGGAGAATGTTGCATTGACCGATTGAATATACCACCACGACGTTCAAGATCTCAAGCCTGGTCTGAGTGACATGCATCCCATCCGCCGCCGCTACCACGCCGAAGAGCTAGTCCGCCTTCGCCCGGCCGCCGAAGGGCGGCGCTATGCGGCTTCCCAGCGTCAGGGTCGCATCGATGCTAATCCTCACCAGATCGATGCTGTGATGTTCGCGCTTCGGCGCATCCCAGATGGTGGCTGTATTCTGGCCGACGAGGTGGGTCTCGGCGCCCACCGTGGGGAAGACGATAGAGGCGGGGCTGGTCATCGCCCAGATGTTGTCCGAGGGAGCTTCTAGGATCCTGATCGTCCTGCCCCACACTTTGATGGGGCAGTGGCAACAGGAGCTGTACGAGCTGTTCGGAATCGAGGCCTTGGAGACTTCGGACGAAAGCGTCGATGTCCACCGGGCTGGTGTGCATCCTTGCTGGGCGCGAGTACGCGGGAGGTGAGCGCGGCTTTGAGAGACTCTCAGCGAGCGAACCCTTCGATCTCTTTGTGGAACCCTCGATCTCTTTGTGGTCGATGAAGCACATGAAGTTTTTGCTGGAATCTACCGTCGCTTCGATCGCTTCGGCTTGTATCAGGAGGACAGCACGCACGGGAGCTATAATCAGAAGGTGTGGAAATAGACAGACGGCGATCCTACCCTTCCTTTGTAATTAGCCATCACAAACGCCGGGGCTATCCCGGCAGGAAGAGGAGAATCGCCATGGCACAACCTAAGCCGAGCACGACGGAAATGTCCATGCCCACGTTCGAGACGCTGGAAGAGTGGACACGCTCGCAGATTCAGTCGCTGATGCAGTCGGTTCTGGATGAAGAAGTCACCCATGCGCTGGGACGGTCACGGTACGAGCGACAGGCACCGTTGGACGCAGCCGGCGGCTACCGCAATGGGTACGGGAAGCGGCGGCGACTGTCCTTGACCTCGGGCACGATCGAGGTGAAACGCCCTCGGGTGCGGGGTCTGGAAGAGCGATTTGAGAGTGCGGTACTGCCGCTGTTCGCCCGGCGCACCCAAGAAACAGGTCAGCTGCTGCCAGAGCTTTACCTGCACGGTTTGTCTCAGGGAGACTTCGAGCTGGCGCTGCGCGGCCTGCTGGGCAAGGGAGCGCCTTTGTCGGCGTCCTCGATCGCTCGTTTGCGTGAGAAGTGGATCGTCGAATACAACGCCTGGCGCAGCCGACGACTGGATGACCGCGAGCTCGTCTACGCCTGGGCGGACGGGATCTACGTCAAAGCCGGTCTCGAGAAGCAAAAAGCCGCTCTCCTGGCCTCTTTGGCAGTATTTTGGCTCGCGGCACTTTTCGCCTGGTGAGGACAGGCATTGACCGTGACTATCAATAAATTCGTGCCGATCTGCCAGGAATAAGGGGCAGACTTGCTGTCGCTGAAACGGCGCAGCGGGCACTGCAACGGCAGGGCCGTACCGCTTGCATCTTCGAGGAGCTGTCGCACGATGTTCTTCACAATCAGCTCCTGCGTTCCACACTTCGTCAGCTCCTGTATGCTAGCAGCCCGTGGCTAAAGCCCCGTTTGGGAAGATTTGGGGTGGCCTGAGATTCGTGGTGCGAGTTGCCGCCAATGGCGACGAAAATCGAGCAGTGCCCGAGAGTTGAACCACGGGCGGCGACAAAGCGCGCCAAGGCGCGAAAACCTGAGTGATGAGAGACGAAATGAGGGAAAACGCCTTCCTCATACCCCTCGGAGTGCCCGCACCGAAGAGGGTGCGCATGAGGAGGCCGAAATTGCAGCCGCACACGTGAATGACGAGGCGTTTGAGGATGTTTTCTCGGCCCCGAAGAAACAGCCGTCGCATACCGCCGGTTTCGAACAGATGAGCATACGGGCGTTCGAGCAGCTCGCCGCGCTTACGCCGCAGCGCCTGCCCGCGGTTGCCGCGAATGCGTCGGCGATTGGCATACACCGCCTGTTGTGCTTCCGCTTTGTCCTTCCAATCTCGACGCCCGCGATCCGGTTCGGAAATGTAGCTGCGAATGGCACTGGCTTTGAGATCGACCAGCACCTCGTTGCTGTGATACCCCTTGTCGGTGACGACTTCCGACAACGGTTTGGGATGCAGATGCTTCCTGGCCTCGGGATCCTGCGACACGGCCTCCACGTTCAATTCGGTTCGCACCAGCATCCACGGCAGCGATTCGGTGTCGCCTTCATCGGCACTCGGCAGACTCACGGCGACGATCGCCTGGGTGTCCATGTCCACCGCCGTCTCCACCTTGTGCGCCAGATGGGTGCGACGATCCTTCGTCTTGGTAATGCGGGCATCCGGATCGTGCGGGTGTTCCCAGTCCTTATTGGACGCTTTCTTCGGGCGCTTCTTGTCGATCCTGGCCAGATCCTCTCGCGTTGGCGTCTCGATGCCCGAGGCCTTGGCCAACTTCGTGAGAAACTCCTCGTAACTTTCGCCCGTGTCCCGGCGCACGATGCTGCGCATGGCGGCGTTGGCATCCAGCGTCGTGGCGTCGACGCCCAGCGTCTTCCCCTTCAGCAGGTTCGATGTGGCCAGCACCTTCAACACCCACTCGAAGACCTCATGATGCGTCTGGAAGTCGATCAGCCGGCGCGTGCGAGACACCGTCGAATGATCGGGCGTAGCCTTGTCGAGCTCGTAGCCGAGGAATGCCCGCAACGACAGCGAATCGGCGACGCGCCAGGCGATCTCACGCTCCGAGTCGATGCCCTCGAAATAGCCGATCATGAGCAGGCGGAAATAGACCCCGGGCGGGATGCCGGGCCGACCGACGCCCTCGGCGTAAAACGTCGTGCACCGCTCTTCCACAAACTCGTCGAATCCGTGCTTGTCCAGCACCTCATTCAATCTCTTGTAAAAAGGATGTCCCGGAGCCCTCAGGTGCTGCGTCGCCACCCACAGCTGAGCTTGGCTCGCGCGCTTCCGTTTTCCCAACGCCATGACAGCATCTCCCCTGCAAGGTTGATGCTCAAAGGTAAGGAGAGGCTCCTCATCCGCGCCGCAAGAAAATCACCGACTTTCACCACAGGCTGCTAGGGACATCGACCGTGAAATCCGTACTGAAGTAGGCCTCGCTTTCCGCAAGCTGGAGGATGTTTCGGTCATTCATATCAACCGCAATGCGTTCCGACGCGTTCAGCTCGACCGGAGCCGCCGCGCCTATCGGTTTCTGATGGCCATCTGCGAGTTGCTTCACGATAGTATGCTTGTATCGGAAGACGCAGGAGATGTTCGCTTCACGGATTTTCGCGAAGATGAGCCACGCATGTGGAAGTTGTTCGAGGATTTCGTCCTCGAGTTTTTACGGCAGGAGCAGACGACGTTTGCTGTGAGTGGCCAGGTCCCCATCCCTTGGTACAACGCCTCTGCAACACGCCAACAAGACTTCGACCACATCCCCGAGATGCGCGCCGACCTGCTTCTCCACAGTGGCGACCGGCGAATCATCCTTGACACGAAGTTTTACGAAGAAGCTTTGTCCGCCAGATTCGGGCAACAGAAACTGATATCATCCAACTTGTATCAACTCCTAGCGTACCTGCGCAACAGGCAAGGTGCCTTTCCGGATGGTCCCCGTCACGAAGGAATTCTTCTGTATCCTGTCGTCGAGTACCCTGTGGGAGTTGATGTTATTCTGGAGGGCTTTCGGATTCAGGCGATCGGCATCAATCTGAACCAGCACTGGCGGCAGGTACACGGCGACCTACTTACCGCAATTGCAAGCTGAGCCCCAACCTCGTACGTCAGACACACTATCGCGAGCCGTATTCGCACATCCCATTCGCCAGCCGCATCTGCCGGGGACTCCGGCACTCCGGCTCGAACAGGCGCGGATTCGCTACCAGCACACATGTGCACCGTGCACGACTTGTCGCCACATTCAGCCGGTTCAAGCTATACAGAAACTCCATGCCCCGTGGCGCTTCCTCCGGCGAGGACGTCGCCATACTGTAGATGACCACCGGCGCCTCCTGCCCTTGGAACTTGTCAACAGTTCCCACCCGAGCTTGCGTCCCCAGCCTCTCCTGCAAGTCCGCGACCTGGGCGTTGTAAGGCGCCACTACCAGGATATCATCCAGTGTCAGGAGTTGGACATTGCCCTTCATATTCGTCCACGTCACCTCGCCCTGCAGCAGGTCGTCCACCGCTTTCGCCACCCGCTCAACCTCTTCCTCGCTTGAGCTCTGGTTCCCCTCGTGTTCGACCGCCTCCACCCACAAGCCTGCTCCGGCGTACTTCGTCGGGCCGGATAGCACCTGCTGCTCCAGTCCCGCCTTCGGCTCCAGCTTCCCCTCGTAGAACAGCTTCGACGTGTAGTCACAAATCATCGGATGCAAACGCCAGGTTTCTTCCAGGAACAGCCCCCGCTCCGGGGGCATCGTCTCAGCACCAGCCAGCACGTGCTGCATCGCAGACACTTCCGTGCCCTCGGGGTGGCTGCCCTGTTGCGGCTGCTCTAACTGCTGCGGGTCGCCCAGTAGCACCACGCTCTTTGCGCACGGACTCAGTGCCAGCACGTTGGCCAGCGACATCTGTCCCGCTTCGTCGACGAACAGCACATCGACGGCATCCACGTACTGCTCCCGCGCCCACATCCACGCTGTACCACCGGCGACCTGAGCTTCACCGTCCCCAAGCATTTGTAGCGGTGTGTCATTGTCTTCGCACTCGACGATCCCCGTCGACTCCTCCTGGGAGGCCTGGCCGATCTTCTGAACGCATCGCATGGCTACGCCTGTCCGACCGGCCGCTTCCACTGCAGACTCCAGCAGGTTCGAAATCACTTTATGACTCACAGCGCTGACACCAACACGCTTCCCCGCCTTCACGAGCTCGGCAATCATGTGGCCGCCCGCGTAGGTCTTGCCGCTGCCCGGCGGCCCCTGGATTGACAAGACGCTGCCCTCTAGCTGCATCGCCACTCGGCACGCGCTGTCCAACAGCTCCTCGTTCTGCTGGCGTAGGCCTGCGGGGGCCTGCGGGGACAGACGAGGCGGCAGGTTCAGCAGCAGGTCACGTCCCGCACGATACGGTGCGTCGGCAACTCCGCTGTCGACACCGTGATCGCAGATCCACTCCGCCATCCGCAACAGCGATTGCTCCATCACCGTCCCCGGCACGACACTGTGGGCAAAGACGCTTGCCGGATGGTCGTTTGCCCGGGCCACCCGCTTCTTGATGTCAACGATACGTGCGACATGATCGATCGCGATTACCTCGCCGAAGTGTTCTCCTGCCCCATCGCGTAACTTGGCCTCTTCGCGGATCTCCGTCATCTGCTTTGGGAAGCGATATCGGTGCCGCTTGACCCGCTCCTTTCCGACCTTTGGCAACTCCTCGACGAACTCCAGTCCAGTCATCGCCGCCTTCTCGTCTTCGTAATCCTCGTCGGAAAGATCCCGCAGGCGGAAATACTCCCACCACGCCACTTTTTCTTCACGCCAATGCCAGTCGAGCATATGAGCCAACAGCCAACGCGCCTGCTCGCCGTCATTGCGTTCTGCCCGCACGGGTGACACCTCGTCGATAAGACGTTCGCGCAGGTCGTGGATGCGCTGGTCGCGCTCCTTCCTGGTCTCGCTCTCCTCGTGTGCCTCCACTACGGGCCGCGGCACATCGGTGCCAGCGGCTGTGAGTTCGCTGCGGATCCCCTCCAGCCACTGCCGCAGCGCCCATGTCGATACGCAGTCATCCTCGTTGTAGCGCTGCACGATGTCGCGCATCTCCTGTGGTGCCTGCGCTCCGTCTCCGTGCTCCAGCATCGCCTCGAAGTGCCGCTTCTGTCTGCCCAACTCCGGCAGCGCCTCCTGGCGCTGGAAGTCGTAGAACTCCTCCAGCTTCTTGATGGAGTAGCTCTCCACACTGCAGCGCACGCCCTGGCGCGTCACCGCATACAGATCGACGAACACGTCAGCTCGCAGTAAGTTGTCCAGTTCATCCTCACGCGTGGCGTAGCGTCCCATCAACCGCTTGAGCGCCGCCGGCTCATACGGAGCGAAGTGATAAATGTGCATATCGGGAAACTGCCTGCGCCGTTCGACCATCGCGTCGATGAAATGCTCGAAGGTTTGCCGCTCCTCGTCTGGTGAGTAAGCCCAGAGGGCTTCATACCCGCGCTGGCCGTCGCCCACTGTGACCCAGCCAAAGAGATACTCGAGGCCGCCTGCGCCTCCCGTGGCCCAGTCGCCGGCGAAGGCATCCCCCTCGATATCGAAGAACACGTCGCCCTCGTTGGGCACCGGCAAACGCGCCAGTCCCTCCCTTTCCCTCACCGGTAGCGCCTCGTAATAAGGCGCCCCCCTGCGACGGCCCTCCAACTGCACACGGGCCTGGTCCTGCACCTTCTCCAATCCCTGACGTGAGCCGCGCTTCGGCCGCTTACCCGCTGGTAGTTGTGCCTCTCCAAGCTGGGTGAGTGTCGTGATCTCCCACTCTTTCAACTCCGTACGCTGCAGCTTCGAAATCCCCGCTACCAGACTCAGATGATCGTCCGCCTCGCGCTGTTCGCGACAGGGAGTGAGCCAGCTGCAGACATCGCACTGCGCGCATGGCTCTGGATAGGTTTCTTGTTCGGCCTCGACCGCCTCTTCCAGGCGTCGTCTCACCAGCTTGTAGTAGGCGAAGTAGTGATTGACCCGGAATACCTCTGGCTCGAAACCCTTGCCGGGCGAGACGACCATCACCTGGTCCGGCCGGCGCCCTTGTAGGTTCCCCACTAGATCAGCGTAGAGACACAGCTGCAGCACCGTCCCCGCACGAGTCTCCCGGGCCAATTTGGTATCGACGACCACGTAGTGATAGTCACCGAGGTCACTGGAGCCAGGAACTTTGATAAGAAAATCCGCGCGCCCACTCCATCTGCCCTGCTCGAGCACAGCCTGGAAGATCACGTCAAATCCCTCACGCATTGCCCCGAGAACGTCCTCGATCCTTGTTCCCTGCTCTGGAAACGCCATGACAGTCAGGCCTCGTGACCGCAGGTGTTCCAGATAGGCCCTCTCATGCTCGATGCCCTTCTCGCGCAAGACCTCGACTGTGGGGTCGTAGTACTGCGGACGTTTCGACTCACCACGAGCCTCTCGGCGACCGAGCTGTGACAGGTGGTGGCATCCGAGATGTGCGGACAGGTCC
>CBDBIJ010000053.1:0-9409 GCA_965205655.1 Candidatus Latescibacterota bacterium
AGAATCACCGCCACGGTACCCGTCACCACCCCGCCCTCATGGGCCGTGCAACAGCGGCTCCTGCTGCACACCCTGGAGCGATCGGCCCTTCCCTTCTGGGATCGGTACGTGCGCGACGACGGCGAGCTATACTGGGACGAGAGTTTCGGCGGCGGCAGCCCCGACGATTATGGTTTCGGCGGCGGCAGCCCCGACGATTTCTACGAGGCGTTCTTCAGCTGGCCCCTCGTCTACCTGATGGGGGGTGGCGACCATCTGCTGGAAATGGCGCATCGCGGCTGGGAAGGGGTCACGCGACTGCTCACCCGGTGCGGTACCGTGCACAAGGAGTACGCCCGGTGCGAAGACCAGTTCCACCAGTCGGAGAGCGACATCTTCTTCTACCACCTGTGCATGGCCGATCCGGCCAACGCCAGCCTCGCCATACGGGCGCGACGCTTCGCCGGATTCTACCTGAACGAGGATCCCGAAGCGATCAACTACGATCGCGAGCACAGGATCATCCTCTCGCCGTTCAACGGCTCGGGTGGCGCTCGCCAGACACCGACTGACGCGCAGCCGCACCCGTTTCGCGCGCGCGAGAACTACGGTCTGCCCACGTACGAACTACCCGACATCCAGAGCTGGAAGGACACGCAGGACGACGAAAAGGCGAGGCGTGTGGGCGAAGTCATGCACGGACGCTGGTACAGAGGGGACGTGGCCGCCAACCTCGCGATCTCGAGTCTGGTCACGAACGCCTTCCTGCTCACCGGCGAGGAGAAGTATCGCGACTGGGTTGTCGAGTACACCGACGCATGGATCGAGCGGGGCGCGGGCCAACGACGGGTTGATCCCGGACAACGTCGGTCACTCCGGGGAGGTGGGGGAATACATCGACGGCAAGTGGCACGGCGGATTCTACGGCTGGACGCTCTATCACGGCTGGTACAACCTGCAGATGACGGTGACCGTCGCAGCCGCCAACGCCTATCTGCTGACGCGGGACAACCGCTACCTGGAATTTTCGCGGCGTCAGATGGACCGGATACTCGAGCTGGGGCAGATTCGCGATGTCCGGCGCGAGCACATGAGTCTGAGGCACCACTGGATCGGCCAGTTCACGGCCATGGGCGATCGGACGGAGACCTTGCTGGTGCCGTACCGTTACGGCGACGCCGGTTGGTTCGACTGGCAGCCCCCTTCACCCGTCTTCCTCGCAGCGCTTTGGAACCTGTCGATGGCTGACGAGGATTGGCAGCGCATCGAGCGCGTGCGCGAAGCCGAGGCCTACGACTGGAATGGCGTAACCTCCTACCGCAACAAGGAGGATTCCGGTCACGAGCAACCCTGGCTGCGTTTCCTGGCCGGCGCCAACCCGGACTATCCCGAATGCATCCTGCAGGCCAGCTACCAGCAGGTGGCCTGGCGCCTCGCCCTCGTTCGGGCCGAGACCGAAGTCGGCACCCATCACGACGTCCACCGCTGGCAAGACACGGACCCGGTTTCGTCCGAGGCCCTCATCCAGCTGACCCTCGGCGCCCCGCAGCCGATCTACAACGGCGGCCTCCTCCACTGCCGGGTGCGCTACTTCGACCGTGGGGCAAGACGCCCGGGACTTCCCGAGGATGTCGCCGCCCTGGTCGAGAAGTTGGAGGCCGACCGCACCGTAGTCCGCCTCGTCAATCTCAACCCGCAATGAGGACCGTGAGCTGATCGTGCAGGCCGGTGGCTACGGAGAGCACCGGTTCACGGACGCGGAGTACGACGCGTTGACGAGTCCCTATCCGGGCCCCCCCAACCGCTATGCGCCCGACCCCACCACGGCGGAGAGGCGCCGGGTTTCGGTGAACGGCAAGCACCTGCAGGTGGCGCTGCCGGCCGGGACCGAGATGATCCTTGAGCTGGGTACGCAGCGCTACGTGAACGAACCTGCCAGCGCCGGCCCTTTCTGACTCGCACCCGCTACTTCCTCTTCTCAACCAGCTCGATCTCGTAGTTGTCGGGGTCGGTGACGAAGGCCATCCGTCGCTCGTCCTTGAACTTCTCTCGCCAGCCGTCGGGCCAGATCTCCAGACCCTCTTTCTCAGCTCATTTTCTTCAAGGTCGTCGTTCCAGAACCAGAAGGGGATGATGCCGAACTCGCGCGGCGGATCGAGGAAGGTTTTAAAGGCTTCGTCGAGACTCATGGAACCCATTCAACGCAGAGGACGCGGAGAGCGCAGAGGGTAGGCAGGGGTGCGCCCACCTGGACTTGGCGGTTCGAGTAGTGGGGTGGTTGCGTCATTCGGACGTGGCCCAGCGTTGGCGGAGGGCGTCGCCCCACTCGATCACTCTGTCACGAGGACTGCCGTCACGAAGCGGTTGCCGAACCAGTCTGCTTTCGTGTTCGAGAAGTTTCGCTCGACACGATGCAACGGCGTCCGCAAACTCGGGTTCCGAGGCGATGTTCTTCGTCTCCCACGGGTCGTTGTCGAGATCGAACAGCTGCTCCAGGCCGAGGGCGTCGGGGTCCGGTCCTGGAGGGATGAAGTCCTCGGCTGGCCTCCTTCAACAGCCGGGTCAGGCGCCGGATGTCGACACGGGCCAGCTCATCGGCCGTGAGGTATTCAACCAGGACGGCGCGGCTCGCGGCGCCGAAGAGATCGGCGAAGTGCTGTCGGTATTCGGGAAAGGCCAGGTCGAGGAGACTGATGAGATGACCTTTTTCGGCCTTGGCGGTCTGGGCGCACTGGAAGCGCAGCCGCGTGAGGTCCCGCAACTGGCGTACCCTGGCGATCGGGAATGGCGCAGACCTTCAGGTGCGTCTCGCGCAACAGATGGGCGATCAACAGCGCATCGGCACTGTCGGTCTTGGTGCCACGGATGGTGATGTTCCGCCGCGCCGTCACGACCAAGGGGTTGATTACTTCGACCGGATAGCCAGCCTGGACCAGCGTTTCGGAGAGGACCATTCAGTAATGTCCGGTCGCCTCCATGCCGACGCGGATGTCGGCGGGGGGTTGTCCCGTTTCGGTGAGCCGTTGACGCAGCAGTTCAACCCCGTCGCGAGAATGCGGCACGGCGAGATTCCGGAAGACGGTCTGGCCGTCCTCATCCAACAGCGTGGCGCGATGGCTTCGTTTCGCCACGTCGATACCGAGAGTCCACATTGGCGAGCTCCTTGGTCGAGAGACCGAAGCTGCCCACGATCAGGGTGACGCCAGCTGGCACATCCTCGTAGCCAGATCAGGGAACCGATGTCCCATCAAGCGGTAAGTGCATGTGCTGGCGAGATGGCGGTCTATCCGAGAGGACCGAGCCTCGAGGAAGCGGAAAGCCAACCCCAGCAGCTTCGCTGATCCAGCGATCGCATCGCTGGCATCGGAAAAGCAAGCACTGAGAGTACGCTGCTGTTCACCGTCTCGCCGGTCACAAACCACCTGAAGTGGTCTGCACCTATTATACGAGGAAGAATAACGGGCATTATCGTTACTTTGGACGAGGTAGTATGGGCCGAAAATCAGGCAGTGTCGAGGGGCGCCGAGGGGGAGAGGCTGAATCAGATGGTCTCCCGGTCCATCAATCGGGCGGTCTCGATGGCTCAGAAGGGATTGAATGTCGCTTCCGGGCGCGGTCCTCCCCTACAGAAATCAGATTATGAGCTCTAAAGGGGCGAATTCGAGCTGGGACTGCGGTGAGCGGCGAGGCGGGGCGATTGGTGGTGGACGAGCGGAAAGACCGACCCCTCCCAGATAGGCCCGGATGGATGTATGGTCGGTCAGTGCCGCGACGATCCGCATGGAGCCGCCACATTCATAACATTTGGTCACATCAATGGCGAACACTCGGGCCAGAAGTGTTGCCCAGGCCAGACGGTGGGCGCGTTGCTGTGGTAGGATGAGAGCTGCGGCAGTCCCGCACTCGCCCGCCCCACTCTTGGTATCCACGGATCGGAGAGGGTGACCCACTCCTGTCGAAGATCTGTCATCGGTTTTCCGTGGCTGCTAAACCCGAACGCGCTGCCAGGGACCGGGCTCTCGACCTCCGCGGCAGGTGTAGAGAGCGCGGTCCTCACAGGAGACGAGGAGGCTGTCGAGGGTCATGCCGTTGCGGGTTAAACGGTGTCTGCCAAACGGCAACTGATGGATCCAGGGACCGGGACCGTCGCGGTCGGTGAGGATGCTTTTGGCGGCCGGAACTCCAAGGGGGCACCGTTCGTCGAGGAGTTTCGCCATCCGCGGTCCGCGGTATGCGGTGGTAGAAGCAGAGCCGCGTTCGAGGCGCTGACGGGACGCTCGAATGGCGCCCTCACACATATAGTGATTGGCGCGGCTCAGCGCATCAGCTGACTGGTCGACGGTAGTGTAACCGGGCAGACCCTCAACCACGGCGATCGTCCCGTCGGTGTCACCGAGGAAGAAGATGAAACAGCCGGCGTGTTCGACAGAGTCGAGCCAGCGCAGGGCGGCGTTCACGGTTTTGCGGCGCAGGATCTCAGCGATGACGACATAGGTGGGCACTCCAACTTCGGGTTGGAGTCGCGGCATGTGCCCCGAGCTCGTCCACATGAGGGACATGCCGTGTTCGTTGATGCCGGCTCCTGCCCACAGACCGGGAAAATGATACGTGAGGACGCGCGGACTGCCCTGGGGCGCCAGGCGCAGCAAGCCGGCCCAGGGATACAGCTGAGCTCCCCAGTCCCAGTTCATCGCCACGAGGGTCTTTCGACCTCGCGTCGCGCTGCCGGCAGCGGCGAAGGCTGTGCAGTGGGGCGTGTGATAGATTTCCTCATGCAGGGCGAGGAGGCAGACCTGATCGAGGGTGAGCCCAGACCCGCCGGCAAGGCCCTTCATGAAGCGTGCCGAACGCCGCGCCGAGCGCTCCACATGTTTCCAGCAACGGCGGGCATAGCTCAGATTTTCTGTCGACGGGGAGACCTCCTGGTAGTAGAAGCCGAGCATCTCCGTCGCCCAGCGCTCACCATACTGGCGGCCACATTGTGTTTCGGTGCCTCGGATGGTGTGCACCGGCAGTTTGTCGCGATTGCGGCTCATGTTGACTTCTCTCCACTGCTACCGGCCTGGGTTGCCACCGCCAACCCCGCCGCGATGATAGGCTAGTTCAAGCTTTTCTGACATCAAGGAACCGGAGCTTCCTCTACCACGATCACACCCTCAATGACGTTGTTAACCCGGAACAGTGGACACCCTGGGGCAATTTCCGCTTCGGTTACCAACCTTCACCCGAACTATTTGGACGTCTCACCCCGGAGCGCCGCCAAATCGTCCAACCTCATAAAAACAAGGAGGAAATTACAATGGCAACCATCCTCGCCCAGGATTTTACTACCGTCGTTCGTTCCTCGGACCCGCAAAACCTCTACATCGGCTCGCCGATGCTGACGAGATTATCGTCCGGCCGGATGATCGCAAGCTTCGAGTGGTTCCGCCCCTCGCCGGTCTCCACAAGCCTCCCCGGTCAGTTCAAGATCCTTGTGAGCGATGATCGTGGAGAAAGCTGGAGCGAAAAGGCAAGTCTAAGCATCATCTGGCCGTCGCTTTTCGTTCACGATGATTTCCTTTATGTGATAGGAAGTAGACCCAAATCGCGCGAGATCGTCATCTCGCGTTCGGGTGACGGGGGAGAGACCTTCACCCAAGAAAAGGTTTTGTACGAGGGACGTTTCCACAACGCTCCGACCCCCGTTGTGATGAAAGACGGTTTTGTTTACAGCGCTTTCGAGACCTGTGCGACCGGCCACCGCAGCGAGTGGAATTCTTTGGTAATAGCCGGCGACCAGTCGGGAGATCTGCTCGACCCCTCCGCCTGGAGGATGTCCAATCACCTGGACTTCCCCGGCGTTCCTCCTACCCTTACCAGGGGCTTTTACAAACCCAGCTTCGAGGACAAAATCGCTGAGGACAGCTGGCTTGAAGGAAACGTCATCGATGTTGGTGGTGAGATCCGCGTGATCCTACGAACAATTATCGATGCTCACTCTACTGCAGGGCTGGCGGCGGTGTGTGGCTTAGAGGATGATGGTAAGCAGTTAAGTTACCGCTTCCTGCAGTTCTACCCGATGCCGGGAGCTCAATGTAAATTCTACATCGTTTATGATGATGCCAGCGGTCTCTTCTGGACGACGGTGACTCGACCTACCAACACCTGGCAGGATAGAGAGCCTCTTAAAAAAATCGGATTCGCCGGGGCCCCGGGAAACGAGCGCCGCATCCTTATCCTCATGTACAGTCTAGATGCCCTAAACTGGTTCGACGCCGGTTGTGTGGTGATGAGCCGTAGTCCGCTCGAATCCTTCAGTTATGCTTCACAATTAATAGATGGAGACGACCTACTGGTGATAGCGCGTACCTCACAAGGGGGGAGGAACCAGCACGACACCAATCTGGTGACCCTTCATCGGGTAGTAGATTTCCGCAACCTCGCACTGGAGCTGAGGCCGGATATATGATAAGAACTCAGTCGTCGGCCTCGAAGACGCCCTCCCTATCGATGCGCTCGTAAACCCGCCCGAATTCCTCTGAATCATCGTCCTCCCACAACTCCATTCGGATGCCTCGAATAGCACCCTCTTCACGCCCGGTCATCGCGGTTATGGCAGGTGTTGCCGAAGTGTACAGTTTCTGGCCGCCTGGCAGGTGTAGAATGCCGATGTTTCTCGACGACTCCGCGGAACCCTCTGAGCTTTTCGCCGCCAGTTCCGCCAGCTTCTCCTCGTCCACCTCGACGCCCAGGCCGGGCCCTTGCGGCACCGGGGAGCACCCCTCGGTAACGGGGATTCGCTCTCGCGTGACGTCGTCCTCGTACTGGTCATCCAGATGGATGGAGTGACCTGTCGCCGTGGGCAATACAGCCGCGATATGCAGCGCGAACGCCTTGGCAAGCGTACCGCCGGTGAGCTGCAACAGGACCTGCGCGTTTGCGCGGGCGCAGGCAAAGCCGGATACGAGGGTATCGCCGATCGACACGCCGCTGAAGAGGTAGGTGTCGGCCACTCCGGCCTTCACTTCCTGGAGGCCGGAGTGCCCGGCCGCCACGTGGAAAATCAGGGGGATCGCGACCTTGTCCCGCAGCCTGCACCAGCTGTCCAGATCGCTTTTCGGCAGGGGATCCTCGATATGGCCTACGACTGGATGTGATTCCAGCTCTTTGCGGATCAGCAGCAGGTATTCGAAGCGGAGGGGCAGTACGGCCGCTGTGGCCAGCGTCCGGATTGCCATGTACTCAGATGAACAGCAAGGGCTCAGGTGCTTTCCGTACTTACGTTTCGGCGTTGAAAAACCCGGATAGACCCGAAAATCAGGGGGATCGCGACCTTGTCCCGCAGCCTGCACCAGCTGTCCAGATCGCTTTTCGGCAGGGGATCCTCGATATGGCCTACGACTGGATGTGATTCCAGCTCTTTGATGAGGGGCAGTACTGTGGCCAGCGTCCGGTTGCCATTAAAGTCGTAGTGAATCTTGAAACCTCTCGGCGCCACTTCCTCGGCCGCGCGCGTCTGCTCCATCACATCGTGGAACGCAGCGGTGTGCATCTTGAAAACCCGATAGCCCTGCGCGGCGGCTCGCTCGAGCTCGCTGGCGAACTCAGCGGGCGATGACTGCGCCGTCCAGGCCGCAACCGACACGGCATCGCGCACCTTCTGTCCCATGAGCTTGTAGGCCGGCACTTGGAGGTGTTTGCCCATGAGGTCGTAGAGCGCTCCGCCCAGACCAGGGTCGAGAGTGTTGTTGATGAAATCAAAAGGGTCACGGCCGATGAGCGGCTCCACTGCTGCTCGGGGTAGCCCGCCCAGGCGATGGTCGCCGTAGCCCACCAGGCCGTTGTCCGTTTGCAGCTTGTATATGGTGCGGTGTTTGACACCCTGGAATTTCACTTCCCTCCCTTTATAGCGACTGGCGAGCCGGGGCCGAATCGGAATTGTGTCGATTTTCGTGATTTTCATATCTCAGTTCCTCCTCTCAGTTCCTCCCGAACAGACAGCGAAAAAGTAGATGTGATGCCGGTTGGCGCCCAACAACAACAGATTTCATGTCCTCCGCTACCCGACTGAAAGTATAGGAATTATGAAGGGCCCTTTTTATTGCATGGTCAAGTAGTGGCGGCACCTCTTCCGCCCTTTTTTCCGCCTAGTAGAACAAGTTCCGGTAGACTGCACACAGAGACACGGTCCTCGAGGACCTGCAGACCTTGATGGCCGCTAATGCGACACATAGACGACTTAAACCCTTCACAGCAGACTATTGTCGCAGCACGTCCGGGAAAGCGATCAATCCCTCCCGCGCCTCGTCGGTCATGATATCGGGATAGGAGATGTACCCGTCCCGGTGAAAGCTGGCGATCTCCTCCGACGTCGGCCCGCTGCGGCGAAAAAGCGAATTCATCATCCTCCGCTGTTGGAAAGGGACACTTCCGGCGCGAGCGTCGGCTCGAACGATGATGCGGCGCTGGCGCCTCAGCGCAACTGCATGGCATCCGAATGGTCCATCGAGCCGATTGCCGGCCCCGAAGTGAGGCTAATCCACCTCCCGCGCAAACCCGCCTCGATCTGTTCACCAACTCGCCGGTTCCCTATTATCGCACGACGTATACCCCTGCCCTCGTCATCGCGTTCCCCGGTAGGGACCCGACGAGGAAAACTGTGCTCGAAGCGCATACAGATCTCCCATCTCGGGGCCGGAGAGGCCGTGTCGAGAGGTGATTCGGTCTCCAGGCCGCTGGCTTCCGCGGTTCAATCCAGCCTGCAGCGGGCGAGAATGAAATCACCTTTCAGTCTCCAGGGACTCCTCGTCGGTACCGCCCTCAGCATCGTCATCGGGCTCGTCGCTCCCTATGGGCTCGTGTTCCAGTACTTTCTCATCGGCTTCAACCCATCCTCTCCGGGCGCCATCTTCTTCTTTTTCATCCTCACTCTCTTCGTCAACGCCATTCTCGCTCTCATCCGTCGGCATTTTGCCCTCTCCCGCGCCGACCTCGTGCTCATCTACTGTATGCTGCTGATGGCCGTCACCATGCCCACGTGGGGACTCGGATTCTTCCTCATCGGCACGATGATCTACCCGTACTACTACGCCACACCCGAGAACCGTTTCGCCGAGCTCTTTCACGATCTCATCCCCACGTGGATGGCGCCCCAGGATATGCACGCTATCGAGTATTTCTACGAGGGGCTTCCGAAAGGAGCCTCCATCCCCTGGGGAGCCTGGGCGGAGCCGATGCTCTGGTGGTTTGCCTTCATCACGGCCCTGGGCCTCATGCTCGTATGTATGAGCGCCATTCTGCACCGTCAGTGGTCGGTCCACGAGCGGCTCACCTATCCGATGGCGCAGCTGCCCCAGAGCATGATCGAAAAAGGGGACAACGCCGCCTCGCTCGTGGCCCCGTTCTTCAAGAGCAAGGTGATGTGGCTCGGGTTCGCCATTCCCTTCAT
>CBDBIJ010000054.1:0-31263 GCA_965205655.1 Candidatus Latescibacterota bacterium
CGCAACTCGGTCACTGTAGCCGCCGACGGATCCTTCATCCTGTTCGTCGACATCGACAACAATCTCCGGATTATCTCTTCCGACGGCACGGGCGAGGAGATCATCAACGACCTCGGCTTGTGGTCGTCGATCGCGCTTTCGCCGGACGGCAGAAAGCTGGCGCTGACCACGACGCGCCGGGAGAGCATCATCTTCATCCTCGACCTGGTCGACGCAGAAGCGAGCAAGGTCGTAGAGCTATTCAGTCCGACGACGCAGGAGGACGTCGAGGTGAACGTGACGCAATTTGCAGACGCTCTGGACTGGGACCCGAACAGCGAAATCCTGATCTACGATGCCTTCAACAGCATCCCGACTGGCGACGGCGAGTCGCTCGACTACTGGGATGTCAACATCCTCTTCGCCGACAGCGACGTGATCATTCCGCTGTTTCCACCGCAGCCACCGGGGTTTCACCTGAGTAATCCGAGCTTCGCGAACACAAACGAGGCCTTCGTGGTGTTCGATTTCTACGACGAGCAGGAAGAGGTGAACACCATCTGGGTGTACGACCTGTTCGCCGGGGAGGCGGCGCCGATCGAAACGATCGGCAGGGCCCTGAGCTTTCCAAGCTTCTCTCCGGATGACGGCGAGCTGATCTTCGAGGTGTTTGACGAGGAGAGGGCGATTCTGACGATCAAGAGGCTCCCTCTGCAGCCCGGGCGACTTCAACGGGCGGGACCGACACAGCCATTCCTGCTGGAGGCGCAGTCGGCAAGGTGGTTCATCATCGAGGACTTCGGTGGCGGCGAGACAGCGGTCCAGGAAGTGGATGAAGTCCAGCTTCCTTTAGAGACTGAGCTGCAGCAGAACTATCCCAATCCATTCAACGCGGGCACGACTTTCCCTTACGAGCTTTCTCGCGAGGGGGAGGTCTCACTGGTGATTCACGATCTGGCTGGTCAACGGGTGGCGATGCTGGAGCTCGGCTTCAGGGCAGCGGGCAGCTACGCCGAAAGCTGGAGCGGAATGGACGGCGAGGGGCGTCCGCTGGCGAGCGGAGTGTACTTCTACACGCTTGTATCGACGGCGATCGCGGGCGACGAAGTGATAGCTACCAGAAAACTGGTGCTGCTGCACTGAGGGGCTGCCATCAAGTCTGTGAAGATGCGTCACGAATGCCCCCGCCAAGCTCAGACGTCGTAGAGCATCGCACCGTCATTATCGTCGGAGGGGGACCGGCCGGTCTCGGCCTGTCCGCCGTTCTCGGGGGGTGGCATCCGCACTTCAGCGAAAGCCCGGTACTGCGGCAGCGCTATCCTCAGATCGCGGACTATCTGGGACAGTTTCGGGGGTCGCTTCTGGAACTGCAGATGCGCGAATTCGTAAGCGCCAATCTTCCGCCGGTCGATCTGTTCAGACTGCTCCACCACCCGCAGCAGAAGTACGAGGACGCGAATCAGATCGCCCTGGAGTTCCGGCAGAGCGATCCCGTCGACTATCTGCTCATAACGCAGGAGGAGGTGGGAGGTCTGTGGAACAACGCGCCCGAGAATCTGTTGACCCTGTCACCGGGGCAATGGATGGAGCTCGCCTTTTACCCGCTGGCGCAGCACGTTGCCGAAGTCGGTCTCGACATCGACGTCAACGACCTGATCGGCAAACGCAACCTGATCGAATACTACCACCGCATCCCGCAGCGGTTCGAACAGCAAGAGAGCATCCGCACCGGCGAGCGCGTGACGCGCATCGAGCCGCACGAAGCGGGATTTCTGCTGACGACGAAGGATGTGTCAGGTCTCGCCAGACAGACTGACGGTCGTCCGACACACACCGCCCCGTTTCCGCAACCCGAAGACGATCTCGCCGACGCCGAAGAGCGTCAGTACACCTGCAAATACCTGGTGTACGCCGCGGGGCAGCGTTGTATGCTGCGGCGGCTCGAAGTCGACGGCGAAGATTTGCCGTTCGTCGATGTCTATTACGACAAAGCCGAGGACTACGATGGAGAGCGTGCGCTCGTTGTCGGGGGAGGTCGCTCGGCGGACTGGGCGGCAACGGAGCTGCACGACGCCGGCAAGCAGACCTACTACTCGATGCGCCAGGGTTCGGAGGTCCACTGGCGGCTGATAAACGACAGCCGTCTCGGCCTGCCCTACTACGCCCGCATCGCCGAAATCCTGGAGAGCCGATCTTCGCTCATGGAGGTGTTCTACGACACGGTCGTGCAGAAGATCGAGCCTGCGGGAGAGGGGGGTGTGGTGACGCTATCTGCGAATGGAACGGAGCGGCACATCGAAGTGGACCATGTGGTCAAAGAGATCGGTGGCTGGTGCGACTACGAGATCTTTCACGGCTTTCCGAAGCTCCAACTCGTCGAGCAGCACGACCCCTACCGTTTCCAGGTGCACCAGGTCAGGACACATCCCCATAACTACGAGTCAGTGGACGTCGACAACCTCTACCTGGGCGGCTATCTGGCGCAGGGCCTGGGTCTCGTCATCATCGCCATGCACGGCGCCACCTACACCATCGCCGCGGACATTCTGCAGAAGGAAGGCAGGGTGGCTGGATGAGCTTTTTCGGCGGATCTACACCGACATCGCCACCCGAAATCCGTAGTCGGAGAAATGGCGATCGGGAGGGATGCTGCTGCGGGCGGCGCAACGCGTCACCTTGATGCTGTGGCGCCAGGAGCCGCCGCGCGAGGCGCGGCGCGAGCCCGTGGCGGGACCTGCCGGGTTCACGGCGGGTGATGAGGTGTAGTAGTCTGCGTCGTACCAGTCGGCGCACCACTCGTGCACGAGGTCGGCCATGTTGTGCAGTCCGAATTCGTTCGGCGGGTCACTGCCGACGACATCCGGTTTTTCGACATCGTCGCCCTTGTAGTGCGGGTCCATCCAATCGGGCAGATCGTCGCCCCAGGGATAATCCCGGCCCTCAACGCCACCTCGAGATGCCTTCTCGCGTTCCGCTTCGGTCGGCAGGCGGTAGGGCTTTCCGGTGGCCTCGACGAGCCAGGCACAGTAGTCGGTTGCGTCGAACCAGCTGGGTGAGACAAGCGGCTGCTCCGGGTTGGCGAAGCGTGGGTCGTCAAAGTCCGGGGTGGGCGCGCGGTTCGTTTGCTCGAGGAACCTCTCGTAATGACGGCGCGTAACGGGAAGGGTGGCGATTGCGAAAGCGTCGACGAGCACGCGGTGGACGGGTCGTTCGTTCTTGCGGCCACGTTCGCATCCCATCTGGAACTCCCCCGCGGGAACGGTGACGAGCTCAGGTTCGATCGGGATAGTCAATTGAAGGTTCGACGGAGACAGCGCCGCGTCTGCATGCGGCGGCCAGCTCGTTACCAGAGGATCTCCATGGGCGGCATGCGGAGAATATCGTTCCGCTCGATGAGGCCGGCCTCGACCGCCACTTTGTAGAGTGGCCGGACGGCATCCAGTATCCTATTGACCGCAAGGACCTGGGCGCTGGCGTCGCTGTTATCGGGCCCCTGATCGAGGAACTCATCGAGAATGGCCTCGATGGGGTCTTTCTCCCGGGGGAAGACGGTCACGGTGACCGGGGCATCCTCGTCCAGCCCCGCCTCCCGACGAGCCAGGCGTAGCGCCAGCTCGTAGCCTCCGACTGTATCGGCGAGTCCGCGAGCCATCGCATCCTCACCGGTCCAGATGCGGCCCTTGGCGACGGGCAGCACGGTATCCAACTCCATGTGGCGTCCCTGGGCCACTTTGTCGGTGAACTCGGCGTAGATGCGGTCCAGCGCGCTGTCCAGCTTGGCGCGCTGTCGCGGCGAGTAGTCCTCGAGACCCGACCAGATGCGGGCGTTCGAGCTCGTCTGGACGGCATCCCAGGTGACACCCGTGTGGTCCTTCCAGAATCGCCGCGTCAGCAACTTGCCGGCGAAGACGCCGATGGAGCCGGTGATGGTGCCGGGTTGCGCCACGATGCGATCGGCCGCCACCGAGACCAGGTAGCCCCCCGAGGCCGCCACGTCGCCCATTGAGACGACGACGGGTTTGCCGGCGCCGCTGGCGTTCGACACTTCTCGCCAGATGATATCCGAGGCCACGTAGGATCCACCCGGGGAGTTGACGCGGAAGAGAATGGCCTCGACGGCGTTATCCCTGACGGCGTTGCGGAAGGCGGCGGCGATCGTCGAGCTGCCCATGGAGGAAGACTCACCGAGTGGATCGAACTCCGTCTTGCCGCGGTGCACCTGTCCAACGCCGTATATGAGCGCGATGGTCGGGCCGGACTGGTGCGGCCTGCCGGCGCGCCCGAGATACTTCCTGAGATACAGAAAGTCGGCCTCGGCATCGCGACTGCCGACCTGGCTGTAGACTTCGTCCCTGTAGAGCAGGCTATCGACGAGGCCGTGCCGCAGGGCATCGGTCGCCGAGAAGGGAGCGCGATCGAAGAGGTCTGTGAGCTTTGCCGGCGACATGTCGCGGCGACGGCCAATACCGGCGACGATCTGATCGAACTGAGACTGCATCAATGTCTCCATCGCCTCGCGATGGGCATTGCTGAACTCACGCCGGAGGAACATGTCGGCGATGCTCTTGTACTCCTCGCGCTGGAAAAACCGGGGTTCGACGCGGAGCTTGTCCAGGGTGCCTCGCACGAAAGGGCTTTCGTAGGCCAGACCAGTGAGGCCCAGATCACCGGAGGGCTGCAGGTAGATCTCTTCGAAGGCGCTGGCCAGGTAGTAGGCTCCCGTCCCCGGACCGAATTCTCCGAAGGACTCCGAAAAGGCGACGGCGAATTTTCCGGCTGCGATGAAATCGGTGACGGCATCGCGGATTTCCTGAATAGTCGCCAGCCCCATTGGAGCGGCGCCGACCTTGGCAACCAGCCCGACGACGCGCTCATCCCCGGCGGCGCGGTGCAGGGCGTCGGTGACATCGCGCAAGGTGAGTGGTTTCTCCGCCAGAAGGAGCGCCTGCGCGACCGGATCCTGGGGCAAGTACTCGAGCAGCCGTCGTTCGAGGTCGACTTCAAGGATGACGCGGTCGGGAACGGGAAGGGCAGACGGCGCCTGTGACCCGGCAACGGCGACAATGACGATCAGCATCAAAACGACGATGGCTCCGATTGCGGCGAGGACGGGGACGAGTAGCTTCCTGATAATCCACCAGATGACAGCGAAGGCGCTCTTTGCGCCTTCCAGCACAGCTCCGGTCTCACTCATGTCTTCTCGCCTCCACGGTTTCTACAACGAATCGAGCCATTTTCGGATCTCCTGCGGATCTTCCCCAAACATCAGTGATCCCGGTACGATGTAGTCCGCTCCGGCCTCACTGATGAGTGGCACGGTGTGCCTGCGAATGCCACCGTCGGCTTCGATCTCCACCTGAAGACGGCGCCTGCGAATGGTTTCTCGACACCGTCTTATTCGGTCCGGTACGGATGGATCCATGTCGACGCCTTTCCTGCCCGAGTCGGTGCCCATCACGGTGACGATGCCGATATCGCTCCAGTGCGGCTCGAGAATGTCGAGGTCGTCGGCGACGCGCACCGAGACGCCGACCTGCTTTCCGCGGGCGCGAATGTGGGCGATGGTCTCGGCATCGTCACCTCCGGAGTTCAAATAGAAGATGAGGATGTCGGCGCCGGCGTCGACAAAGGGTCGACCCATTTTTTCGGCCTCTCGGTGATCAAGTGAACCTCGAAGGGCACATCAGTGCACGGCCGCATCGCCCTGATCAGGTCGGGAAAGAAAAGGAAGGTGTCGATCAGTCGACCGTCAGCCACGTCGAGATGAAACCGCTCCGAGACCGGCTCGACCCTCTTTATCTCGGAGGCGAGGTTCGTGAGGTCGGCCGACCAGAGGGAAGTGGAACACTTCAGAGTCATTGCGTCAGCCCTCGCACGTGGTCCGAGAAGCAAAGCGCTGTCACCGCGGCCAGTTCCTCAAAGTTTGGCGCGCACGAAGGCGACGCTGTCGGAAACCTGCGACTCCTCGAGACCGTGGAATATCAAAGGAACCTGACCTTCTTGCTTCAACAGCGACAGGTAGAGATCGTAGTCGAGCATACCTGACCCGGCGGCGAGATTGCCCGCCTCGCCATCGTGGTCGAGGTCCTTGGCATGAGCGAAGGCGAGGTCGGACCCCAGCAGCTCGAACGCCTCTTCGAGCATCTCCGTCATTCGGGGCAGTTCACCTTCGTGAAAGATGTTGGCGCCGTCCATAACTACTTTCAGGTTTGGCGAGCCTATCTCGTCCAGCAGGGATCTCGCTTTGGGCGCGGAGTCGATGACGTTGGCGACCTCCGGCTCGAAGGCGAGGACGACGCCCTTCTCCTCCGCAGCTGGCAGCGCCGCTGAGAGCGAGGCCACGAGGTCGCGCCACGCCTCCGGGGTGGCGTTGTCGGGATGGGCGCCCCACATGTTTTCGGGATCCCGGGTGCCGCTGCATAGGGTGATGACGGAGGTTCCGAGGGCGCTGCAAGCGCCAATCAATTCGTCGAGCCGATGCAGGCCGCGCCGCCGCTCCTCTTCATCAGGATGAATCATGTTGAAGGTTCCGGAGACGGCGGTCATGGCAATCTCCCTTGTAGCCAACTCACGCTGGATGCTTTCACAAAGATCTGTCGCGATGCTGTCGGGCATGGAAACCGACCCGCAGCTCTCGAAGTTGAACTGCACGCAGGTGAGACCGTGATCGCGCACGGCATCGAGCGCCCCACCCAGAGTCGGGCGCTGGAAGTGTTTGGAGAAAATTCCCAACTGCACGGATCAGACGCCTCCGGAAACCTCTTCCAGAGTAGTCCAGGCGCCGTCTCTTTCCGCCGAGCGCGCGATGGCCACGAGCCCGCGCACGGCGGCAAGCCCATCGTCGACGTTCGCCCCGATCATGGGTGTATCGTCCAGACACGTCTCGGCAAAACCCTCCACCTCGAGCTTGTAGGTATGGGCGTCTTCGCCGAAGGGCCGGCGGTAGACACCGTCCTTGGCGGAGTAGCACTCGACGGTCCAAGCCTTGTGGTACCACGGCAGGGAGCCCTTGGCGAAGACGGATCCGTGCTCGCCGGAGGCGTGGAACCCCTCCTCGAAATCTCCACGCAGCGGAACGGTCAGGTCGAGATGGCCGAGACAGCCGTCCTCGAACTCGACGCTGACGAACCAGCAATAGGCGCCGAAGCGCTGCAGACAGCGGGCTGACACGCCTCGGAGCGAGCCGCCGATGAAACGGACTGTATCGACGAGGTGGCTGCCGTGGGCGATCAAGAGGTAGCGCTGGCGGTCCGCTTTCGGGTCGTCGTCGGGGCGGAGGGCCATGTCGCTATGAACGGGGATCGGCAGGACGTTGTCGGTTTGCGTGTAGCGATGAACCGAGTCGTAGTACCACGCCCTGAAGCCGAGGGGCTGCCCCATCTCGTCGGCCACGAACCGCCTGGCGTAGCGCACGCCGGGGTCGAAGCGCCTGTTGGTGCCCACCTGCAGGGTGAGGCCGGTCTCGCGCACTTTGTCGCGCAGTTGCTCGCATTCCTCGATCGTGACACCGAGGGGTTTTTCGACGAGGACGTGTTTGCCCGCTTCAAGCGCCTGCAGGCTCAGGGACACGTGAAAGGAATCGCTCGCTGCGACGATAACGGCCTCTACCTGTTCGTCCGCCAGCATGTCGGCGTAGTCGGTGAAGGTCACTCGAGGGTCGTGAACTGCCCTCATCCTGTCGACGAGATCCTCAGCCGTGTCGCAGATTGCGTAGAGCTCGGCATTGCGGGCTTTGCGGCAGGCATCGAAGTGGGCGTACTGGGCGATGGGGCCGCATCCGAGAATGCCGACGCGGAGCAGGCGCTCTTCCCTGCCAGGCACGACTCAGTCTCCGGATCCCTCGATCTGATCCACCAGATGAACGGTGCGGATGACGTCCCTCAGATCGGTGAGCGGTACCTCATTCCGAACGACGCAATCGACGAAGTGCTCGTGCATGGTCAGGGTGCCATCGTAACGCCGATGGTCCTCCTCATCGCAGTCCTGCAGCTCCCAGCCGCTGAGGACGGTGCGCTCGTTGTCCTCGTATACTTCCAGCTCACGGGGAATCCTGGCGTAGCAGCCGAGGCCCACTCCGTGGAGCTCGAAGCGCAGCACCCTGCCGCCAGAGGCCCGGTTGCCGAAGACGGTGCCCGTGGCGTCGTTGTCGAAGCGGATATGGGCGGTGTAGCAGTTGCGGCTGGCGCTGCCGAACCGGTCGCGGTAGGCCGTCACCTCCGCCGCCTCGCCACCAGCAAGATGGCGCAGCAGATCCACGACATGTATGACATCATTCCATAGAGTCGTGGTGTGCTCCTTACCGTCCCCGCCCAGCACCTGTTTGTTGAAGGTCGTCGTCGCCACTGTGACAGGGCCCTTTTCGGAGACCCTGCGCACCGCCTCGCTCGTGACGGTGGCGTAGCGGCGCTGCAGCCCGACCATGCAGTAGACGTCATTGGCGAGGGCGGCATCCAGCAGTTGCTGGGTTTCAACGCTGTTCGCTCCGGGAGGTTTTTCGATGAACAGGTGGGCGCCGGCCTCGAGGCAATCGAGGGCCGGTTGCAGCAGCCACCTCTCGTGCATGATGCAGTAGACGACGTCCGGCTTCACCGCCTCCAGCATCTGGCGATGATCGTCGAACGTTTGCGGGAAATCGTACTCGGCCTGAACGTCGTTCAGCCGCTCTGCATCGAGCTCGCACGCGGCGGCGACTTCCACGACACCGAGCCTGGCGACGCTAGGGTAATGTGCCTGCCGCGCCCGTCCACCGGCACCGATGAAGCAGGCCTTCAGCATCGATCGCGGCGGTACTCAGTCGCCGCCGCTCGCATTCCCCGGCGCTTCCGAGGCGATGAGTCCCAGCAGCAAGCCGCCGACGAGGCACTCGGCAATCGTCCCGAAGACCCAGGCCATCGACATCGTTTCGCTGACAGGCATGACGGCGTAGGTCCCGATACCCATCGAAAAGCCCACACTGACGCCGAAGAGGATACCCCATTTTACAGCAGCGCCGAGCGACTTCTTGTTAAAGAAGCGGTAATAGATGTAGACGAAGACGAAGGCGGAGACGAGCACGGTGAAGTGGATGAGACCCATTTTCATCTCCTCCATCGGCCGCCACAGCGCCGCCGTCGCTTCGTACTCCGTCTTGAGGATGACACCGTGCAAGAGAAAATCCATCACCGACCAGGCGACAAAAATCGCCAGCATGGCAAGCATCGCTCGCTTCATACTGCTTCCTCCTTCAAGCGCTGAAACGGGCTCTCAGCCTCGCAGAAACTCCTTCACCCTTGGGTGGTTCATCACATCGGTGTTAAGGACGTTCGCCGGCGTCCGCCCCTCGAGCGTGTCGACGACCTGGTCGACGCAGCGCAAATCGAGGCGGATGGCAGACTCAACTGTGATCCCAGCACTGTGGTTCGTGCAGATGGCCCGGGGATGGTCTTTGAATATCTCTCTCGCGCCCGAGACCGGATCGTCGAGGACGTAGTAGAAGATACGGTCCTCGTTCAGGGCCCGGAGAGCGGCCTCGTCACCTACCAGGCTGGCGCGTGAGGGATTGAGCAGAGTGGCGTGCGGCTTCATCGAGCAAAGCCTGTCGTAATCGACGATCTGATCTCCCCCGGCAACGTGCAGTGAAACAGTGTCGCATTCGCGAAACAGCGCCTCCGGCTCTTCGACTGCTTCGGCGCCGAACTGAGTTGCCACATCCGCAATGTCCGAACGGATATCGTACACCAGCAGACGGCCTTCGTCCCCGAGCAGGGGTTTGGCCATGCGAGCTACATGCTGGCCGATGCGTCCGAAGCCGTAGAGCCCGAGCGTCGAGCCGTTGGCCTCGTAGTTGCGGATGATGCGGAAGTCACCGCCATGTGAATTCCGGTTCAGGGTGTAGAGCCGCTTGAGGGTCGCCATCCATTGCGCAATCGTGTACTCGGCAACCGTCTGAACGTGATCGGAGGCCACCGTGATGAGAACACCGCGTTCGGTGGCGAGGTCGATGTTGACTTTTTCGAAGCCGACACCGTAGCGGGAGATGATGCGCAGGTTCGGCGCCGCGTCATAGAAATCAGGGTGCACCTGCGCGGCGCTGGCGATCACCGCCACGACTCCGTTTCCGTCGGCAGCGGTCAATTCTCCGGGATAGAAAACCACCTCAGCCCGTTGCCGCAGCTTGTTTATGCCATCGCGCCGCGGATCGGAGTCGAAATCCTCGCTCCGCATGTCTTCCTTGACCAGGATCTTGTCTGCCAACGCCACCTCTTGGCTTTCCGGCATGAGGGGCCGCCCCTATTGGTGGTTCGCCAAACGCTACAGTTTACGGCAACCATTCACTCATGGCCACCTGGCAGCCAGCGCTGTGCTCATTGGGTGTGGACGTAAGGATCCCGATTCGCCTCGGCCTCGGCAAAGAGGGTGTCGATGTAATCCCGTATAGAGAACAGCCTGCATTCGGCACCGCCGACTTTGCCGCGACTGAGCCGGCCGAGGCCATCCCAGAAGGCGCCCATGGCGTGTCGATCGAGCCAGACGTATTCGGACTTCGAATCCGCGGCGAGCAGGCGGTTCCAGCACATGACTTCGACGATGTGGACGTACGTGGAGGATTCGTAATCCACACCGAGCATGAGGAGCTTGCCGTCTCTCTCGTAGGCTCGGTACATGGGAGAGTGCACACCATACGTCTTGCCCCACGGCTCCAGGTCCCATGGCGATCGCAGACCCTCTCGACGCATGTGATCGGCGACGAACTCCTCGGAACCCGCGCCTCTGGCCGCTACTGAATGGGAGTAGTGCTCCGAGCGACAGACACCCGGCATGCGGCGGAAGAAGTCGGTGAGCCAGCCGACGGTAGAGGAGGCGGAGGAGATGTCCCAGGTCCCCGGCCGGTCTTCTTTGACCATATTGAAAGACGGCATGAGGATGAGGCCCGCCGGTCCCACGGCGTCATCGAGGGCGCCGACTACGGTGGCGGCGCCTCCATCGACGGGTCCGATGCTCTTGAAAGAAGAGTGGATGAAGAGCAGATCGCCCGTCTCGACGCCGAGGCGTTGTAGATCAGCGGCAAGTTGCTGGCGGGTCCACATGTCTAGGATACCTCCTGGCGCTCATCTGGCCCTCTGGGGCGATTGCCCGGCGCGATCGAAAGGCCTGCGGTCGTCCCAGCGGCCAAGCTCGAAGCGGCGCTCGTCGGCCGCCTCGGAAAGGGATCGGTATCGCGGCGCCCGGTTCCAATGGGCCTGGCCGGCGATCAGCGGGCGCAGATGGTCGGGGGCATCCTGCGCCAGTGAATCGCTTTGCCCCCCGAGCTCCCAGTAGGGAAACATGATCGGGCCGTAGCCGGTGATGATGACGACGCGCTCGGCGTCCGAGCGGATCTGGCCGGTAGCGTGAATGAGGGTTTCTCCGAAGAGGAGGGTCGAGCCGGCCGGCGCTACGAACTGGTGAATGAGGGACCGGTCTTCGTAGGTCAGCTCGATGAGCTGCGACGCGGGTAGGTCCAGCTTGTGGCTGCCGGCGATGACGACGGTGCCGCTATCGTCCGGCCCGAGGTCCGTGAGGGTGGTCAGGGTCTTGACGAAGTTGCAATGCCAGAGGCCGTCTTGCATGTGGCAGGCGAAAGGCGCGTCAGCGCCGCGGTGAAAGCTGAAGCGCGGCCCACGCGTCCGCGCGTCGTCGTCGATGGATTCATCGGGGTCGCGTCTGTTGATGTGGACATTCATTTCGACGATGCGGGCCTCACCACCGATGAACTCCTCGGCCATGCCGACCATCCACGGATGGGTGGCGTAGGCGGTGATGTCGGGGTCGGCGCCGAGGATGTTGGTCATGTAGTGGTGGTGTGGCTTGTCCATCTGGAGATAGGCAGAGCCGTGCTCGCCGGGAGCGCGCCCTGACTCTCCGAGGTTGCACAGTCTGTCCCTGAGGCGCTTGACGGCGCTCTGTAAGCGCTCCACCTCCTCAGGGGACAACGTATTCTCGATGACGACGTAGCCGTACACATCGAGATGGAGCCGTTGAGCCGGAGTGAGGGCGGGAAAGGGTTTTTCGAAGGTGAGGGTCGATCTCTTCATAGCGGACGAAATTCGCGCCCAGTCACTGTCGATTCAAGCCCGGGAAGCAATCTCCCAATCATGCGCACACGGGCGGACGTCGCCCTGCCCAGGGGCGAGCTTCCTCGAGCTGCGCCGCCAGCCTGAAGAGACGCGCCTCAGCGCCGAACGGCGCCACGAACTGCGTGCCAACCGGGAGCCTCGACGCGTTCCAGAACAGCGGCACCGACATGGCCGGCAGTCCCGTTACATTGCAGATGGGCGTGAACGGCATGAAGTCGAGAATTCGCTGCTCGCCAAACTCCCGCAGCTGCTCGACAGTCAGATCGAACGTCCCGAGGGTCACTGGCGGCTCGCCAAGGGTGGGTGTCAGCCACACATCGTAGCGTTCGAAGAAGGTTGCCATAGTGCGGGACACCAATTGCAAGTAGCTGAGCGCGAGGAGGTACTGGGCAGCCGGGGTGTCCAGGCCTCTCTCGTACACGGCCCAGGTCAGCGGTTCGAGGTGCTGCTCGGTGATCTGCAGACGGGTCAACAGCTCGAGTTCCTGGATTCGCGAAGCAACCATGGCGGCAAAGGCGATGCTGAATCTCGACATCATCTCGGCACCATCTACATCGGGAGATCCTTCCTCCACAACGTGGCCGAGCTCCGCGCATAAACCGACCGCGTCCTCGACGGCGGCGCGACAATCGATGTGGGCCTCGGCGCCACTCAGCATCGCGGAGGAATAGGCGATGTGCAGCTGGCCGGGATCGGCGCCTACTTCATCTATGAAGGGACGCTGCGGCGGCGGGGCTACGTAGGGGGCCCCCGGGTCGGGGCCACAGGTGCAGTCGAGCAGTGAGGCGCTGTCGCGCACCGATATCGTCAACGCGTGATCGGCGGCCAGCATGCTGGAGGGGTGACCGGACTCCGGCCCCATCGGGTTGCGCGCCCGCGTCGGTTTGAGTCCAAACACGCCGCAGCAGGAGGCGGGAATGCGGATGGAGCCACCGCCGTCGTTGCCGTGGGCCATGGGCACGAGGCGTGCGGCCACTGCCGCCGCCGAACCACCGCTGGAGCCCCCAGTCGTGCGCTCCGTATCCCACGGATTGCGACTCGGCCCGAACAGACGCGGTTCGGTCGTGGCGTGACAGCCCAGCTCGGGGGTGTTCGTCTTACCGATGACGATGAGACCGGCCCGCTTGATGCGGCTGACCAGCTCGCTATCGAATTCCGGCACGAATCTCTCGAGGATCCCTGTGCCCGAGGTCATCGGCACGCCCGCGTACGGGGCGCCAAGATCCTTCAGCAGAAAGGGCACACCGGCAAAGCGGCCATCCGCCCCCACATCCGCCGCAACCGCTCTGGCTTCGTCATACATGGGGGTTACGACGGCGTTGATCGCCGGGTTGAAGCGCTCGATTCGCTCGACCGTCGCCTCGACGAGCTCCGCCGCAGAGATCTCCCTGTTTCGAACCAGCTCCGCCTGCGCCGTGGCATCGAGTCGGCTCAACGTATCGTCATCGATCATGATGGCTAATGATCCGCGAACGACCGGGCCGCGGCAACCGGTGACGACGACGACATTGAGAGGCCCCCTGCGATTCTGTAGATTGGCCGCCTATCAACTGCGACACCAGGCACACGAAAGGGCTTTCACGGCCCGGGGAGGTGATTCATGAACCTGGGGAGACTCGTCCTCGCCACCGTCGCCGCGATGATCGCCATGGCGATCCTGGCCGGGCTGTGGCACACCTGGATCATGGCGGAATTCTACGCCGAGAATACGACAGTCGCGCGCGAACAGCCGCTCGTCGGATTCCTGCTTCTCGGCCACTTCGTCCTCGCCTTGCTCATGTCGTACGTATACCCGCGAGGGGCCAGTGGCAGATCGCCAGTATCGGAAGGCGCGAGGTTCGGCGCCGTCATGGGGCTCATCTACGTGTTGCCGCACGGATTGATTCTGCACGCTGCGCAGGGAACATCGACAGCGACGCTCTTGCTCGTCGACGCCATCTGGCACGTCGTCGAGCAGGGGGTGGGAGGGGTCGTTATCGGTCTGGTCTACGGATCCGGCGTAGCGCCGAGCGACAGCGGCGCTCAAGGCGAATCTCGCTAGAAAGTCTGGTAAACTCTGGGTTCGCCCTCATCGGTAAGGACACAGCCGCTCATGACCTCCCTTTCGCTGTTACCGAAGGGCTTGTTGGTGCGGCCCATTGAGTGGAGATAGCTGGAGCCCGTCTGCAGCTCACCAGTGGCTTCCACCTGTGCCCGTCCGCGGGCCCTGGCGTGCATCTGCTTGCGCTCATTCTTGCAGAGCTCAAAGAGGTCGACGTAGCTGCCGTCCTCGAAGTCTTCGACGAAGAGAAGCTTCCCATCCACGGATAAGCGCACGAACAGATGGCCGAGCTCCCGGCTCCCCGACAGTTTGTCGAGGCTCACCACCGAGAGGGCGACACGGGGGTTGTTCTCGTGCCGCTCTTTTCGAACCGGGAGCCTGGCGCAGCCCGCCAGTTGCGCGCGGATCAGGTCGTCGACGCGCTGAGTCACCTTTTCGGGCTGATGGATCGGCTGCAGCGCACTCCACACCTTTCCGAGCATGTACTCGCGCGTGGAGTCGAGGATGTCGCCCAGGCCGCAGGATGAGGCGAACTTCTCCGGAAGACCCTTCCCCGGCCCCCCGGCGGGATCGATACCCTCGAACTGGAGCGGTTCGGAGCCAAACACAGCGGACAGGGACTCGACACTCTCGGTGTGGCCGCCCTCATTCAACGTCTGCAGATACTCCTCGCAGCTCGCCACAACCCGCTCAACGGCCATTTCCGCCTCGACCAGCTCTGCGAGCGCCTTGATATCCGCGTCCGCTTTCTGGCGCACCGACTCGATCATCTCGCGATCCGCCTTATAGGTCACGTTGCTCAACACAGTCTCGTACATCTTGGTGGCCGCTTCGGCGGAAAACTCCTCGGTGCCAGCGCGAGCGAGTTTGATGCTGCTTTTGAGCGCTTCGAGACGAACCAGTGAGGCGGCGGCGTGATCGAGCACCTTGGGCAGGGGCACGAGCTGGCGGCTATCAGACTCGAATGATCGACGGCTTGAGCTGACGGTGTTGATGAAGGCCTGGGCCTCCAGATCGAAACGGCGCTCCTTGAGACGATTGTCGGCCGGCAGGGTGAGGAGGGCCTTGAGCTGCTGCTGCTGCGCCACCACACGCAGGGCGGCGTACGCCCTCTCTGCTCCGGAATTCTCGGTGAGGAGCGCGTCGGCCAGATCGCACAGCTCATCCACGTCTGCAGTCGGCTCGGAATAGAGGTTCCATATGCGGGGGTCCAGCTGCTCGAGGTTTCCGAGCAGCTGGCCGATGAGGTTGACCCTGGGGCCCAAGTCCGTTTTGGCAATGCGCGGGACTTCTAGAGGCTCATCAGACGCGACCGTCGCCGGCAGCTCGACGTCGGCCGTGTCGGATCCACCCGAGCCTGCAGCGGGCGGGGTCGGCGATGATGTTGATGATGCGTCTGTGGAGGCTGCTGGTGCCGCCGTTGAGGCAGAGGGGCGATCTATCTTCGCCGCCGCCGGCTTGGCCCCGCCGGCACCGAGAGGTGTGCTGCTCGAACTCTTCCCCGGCGCCGAACTGACGCTACGAGGCGCGGCCGCCGATCCAGAGGATGTGCCCCTCGCAGCCATGAGGGGGTTCGGCCCGGATTTCGCACCGCCGCCACCCGATTTGGGCTGCGGACGCAGGGCGCGCTCGCGGCCGGCGCCCCCATCGCCGACTCTCTTGCTGACGATGCTTCGTGCCTCCTCGGGCGAGGCAATGCGGGCGTGCAGTGGATCGAAGGTGCTGACCGCCCGTTGGCGAACGGCGAGCAGCTCTTCCGGAATCGATATATCGGCCTCGGCTTCTGCTTCGTAGACGGCCTCAATGGCGGTCTTGAAGCTGATGACGAACTCATCCGCTTCATCGTCTGGTTCGGGCCCATCATCCTCCTCGTCCTCATCATCCTCCTCTTCTCCATCACCTTCTTCCCCGGCGTCGTCATCCTCTGTGTAATCGGCATCCTCATCGGATGGATCCCCTGTCTCCCCCGACCGCTCGTCTTCATCATCTTCTTCCGAATCTGCCTTCGACGCAGCCGCCTCACGAGTGGGCGATGACAGGGCCTCGGCAAGTGCGGCCCTCATTTTCAAGCACTGCGCGACTTCATCGGTGAACGGCTTGTCGGACAGCGAGTTGAGAGCCAGGCCGGCAAAGCTGCCAAGGGTGCCTTTCTCTTCGACGAGGACTGTGAGAAGGCGGCTGAGATTGACCTTGCCCGCCGGCAACAGCTTGGCCAGCAGCAGCGCCGTGCACAGGTCGGAGAGCAAAGATCGCACGAAGGTGTCGCGGGGGAGACTGGAGGACTTCGATGCGGACTTCTGATAGTAGCGCAGGACGGCGGCTCTGTACTTTTCCCCGACGGTGGCACCGTCCTGGAGCGAGCCGACGAAAGCGTTGAAGTGCAGGACCACGGGGATTTCCTCCCGGAAGTCCAGGATGTCCTGATCGCGGCGGAATGCCCGCAGTCGCAGAACGTAGGCGACATCCGGCATCGTGCGGGCCACGAGCGCCATGGGATAGCAGATCTCATCCCATACCTCGACTGCCTCGTCGAGGTCGATCTCGAGCCGGGCGCACCAGTCGCGCCAGGTGTTTGCGGAGATCCGGCTCTCGCTCTGGATGCGTGCCAGACCCTGCGCTGCGGTGTTCATGAATGGTGGGCGACGGGGGAATGCCTCAAAAGGGGATATGAGACTTATCGGCCGTCTTGCGTGAGAAAACACCAAAATTGTGGGGTTCGCGACACTTTGCGTCGCGAACCTATCGATGAGGCGGACATTGCCTCGCGACGTCGCCTATCGGAGCGATTTACGACACATAGGGTGCATCTATCACTCGACGGGTTTCTCGCACGGGCGGGCCATGCGAAACTGCTGGAGCAGCTCGTGGAAGGGGGGTTGCTGCAACGGGTCGCTGCCGGACCACATGAGATGAGTCGGGCAGGCGCAGTCGGAGGAGCCAAAACCGAGAGGACCGCGATCCAGCACCGCGCCGAAGGCCGAGGCGACGCGGCATTCGAGCCTCTGCGAGCTGCGGATCGGCAGTGCGACGACGTGGTCGGCTGCCTGGCGCAGGTAGTCGATGTGCCAGTGCATTCGTTTTCGCTTCCTCATGTGTCGAGCGACGCGGGTTGAGAGGCTGGCCATGGCCGAGCCGACGTACACGTAGTAGCCCTTGTCGAAACGGATCGACCCGAGTTGACCGATTGCCACACGCCGCACCCTCCGCAGCCTCAGAATCAGCAGATAGGCGCCCGCGTCTCTGACTTCCCTCTCGAGATAATCCCAGGGGATGACGAGCTGTCTCGCCTCCGGATCGAGAGTGAGATCGGATCGCCAGTCAATCGATATGGGGACGATCTGCACCTGTTCGCGCACCTCGAGGAAGGTGCGGCTGAAAGCGAGATCGGTGTGATAGTCGGGCATGAACCACTCGACCTGCGGGGTGTGGACGACGAAGAGGACGACGGGACGCGCTCCAGGGCCGCGCATGGCGGCGAGCTCGACGAGATGCTTCCGGCCTCTGTCGGTGACGGCATCGGGAAACATGGCGACGCCGTTGCCGAAGAGAGTGCACGACTTCACCTCCAGATGAATCTGCTCCCCGCCTGTGCGGAGGAGAAAATCGAAGCGGCTGCGACCGACCGCGACTTCGGAGTCGATGACCTCGGCCGACTCCAGCGCCGGTATGCGCTTATGGTCGATGAGGAAGCGAGCGACTCGGTTCGTCAGGTGAGTGTGGAGGAAGATCGGCTTGCCGTCGCGCTCCACCGCCAGCACGGTGTAGCGGGTGCGGCGGATACCGGAGTGGGGCGCGGGCTCGAGGTAGAGTGTGACACCGGAAAACAGGAGCTCGTGCATGCGACCGGGATTCGGCATGAATGCGCGGATGAGGCGACCGTCGAGCCGGCAGCGGACGAGGAACTGGTTCGGCCGGTCCACGAACTGACCCCGGAGGATGTCGCCAACGACCACGGGTTGCATCATCGTTTTTGCAGAGCGGCTGCGCTCGAGCTACATTGCCGATCCGTTGACCCCCCAACGCACTCCTTCTACTAGCGCGGATCGGAGAAGACATGGCCACGCTCGGTTACGACGACACGCCGATCCAGCCCGGCTCAAAGTGGCGGGTTCACGACTCCAGCCGCCCGCAACCGCGGGTGGTTGCGCCGGGTATGGGTACCGAACGCCCGTCAGATGCCACTGCACTCTTCGACGGCACCGATCTGTCCGGCTGGAGAGGGCGGGACGGGGAGGCGCAGTGGAAGGTGGAGAACGGGTACATGGAAGTTACTCCGACTGGCGACATCGAAACAGTGGAACATTTCGGCGACTGCCAGCTCCACGTGGAGTGGGCGGCTCCAGCCGTCGTCGAGGGGGACAGCCAGGGACGCGGCAACAGTGGCGTGTTTCTGTCTGGACTGTACGAGATCCAGGTACTCGATTGTTACGACAACCCCACCTATGCCGATGGAGCGACGGGGGCCGTCTACGGACAGTATCCGCCGCTGGTAAACGCCTGCCGCCCGCCGGGCGAGTGGCAGACCTACGACGTCATCTTCGAGTCGCCCCGGTGGGAGGGCGGCAAGCTCTCCAAGCCCGGCTTCATGACAGTTTTGCAGAACGGGATCCTCCTGCACCATCGTCAGGAGATGCGTGGTCCTACCACTCACAAGAACCTGACGCACTACGACACGCCTCACCCGCCTCTGGGACCACTCAAGCTTCAGGACCATGGCAACCCGGTGCGCTACCGCAACATCTGGATCCGCGCGCTCACGGGCTACGACGAGTGCTAACTGGCGTCGACCCGGTCGGCACTTTCGTTCCGAAGACATAGTCCCAGAACGGGGACGTGACTCCGAAGCCGAGGGAATCGTCGCCGAAGTGGTGCCGCAAGTGGCGCCTTCCGAGCCAGCCCAGCGGGCCCGATCCCCTTCGAGGCGCCTTGCTGTGAATCAAATAGTGAACACCATCGTAGAGCAGGTACCCCACTGCGAAGCCGGCGAAGAAGGGGGCTGCATGGAGCGGGCCCATGACGAGCCGAAACAGCAGGTAGAAAAGGGCCGCCAACGGCAAGCTGACCGCCGGTGACATGACGACGTGCCGCAAGTCGTTGGGGCGGTCGTGGTGACGGCCGTGGAAGAGGTCGTGCAGGCGAACGCCGATGACGGAACGCGGCTCATAGTGAAAAACGGCCCGGTGAATGACGTATTCAGCCAGTGTCCAGGTGACGAGTCCTCCGCACACCAGCGCCACTATCACCGGCCACGATATCGACTCACTCGACATGGCGGAAACGAAGCAGTAAGAGGCGATGGGTGTGAAGATGATGGGCGGCGTGTACGGATGGGAGCTGATTCGCGTCATGAGATCGTTCGCTACCGCGAGCCGGGTACATCGACCCCCAGCAGCTGGAGGAAGCGGGTGACGAAGCGGTAGGTCACGCCCCACAGCAGCGGCCGTCCCGGCCCCATGAGATCGATTGCCGGAAACGCCCGCCCCCCCTCGAGTATGAACTCCGTTTGCCGCTCGGGGTCGACGAGGTCGGCCGCGGGGAACCAGAAAGCGGCGTTGACCTCGTAATTCAGGGTCAGGGAAACCGGGCCACCCAGGCCGTAGACGAAAGCGGAAACGAGGACGGGGATCGTAGCGGTGGAGATGTCGTCGAGGCGACCGAGATACTCGGCGGCATCGAGCTCCAAGCCGATTTCCTCGAGAGTCTCGCGCTCGGCAGTCAGGCGCGGATCTGTTTCGGAGGGATCCATCTTTCCCCCTGGAAAGGCGATGTGTCCGGACCACGGGTCATCCCCTCGCGTCGAGCGCTCGATGAACAGGATGCGAATCGCCGCCGCCGCCTCCGTCGCCGCGTCGGGAGGCGCTTCGTCGAGGAGACAGGCCACGGCAGCGCGAGGTTTGCCGTCGTCGCCAACGACATCCGGGCTGTGCCCATTCATGACATGCCGCGCCTTCTCCAGGGACAGATTCGCTGTACCGGTCATGGCGGATCGCTCCGAGCCGTAGCCGACGTGGCGGTGGCGGCGATGATAAGGCAGGCCAGATTGGGGTCAGGCATGCACGCGAAGATAGCCCAAACTGCGCTGGTGTCAGGATACTCGATTGTCGTATATGATTGTCGTATACTGACTGGCTGCTTGTGGATGGTGAGCAACCTTCTCGAAGGCAGCCGCGCCGTCGCCGACGGCGGCGCAGGCGAAAGAATCGAAGGGAATGGCCGAGGAAGCGACTGAAACGCACGTACACGAGCTGGGACTCATCGTTCAGCAGCCCGGCAAGGCGGAGCAGACCCTCGCCAAGTTTCTGAAACTGCTGCTCAGCTACAAGTACGGCTTGCCGACCCAGATCCAGGATGACTACACCCGTGTTTCGGGCGTCATTCGCAAGAGTGGCGAGGCAATTCGCTGCGTCGTCGTGATTCAAAGGCAGGCGGTGAGCGCCCGCAGCACGATACCGGTGCTCGGCAACAAGGGACAGATCCCTCTGTTTTTGATCCTCCCGGGCTACGTCGCCAAGGAACAGAGCGAAGAGTGCGCCGGTCTCGAAAACGTGTATGTCTGCCCGTGGGAGATGGCCTTCACGACCGGCCAGGGGTTGCTGCAGCAGCTGGTGGCGACCGGTTTGCAGAGCAGCCAGATGGAAGAGCTGGTCACCGGTGAGGTGGACACGCAGGAGCTCGAGGAACGCATCCGCGACAGGCTCGACCAGCTCGACACCCTGCCCACGCTTCCCTCGATCGTTCTCCACATCATGCGTCTCGTCAACGATCCCAAGACGACGATGGCGCAGCTCGAAGAGCTGCTGTCGTCCGATCCGGCGGTGGTTCTGAAGGTCGTACAGGTGGCGAACTCGCCGATGTTCGCGGGCGCGACCTCGCGCCGGTGGAACCTGCAACGAAGCGATCGTGCGTCTCGGCCTGAGAAAGGTCGGGGCCATCGCGCAGCAGATCGCCTTGATCAACAGCTTCGTGCGGCCGGAGGACAGCGAGTTCGAGATGCAGCGATTCTGGGAGCACTCGGTGGCCTGTGCCCTCATCGTCGACAAGATGTGCGAGCAGGAGCTCGTCACGTTGACGCAGAAAGTCGAATTCAACGAGTACTGGGTGGCCGCCCTCCTGCACGACTGTGGCAAGATGATTCAGGGGTTCTTCTTCTGGGAGTGGTTCGACCGAATCGTGCGCACCATGGAGTCGGATAGCAGCACCTTCCACGAAGCGGAGAACGAACTCTCCGGTGGCATGGTCAGCCACGAATTCATCGGCGAGCTGCTGTTGCAGAAATCGAGCATGCCGGGCGAGCTGGTGGCAGCCGTCGGCCTGCACCACGCCACCGGGGACCTGCCCCCGCCCCTCGTTGCCCTTGTCCATGTGGCAAACAACATCACCAAGGAAATCGGCATGGGGTACTCGGAGGGTGAACGGGCCAACTACACCGACGGCGCCTTCAAGACCCTCAAGATCGGCCCCCAGATCATACGCCACCTGAAGGCCGTCATGAGCGATGAGGTCGTAGCCCAGGTGAAGCAGCTCGTGCGCCAGTGCATGAGCTGATACCTATCAATGTAATTCTTTTACTAACAGCATGTTATGTAGAATAGCCTCGCGGGAAACCGCGGGCCTTTTTTTGTTGACACGGACACCTGGGAAGACTATACATATGTGCAGTTATCGGACAGCTCAGCGAAATGCAGACAGGGCTCGCAATAATGTACATACCGCACATGCCGGATGGGTCGAACACCAGCGCACGGCCGCGGCCGCCGCTCTACCTGGCGATCGACGTCGACCAGCTGGCGGCGCAGGCGATTGCGGCAGACAGACCGGAGCTGCGCCAGCGCCCGTTCGCCGTCGTGCGCCAGAGCGCGAAGAGTCACAAGGCGGCCGTCTTCGCCTGCTCGAAGACGGCGCGGGACCTGGGCGTGGAGTTGGGCATGCCGGTGTTCGCGATGAGGCGGAAATGGCGAAACCGAATCGCCACCGTGGGCCGGGATGAAAACATGGAGCAGCGGCTACTCGAGCGGCTCTCGCAAGTCCTCCTCGACTACACCCCTAGGTTCGAGCTGGACGGTCGAGCTCACTGCCTGCTCGATCTGACCGGGACGCCGGCCCAGCGGCAGATGCCGTGGCCGCAGATCGCCGCCGCGGTTGCCGGCTCCGTACAACAGCGCACCGGACTCCTGGAGGTGGCCGTGGGCCTATCACAGAATCGGTTGATCGCGAGGGTGATCGCGCGACGAGCGCGACCATGCGGCGTGTCGATATGCGACCCCGCAGAGGAGCTCGGAGTGCTGGCGGCAACTCAGCTCGACCACCTTCCCGGACTCTCCAGTTCGTGCCGCCACCGAGCGCGGATGTACGGGATCGACCGGGTGGGTCAGCTCCGGCCGCTTCGACGCGCCGCGCTCGTGAAGCGCTTCGGCCGCGACGACGGAGAAAAGCTCTACGGGCTGGCGCGAGGCGTGGACGCCGGAGCACGGGCGGTGCCTCGGCAATCGGTCCAGGCCGAGACCGTGCTCGATCGCGACATCAACGACGCCGAGGCGTTGCAGGCGTGCGCGCGCTACACGGTGGACAAGCTGTGCCACGAGTTGCGGCGGCGCGGCATGCTGGCGCGGGGAATAAGACTCGTCCTGCGCTACACCGACAACAGGAGCGCCCAGGCGTCGCGGATCCTGGGCTGCGCCACCGACGATTTCGAGACGCTGCTGGCGGCTACGACAGCACTGTTCGAAACCGCCTACCGGCGCCGGGTGGCGATCAGGTCCATGTGCGTGGCAGTGAGCCGGCCCGGACGCGGCTCCGGCCAGATCGACCTCTTCGAACACAACCGGCAGCGCCAACAGGGGTCCCTCGGGCGGGCGCTCACCGCCATTCGCGAGCGAGGCGGCTTCGGAGCCGTGGTGAGTGCGGCCAACATCTCGATGGCTCATTGACATGGGGTTCGCCCACCTGCACTGCCACTCGGAGTTTTCGTTCCACGCCGGCGTTCCCAGCATACCGGAGCTCGCGGGGAGGGCAAAGGAGCTGGGGATGCCGGCCGTGGCCCTGACGGACACGGACAGGATGAGCGGCCTCATCCAGCTGTACATGGAGTGCCGCCGGCGCCACATCAAGCCGATCCTCGGCGTTGAGCTGACCGAGTCGCGGCGCACCGCCTCCCCACCGACTTCGGACGACCACACCGTAACCGACACGCCGCTGGCGCCGGTGGACGGCGCCGGGGTGGCCGGCCGCGAGCGCCTGGTACTGCTGGCGAAAAACGCGGCCGGCTACACCGAGCTGTGCGACATCATCACCCAGCGCCACCTGTCGCCAGATTTCTCGTTCGATGAGCTGCTGTCGTCGAGCTGGCCGAACCTTTTCGTCATCACCGCGTTCCCCCGAATTCTCGAGCTGGCGGCCAACGGGCCGAACAGGGCGGGTCTGTTCGGCGAGCTCGTGAGTCACTCGGCCGCGACGCGCAGACGCAGCCGCGATCTGGCGGGGCGCGCGCGGGCGCTCCACCTGCCCATGGTGGCCACGAACGACACCTTCTTTCTCGACCGAGACGATTTTCCGACCCATCAGATTCTGACGGCCATCGGTCTCAACGCCGCGCTCTCGATGCTGGCGCATGGGGAGTGCGCCTCGATTGACGCCACTTTCCGCACGGAGGAGGAGATGCGGCGGGCTTTCCCCGAGCATCCGGAGGCGCTGCTCAACGCCGGCCGCATCGCCGATGAATGCAACGTAGAGCTCGAGCTCGGCGAGTGGATCCTGCCCAAGGCTTCGGTGCCGGCCGGCTACACGCCGGAGTCCTACCTGTCCGAACTGGCCTGGCACGGCCTCGAGCGGAATTATCCGGACGAGCGGACGCCGACCGGCTCCAAGGCCCGTGAGGTCCAGGCCATGGAGCTGGAGGTCATCTCCAAGCTCGGATACCCGTCCTACTTCCTCATGGTCAAGGAGATCCGCGACTGGGGAAACGAGCGCTTCCGCAGCCGTTACAGGCGGCCGCAGGACTGCACGATCCTCCGGGGCAGCGCCGCGAACTCGATCACCTTCTACAACATCGGCGTCAGCGATCTCGATCCGATCCGCTACGATCTCTACTTCCAGCGTTTTCTCAACGAGGATCGGGCCTCGCCGCCCGACGCCGATCTCGACTTCGGCTGGGACGAGCGGGACGAGGTGTTCGAATACCTCGTCAGCAGGTGGGGCGAGGATCGGGTGGCGGTGACCTGCACGACGAACCACTTCCGCGAGCGGGCGGCATTCCGCGAAACGGCGAAGGTCTTCGGCTACACGGAGGAGCAGATCACGGCAATCCTCGCGAGTCAGAGAGCGGCGACGCAGCGGATAGAGGACGATGAGATCCGCCGCCTGTGGGAGATCGCCGAGCGCGTTCGCGGCAAGCCCCGTTTTCTGGGCCAGCATCCCGGCGGCGTGCTGATCACCAACGATCCCATACGGCCCCACGTGGCCTGCGAGCGCTCAGGAGGCGAAAAGAACAGGATCATCACCCAGATCGACATGCACAACGGCATCGACGAGCTCGGCCTCATCAAGTTCGACATTCTCGGAAACGGGTCGCTTTCGGTGCTGCGCGACACCCTGGCGCAGCTCGAGGAGCAGGGGCTCGAGGACCCCGAGGTCTGGGACCTGGAAAAATGCTACGCCGACGAAAAAGTGAAGGACGTGATCCGCAAGGGGAGGACGAAGGGGATATTCTACATCGAGAGCCCGGCGCAGCGACGGCTGAATCAAAAAGCGCAGGCCGAGACCTTCGAGGAGATCACGATCACGTCGAGCCTGGTGCGGCCCGCCGGATCGAAGTACACCCAGGTCTTCGTGGAGCGCGAGCGCAAGCGGAAGCGGGGGATCCGGGACTGGGAGTTCGTCCACCCCTCCGTCGAGGAGATCCTGCGCGACACCCACGACGTGTGCGCTTTTCAGGAGGACGTCACTAAGATCTGCCATCAGGTGGCGGGGCTCGGTTTCAAGCAGGCCGACAAGATCCGCAAGATGATGAACAGCCAGCACGAGGGCGCGCCCGACGACGATGCGTGGCGGGAAACGGCGCGGGCATTTCTGAGCGGCTGCCGGCAGCGCAGCGGGCTCGATGCCGCTCAGGCGCGCGAGCTGTGGGAGCGTGTCAGTTCCTTCACCGGCTTCAGTTTCTGCAAATCCCACAGCGCCACCTACGCCCAACTGTCGTTTCAGTGCACCTCGCTCAAGGCGCACTTTCCGGCCCAGTTCATCGCCGCCGTGATCAGCAACGGCCACGGGTTCTATCGCAAAGACGTCTATCTCAACGAGGCCCGGCGTTGGGGGGTGCGGGTGTTGCCGCTGGACATCAACGACTCGGCGATAAAGTTCCGCGGCCGCGACTGCCTGATGCGTCCGGGCTTCATGCACGTTCGCGGCGTGCGAGCAAGCTGCCTCGATGAGCTCGTCGAGAAACGCGGCCGCAACGGGCCCTTCCGCGATCTCGTCGACTTCGTCGAGCGTGTCGAGGGGGCGCATCGCTTGGAGATCGAGCGGCTGATACGGGTGGGGGCGTTCGACTGTTTCCAGCTCACGCAACCGCAGTCGCTCTACGTCTTGGACGATATCCTCACCGCAGGGAGGCCAGAGGCGCAGGCGGACCTTTTCGCCGCGGGCGACTGCCTGCTCCAGACCGGCCAGCTGGCGCCGCGCGATCTGACGGACTACAACCTGGCCCAGAAGTGTCTCAACGAACTGGAGCTCCTCGGGTACATGCTGTCGGGGGATGTCCTGGAGATATTGCAGCTCCACCCAGGGGCCAGCGGCGCCGTGCCGGCCCGCGAGGTCCACCGGCACGTCGGACAGCGAATCAAACTGTTCGGAAAGGAGGTGACGGAGCGCATGCACCGCGTGGAGCGGGGCGAGCCGATGATGTTTCTGACGCTCGAGGACAACACGGAGAGCGTCGACGTCGTTCTGTGGCCGGATGTGTTTGAGCGTTTCGCCGACGTGGTCGCAGGACCAGGTCCGTTCGAAGTGTGGGGACGGGTCACCGAGGACTGGGGCACTTATACAGTGGATGCAGACTCCATCCGCGCCGTGGAATGGTCCCCGAACGTCGTCGATCTGGATCTGGCGTCACAGCGACTGGCGAGGTCCTTCGAAGGGGATTTCGCCTACGCAGACGTGGACACCGCCGCGGCCTAGGGGCCATGCGATCATAGCCACTTGGTGAAGACGGGTTTCTCCTTGTGCGGCTCCACCACTCGCAGGAGCACGGCGCCGGAGAGGGTGACGTCGACGACGACGAACCCCGGCTTGAGATGGGCGAACAAGGTATCGGAACCGTGGCCCACCGCCGTGGCCTTGCGGCTCGAGCCGAGTCCGCTCACGACCGCATAGCGCGCCGCACTGCCACCCTCCATCACCTGCAGACTGTGCTCGTGGCCGGCGGCGACGATGAGCGGCCTGTGAGGTCGCAGTGCGCGCGACAGGTCATCAACCAGTCTGGAGTACTCCGAGCTGCGCAGGTCCTGCGGGCTGGCGACGAACGAGCTGCGAGCGATCGGATACAGCGAGCCGATGACAGGGATGGGCAGCCACATCCATCGACGCACTCGCGTGAGCGGAAACAAGTGATCTTTCCAGTCGAAGAAGCCGCCGTGGACGCCGTGCGATTTGAGAGGATGATGGGCCAGCAGGATGACACGCGCCGGACCTGGTTCGCCGACGAGCCGACCGAGCTCGGCGAGCACGGAGTCCCGGTTGTTCTGGCGGCACCACTGGGGGATCTCCTCTGCGGCTAAGAACCAGTAGGTATCGATCGCGATGAGTCGCGTCCTGTCGGGATGTCGAGGTGAGGGCACATCCACCGCGTGCGGCCCCGGGCAGCCGTCTCTGGGAAGAAAGCCCTCCCGGTGACCGAGCTCACGGTCGATGAACTCCTGCTGGCGAATGACAGCTGCGAGACCACGCTTTCCGCCCGGTCCCCAATCGTGGTTCCCGGGGATAAACAGGGCACGTGCCCCGGCTGACGCCACCGGCCCCAGCTGCGCCATGAGACGCCGCTCCGCCTCACGACGTCCTCCGGCGGTGGCCTCCGGCATGCCGCTTTCGTAGATGTTATCTCCTAGAAATACGACGGTCGTCTTCTGCGGCATGAGGCCGGCCCAGTGCCCGAGCGTGTGCAGCACCGGTTCCTCCACCAGAGGATTGCCAGCATCACCGATGAGAATCACGCGCTGAGAAATCTCAGCCGCGTCTAGCTCCGGCTCGACGAGCGGCAGCAGATCGGCGCGATAATACGGGGCTGTATGGCTGCAGCTGAACGCCGTGAGCAGGACGCAGAGTAGCGCGCCTCGGGACCTGCTCTGCACGCTATGTCCGGGACGGCACACTAGCTCCAGCGCTCTCGCAGAAGCCGGGATGCCGAACACATCGCCTGCAGTTTCAGGTAGGCCTCGTCCAGATCCATGGGATTTTGTACAGAGGGAGAGAAACCGCAGTCAGGATGCAGAGTGATGCGCGCCCTGTCGACATGCTCCATGGCCGCCTCGGCCCGGGAGGCGACGAGCTCTGGCGTTTCCACCTCCCTGTCGCAATGGTCGACGCATCCCAACCCCAGGCGGGCATGACCGGGAAACTGACGCAGACACTCGAGGCCGCCCGACACAGGCGTGGCCAGCTCGAGTGAAATGACGTCTACCTGAATTCTAGACAGGCCAGGCATGATCAGGTCGTAGGGCCCCTCGCTGCCGTGGCGATGGTCGAAGTGAGCATGGCAGAGGTGAACGGCCAATGTCAGATCATCCTGTGCGCCGACCTCCTGAACGACCTGGTTGACGAGGTCGACGCAGAGGTCGATCTCGTAGTCAACGTCCGTGACCCCGTCCTTGGAGCGCACCTCGGGGTCGACGAGGCGATTGAGCCACGGTTCGTCCAGCTGTACCGTGTCTGCCCCCTCCTCCTTCAGCTGCTCGATTTCGCTCGTGAGGATGGGGATGCAGGCCTCCATGAGTTTCTCCGGCTCGGGATAGGCTCCCGCCGAGTGCTCCGGATGCCACATGCGGCGACCGATGGTGTAGGGGCTAGGCAGCGTGGCCTTGATGCGCCGCTTGGTTCTGGCGCGAAGAAAGCGGATCTCGTCTACCGCAATCGGCCGGTGGTACTCGATCGGGGCTACCACCGCCGGGTATGGCAAGTCGCTCACCATCAGGTCGGGCTCGAAGCCGCGGACCCGCTCGGCAAACACCTTCACGTAGCTCTCGCGGCGCCACTCGCCGTCGCTGATCTCATCGAGTCCGGCCCGCTCCTGCATCAGGATGGCGGACTCGATGGCCCTGTCCAGTATTCCGTCGGCGTCCTCCTCGGAAATTCTCTGTCCCTTGCGATCCAGTATCAGCTGCCGGACCCACTCGGGCCGGGGCAGGCTACCTATGACGGTGGTCGGAAACAGCGGGGCGTCAGCCATGTCGAACCTCGTTTGTGATTCAGCGGTTGGCTGGGGATATTAGTATGAACGCGACGGTGCGCAAAGCAACAGTAACATCGAGAGCAGGCGCCATGGCAACCACTGATGTATGCAGCCGCTACTGGAGAGCGGCGTGCCTTGCAGCGGCACTCAATTGCGGCAGCGCTTGGGGAGCCATCTTCGAGTTCGGTGAGGCCGGGATCGTGGCTGGCGGCGGCCTCGGGGATGGAGGCTCCGCGCTGACGGCGAGTCTCCTGCCCCGGGACGTGCTCGCCGGACCCGACGGGACGCTCTACATCGCCGACGAGCAATCGAATCGGGTCCGGGCCGTTTCGCCCGGCGGCGAGATAACGACGGTGGTGGGCAGCGGCCGCTACGGAGGCGACGATCTCGCCGTAGGGGTGTTTCAGGGCAGTCTGTCGATCCCCGACGGGCTCGACATCGCCCCCGATGGGACCCTCTACATCGTCGACCTCGGCAACCGTCAGATCCGGCGAGTCTCCGACGGTGTTCTGCAACCGTTCGTGGACCCCGGTCACCCGATCTTCTCTACAGTACACGGTCGTTTCGCGCCCGCGAGCGTGGCCGTGGGCCCCAATGGCAAGGTCCACGTGGCCGATCGGGGCACCCACATAGTCTGGCAGTTCGACCCCGACGGTTCCGGCCGCAAGGCGGCCGGAAACGGCACGAGAGGGTACGGCGGTGACGGCGGGCCCTCGGCATTGGGACAGCTGTCGAACCCGGTGGCCGTCGCAGTCGGAGTCGACCGATCGATCTACATCGCCGACCGCGGCAATCGTCGCGTGCGCAAAGTGGACCCGAACGGAACGCTCAACACGATCGCCGGCAACGGCAGCGACGCGCCGTGGGAGGGGGAGGCGGCCGCCCTGGGAGCCAGTGTCGAGCCGATCGATGTCGCGCTCGAGCTGAACGGCGATCTGCTGGTGCTGGATGCGCTGGGTAACCGGCTCCTGCGGCTGGCATCCTCGCGTCTTAGTGTTGTCGCCAGATTCGCCGCCACCTCGAGGCCGAAAGCCATCACCGTGAAACCGGACGGAGATATCGTAGTGGCTGACTACGGGAGCCGACAGGTCACGGTGCTGGACCGCTCTGAAGTGCTGGCCGGCAACGGCACGATTCGAGCCAGCGGAGACGGTGACGACGCCCGTAACGCCTCGCTCTACCAGCCCTTTGGCCTCGACCGCGACAGTCACGGTAACCTCTACTTCGCCGACCGCCTCAATCACCTGGTGCGGCGGGTCTCCCCAGACGGCACGATCGAGACGGTCGCCGGGACAGGCGCGGCCGGCGCCGGCGGTGACGGCGGCCCGGCGCTGGAGGCGCAGCTGAATCGGCCAACGGGCGTGGCGGTCGACGCAAGCGATCGCGTCTTGGTGGCAGATGAAGGCAATCACCGAATTCGCCGCATCGACCGGGGCGGCACGATTCACACCGTGGCCGGTACGGGAGCGCCCGAATTCACAGGCGATGGCGGGCCGGCGACAGGTGCAGGTCTGCGCCATCCGACCGGGCTCACTTTCGACGCTGCCGGCCGGCTCGTAATCGCAGACTCAGGCAACAGGCGGGTAAGGCGCGTCGATGCCGACGGCGCGATCATCACCATCGCCGGCAACGGCGATCAGAGTCCGGTTGGCAGTGGTGGGCCCGCACTCGAGGTTGCTCTGGTGCGTCCGGCAGATGTCGTGGGAGACGGCCGGGGTGGGTTGCTCATCACCGACAGCGACGCGCACCGGGTCTACAGACTGGACGCGACTGGCCTTCTCGTGGTGGTCGCCGGAACCGGTGAGGAGGGGAGAAGTGAATCGGGCAGCATCGCTTCCCACGCCGCCCTCAGCAGCCCACTCGGTGCAACACCCGACGGCGCCGGCGGCGTTTTTGTCGCAGATGCGGGGAACGGGCGAGTCGGACACGTGAGCGCGGACGGCTTGTTCACCAGCCTGGAGATGGCCGGCGCCGGCCAGCCGGCGCGACTCCTGCTCGTCGATGGTAGGCTCGTGTTTTCCGATATCCTCAACCACCGCATTCTCGAACAGGAGCTGACGCGTTTGACTCAGTCGGCGTCAGACAGGGTCGTCTTTCACTCGGATGCCGCAGATGAGTACTCGATCCAAATGGTGGCGGCGCTGGAGGGTTCGGTGTCGGATGTCGTGTTCGATCCGGTGGCAAAGCGATTATACGTCACCGATGACGACGGCGTCGAGGAGATTCTCCCCGGCGGCGGACGACGCGCGTTCGCGGAATTCAGCTCGCCTATCACGAGCGCCGTTCCGATTACCGGCGCCTACGAGCGCGGCCTGGTGGTGGGGACCGCGTCCGCCGCCGTGTTCGGCACGGGGCTGACCGTTCTGGAGCGGCACTGGAAAGGGTGGATGCGATTCCTGCCAATCGAGCGCCCTACGGGCCCGGTGTACGCCGCGGCCCTGAGCCCGAGAGGAGATCTGTTCGCCATTACACCCGGCCGGCTCATACGGTTTCTCGGGTCGACGTGGCCCACTGCCGGCGTGCTGTGGGAAGGCCCCGAGATCGCAACACAGGTCACGAGAGACGATGGCCATCAGTCCAGAGACGGTGATGCGACCACCTCGAGCATCACGGGGTTTCTCGGTGAGGAGGTGATAACTGGAAACGCCCGGGCTCTCACAGCTGCCGATGTGCTGCGGCGAGTTTCGCTCGAAGAATTTGCATCGCTGCCGCAC